>JBBIVV010000015.1:5459-50315 GCA_037439545.1 bacterium
TGTAAAAGAACAGTATCCGGACAAAGTAGTTCCCGTCAGAGAATGAAGTTGTCCAGCGGTAAAACTATCTTTCAAAAATTCGGTGATTTGTGATAATAGGGATAAAACTCAATATAGGGATAGAATAAATGGAAGAAAAATATAGTCCGGAACAGATAGAGCCTGAATGGCAGAAGATATGGGAAGAGAATAAGACCTTTTCTGTAAAAGAAGATAAATCAAAAGATAAATATTATCTGCTCGAGATGTTCCCGTATCCGTCGGGCAGGATACACATGGGCCATGTAAGAAACTACACCATAGGGGATGTTGCCGCGCGCTTTCTAAGAATGAACGGGAAAAATGTACTTCATCCGATGGGATGGGATGCATTCGGTATGCCCGCCGAGAATGCCGCTCTATCGCACAAAACACATCCGAAAGACTGGGTAGACAGCAACATAACACACATGAAATCTCAGCTTAAAAGGCTCGGGTTGTCCTACGACTGGGACAGAGAAGTCAACACTTCGGTGCCGGAATATTACCGGTGGGAACAGAAATTCTTTATCGAGATGTTTAAAATGGGTATTGCATACAGGACAAAGTCGCCTGTCAACTGGTGCCCGCACTGCACGACAGTGCTTGCGAATGAGCAGGTCATAGACGGCAAATGCTGGCGGTGTTCAACGGATGTCATTATCCAGGAAAAAGAACAATGGTTTTTGAAGATCACGGCGTACGCCGAAGAGCTCCTGAAGGATTGTGACACACTGAAAGGCTGGCCTGAACGGGTCCTGACCATGCAGAAAAACTGGATCGGGAAGAGCGAGGGATGTGAGATTACATTCAGGATCGACGGTATCGATGAACGTATCACGATATACACTACCAGGCCTGATACTGTGTACGGCATCACATTCATGAGTATCGCACCCGAACATCCTCTTGCCGGAAAAGTCGTCACAGAACGACAAAAGGCCGCAGTAAAAGCGTTTGCCGATAAAATAAAGAAGGGCGGTACAAAGGCAAGGGAGACAGAGATTGGAGAAAAAGAGGGTGTTTTCACCGGAAGGTATGCAATAAGCCCGTTTACCGGGGAAACGATACCCATATACATCGCCAATTTTGTTTTAATGGAATACGGAACAGGGGCAATTATGGCTGTACCGGGGCATGATCAGCGTGATTTTGAGTTTGCAAAAAAGTATGGACTCGGCATCAAAGTCGTTATCCAACCCGAGGGCGAATTACTTGATCCCGAAACAATGAAGCAGGCACACGAAGGCAGCGGCACCATGGTAAACTCGGCAGAGTTCACGGATGTTGATAATGAACAGGGCAAAAAACTGGTGATTGCAAAAGTGGTTAAAGACGGCATCGGTACTGTAAAGGTAAACTATAAACTCAGGGATTGGGGCATATCGAGACAGAGATATTGGGGAGCTCCCATACCTATGGTCTACTGCAAAAATTGCGGTGTTCAGCCGGTGCCCTACGACCGGCTCCCGGTGGAGCTGCCCATGAACGTCGATATAACCGGAGAGGGTGAATCGCCTCTTGCAAGACATGAGAAATTTCTGAAGACAACATGCCCCGTGTGTCATGGACCGGCAAAAAGGGAAACGGACACCATGGACACGTTTATGGAATCCTCGTGGTACTTCGAGAAATACACCTCTCCAACCGCCACAGACGGGCCATTTGATAAGGATGCCCTCGCCTACTGGATGCCGGTTGATCAATACATCGGCGGTATCGAACATGCGATCCTTCATCTCCTGTATGCGAGGTTCATGACCAAGGTATTGAGGGACCTTGGATACGTGAAGTACGGCGAGCCATTCACCAATCTCCTCACACAAGGCATGGTCATAAAGGATGGGGCAAAGATGAGCAAGTCGCTCGGCAACATCGTCGACCCTGAACATATTATACATAAATACGGTGCCGATACAGCACGACTATTCATTCTGTTTGCATCACCGCCTGAAAAGGACCTCGAATGGTCGGACAAGGGTGTTGAGGGGACAAGACGTTTCCTCGACAGACTGTGGAGGCTTGCTTACAAGTATATCCATAAGATGAATACAGTTACGGCTGCCGGCATGAGAAATGATGAAAAATCACTGCGTATCAGGAAGCTGACACACAAAACCCTCAAGCGCGTAACTGATGATATAAAAGACAGGTTCCATTTCAACACCTGTGTAAGCGCCTTGATGGAGATGTTGAACACCCTTTATGAGCTGGATGAAAAAGGCATTGAAGACGAACAGATGCCTGCTTTCAGGGAGGCTGTGGAAACATTATTAATACTTCTTCATCCATTTGCACCGCACATCACGGAACAGATCAACAAAGAACTTAAAAATAAACCCATTGCAGATCAGAAATGGCCTGTCTATAATGCAGAGCTTGCCCATGAACAAACAGTCATTGTCGTAATCCAGGTAAATGGCAAGCTCAGAGGTCAGGTGCAGGTAACTGAAAACAGCGACGAACACGCAATTTTTGACATTGCATCGAAGGATGAGAAAGTAAATTCATATATAAACGGCAAACAGATAAGAAAATTGATCCTTGTAAAGAATAGATTATTGAACATAGTCGTCTGATACTACATACCCTCACTATAACAGCCCAGTAAACCCCGTGAGAAAGTTAGTACATTTTTCCAGAGAAGTCCTTCTTCTCATAGTTGACAAAATGTAAAAGTTAGTATTGTCTAATGTATAAAATCCAATCGAGGGAATATATATGAAAAAATATTTGTCATTTGTTGCGGTTTTTGCATTATTGGCAGGCGGTTCGATCATCGCAGGCTGTGAAAAGGGCGATCAGGGAGCATCATCCGCAGCGGTCGCAGGTTATGTCCTTGAACTTGGGACAAACTTACCCATAGCTTCTTCACTTGTAACGACATCACCTCTCGGTATTACGGCAACCTCGGATTCTCATGGATATTTTGTCGTGCCGGCACTGCCGTTCGGTAATTACAAATTCACCGTGCAGGCAAACGGGTATATTTCACAGACAACGGATTTTATTTTAGTCACCTCTTCAGGCATTAGCAATTTGGATCTTTACGCAAGCAAATTCCCTGCAACATCGATGGTCATAGCCAATGCCGGAAGTGATCAGTATAGCGCCGGATATGGTTCTTCGGTTGCTCTGTCCGGTCAGGCGAGCTCTTCTTACAATAACGCGTCCATAACCTATCAATGGATACAAACCGCAGGACCTGCAGTCAGCCTGTTATCACCTGCAACATCGACTCCTACCTTCATGAGCTTACCAATCAACCAGATCGTAAATATACCGGATAATTTCGGACTGCTCGGCATAACGCCTTCAGAGACAGGTTCATATACCTTCATCCTCTATGCAACGGCAAACGGCTTTTCGGATTCTGCTACTGTTACGGTATCATCTTCACAGCCAAAACCCGTCATAACAAATGAAGCGGGTTATTTGTTCTCAAATGAAACTATAGAAAGGGCAAACGCACCTCTCGGCTCTGTCGTCTACCTGAACGGTGGAAATCATGCACCTGTTGGAAGCACTAATACCATTACCTCATATCTGTGGTCTTTCTCATCGACACCGCCGAGTTCTGCCGCAGCATTTGATGATCCTTCGTCGCAATCGCCTTCATTTATACCCGACATGAACGGGGATTATGTCATTAACCTTGCAGCAGGTACGGCAGGCGGGACGATCAACGAAACGTTTACCGTTACGGCAAACAGCTATGTAGGGACAAAGGACTGTGAATTCTGCCATAATGGCAGTTTAATGACTGATGTTACGACAGGATATATTGCGACCGCTCATGCAAATGCATTCAATGCATTAAACGGCAATAGCAACATCGATGAAAGCTGTGTGCAGTGTCATACGACAGGCTTTGATAAGACGCTTACCGCTGCAAACGGCGGGTTCGATGACATAGCCCATTCGCTCGGTTGGGTGATTTCGCTGCCCTTGTCTTATCAATCATTACCATCAACTTTACAGCCCGTGGCGAATGTTGGCTGTGAGAGCTGTCACGGACCCGGCGGAACCCATACGGGCTCATATTCATTCGATACGACTGTATGTGCTCAGTGTCACGATAATGCACCGTTCAATCCTGAATATACACAGTGGCTCAATTCACCGCATGTGAATTCAGTATCACCTGCAGGACTTGACCTTTCACAACCGTTCTTTGCATCATGCAGGGAGTGCCACTGGTCGCTTGATATTGTTTATACAAATATGGAAGGCAAGGGACAGGTACCGTTCGTCACACCGAATGAGCAGCCGGTGAACTGCATTGCATGTCATGACCCGCACAATGGAGCAAATCCCTACTCATTAAGAGTGTATACTACTGTTGCTGTTGCAGGGGGATCGTTTACCATGACAAATGTAGGGTTGGGAGCCATCTGTATGAAATGCCATACGGATCAAACACCCAATGCCGATATTGCTGCGAACAGCGGCAGCGAGCTGTTCGAGACCACGGCAGAGGTTTTTGCACAGGGACAGGGTTTCACCGGTGCAGGTGCAGGCGCGTATGCAGCTTCGATAACAGAAAGTTCCTATCACGCGGGAGCCGGGGATTTCCCGGACCTCTGCGTAACTTGTCACATGGCACAAACACCGGCGCCGGGACAGCCGGGATATAACACAACCGGCGAACATTCATTTATGATGACAGACATAGCTGGTAACGACCATGTGGCAGTATGCAACACTTGTCATACGGGATCAATTGCTGTTACCGGCTTTGATACGATCGATCCGTTATATCCAACGACAAACTGGGACGGACATACTTCGGGTGTCACCGAGGGCGTGCAGGATCAGGTACATGGTCTGCTGAGCGTACTTGCCTGTGCCATAACGACAAGTGCAACCCGGTACTGTACGGTAAACACAGCAGACGTAAACGGCAATACGGTATCATGGACAATCACCATACCGGCAACACGAAACGCAGCTATTTCCGCTGTTTCATTGACCGGAACAACATTCGCAGTCTGGCCTACGGCAACGACTTCGGAGAAGGATGCTGTTTATAACTGGTATCTTGTCAGCGGCGAAGGCAGCTATGGCATCCATAATACTGCATTCGATGTGATGCTGCTGCAAAAGGCATTTAAAGACCTGACGGGCGCAGACATATCAGGTGCAACGATAAGGTAGAATAAGAAAAGACTTGCAGGGGCGTTTCGCGTCTTGCGGAACGCCTTTATTATCGATTGACGGCATTCTTCAGCAAAGCAATAATCTCTTTATTATCGCTTTCTAATGCGTACATGAGCGCGGTCTTCTTGTTGTTGTCTACTGCTTCAGGATCAGCGCCTTTTAAAAGCAGTGCCTTAACAGCGTTTACATCATTTCGCATCACGGCCCTTGTCAGTACTGTCCTGCCGTTACTGCCTTTTGCATTTAAACCCGTATGCTTTTTTGCGACAGCTTCCAACCAGTCCATGCTGTCTTCATCGGATATATCGTTATCATCGCTATGAACGTCTTCGTTCATGAATTACTGTCCTTTTCAAGCTGGTCGACGATATTCTCGTATTTCTCGTGCACGCCTTCTCCGAGCTTCTTCTCTACTTCCTCGAACTTCTCGACAAGCTCGCCGTCAATGTCTCCTAATATTTGCTCAGCCATCGGATACAGTATATTGTCTTCTTTGTTTATGTGCTGGCTCAAAAGGCCTACATAATTCCTTGCGTTATTCACAAATTCCCTGTCAGCACCTGCTGTTCCTTTTTCATAACCATCTATTGCCTGGGCCATACCCTTAACATAGTTCCTTCCTATTTCATGTTCCGAAAGCATGACGCCGACAGGCCCGCCATTACTCGGCATACCATGTACCTCCATTTCTGCGAACAGCACGCCTTCTTCTTTATGATGATGGCATGTGTCTGCAAATGTCCTGATAAAATCCACGCAAGCCTTCAATTTTTCCGGTTGCACCTTTTTGCCTTGTTCAAGCTTTATGCTGTAGTTTGACAGCACGTTTAACATCTTTTCTATAATCCTGTGTTCATGCATAAGCATGTCCGTTGATTTCATAGTAACCTCCGTTTTTGACGACACTACATCCATCCATAAACGAGGTGTATGATATATATCATGTTTGCCCAACATGCGTCTCCCGGGCTTTGCACCTGTGTGACAGGTGAAATCATCTTGTGAACGGTATTTTTTGCAATTTACATGCAGGTACGATACGTTACAATGTATGAATATCAAGATTGGAAAACGTGTATTCGGATCACGGCCGGCTATAGCAGCAGCATTGTCGGACCGGGATCTGCGTCTGCTTAAACCGGACGATTTAAAAATTATAGATCTGATAGAATTGCGCGTGGACATGTTTAAAACATTGTCCGTGGATTATGTGAAAAGCGTCTTTCAGCAGACAAAAAATAGATTTTCAAAGCCCGTGCTGTGCACGATACGCCTTTCATCGGAGGGCGGCAGGCAGCACATAGACGAACGCAGGCGCCGTGTATTGTTTGAAGCTGTTGTGCCTTTTGCCGACATGCTCGACATAGAAATCAATTCTGGATTGTTCCCGGACATCATCCGGCTGGCGCACAGATTTCATAAACCTGTCATTGCGTCATACCATAATCTGGGAAAAACACCCTCAGATGGCGTTATTCGCGCCATGCTCAACAAAGCCCGCAGGGAATCCGCAGACATAACAAAGTTCGCGGTCAAGGCCGCCACCCTGCACGATGTTGCACGGCTGCTGCGCTTTACCATGGACCACACGAAGAGCAATCTGATAACGATATCGCTGGGCGATCCCGGAAGGATATCGAGAGTCGTGAATCCATTGTTCGGGTCGCTTATCACCTACGGTTACATCGGCAAACCAAAGGCGGACGGACAGATGCATATAAAACAGCTTGCAGAACAGCTGCGGGCGTACGGCTCATGGTAAATATAAAAACCTTCTTCTTTAACCCCAAACGATGCATTTGAAAACAGGGATTTTATTTCTCAGAGATTCCCTTTGGCGTTATGCCGAGTTCTTCAAACAGGTATGATTCGGTACACGTATTCCCGTGGACCAGCATCTTTACCTGTTCAGCAGTAACCGGAAAAGATTCCATGTTTTTAAAGATTGCAGCGACTAATCTTATGAGCAGGGCCGGGATATGCAGCTTCATTTTCTTTTCCATCTTATACTGTGCCGTAATAATATCTATTATTTCATTATAGGTAACGCTTCTTGATCCGCATAAACTGTATGTTCTGTTAAAGGTAGAAGGTTTATCCAGGATCATGGACAGCGCTGTCGCAAGATCATTTATATGTACAGGCTGGAGTTTGTATTTACCATTTCCAATGACAGGTACAATCAAGGGGAATTGCGTGAGTATGTCTTTTATTGTTGTAATAAAATTCGTTATATCGCCTGTCTCGTTACCGAACACGATGGATGGCCTGAGTATGGTACAGTGAATGTTCTGCGCTTTTATGAACTCTTCCGCACGGTATTTTGTCCTTATGTATCCATCAGGCGTATCAGGCTTTACGCCGTTCGCACTTATATGGATCCATCTTTTTACACCGGCACGCATTGCCCGCTCGTATATGTTCCTTACCCCGCCGACATGTGCGAGCTCAAAGGTGATACCATTCGATGGCAATTCTCTTATAAGACCTATGATATAAACGACCGCCTCACAGTTATCCAGTGTACCATGAAGGGATGCCGGATCAGAGATATCGCCGTTGATGATATCAATGTTTTTACCGGTACCAAGCTTTACTTCAGAGCCTTTTCTGACAAGCGCCCTTACCTTATGTCCGTCTTTTATAAGGCGCTCTATGACATTCCTGCCTATGTATCCTGTCCCGCCTGCTACGAATACCTTCATAACGAGAGATTTTTGGTTCTCTGATCAATGATTGAGCAGATGATATGTCCTATGGTTATATGCGCTTCCTGGATACGCGGTGTGTCCGGGTGATCGATTATAACGGCAAGATCGACCATTGCGCGCGCCCTGCCTCCGTCCTTGCCGAGCAGACCGATTGTAAAAAGCCCCCTGTCCCTTGCAGCCTGAAACGCATTGAGTACATTGGGTGAATTGCCCGATGTAGTAATCCCCAGAGCTACATCCCCCATTCTACCAAGGCCTGTTATCTGTTTCGAAAATATATCATCAAACGAATAATCATTGCCGATACTGGTAATGACAGAGGTGTCCGTTGAAAGTGCAATTGCGGGAAGGGGCTGTCTTTCAATTTTAAACCTGTTCATGAATTCCGCCGCAATATGCTGGGCATCGGCAGCAGACCCTCCATTGCCGAAGAGAAACAGCACGGAGCCCTTTGTAATGGCATTGTATATAATATCCGCTGCCTTTTGAATGACAGCAGCGTGCGTATCTATAAGCTTAAGCTTTAATTCAGCACTTGATTTTAATTCCGATTTTACAATCTCTATTTCATCCATGATTACCACACTTATAACCTTGCCCTCTATATACCGTAAATACCTGCCTTGGCAAATCAGTCCTTTTATCCACTATAGAAAATACGTCCAATCTTTGAAGGCTCGTAAACCGAGCCCGCGTAACGACGTTAATGTCTCCGTTTCCTCTGTCTACCACGATGATACCCTTGCCGCATAATGTGTTCCTGTTCTGGAAAAACCAGTATGCATTTTTTGATCGTGCATCAGTCGGCAGGTAATACACCTCCGGCTGCCCCTTACTATAGAAAGCAAGCTCTGCAGTGACCCCATAGTCCGTTGCACCTACGATCTCCCCGGGTTTTAAATATTTCTCAACCTGATCCGCAAGCTGATCCCAGCCTATCAGCCTGTTGGTAAACTCCCTTCTTGGCGGCAGATCGAGTCTGCCGAATATCCATTCCGGATAGTGTTCAAAATATACGACTGGCAGACTTGTTATAAGCATGAGTACGAAAGCAGAAATAACAAATTTTTTGTAACCTCTTTTATAGCTCTCTTCAAGAAGAGATACCCCGCCGATAAACGGAGCAATAAAGCCTGCTGACGGCCAGTTGACCTCTGCCCTGCCTTTGAATGCAAGGAAACTTATAAAGACAAACGTGGGCAGAGATGTTGCCAATATTACCGTGAACCTTTCATCATGCTGGAATAATCCCCTCTTTATTGAATAAAGCATTGTGTACAGCAGAAGTATAAAGACAAACGGTGTAACGAATCCCATGTCTCCGAAAAAGAAGTTAGAAAATACAAACCATGGATTATAGTGTTCGGGCATCAGCATCAATGCACGCTTGAACATACCGAGCCCGTGCTTCATGTTCCATACGAACACGGGACTTGCAGTCATAATCGTGATGATTGCTCCGATATACGGTTCTTTTTCGAACAGCCAGTGTCTGTTCTTGTTTGATAGAAGGACAAATAACACGACCTCAAGGCAGAACAGGAAAAACATGTGATGGCTTAATATACCGAGTCCGAGAACAAGCCCTATAAGGTACCACAACCACGATTTTTGGGTCTGGTTAAGCTCAAACAGAAGAAAAAGTAAGATTGTCATGAACAATATCTGCGGCACATAGTATGTTTCGACAAAGGCACCCGATGAAACAAGAGGATTAAGGACATAAATGACCGTGGCAAACAATGCTGTCGTTGAAGAAAAGAACCGGTCGGCGGTTTCGAAGAAGATGAGAGCGGTTATGGCAGAGAGTATATCTGCACCCATTCTCAAGGCAAAAGCCGTGGACCCGAACAGCTTTATCATGAGCATGTTGAGCCATGCAATCATAGGCCCCATGTCCAGGTAGCTTAACGAGGGATGTCTCGCCCAATCCCAGTAGTAAGCTTCGTCAGGGGACAGGAGAAGGTGCGTTGTTTTTATATAATAGGTATTAAAGAGAAAGGCCAATAGTATAAGTGCATATGCAATAATTCGTTTTTTCATAAGGGACAAATATAAAATAAATGGAAGTGATATTTCAGATATACTATAATGATAACAGCCGCAAACCCGATCCATGCATTGTATTCTTCATGCTTCACCACAAGCTTGATATCGAAATCCTTTGATATTTTCACAGGCTTTAACAACGGGAAGAATGCCGGCACTTTTGATTTGTAATCAAGGAAAGAACCTCCGAATAGCTCTATAAGGTTTTTTTCTTCAGATTTAATGACACTTGAGTACACGATATAGAACCCTGATAGAAATAGCAGTATGAATATGATACAACTACCCATAATGGATACACCGAGTCCGATAAAAAAGCTGCCGAGATAAAGCGGATTTCTTGTGTATGAGTAAGGTCCTTCTGTCGACAACTCTTTATTCTTCCGTATGTATCCTGATGCCCATAACCTTATAAGTAAGCCAATGACGCCTACCGGTATGCCGACAAGCATGCCGATAATTTCCGGTTTCGCCATAACGATAAATAGTATGACAAAAACGAAACCGAGTTTTGTCCTGTAGTGCGATAACACTTCATTAATCTTCATTATTTTTTATTATATTATTTTATATACTGTGTCTACCTTTTGTTTGTGCGGTTTCAATTTTTAAATTTGTTGCAAAATAGGTCCTCTATGACTTATAAGTCTTATAATAAGGACGAGCAAAAAAATGATTACCGGGATTTTTAATTATTTAGGGCTTTATGGATTCAGCATAAATGATCTTATGTTTTCAATAGGTGTATTCTTTTTGATTATAGCACTCACAAAATTATATACCAAAAAGAACGCCAAGCATTGAACATATAACGATATCTTTCCGTTATACTCATTTTCTGGCATGATGCCTGCATAGTTTTTTGAAGTATGGTTATTATTGTTATCGATGATTGTGAGTTAATAAAGCTTTCTCTTTCGAAGATACTGCCTGAGTCTGCCGGAAGTGTAAAATATTATGACAATCTTCCGGATGCACTAAAGGCATTGAAACCGGATGGAAGGACGGAAAACTATTTTTTTGTAGCCGACCTGGAACTCGTTGGTCCAAACGGTGTTGACGAGCTGATAAGACTGACTCCTGATAACCGTTCACATCTTGTGCTGCTTACATCAATGCCGTACGCATACGTAGAAAAAGAAGCAAAAAGGCCTGAAGTTCTAAAACTATTTACCAAACCTTTCAATCTCGTCGAACTTGCTGATATAATTACCCAGACAAACAGCAAATACACATAATTTAACTTAACCCTTTTCATAAAACTCTATAAGCACGCCATGTGTTGAAGATGGATGAACAAATAGTGCTTTATTGCCTTTGTATCCTATGCGGGGCTCTGCATCAATGAGCTTAACCCCCGACACCTCAAGGGATTTCATCAGGGTATTTATATTCTCTACCTCAAGGCATATATGGTGCAGCCCTTCTCCTCTTTTTTCAAGAAATTTTGCCACACCGCCGGTAGTATCGAGCGGCCTTACAAGCTCTATATGTGCATTATCAAGCTCCAGAACAGCAATTTCAACCGACTCGGCATCCACAACCTGCCTTGATTTGAGTCGTAAGCCGAACTTCTCCTGATAAGCAGAAACGGCATGGTCCAGATCCCGGACAACTATAGCAATATGATCAAGCTTCATCTGCTAATTCCTTTGAATAAGAGTTTATTATCAAACTTTCTACTTCTTCAGCGGAGAAAAGTTTCAGTGCGGCATCCGCAAGCTCTTTCGCCTTTATACTGTCGATATGGGCTATAAAATGCCTCACTCTGTCAATAACGGATATATTCATACTCAACTCCTTAAATCCCATTCCTATCAATAGTGGCAGGTAAAGCGGTACGCTTGCCATCTCCCCGCATACCTGTACAGGCAGATCGTGCTGTTTTGCCTGTTCTGCTATGAGCGAAAGTATCCTTAAAACAGCCGGATGCAGAGGCTGGTAAAGGTATAAAACATCCTCATCTCCGCGATCTATTGCCATGATATACTGGATAAGATCATTCGTGCCGACACTTATAAAATCGACCTGTCCGGAGATACCGTCAATGATCATTGCTGCAGCAGGTGTTTCTATCAGGACACCGAGCTTTACACGGCCGATTGCATAATTCTGCGCCGTAAGATTTACCTTTTCTTCTTCTATTATTTTCTTTGCATCCTTAACCTCGCTCAGTGATGATACCATCGGGAGCAGAATGCGTATCTCACCGTAAACACTTGCTCGCAGCAAGGCCCTTATCTGTGCCCTGAAAACCGATTGTTCTCTTAAGCAAATCCTTATACCGCGTAAACCGAGTGCAGGATTCTCCGACTTTCTGTAAGTTGTCGAAAAAAGCTTGTCTCCGCCGATATCGAGTGTCCTTATTGTAATCGGCAGGTCCGGGAAAAGTTTTGCAATAGTCGAATAGTCTGTAAAGCTTGTTTCCTCAGCAGGCAGCTTCTCTTTTTGAGTATAAAGATATTCTGTCCTTACAAGCCCTATACCTTCTGCACCTGCATTCCGGGCATCTTTTGCCTCTTCGAGAAACTCTATATTGGCCATTATCTTTATAGAAACACCGTTTTTCGTACGTGCCTCATTTTTATCCTTGAATGCAGCTGCAAATCCTTTCCTCCTTGCCCGTGTCTTCTGGTATTTACTCACAATCTCAAGTTCCGGCTCGATTATTAAAATACCGTTATCCCCGTCAATTAAAAGGCTCTGACCATCTGCCACCTTCTCGGCAATGTTCTTAATGCTTGCGACAGCCGGTATGCCGAGCGAACGGGCTATAATGGCCGGATGAGATACCGGCCCGCCTGTTTCAAGAACAAGACCAATGATGTTGTCCTTCATAAGATACGGGGTGTTGGTCAATGCAAAATTTGACAATACAATGATCCCCGGCTCCTCAAGCTCAAAATCTACATCCTTTTCTGAAAGGTTCCTGAGTATTCTTTGCCCCTCGTGTGCAACATCGAACTTTCTGTCCTTCAGATATTCATCCTCTATTCTGTTAAAAGTCTTTTCTATCTCACCAAGCACCTCTGTCAATGCCCACTCCGTGTTTATCGCATTGTTCTTAATTCTATTGATTACTTTTTCAATAAAGGTCTTGTCTTCAAGGATCATGGTATGCATATCGAGTATGAGCAGTGCTTCTTTGCCTGAGATTGGATCGATCTTTTCCAAAAGAGTCTTTATTTCTACTTTTGACTTTTCTATAGATGCAAGAAACCTGTTTATCTCCGAGGGGATTCTGTCCGTCGTTATATGGTAGCGCAGGATATCGAATATACTGCTCATCGGTATAATGGCCCTGCCCATGGACCAGCCCGGGGAAATAGCTATACCTTTAAGGTAGGTCGTCATCATTCTTCACCGAATTTATTCTCTATCAATTGACGAAGGGCATCCAGGGCATTATCCTCATCCTTGCCATTTACTGTTATCGTAAATGCCGTGCCGTTTGCGGCAGCAAGTGTCAATAAACCGAGTATACTCTTGCCGTTTGCCCGCTCACCGTTTTTATAGACATAGATCTCGCATTCGTAGGCATTTGCTGTCTTTACAAACCGCGCAGCAGCCCTTGCGTGAAACCCGAGTTTATTGTTTATGACAAAACTGCCTTGTTTCATGGCTCCACTTTATTCAACACATCACCTGCAAGAATAATATTTTTCTTGCCGTATTCTTTTATCATATTTGCAAGCTCTTTTACCGGCATTTTCGTCTCCATTGATGCAAGTTTTATAAGCATGGGGAGGTTGACGCCTGCGAGTACCTCTACCTTCCCCTGATTGAGGAATGAAAGGCTTATGTTTGACGGTGTCCCGCCAAACATATCCGTCAGTATGATGACTCCCTCTCCGGCATCCACTTTTTTAATGGCAGCCGATATTGCATCCCTCAACGCTTCTACGGGCTGCTGGGGATCCGTCATAACCGATATGAAATAATCTTTCTTGCCCACAATGAATTCAGTCGTTGCGAGCAATTCGTTCGCAAATTGTCCATGAGCAACGATAACAATCCCAATCATTTTTTACTCCTTTTCAATGTCTCTGTGTTTTATAAGGGGTGTATACCCGAGGGCGCTTATGATCTGCTTTACCTCTTCCACGATTGCTACGGACCTGTGTCTCCCGCCTGTGCAACCGAATGATATGGTTAAATAACCCTTACCCTCTGCATAATAAAGCGGCACGGTAAACTCCACGAATGCCTTGATAATCTCCATAAACCTGATTGTTACATCATCGTTCCTGACAAAATCGATTACCCCCTGATCCAGTCCTGTAAAATGCTTGAGCTCCGGTATAAAGTACGGGTTCTTCAAAAATCTTACATCGAACACAACATCGGAATCTGTTGGAACACCGAACCTGTAACCGAAGGATTGGAGTATAATGGTCATTGTTTTGGCTTTTGAAGACTCGAGCACGAAGAGTTTCAATTCTCTCTTCAGATCGTGCACCGTAAAATCGGATGTATCTATAATGCGATCCGCCTGTGTCTTGATTTCTTCGAGATATTTTCTTTCAAGTACAAACCCTTCCTCTATGGACATGTCGTGTGCAAGCGGATGCTTCCTTCTTGTTTCGCTGTACCGTTTCAAAAGGACGCTGTTTTTGGAATCGAGAAAAATAATGGTAATCTTGTTTTTTGTTGCCCTCAGTGCATTCAATTCCTGAGATAACCCGGCGAGGAACCCCCTGCCGCGGACATCCACTGAAAATGCAAGGCTGTGTATGTCATCCTTTGAATCTGCAACCAGTTCGATAAACTTTTGTATGAGCTGGATCGGGATATTATCGATGCAGAAAAAGCCCATATCCTCAAGCACAGCCATAGCAGTTGTCTTGCCCGAACCGGACATGCCTGTAACAATAATTATGTTTAACGGCTGTTTGTTAATCATGAATGCCGCTTATCCTCTTTGAAATTCTCAGTTCCAGTTCCCTTGCCTCATCTATGCCGCGCTTTTTCAGGAGCAGGCTCGTTGCAGCTACTTCGACAAGTGAAGCCATGTTCCTCGCCGGTCTTACCGGAAGTTTAATGAGGGGCAGTTTTTTGCCCAGTATTTTATAGGTGTACGATTTTAAGAATCCTCTTACATAGCTTGACTTGTTCCATTCTATGAAATCAACAACCATATCTACCTGTTTTTCAGGACACAGCACATGCTTTCCAAAATGCGATTGGACCTTTATCACACCGAGACCATGGAGTTCGAGATAACCGGTTATAAGCGGATCGGACTTACCTATCAGTCTGCCCCGATCCATGGTTACGATAACCAGATCATCCGCAACAAAATGGTGGCCTCTGATAATAAGTTCAAGGGCACATTCGCTCTTGCCTATACCACTCTTCCCTATTATCAGAACGCCCACATTTTTTACGGATACAAGCACACCATGTATGCGTTCTGAACCTTTATGTCTATCTGTACCTGGCACCTGTTTCAATGAGCCCGTAATGGCCATCGCCCCTCTTGAATACGACGTTAATCTTTTCGTCTCCGGCATCGAGGTAAACGATGAATGGATTTTCCGACAGATCGAGCTGCAATACTGCCTCCTCTGTCGTCATGGGTCTTACAAAGTAATTCTGCTCCGGGATTACCATGATTTCATCTTCGTCCTTATCTTCCGCAGTTTCAAGTTGCGATGTATGTTTGATAGAAGTTATACCGGTATGTTTCTTCTTTTTTTCCTTAAACTTCGTGAGCTGTTTGTCCAGTTTATCGTATATAAGATCAATGGCTGCATACATATCCAGCCCCTGCTCTTTTGCATAGAGTTCTTTGCCTGCCGACGTCAGCGTTAATTCTACTGTGGTTGTCTTTTTTTCCTGCGTAAAGATAATGTGTACCTCGACAGGTTCTTTCAATGATTTTATCAATTTTGTGATCTTCTCTTCTGCGTATTGTTTTAAAGCACTTGATGAAGGTATATGCCTGAAGGTTATCTGAATGTTCATTTAGCGCCTCCTGTATTTTTTATTCTCTTATTAAGATAGGTTATAGTTTAGATAAATTCAACTGTTTTATTTTTATATTTCTGCTTTATGGTCATTTTCTCGCGGTGTTGACAAAACCATTCATTTCCGGCTACCATGCCTCGTGTTATGAATATACAGGATGTTATATTTACACTGAACAAGTTCTGGGCAGACAGGGAATGTGTCGTAGACCAGCCGTATGACGTGGAAGTCGGGGCAGGAACATTTCACCCATCCACTTTTTTAAGGGTACTCGACCCGGCGTCATGGTCGGCAGCATATGTACAGCCTTCAAGAAGACCTACTGACGGCAGGTACGGAGAGAACCCGAACAGGTTACAGCGGTATTTTCAATATCAGGTTATTCTAAAGCCTTCTCCGTCTGATATCCAGAACATATATCTTAAAAGTCTTTGTGCACTCGGTATAAAAGTACAGGCACATGACATAAGATTTGTCGAGGACGACTGGGAATCTCCGACACTCGGCGCATGGGGGCTTGGATGGGAAGTATGGCTCGACGGCATGGAGATCACCCAGTTCACCTACTTCCAGCAGGCAGGCGGATTTGACCTGAAGCCTGTTCCGGTCGAGATTACCTATGGTATAGAACGCATTTCAATGTACCTGCAGGGTGTCGAGAATGTGTATGAATTGAAGTGGAGCAATAAAGTCAAATACGGACAATTATTCAAAGAGAATGAGCGCCAGCAGTCTGTTTACAACTTCGAATCAGCGGATATTACCAAGCTGCTCGCCCTGTTCAATGAATATGAGAAAGAGTCTTTGCGGCTTATCGGCGAGAAGCTCTATCTTCCGGCTTATGACTGCACGCTGAAATGCTCGCACTTTTTCAACCTGCTCGATGCACGCCGTGCTATCTCTGTCGCAGAAAGAGCACGGTACATAGGCAGGGTTAGGGCGATGGCAAAAGGCGTGGCGCAGACATACATGGATATGAAGTCGAAAGAAGAGCTTGAGAGCATATAATATGTCAGAATTTTTTATAGAAATCGGCATTGAAGAGGTACCTGTTGCTGAGATTAAACCTGCATCAGAATACCTGGCACACAACATAAAGCACATGCTTGAATCGGAACATATAACCTTTACGATGATAAAAACATATTTTACACCAAGACGCCTCGCGTTGTGTGTTGAAGGGCTTTCTGATAAGGGGGAACCTTCTCTTACGACTTATACAGGACCGAGAAAAGAGGCTGCTTTCGATAAAGACGGCGCACCGACGCAGGCGGCAATCGGATTCGCACGGTCAAAAGGCATGGATGTCAAATTATTAAAAACCGTCAAGCTCGATAAAGGCGAGTTTATACAGGTGGAGATCAAAAAGCCGGGCATACAGACCAAATCACTTATAAATCAGAACCTCGAAAAGCTTATTCTTGGTGTGCCGTTCAGAAAATCTATGAGATGGGATAGCGAAAGCATAAGTTTTATCAGGCCGATACGATGGCTGGCTGTTCTGTACAACGGCAAGGTAATCCCGGTTTCGATAGGCATGGTAAAGGCCTCGTCATATACCTACGGGCTGAGGACCGGCAGCGGAAAAAAGATAAAGATTACTAAAGCCAAATCCCCCCTCCCCCCCTTTACAAAAGGGGGGACAGGGGGGATTTATTGCCTTAATGCATGGCTCATGGCAATGAAAAAAGAAAGGATCCTTCCGGAGTTTGAAGAGAGAAGAAATAAAATCAAAGAGCAGGCGGATGTATTGGCAAAAAAGGCAGGGGGACAGGCAGTACCCGATGTCGGGCTGCTTGAAACCATTACCAACCTTGTCGAATCTCCAACAGCTATCAGAGGGAGTTTTGACAAGCGGTTTATGAACCTGCCAGAAGAGGTCATTATGAGTGTTATGAAGACCCATCAGAAATATATACCTATTATGGAAAAAGTACCCGGCAGTGATATGGGCCTTGGGGAGCTCATGCCTTATTTCATCGGGATAAGCAATAACCCTTACGGCGATAAAAAAATAATAAGAAAAGGATACGAGAGGGTATTACATGCAAGACTCGAGGATGCGGAATTTTATTATCATCAGGACATAAAACAGCCTCTTGAATCATACATCGAGTTATTGAAAGGCATGATGTTTTATCCGAAACTCGGCAGTCTTTACGATAAGACAGAGCGTATAGTGACGATTTCTTCATACCTATGTGACAATACTAAGATCCATGATAGATTATTCGATCAAAAAACAAAAGATATAGCCATTAAAGCTTCTAGCCTTTGCAAGGCTGACCTTGCAACAAGGCTTGTTTCGGAATTCCCGGAACTACAGGGTATTATAGGACATCATTATATATTGCTGAAAGACCCATCAGCCACAGAAACAGCACGTGCTGTTACCGAGCAGTACAGCCAGCCTACAAGAATACCCGGCGCTGTTGTCTATATTGCAGATAAGATAGACTCGCTTGTGGGTTTCGGCAGCATAAACGAAATCCCTACAGGCAACCAGGATCCTTATGGATTAAGGAGGGCTGCAATTGGTATCATCAATGCTATATTAAACAATGATCTGGAATTGGATATAAAAAAACTCATCGAATTCACCTTAGATCGCAGTCCCAATAAATCGATTCTATCCGATAAAGTCGCTTTAGATAAGCAATGGGTATTATCCTATATCTATGGCCGGCTTGAAGGTATACTACATGATCGGTTCTATATAGATGAGTCTCTTGCAGCAATGTTAGATAAAAAGGGTAACCCAATTGATAAATTAATTGATGCAGTAATTGCAACGGAACCAGAGAATATAATAGATGCTACTTTAAGAATCGATGAATTAAAGGACATTGTGTTCACGCCGGATTTTGAACCCATTTTTCTTGCTTTTAAGAGGGTTATAAATATCTCAAAGAACCGTAATCCCGGTGAAATTATATCCATGTTGCTAGCCGAACCATCTGAATTAGCTTTATATGACAGATACTTAGAAGTAGAGCCAGCAATTAAATCAGCACTTGCAAATAGGGATTACACAGGGTATATAGGTTGGATTCAAAAACTGGTAGAACCAATAAATACCTTTTTTGATAAGGTGCTTGTAATGAGCGATGATGAAAGCATAAAAAATAACAGATTAAATCTGCTTGCAAAAATCAAAAACCTTGTTATGCAGATTTTAGATATATCAAAATTATTATAGGGGGTTTTATGGCACAAAAGATAAAGCGAATATACTTTTTTGCAAAAGGCAAAGCAGATGGCACGGCCGATATGAAGGACCTGCTCGGCGGTAAAGGAGCTGGCCTTGCTGAAATGACAAGGGCAGGGATACCTGTGCCGCCCGGTTTTACGATTCCCACAACCGTATGTCTGGAATACTTTAAAAAAGGGATGAAGGTCCCGAAGAATCTCAAGGAAGATGTCAAGCAATCGGTAAAAAGACTGGAATCCGCTACCGGTAAAGGGTTCGGCAACAAAGACAATCCGTTACTTGTATCTGTCCGTTCGGGTGCGAAGTTCTCGATGCCCGGAATGATGGATACAATTCTCAATTTGGGACTTAATGATCTGACTGTTGCAGGACTTGCGGAAAAAACGGGGAATCAGCGGTTTGCCTATGATAGTTACAGAAGATTTATTTATATGTTCGGTGATGTCGTGCTTGGTATGGGAAAAAAGGTGTTCGAAGAGATATTTGAAGGTTATAAAAAGAAATTCAATGCAAAGGATGATACATCGGTACCGCCTGCTGCATTGAAGTCCGTTGTAGAAGATTTCAAGAGCATTATTAAATCAAAAACAAAGATGGAATTCCCGCAGGATCCTTCTCAACAATTATTCATGGCAATCGAAGCGGTCTTCAAGTCATGGAACAACGACAGGGCAATATACTACAGAAAACAGAACAATATCCCTGAGAATTTGGGCACAGCGGTAAATATTCAGACGATGGTGTTTGGCAATACGGGTGATAAATCCGCAACAGGTGTCGGATTCACACGGAACCCTGCAACAGGTGAGAGAATGTTTTACGGAGAATACCTGACAAATGCACAGGGTGAAGATGTCGTAGCAGGCATACGGACGCCGAAACAGATAGTAGAGCTTGCAAAGGAGATGCCGGCTGTCTTCAGACAGCTTAAAGAGATCACCACGAGGCTCGAGAAACACTACCGCGATGTTCAGGATTTTGAATTTACTGTCGAGAACGAGAAACTGTATATGCTTCAGACGAGGACAGGGAAACGGACGCCTCAGGCAGCCCTGAAAATCGCGGTCGATCTGGTAAGAGAAAGACTTATTACAAAAGAGCAGGCAATCAAAAGGATAGAACCCGATAAACTCGAACAGCTTCTCCACCCTGTTTTTGATCCAAAGGCAAAATACGAGGCAGTTGCAAAAGGGCTCGCAGCATCACCGGGTGCAGCATCAGGGATGGTCGTCCTCGATGCAAATAAGGCGGTAGAATGGTCTCAGAAAGGCGATGCTGTCGTCCTTTTAAGAGAGGAAACATCTCCCGACGATATTCACGGTATGGATGCATCAAAGGGTATTCTTACAAGACATGGAGGCATGACATCACACGCCGCTGTCGTAGCAAGACAGTACGGCAAGCCTGCTGTTGTCGGATGTGAGGCCCTGGAAATAGACGAGAAAACGCGCTCTGTAAAGGTAGGAGACAAACTTCTCAAAGAGGGCGATTTTATCTCTATAAATGGGACCACGGGAGAGGTAATCATAGGGAAAATACCGTTTGTTGACCCTGATCTTACCGGAGATTTTAAAACTATCATGACGTGGGCCGATTCTTTAAGAAGACTCGGAGTCAGGGCAAATGCAGATACACCGAGAGATGCAAGCAGGGCAAGGGCATTCGGTGCACAGGGCATCGGTCTGTGCAGGACGGAACACATGTTTTTTGCCGAAGACAGATTAGGCATAATGCAAAAAATGATCCTGTCGGAAACAAGAGCGGAGAGACTTAAATTCCTCGATATGCTTCTTGTCATGCAAAAACAGGACTTTACAGGCATCCTCAAAGAGATGCAGGGGCTTCCTGTAACCATAAGACTTCTTGATCCGCCACTCCATGAATTCCTGCCGAAAAGAGAAGAACTTATGGTTGAGATAACAAAACTCGAACTGATGGGTAGTAATGCAGGGGTTTTGGCTGAAAAGAAGAAGCTGCTTGCACGAGTCGAGGAACTCCATGAGTTCAACCCTATGCTCGGCCTGAGGGGAGCAAGACTTGGCATTATAATGCCTGACATAACAAGGATGCAGGTCAGGGCAATAATAGAAGCAGCATGTGAGCTTATAGATAAAGGCATAAAAGTATATCCTGAAATTATGCTTCCTGTAATCAGCATGGTCGAGGAAATGCAGGCACAGAAGGCCATTGTTATGCAAACAGCCAATGAGGTAATGAAGAATAAAAACAAGAAGGTCAAGTTCCTTGTGGGTACTATGATAGAACTACCGAGAGCAGCCATCACTGCCCAAGAGATTGCCAAGGAAGCAGAATTCTTTTCCTTTGGCACGAACGATCTAACTCAGACCACATACGGATTTTCAAGAGACGATGCGGGAAGGTTTATAAACTTCTATAGATCCTACTCCGAACATTGCCCCCTCTGCGGCGGCAGATTGAACAAAGACGGCGTATGCGAGGTATGCGGGTATCAGGTAACCGTGAAACCGCAGAACATACTTTCTTTCGATCCGTTTGCTACCATTGATGTAAAAGGCGTCGGTGAACTTGTCAGGATGGCGGTAGAAAAGGGCAGGAAAACAAGACCTGACATAAAGCTTGGTATCTGTGGCGAGCATGGTGGAGACCCAATGACCATAAGTTTCTGTCATAACGCAGGCTTAACTTACGTGAGCTGCTCTCCGTACAGAATCCCTGTTGCAAGACTCGCTGCTGCTCAAGCATCGCTCGCATCAGAACAGAAAAAAAGAAAATAATTTCCAGCCGACAAAATCTTTAACCGGGTAAGGTGGGTGAAAATACCCACCAACACTTTTTATCGTGCGACAGTACGTGTAAAGTATTAATAGTATCAATGGGTTATGGCTTTTAACTGTCTTAGGAATAAGCGCACCCAGATGGGTTAAAACACCCAATTGCAGTAATCCATGAGTACAATGGGGATGTTTGTTCATTCATGTACTCCATTGACTTTTATCCGGATTTAAAATAAATTTTAACTATGCGGAACGGAATCGTTAAAAGTATCATAGATAAATTTTTTCAGCTCTTTCTTATTAAGGAACTGGTGGAAATCAAAGGGCTCAGGCGTTTCTGGATACGGTGGACAAGGATATTCGCAATAGCAATTAAAGAGTTTTTCAGGAATAAATCCAGACTCAGGGCATCTGCACTCACCTATGTTACCCTGGTTTCAATCGTTCCAGTCCTTGCATTTACTTTTTCCATAGGCAAGGGTCTTGGATTCCAGGATAAATTAAAGGATTTCTTAATCAATAAAGCTGCATCGAGTGTAACGTTGAATACCGATAATAGTGTCGGCGGAGTTTCTTTCGCGCTTGAGAAAATCTTTCATTACATAGAAAAAACGAACTTCGAGACACTTGGAGCAATAGGGGTAGTCATGCTTATCTATCTTGTGATCAGCCTGTTCGGGAACATTGAAAGTGCATTTAACGATATCTGGGGAGTTACGATACAGAGGAGTCTGATCAGGAAATTCAGCGACTATCTCAGTGTAATCATCATATTCCCTCTCTTTGTACTTATTGCTGCTACCTCTACGGCTGCACTTTCGAGCAGTAAGTTTCTTCAGATACTTTATAGTCAGGGGGCTCCTGGTCTTCTGGTCAAAATCATCCTCGGTTACTCATCTTATCTATTCCTATGGATAGCATTTTTTGCTCTCTACATGTTTATGCCGAATACAAAGGTAAAATTATCATCCGCCCTGATCAGTGGAATCATAGGTGGTACATCGTGGCAGATCATTCAGTGGGCTTATTTCCACTTTCAGGTGGGTATTTCGAAATATAATGTGATCTATTCAACACTGGCTGCCCTCCCGGTTTTTCTCGCGTGGCTTTATATGTCATGGCTCATACTTTTGTTCGGTGCTGAACTGACTTTTGCCCATCAAATGGTAGAGAGCTACAGTTTTACCGATGCGGGTAAAAATTTTATAAAAAAAACAAAAGAGATTCTTGCTCTTTCAATTGTAGGACTTATAGCCAGAAATTTCGTCGAAGGTAAGAAACCTCTCGACATAAAGCATTTATCGGATGAGGTCGGTGTAAAACCTGAAATTATCAAACCGATTGTCGATAACCTCTGCACGAAGGAGATAATCAACGCTTCTGACCCGAACAAAATTTACCTTTTATCCGTTTCTCCCGATAAGCTATCAACAATGCAGGTCCTGGACGCTGTTTCTGGCAGCGTTGAGTCGCACATTCATATAAACCGTATTAACCCTTCGGTGCTCAAGTTTTACACTGAAATGGAAAAAACGACACGGGACAAATACAAAGAACATACCATTGCAGATATTATAAAGGAAAAATGATAGGCATCGGTGTCAATACAGGCACTTCAGCAGATGCAATTGATATTGCATTCGTGGAGTTCCGAAACACGGTTCCTTGCCCTTTGATAAAACTTCTGTGGTCCGGCAGTTATCCCTACCCTGCTCCGCTCAAACAGTTATTCGCTAATTTGGTCGATTACACAAATACACTTACTCCATCGACATTCTTTGACATGGCGGGTAAGTTAGACTTTGGACTCGGCGTTGCATTTTCCCGTGCTATTAGAAAGGCGATAAAATCATCGGGTGTGAAGAAATCCGGCATTGCATTTATCGGCTCTCACGGCCAGACCGTATGGCATGCACCGCCAAACAAAAGACACGGGTCGGGCTTGTTTTTCACAGGAGCAACAATCCAGTTAGGTAACCCGTCTGTCGTTGCTGCCGGGACAGGCATACCTGTAATAGCCAATTTCAGGGATAAAGACATAGCACTGAAGGGCCAGGGTGCTCCGCTTGCGCCTGTATTGCACTTCGAGCTTTTCAAAGAGTATGCGCCGGCAATTGTCCTGAACATTGGGGGCATTGCGAATATAACCGTGATACCTTCACATTCGAATTTTTCTACAGTTTATGGCTTTGATACTGGACCCGGGAACAGGCTTATCGATATCGCTGTGGAAGCTTATACAAACGGAAAGAGATCGTTTGACCGGGGCGGCAGGCTTTCTGCACGAGGCTCTACAGATAATGTAATGCTCGATAAGCTCATGCGCGATGCATTTGTAAAAAAGCACCCTCCCAAGAGTACAGGCAGGGAACATTACAATAAGACCTCTCTTACATTGCAGGATATACCTCTCGATAATATCGACACAATTGCAACGCTTACCGCCTTCACAGCGCATTCCATTGTGTACAATATCAGACGGTTCGTCACACACAGAATCAAGTACATGATCGTTTGCGGCGGCGGTGCAAATAACCGTACGATTATAAAACACCTTTCGGAACTTTTACCGGATACAGGTGTTAAAACGGTCAGTGACCTCGGTTATGAACCGAATGCAATAGAACCCATACTGTTCGCATACCTCGGCTATCTCGGGTTCAATAAAATGCCTGTGAATATGAAAAATGTAACGGGTTCATCGTCCGCATTTGTCCCGGGGGGGATATATTATCCGTAAGTGTAATGGCGTTTACCCTGTGAGAAGCGCACACTATGAAGAGCCATATTACCCTGTGAGAAGATTATTTCTAAAATATAATACGCTTCTCAAGGGGCTTACTTCTTCAGCCATTTGAGGTGCTTATGGGCTACGATGAGCAGTGCGGGAAAAACGGTTATCGATACGATGGAGCTGTAGATGACCATGCTCGCGGACAGTATACCGAAGTAGATCATGGGAAGAAAACTCGATAACGTCAGCACTGAAAAATCTCCTACAAGCACTATAGCGCTGTTCAATATTGACCTGCCCGTTATGACAGTCGCTTCTTTCATAGCCGTTTCAATGGAATTGTTCTCACCTTGCTTGAACCGCATCCTGAAACCCATTACAAAATGTATGATATAATCGACCCCCACACCAATGGTCATGCTCGCTATAAGTCCTGTTGCAACATTCAGAGGTATATGAAACAGCTCCATGATGCCGTAGTTGTAGGTCACCTTTATCAAAAGCGGTGCAAGTGTTATCAATCCGCCAACCAGTGATTTGAATACAATAGAGAGCAAAAGGAAAACAGCTATAATGGATATATACAAGCTTGTCTCCTGGTTTTCTATTAGGTGCTTGTTGATTGTTATCATAAGCATGGGTGAGCCAGTCAAGGTAAAACGGATGTTCTTTGATTCTAACGGTTTAATCTTATCATTGATCTGTGCAACGATTTTTTCTATCTCATGATAACCGAATTTTCCTATTCTCGCCTGAATAACCGCCTGCTTTGAATCCGGCGTTATAAGCGTATCGAGCATTTTCTGATCCGACATCGAATAAAGGAGCATGTACTGGGCAATGGCATTCTCCGAATCCGGCACTGTATGGAATGAAGGGTCGTTATCATGCATCACCTGATTCATTTTCTTTATAAGGTCTGAAATGCTGAACGGATAATGAACGCCGTCTATCGTTTTCAATGCATCCTCGACTTTGGCCATTTTTCTCATAACATCGGGTGATTTTATATTGCCGTCAACGAGGATCTGCAGTACGAATATGCCGCCGAAGTTCTTTACCGCCTTTGCTGACGTCTTCCTTACTTCCGATCCTGGTTTAAAAAACTTTGTTATATCTGTTTCCGTGTTTATGGTTTTTATCCTGTAGAGAGCTATGAGCGCAATGCCAACCCCTATTATTAAAACAATGTATTTGTTTTTGTGTATTCCTGCAGAAAGCCTCTCCAGCAGATGATTAAACCTGCTTTTTCTGCTGATGACCTGTTCTTCCCTCCCCTTATGGCTGAGCGTGAGAAGTGCCGGTACCAGCGTAACTGAAATGAACATCGAAAACAGTATACCGATGCCTGCGAATATGCCCGCCTGTTTTACCTGAATTATTGTCGATGACACATTGGCAAAGAAACCGATAGAAGTTATGAGTCCTATGAAAAGCATGGGGGTGCCGAGTTCTGTGATCATATTCCTCAATGCTTTTTCGTTGTTCTTCGTATGTTCAAGCAATTGATAATATCTCGTCATAATATGTATGCTGTATATGCTGCCGAGGGCGATAAGCAATGTCGGCATACCGACTGACAGCATGGTAAACGGTGTATGTGTAATACCCATAATTCCTACGGTAAACACTATAGCTATCAATGCGGGAGTGAGTCTGAGGATAACGCTGATAAAATTGCGGAACATAATGAACATGATGATAATATTGATAAGTATTGCAAGGGGCAGGAGCTTCCTGAGATCGGAATGTATTGCCTTGCTGATGATATCATTGTCGACCGGCACACCGATAAGATAAACGTGCTCGGGTCCTTCATACGGTTGAATAATCCTGTGTATCGTATTTACCAGTACCTGGGGGTTCACATCCTTTTTGACCTGGCACAAAATGGCAAGCGCATGAGCATCCGGTGACACAAGGTTGCCTAAATAGAGATTATTTGATACAGCCGTGTGTTTCAGATTGCGCAATGCCTGTTGATCATCAGGGATCGAATCGATGAACTTGGATATATCGAGCTCACCATGGCTTGCCTTTATGTCTTCGACATCCGTAAGGCTTTCCACCCTGTTGAGCTCGGGCAATGTTTTAAGCTTATCTGTTATTGCCTTCAGTTTTTGCAGACTCTGGCTGCTGAAAAGGTTGTCCCCTTCCATGACAACAAGGAAATAATCCGTGCCTCCGAATTTTTTTCCCATGTCATTGAAAAGCGTCACCTGCGGATCATGCGCCGGAAGTGTTTTCATGATATCATCCTCGACAGGAACGCCCATTGCAAAATAACCGGCTATAGCGGCAAGCATCGCAATAATTATAATGACACGCCAGGGATATTTTATTGACAGTTCAACTAATTTTTTCATAACTGAGCATATAGATGATAAATTTTCACAATGCAAGCAATACGAATCAATATTTCATCTGAAGATGAACAATGACACGATTATGCCCATGATCAAAAGTATTACAGGATTTATCTTTGTATAAACAAAAAATACAAGAGACCCCAGGGCGAACAAAGCTGTTTTATAATCTGTGATATTAGTTTTTGCCAGTTGGGCCACGACAAGGGCGAGCAGGCCTATGAAGGATGCAAGTATTCCTTTTAATGCCGACAATACCCATGTATTATCTTTATACCTTATAAAAGGTTTGGCAACCAGTGCCACGAGTATGGTTGACGGCATGAATATGGATGCGGTAGCGGTAAGCGCTCCCAAAAACCCGCCCACCTTATACCCTATAAATGTAGCGGTAATGACAACGGGTCCCGGTGTTATCTGTCCCATGACAATACCGTCTGAAAACTCCTTTGGTGTCAGCCAGTGATAGGTGCTGACGACCTCTTTGGAAATAAACGGCAGCATGGTATATCCGTTCCCGAATGTCAACAGCCCTATTTTAAACAGGTTACCGTTCATGAGTGCGATGTCGGGAGAAATGTAATACAGGGTCGTGTTTATAACTATGAGCGACAGCGTAAGCCATACTGCCCACATATTGTTTTTCACAAACGAGACTATGTCCTTCGGAGGAGGCAATTGCACACGGACGCCCTTGAAATCCAGATCGCGGGTGTATATGCCGTATGCGAACATGACGACTATGCCGGCGGCAAGGATCAATACGATATTTACATCGAGCGACAGGAGTAAAAGGGCCAATGCGGATACAGCGAGACAGAGGGGATTCTTGACCCCTGTTTTGTATATATCGATCATTACCTTTATTATAAGCGCTATCATAATGGCAGAAAGTCCCCGCAGCATCTTCTGGATCAGGGAAAGCTGTCCGTACTTCATATAGAGGACGCTCAAAAGAATCATGAGCAGGAACGACGGAGCTATAAAAAACATCATGGCAAGAAATGCACCTTTGGTCTTTCTGATCAAAAAGCCGAGGTATGACACAAAATCGACAAATACGGCACCCGGCATGACCTCGCCGACAGCAATCCCCTCTGTTATATCTTTATTTTCGAGTAACTTCAGTTTTTCGACAAACTCCGTCCTTGCAAGCGTATACACCATGGGGCCGTAAGAAAACCCGATATAAAAGAAATATTTCCACAGTGTATGCCATGCGGTCAGCATTTTTTTTATCACGTCAATGTCCTATGGTACCGAGGCCCGTGAGCGTCAGATATACACTTATTGTATTGAGGGCTGGGGTAAGCGGCCTCTGGATGTAGGATGCATCTATGTTCCAGCAGTTGGCGCTTGTGCCGAACCTTATTCCGTAAACACCCTGAATAAGGGTACGGTTAAAGAATGAATAATTGGCACTGCCGTAAAATGAGAAGTGCGGTGAAAGTGCAAGATTAAGGTATGCATTGACACTGCTGATCATGGTCCTGAAGTATGAATAGCTGAGTGACATACTATCTCCTCTTAAATCATTCGCAGATTCTATGACCGTAGTCTGGGTAGGACTGAGAGTAGCGGGATCGACCGACATATTCAGGTTTGTGCTTAAAAAATGAGGAGGCTGGATAACCAGTAAGAGGTTTATCGGCAAGAGCGGTTTTCTTTTATCCGTGGAGGTCGTTAATGACCTTGCAGCCTCTATGAAATCATACCCAGAGTATACGTCAAACTTGCCTATCACAGGATATGAGACCGTATTTTCGTAAGGCTTTATCTTGCCGATAAAGCTGTTCCTTATGCCTGCATTGATATATCTTATTTCATGTGCTCTGCTTTCTACTTCGTCGAAGGTATTGAGCTCGTCATCAGCCATTGTATGGTTTGCCGTGATGCTCACAAACGGCATTGCTATATGCTTGACACCTTGCAGGGATGCAACCTTTATATCCAAAACCCTTGACAGCTTCGTAGACACCTCTGCCGAGAGAGATGCTTCAAGTATTTTACCGGGCTTATAAATACCGTACGTACCTGCGTTGTAAAAATAAGCCATGTAGTGTGCCTCCGAATTAAAATAAAGATAATCCCCTGCGGTAAACGGAAGATAAAGTCCGGGGATCAATCCATATCTCTGTCCCTTCGGCAGGGCAGGATCGGAACGTTCGAAGTTTTCAATAGTTGTATTGAATTCTGCATACAGCGGCACGAACGGCATTAGACGTACAGGGAAATAGCTGAAAGAGCCGAACGGCAATTGCTGCAGTGTTGCATCATTGTTGGGTGCCCACATGTCTTCAAGGTATATGAGTGAGGCGAGTGCATCAGCATCGTCAAAGTTCTTCTGAAGGGTAAATTCTGATTCGACATACTCGACCGACGACTTCTCAAGCAGGGTTGAAAAATCATTGAGGTATTGCCGGTCACTGTAATAATTGAGCAAACCTTTTGAAAACACACCGCCAACAATGTCCTGATAATAATTTGCGTCCAGATAATACCTGTCCCTTTTGTAGGGCATGAACAGCTCCTTAAAATATCTGGCACCGAATTCCCCGCTGTCTTTGACTGTTTTGGCATACCTGAAATCTGCACCAACCCCAAGCCCTCTCTTGGTCATAGCATCGAGATAAAACGTCGCATCCTTGTCCTGTGAGATTACCCAAAAATAGGGCAGGCTGATTGTAAATCCGTTTAATCCGGAATAAGTGTAATTCGGTACAAGCAGCCCTGATTCCCTGTTGGTTTTTACAGGGATAGTTGCCCACGGTATATAGAGGATGGGCAGGTTTTTTACTTTAAAGATTGCGTTCTTAATGGTTGCATATCCTCCAAGTGTTGCATCGATATAAGTCGCGTTGATGTCCCAAGCAGGCTTTGTCAGATCGCATTTGCACGTGGTAAGCGAGCCGTCCTCTACGAGAAAATGCACATCCGACAGCTTTCTTATGAGCTTTCCTTGTATTGTATACTCGCCGCCCTCGATGGATATGTAGCCGTTATGGATAACTCCCGTCTGGGTGGAAAGGTTCATCTCCAGCTTATCGGCACTGATTACCTCTCTTGCAACGGTCCAGTGCACCTTGCCTTCCGCATTTACCTCATATGTTCTCGAATTGAATACTATGTGACTGGCTGATACTGCAGCATCGCCTTTCGAGATCTTAACATTACCCTCTGCATCATAGATACCTGTTTTATCGTTATAGTTTATTGTATCAGCACTGAATTTGATAACGCCATTCTGTGTCAAAAGGGACGACATATCCATCGCCCTTGCGTCCGGTACTGCAAGCATGGATAAAAATAATATTATGAAGAAAACGGTATTCCGCACCATAGAGTGCAATTAGCATACACCGTATGACTTGTTCAATACAAAGCGAGAAGATACAATAAAAAAGGGCGAACGGGGAACCCACGCGGGGCGTGGGCCGGGGTCGCCCTTTCATGATCATCCGAATAACTTTTTTACTTTTCCGCCAGAGTCGTAAACGTGTTGTGGTGGTCTTCTTCATCCTCAAGAATGCCCTCGAACAGCTTCTTTGTTACCACATCACCTTCGGCAGCGGCGACCTTAATAATCTCCTTATAAAGCTCTATTGCATCTTCCTCAGCCTTTATGTCGGCATTCAGTATCTGTTTCAGATCACCGCTTATTTCTATAGGTGTCGGTTTTATAGTCGGCACACCTCCGAGGTAATCAAGCCTTTCTGCAATATCTTCTGCGTGTTTCATCTCCTGAATGGCTATTTTTTTTATCGGGTCTCCGACAGCATCGGCAAATGGCCCCCTTATCATTACATGCTGCCACATGTACTGAATGCATACCTGAAGCTCCCTTGCAATCGCATCATTCAATTTGTCCAAAAGTCTTTTACTTGCCATATATCCTCCTTTTTAAGGATGATTATATACTTTAAAATGATTGTAAAGTAAAACCGTATTGACTAAACTGCAATTGCCCTGAGAAACTGTTGTTTCATCGATGCAAGCGCTCCATCATCTGCAAAGCTGAAATAGTCTTCAGCCCCGATTATTATATGGTCATGCAGCACCATGTTCGATAATTCTCCCAGTACCAGTATATTCATAGTCAGCCGCTTATCCTCTATGCTCGGCGATGTGCCGCCGGACGGATGGTTGTGAGAAAGGATAATTCCCGTTGCCGACGATCTTATCGCAAGTTCCATTAATTCCCTCGGATACATGGAAGCGGCATTTACAGTACCCTCTCCTATCCTCCTGATTTCAATAATATCGTTGCGGCTGTTTAAAAATATGACCACAAAATTTTCTTTCGGAAGGGACCTGATCATCGGTTCCAGTATTATAAAGGCGTCCTTTGAATTTGTGATCCTGCGTTTTACGGCCCTGCTGGTGTATATCGCCCTCCTCCCTATCTCAACCGCTGCCTTCAGTTTCGTCGCCTTTACGGTACTCATACCGCCGATGCGTACAAGCTCGTCGATACCTGTCTTTTCAATGCCTGCAATACCGCCGCACCTGTTTATCAGTTCAAGGGCAAGCGCAAAGACATCTTTGCCCTTTGTTCCTGTCTGAAGTATTATGGAAAGAAGTTCTGTCTCGCTCAGCAACTGTGCACCTGAGTTCAATAGCTTTTCTCTTGGCATGTCTTCAGCAGGCCTGTTTTTAAAGTTATTCATGTTTTAATTGCGTTTATAATATTATTATACTAATGTCATCTGTATGGGTTTTGTCAATTATTCCAAAGTTTTAAGTTCTGCGTTATACGGCGTGGATGCTTCACTTGTAGAAGTGGAGACGGATATCGCCAATGGCCTGCCGTCTTTTACGATTGTCGGCCTGCCCGATGGCGCGGTAAAAGAGAGTAAAGAACGCATAAAAAGCGCCATTCACAACACCGGGTATACTATTCCTCCAAAAAGGATAACGGTCAATCTTGCACCGGCGCATATAAAAAAGGAAGGCTCTGCATTTGATCTTCCGATTTGTATTGGCCTGCTCACAGCTCTCGGTGTCATTGAATTAAACAACATAGAAGGCGTTTTGATCCTCGGAGAGCTTTCCCTTGACGGCATAATCAAGCCAGTCAAAGGGTCTCTTTCTGCAGCTACCATGGCAGTAGACAGGGGGTTGAGCAGTATCATTGTTCCAAAGGGCAATGGAGGTGAAGCGGCAATTGTCGACGGCATAAAGGTTTACGAAACAGGACATCTTTCTGAGGTCGTAAGCCTGCTGCGCGGAGAACTCTCGATGCATCCACTGAAGACCGACCATGCCTATCTGAGCGACAATTCGTCTGTTTATGACGTTGACTTCAATGAGGTAAAAGGCCAGGAGCATGCAAAGCGGGCACTTGAGATAGCTGCGGCAGGCGGACACAACGTACTGATGATCGGCCCCCCCGGCTCCGGCAAGACCATGCTTGCCATGCGGCTCCCTGCAATCCTCCCGCGCATGACTTTCAAAGAAGCGATAGAAACGACAAAGATCCACAGTGTAGCGGGCATACTCGGTCATGGCACTGCTCTTATGGTAAGAAGACCGTTCCGTTCACCCCACCATACAATCTCTGATGTAGGACTCGTCGGGGGCACACAGCAGCCAAAGCCCGGAGAGGTCAGCCTTGCGCACAATGGCGTGCTTTTTCTGGATGAACTTCCCGAATTCAAAAGGAATGCGCTTGAGGCGCTCCGCCAGCCTCTTGAGGACGGACACGTTACCATATCAAGGGCACAGCAAACCCTTACCTTTCCTTCGAGATTTATGCTTGTCTCTGCGATGAATCCCTGCCAGTGCGGATACTATGGAGATCCCCATCACCAGTGCACCTGCACCGTATCTTCAATACTGAAGTATCGTTCAAGGATATCGGGTCCCCTGCTGGACAGGTTTGATATACAGATCGACGTGCCTGCGGTGAGATTTACAGATATCATAAGAGAAGGTTCCCAGGAATCTTCAGTCCATATACTCGAAAGGGTCGAGCAGGCAAGGACCATACAGCAGGAACGCTTCAAAGGATTAAAAATATTTTCGAACACCCAGATGATGTCCAGACATATAAAGAAATTCTGTAAATTGGACGAGGCATCCATAAGCCTTCTCTCATCCGCCATTGAAAGGATGGGGCTTTCGGCAAGGGCGTACACAAGACTTATAAAAGTTGCGAGGACCATTGCCGATCTCGACGGTGTCCCTGATATCAGATCACATCATATAGCGGAAGCGATCCAGTACCGCAGCCTCGACAGGGCGCCGCTCGGGCTGTAACACCCGCAACATTGACCCTGCGTCTTTTAACGGACCTGGAGCAAGGCATGGTGGGGTAAAGGTTGTCATTTCCCGCTTGTATGCTTACACTATTTATATCATGGAGAAAAGAGGACTTCAGGACAGAATACGCAGACTGGTGAAGGAAAAGAACGCCGTCCTGCTGGCGCATAACTATCAGAGAGCAGAAATACAGGAGATAGCCGATCTTACCGGCGATTCCTATGAGTTGAGCGTAAAAGCATCAAAGACTGATGCCGGCATTATAGTGTTCTGCGGTGTAAGGTTCATGGCAGAGAGCGCCAAAATACTTTCACCCGGCAAGACAGTCCTTCTGCCCAATGCCCATGCAGGCTGTCCCATGGCAGATATGATTACCTCGCAGGAGCTTGAAAAACTGAGGGGAGATTATCCCGGTGCCTTTGTGGTAAGCTATGTAAATACGAATGCCGGCGTCAAGGCACTTTCGGATGTATGCTGCACGTCGTCGAATGCAGTCAATATCGTAAAATCCGTTCCTGCAAATAAGGTGATCTTTGTCCCTGATAAAAACCTCGGCAATTATGTCAAACAATTTGTCGATAAGGAAATGATTATCTGGAACGGTTACTGCCCCACACATCACCATATCCACCCTGAGGAGATAGCCCTGTTAAAACAACGCTATCCTGATGCGCTGTTTTTGTGTCACCCTGAGTGCAGGCCCGAGGTCGTTGCTCTTGCGGACAAGGTAACATCGACCTCCGGCATTATAAAGTTTGCAAAAGAAGATCCGCATAAAAGATTTATCATCGGTACCGAGGAGGGGATCCTGTACCAGTTGCGTAAAAACAACCCTGAAAAAGAATTCATACTTGCTTCAAACGGGTTTATCTGCCCGAACATGAAAAGAACAAGACTTGAAGACATAGTACTTGCCCTCGAAAAAAACCAGCACGAGATAACCCTTTCACCGGCAGTCATAAAAAAGGCACGTATCCCTCTCGAAAGAATGATTGAGATGAGCGGTGCCGTTGCACAGAAATAACGGTAGAGAGTAGGACAGGTATCCTGCCCGCCACATTTTGCATGTTGGGCAAGTTGCCTCACCTGCACATGGATATTTTATTCACCGGAAGAGTTTGCGAGGATTTTTACGGTTCAGAAGCTGTATCCTGCGGTGAGATAATATGCAACATGCCCGTCCCCTGCCCAACCTGCATCAAACCTTATGGGACTGAGAAACGTATCGAAGTATATTCCAAAATCCAGTCCTGTCTTGAATTTTGCCTGTGAAATGGAGTTAAACACATCCCCTGATTGAAGATTAACCGCAACGAACCATCTTTTCAGAAAGCTCGATGACGGCTGAGGCATCTTTAACAGATATGATAATGAGCCTGCAGCTAAATCTTTTCCAATAAATTCTTCCCTGTCGTATCCCGCAAGCTGATAATAGCCGTGAACATAGCTCATGCCTCCGAGGCTGAACGATTCATAGAACGGTACTGTGCCGTTATCAATACCGCCGATATTCGCATCCACGCCGAATGTATGTATGCCGGTGAACGTTTTGTATCCTTTAAAAGATCCCATAAATCTGTTAAAATTGTAGTAACCACCCGCGGTTGAACGGCCAGGGGAATTAACATTCGAAATTTCCGTATCAAGTAACATACCGTGTAAAGGGAAGGTCGTATCATCCAGTGTATCATACCTGAATCCAAGACCGGCTGTCTGGGGATTCGAGGCAGGCGGTGAACCGATACTGTTACCGAGTATCTCGCTTACCTTTACATATTCATACCTGTAGAATGCGAAGAGCATTCCGTTCGTCGAGGTATAATGCCCGGCATCGAACTCTCCTCCCCACTGCGATTGTGCGTACAACGATACCTTTCTTTCATTGTTGTATAAGAACAGCTCATTCCTTTTGTAAAATCCTTTCACTCCCATGCCTGTCCCTGTAGAAAGGAGCTCGGGGACTTCATACCCGATCTGGTAGGTCATGCGCTTGCCGGATATGGTATGAAGATATAACCTCGTACCCGTACCGAGAAAATTATCCATGTTGAAATCTACAAGCTCTTCGAGCCCTTCGTCCATATCATCCCTCAAGCCGATGCCTATGTAGGTGGTCGGCTTTTCGACTACATGATATTCAAGTATGACTTCATTGCCCGGATGTTTCTTTATGGTAAAATATACATTCTCGAAATATCCGAGTGCATAGATGCTTTGTTGGTCTGCAATAATCCTGTCCACGTTGAATGCGTCACCCGGCATTACGGATATCCTGCGTCTTATTACTCCGTCGCTTGTTTTAACGTTGCCGGTAATCCTTATTTCAGAAATCGAGGGTACATCAGCCGGGTTTATCCCTATTATTCTGTGACCGGTGCTGTTCTCCGGAATGCGGGTTTCTGCGGTAATGTCCGAAGTATCATAGGAAACCGGACGGGCAGGCGATATGAGATCGAGTATGCGCGGTATTGCCTTATACGCAGCGATCCTGCCGAGCGCGACAAGCCTTTCGATATCCTGAAAATCAGCGATGTCATACGAAGATGTGGCAGGCGTTATTACGACGTCCGCGTGCTCTGACTCTTCATGAACGGCTGCCGTTTTATATGCATAAAATAGCCTGTTGACAATACCGAGTGCGGATGATGTTTCAGGTTCCTTCTCATCCGGTATGACTGACAATACGATGTTCGCTCCCATCTGTTTCAAGAGCCCTACCGGCAGAGGTTCACTCAAAGCACCGTCAACAAGCCGTGTGCCATGGTACTGAAAAGGCGAGATATAGGGCGGCATAGATATGGTCGCCCTTAGTGCGTTGGAAAGCATTCCGCTATCGAGAGTCACGGGAGAACCATTGTCAAGAGAGGTTGCCACAATGCGGAGCGGCACGGGGAGTTTATTAAAATCCATGTTCGCATTGTAGGTACACCCCATTGCGTACAGATCAAGGAGTGACAGAATTTTTTGCGCATAGAGCAGCCCCTTGGGCAGCTCGACACCTGCACCTGAAAAATTTATTCTCAGCAGGTGATAATCGCTGTATTTCCTCTCACCGATAGCTACAGTGTCCCTCGATGTGCGGTCCTGAAGGTAAGATTCATACTGTATGCGTTGAAACATGCTCTGTATCTCGGATGGAGTATACCCGCAGCTGTAAAGCCCTATGATCATTGCTCCAAGGCTTGTGCCTGCTGCGTAACGGACCTTTATGTGATACTCGTTCAGCACCTCCAGCACTCCGATAATTGAGATGGCCGGCGCCCCAAACCCTGTCACTGCAATCCCGAGCGCCGGCTGCCTGTCCTGCGTATTGCCGGTCTTGCAGAGCAATAATAGAGATGCCGTTATTATTACAGCAGTAATAATTTTATTACACTTCATTCACAACTTATATCATCATACGGCAGTGCCTGCAAAGTTTTACAGAACCGTATAAACATGTTTGACAAATTTACGGAATAATTATATACAGGAAATTAATGCTGAAAAAATATAAATTATTTTATAAAATAATAGCAGTAATCACGACGTTTGTGTTCGTTTCTTCTGCTCTTGCAGGGGATGTTGCGATTATAAAAACCCGGAATCTTGCTCCCTACAATGAAGCAATTACGGGGTTTACGATCAACTGTAGCGGAACAAAGACAAAAGAGTACGACATGGAAGAGAACCAGGCACGCGGCGAGGAGATTGCAGGTCAGATAAACCAGAGCAAACCAACTGTGGTACTTGCCGTGGGCGCCCCGGCAGCACAGATAGCGAGACTCTACATAGACAAAACAATCCCGGTTGTATTCATCATGGTACAGAGCCCGGAAAAGATAGGGCTCCAGGGTATCGATAATATGACAGGCATATCCATGAACATCCCCGTAGAAACACAGCTCAGGGCCCTCAAAGCTCTGGTCCCGGCTGTAACGAAGGTCGGCGTGATCTACAATCCTAAAAACAGCTTCAATGATATAAAAGAAGCAATGAAGATCTCCAGTCAGCTCGGTTTCAGGATGATAGCTGCAAAGATAGACACCCCGAATGACGTTACGAGAGCACTCAGGGCATTCGCAGAAGGCATCGATGCATACTGGATGCTGCCGGACATAACGGTCCTGCAGGCTTTTGCAACAATCCTCAGTTACACCAATGACAGGAAAATACCGTTTCTTGCCTCTTCAAAGATAATGGTGGACAAAGGAGCACTCGTGTCCCTTGCACCGAACTATGCTAACATAGGGAGTCAGGGCTGCGGTATCGTGAACCGGTTAATCGGCGGCCTAAAGCCATCGCAGATACCGATCTCTTCGCCGAAAGGATTGGAACTTACGGTTAACCTCACCGCTGCCAAGTCACTCGGCCTGCAGAGTATTGCAACAAACGCCATGACCTTTGCCGCATCAGAAGGCTACAAGATCAGTATATCGCAGTAATGGAGAAGTTAATCAAATTCGGGACATCCGGCTTCAGGGGTATCATAGCAGATACATTTACCTTTGAAACTTTGGCAGCTACGATACATGCTATAGCCGATTTTATTCATGCCCATCCTGAAAACGACCCTCCAAAGATTATGGTGGGATATGACCCGCGCTTTATGGGAGATGTATTTGCAAAGAGTGCCGCAGAAGTATTGAACACCCTTGGCGTAGATGTACTCCTGACAAACCGTGACACACCGACACCCGTCATATCATTCTATGTTATAAAACACGGGCTTGACGGTGCCGTAAATATTACTGCAAGCCATAATCCGCCGACATACACAGGCATTAAATTTACACCGTCATGGGGCGGTCCTGCCACGTTGGAAGAAACAAAACAGATAGAGGTACTGGCGAACCAATATCTGGAGAGCAGTCTGTTCCGGCAGAAAGAAATGAAAAAAGGCACGACATTGGTTATAGATCCGATGCCAGAATACAGGGACGATCTTGAGGCCAAAATTGATTTCAAAGCGATTTCAAAAGCAAACTTAAAGGTAGCAATTGACCCCCTGCACGGTGCAGGAAGGGGATACCTCAAGTCCCTCTGCGAGATACACGGTATAAAGCATATTTCCCTGCATGAAGAAAAGGACCCTTATTTCGGAGGCACTGCACCTGATCCTGAGGGGGCCAATCTTCATGACTTAAGAAAGCTTATGGAGAATGACGATACAATCGCCCTGGGTATGGCAACGGACGGGGATGCAGACAGGTTCGGTATCGTGGACAGACACGGCAGATTCATACTGCCCGACTATGTGCTTGCGGTTCTGTCCGAGTATATACTCACAACCCGTGATTTTGACGGCGGCCTCGGAAGATCCATTGCTACGACACACCTTATGGACAGGATAGCACGTCAGCATAACAGGGAGATATATGAGACACCGGTCGGCTTCAAATACATCGGGAAGCTTCTGTCAGAGGGAAAGATCGTGTTCGGCGGCGAAGAGAGCGGAGGACTTTCTATCACAGGGCACGTTCCTGAAAAAGACGGTATTATTGCCGGCCTGCTCGTGCTTGAAGCAGTCGCACGGGCGAACAAGTCTGTCAGTTCTATGCTTGCGGACATTTATAAGATGGTCGGTACGTTGTATGCTGAAAGACGGGATGTACAGCTCAGCGATAAGACACTCGCACATGCAAGGGCACTGATAAACACACCGTCCCTGCTTATCGATAGATTCAAACCGATCAGCATCGACAAGACGGATGGCTTAAAGCTGATGCTGGAAGGAGGTTCGTGGATCCTGCTCAGATTATCAGGCACAGAGCCGGTCATGAGGATCTATTCTGAAGGAAGGCAGGAGACAGAAGCAGAACAGTATATAGCAATGATCAGGGACATACTTGAGCATACTTAAAATAAAAGCTATTGTGGTAGGGCCCTTATGGGTCAACAGCTACCTTTTATGGGACAAGGATACGGGTGAGGGTATACTGGTGGACCCGGGAGATGAAGGGGAGAAATTGGTACGAATCATTAAGGAAAACAAGGTGGACTTAAAAAGCATTATCATAACGCATGGACATTTCGATCATATCAAAGATGCGGATTATGTGAGCTCGGCATTAAATGCACCTGTGCTTGCCCATAAAGATGAACTACCTTTTATTGAACACGTTGCAGAACAGGCGGCGATGTTCGGTTTTCCGCCGGTAAAGCCGCCTCATATAGACAACTATTTGAAAGAGGGAGATATTGTGCCCGTAGCATCCTATGGATTTGAAGTACATACTACCCCCGGACACTCTCCGGGAAGTATTATGCTTTACAATAAATCAGAAGGCATAGCTCTCGTAGGGGACCTCATATTCTTTGAGTCAGTCGGGAGAACAGACCTGCCCGGTGGAGATTATGATGCACTATTAACGAGCATAAAAACCCATATACTGTCATTGCCCGACAACACAAAGCTGTTGACAGGGCATGGTGATCCGACGACAGTAGGATATGAAAAGGCATACAATCCGTTTTTAACCGGGATATACAGAGATGAAACTTGAAAACAAAAATATACTCTTAGGCGTAACGGGCGGCATAGCGGCCTACAAGACTTTGGAGCTCGTAAGGCTCCTGGTAAAGCATAATGCCCTGGTAAATGTCGTCATGACGGCACATGCGGAAAAGTTTGTCGGAAAAATGTCTTTTCAGGCACTGTCCGGTAATCCGGTCCTTTCGGATACATTCGATCTTATTGCAGGAGCAGAGATCAAGCATATATCGATACCCGACAACGCGGACATAGCCGTGGTCGCTCCGGCAACTGCGAATTTTATAGGAAAGCTCGCACATGGCATAGCGGATGATATGCTGACAACAATGATGCTTGCAATGACGAAGCCCGTGCTTATCGCCCCCTCGATGAACGTTCATATGTACGGGAACAGGATAGTGCAGGACAACATAAAAACCTTGAAGCAGTACGGTTACCACTTTATAGAGCCTAATGAAGGCTGGCTTGCATGCGGATATGAGGGAAAAGGCAGACTTGCAGAGCCTGATCAGATTATGGATGAAACAGAGCTCCTCCTGACCAAAAAAGATCTCCGGGGAAAAGAAATACTCGTTACCGCCGGACCTACCAGGGAGTACATGGATCCGGTGCGGTTTATATCGAACCCGTCATCGGGAAAAATGGGCTATGCGCTTGCAAGGGCCGCGAGGATGAGAGGTGCACACGTTACACTCGTGTCGGGAAAGGTTACCATAAAGCCGCCCTATGGCGTTGATTTCATAGAAATCGAATCGGCACAGCAGATGTTCGAGCACGTGAACAGCCTGTTCAAAAAAATGAATGCCATAATCATGTCAAGCGCCGTATCTGATTTTACTCCGTCAAAAACAAGCGCACAAAAAATAAAGAAAACCTCGGAATATCTTGAGGTAAGATTGAACAGGACGACCGATATCCTGTCCCATATAGCGAGAACCAAGGGGAATAAGATCATCGTAGGCTTTGCCGCAGAAACAGACAAGATGGAACAGTATGCAAAAGAAAAATTAAAGCAAAAGCATATGGACATGATCGTGGCGAACAACGTGACCGAAAAGGACAGCGGATTCGGGGTCGACACGAACAGGGCCGTGCTCCTGTTCAAGGACGGTACCGTCGAAGACCTTCCCCTGATGCAGAAGTCCCTGCTCGCAGACGTGATACTTGACAGAATAGCACCGTTCCTCGCCGCACAATAATAAATTTGATATTTCACCCCACACCGTATCAACCTGTTTCCTTTCTCAACTCTGCATATTTTTGGGTTGACTCTTTTTTATGATAGGTTAAACTGACCGTGATCAGGATAATGGATGGCTGCTCCGCTTGCCTTTACTGGTACAGCGGGGAGGAAAGTCCGGACTTCAAAGGGCAGGATGGTCGCTAACGGCGACTGCCCCGATAAAATCAGGGTAAGGAAAGTGCAACAGAAAGTAAACCGTCCCGCCAAGCGGCGGGATAAGGGTGAAACGGCGAGGTAAGAGCTCACCGGTGTCATACGCGAGTGTGGCAGCCGGGTAAACCCCATCCGAAGCAAGACCGAATATGCAGGCGGTTGAGGGCTGCCCGTCCGATGCCTGCGGGTCGGTCGCTCGAGGCTGTCAGCAATGGCAGTCCCAGATAAATAGCCATAATGAACAGAATCCGGCTTACGGTTATCCTGATCTTTTTTATACCGGAGGATTCCAATAAAGTCCCTCCTTGCCTCCTTTTTTTGAGACTGTATCACGATTACAGAAATCATAAGTTGTCACTCTGAGTCCTTCGCTTTTTGTCATTCTGAACGAAGTGAAGAATCTTTTCTTTAGCTCAGGATAAACTCCGCGAAGAGTCTATGGTTTCAGATTCTTCGGCTAAAGCCTCAGAATGACATTATGCCACAGCCTCTTCAAAGGAAGGAGAAAGAATGCGTTACGGGGTTTGTTTGCATATCTTTGGGAAAATGCGTATATAAATCCTATTAAAGGAGATCGTGAATGGAAGGGATTACTGTTTTTTATCCAATGTATAACGAAGAGCTTTACATAAAAAGGGCTATTGAAGCTGCAAAAGAGGTATGCGAGCGTATGCTCAGGGACCAGGAAATCGGGGATTATGAAATACTGATTATCGACGATGCCTCGAAAGATAACACCGGCAGGATTGCCGACGAGCTTTGTGCCGGAGATAAAAAAATAAACGTTATACATCACGGTACGAACAAGGGACTCGGAGGTTCTTTGAAGACGGGCTTTTTAAACGCAAAGATGGATGTTATACTTTATTCCGATACCGACCTCCCTTTTGATATGATGGAATTAAAAAAAGCTTACAGGCTCATGAGATACTATGAGGCTGACATAGTTGCTGCTTTCAGGTTTGACAGGACAGGCGAGGGGCTCAGAAGGCTGATCTATTCGTATGTGTACAATACACTTATAAAGTTTTTGTTTAATCTCAGGGTCAAGGACGTGAATTTCTCATTCAAACTTGTGAGAAAAGAGGTCTTCAACCATGTAACCCTGAAATCAGACGGCAGCTTTATAGACGCAGAGCTGCTTATCAAGGCAGAAAGATACGGCTTCAAGATCATACAGTTCGGGACAAACTATTTCCCGCGCAGCAGGGGGGTATCAACGCTTTCAAGCTCATCTGTAATCTTAAAGATCATAAAGGAATTGAAATCACTGCGTCAGGAAATCAAACTCATCCAGCCCGTTGTCAAGAGACGATGACCATAAAACTTATAGTAAATGCCGATGATTTCGGCCTGTGCAAAGAGATCTCTACAGGTATTATAAAGGCTTACTCCAGGGGCATTGTCACCTCTACATCCGTAGTCGTCAACGGAAAGTATTTTAAAGAATCTATAAGCTTATTAAAGGATACGGGTATCGATACAGGTATACACCTTACCTTTACGGGCGGGGAAAAACCTGTTTCCGGGAAAGTCGGCGGCCTTGTAGATGACCATGGAATGTTCCTCAAAAGCTATAAAGAGGTCATTCCGAGGATTATCTTCAGAAGGTTCGATCACGATGCACTGAGAAAAGAACTGTCGGAACAGATCAGGATCCTCAGGAACAACAACATACCCGTCAGCCATATTGACAGCCATCAGCACCTCCATCTGTTGCCGGGCATACGGGACATCATAATAGAACTTGCACACCGGTTTAATATAAAGTGGGTGCGGGTGCCGCAAGGCCGCATACTGAGCGCTCAGGGCCTTGCAATGATACTGATCGGGAACAGTTTTAAAGTAAAGTTAAAAAATCACAGCTTTAAATTCCCGGATGCGTTTCGCGGGTTTGAATATGGAGGACACATGAATGAAACCAACCTCTCGCGCGTGATCAGAAACCTGAACAAAGGTATGACAGAACTCATGGTTCACCCGGGGTATGACGCGTCACACTATTACGACTGGGGATATGCATGGGAAGATGAGCTTCAGGCGCTTACGTCTGAGAACATCAAGGCATTGATAAAAGACATGAAAATAACATTGACGAACTTTAGGGAGTTGAGATGAAAGATAAGAGGTACGCTTATTTAACGTTTGCCCTAATTATTGGATTTTTTGTATTCAGGATCTTTTATATAGCGACGACTCACTATGTGCTCTCCCAGGACGAAGCGTATTTCTGGGACTGGTCAAGGCACCCTGCACTGAGTTATTATGACATGGGTCCCATGATTGCATGGACCATTGTCTTTTTTACTCATATACTTCCCTTATCCGCATTCTCCGTACGACTCGGAGCACCTGTATTCGCAGCAATAACTGCTCTTGTCATCTACATACTTACCGTCGATGTTACAGAGTCACGTATGCTTGGGTTCTGGGTTATAGTGTTGTTCCATATACTTCCCATCGGTATGACCGGCGGTATCATAATGACGTACTATTCTCCCCAGGTATTTTTCATGTCTCTCACCGCGCTATTCCTGTGGAAGCTTATTAAAGACGGCAGGGCATGGTGGTGGTATCTTATCGGCTTCAGCCTTGGGCTCGGGTTGCTGTCACATCACATGTTTACCTTTTTCACGGCAGAGGTCGGTCTTTTTGTCCTGCTGTCAGAAAAATCCAGGTTCTGGTTAAGGCGCAAAGAGCCATACCTTGCCCTGCTTATAGAATTCATTGTGGCAAGCCCTATACTGATCTGGAATGCCACGCACAACTTTGTTATGTTCAGGCATGCCCTTGGTATGATGGCGGAAACGAAAAATATCACCTTTACTTTGTTTGAATATATCGGAGGACAGGCTGGTATAGAAGCCGGATTTTTCTTTATTGCAGTGGTCTATGGTTTGTCCGTAAGCGGATACAGAGGGATCAAATTCAAGAATGACAAATATCTTTTCCTGTTTTGCCTGTCAGCGCCCGTGATACTCTTTATAGCGCTCCTCAGCATAGGAGGCCGCACGGAGCCGAACTGGCCTGTTTCGGGCTACATAACAGGTTCTATTGCCGCTGTGTATGTGCTTTATGAAAAGTATAAAACAGGCAAACATAGCTTCCGCCTGCTTATCAATACCGGGCTTGCGTTCACTGTAGTTCTATGCGTCCTCACATCTGCAGTTGCCTATTACCCTTCCCTGATGCATGACATCGGTATATATATACCGCCGCGAAGGGACCCGACAAACAGGCTCTATGGATGGAAAGATCTCGGCAACCAGGTCTCGGATTTACTTTCTACGATGCCTGAAGGAAGTTTTGTCGCGACCCATGAATACGGACTCAATGGTGAACTCGCATTTTATGTCAAAGGGCATCCGGAGATTTATGAAATCCCTGTAATCCGCCGTTTTAGTCAGTATGATTTGTGGAATAACTTCAGGGCTGTCAAAAACAATGATGCCGTGTATGTAGGGTATGCGCCGATAGAGAAAGAGGTCTCAGAACTGTTTGACCGCGTTGCGCCCGCAGGAGAGCTTATAATCCGTGCAAAACATGACCACGCCGTGCGGTTCACCTTCTATCTGTACAAATGCTACGGGTACAAAGGCACGGCAGGAGAGCTGTCCACGTTCTGAGTTGATAAAAAATACTTCGCTTCAGTAATGGTCAGTCTCTTTAAGGCTATCTTTTTTGATTCTATGAACTATTCTATAATCCTGATAAATCTTTTCTCTTAAATTCTTTTTTTCATATTCCGG
>JBBIVV010000016.1:0-20951 GCA_037439545.1 bacterium
AGTGCCAGCAGATCTTCTATTTTTGCCATAAAAGCCTCCTTTAAAGATTTACCCCTTTAGAAAGTCCCGCCATTCATGACAGGGATACCATAATAAATTTTGAATTCCTCATAAGAAGGGCATGGTCTCAAGTCACGCCTGTTTACCGCAACATATACACTTCGGTGTGCAGACCCGTCCTTTCTAACCGGGTTAAAAAGCTATAGCATTTCCCGGTCAAATTACAACAAAATTACTCAAACGAGTAACTTGTCCTTACAAAGGTTCACCGCAGCTTTTCATACGTCATATTTATGATAGAATGAATAATGTGGAATGGGTGCAAGGTGTCCGAGTATGGAGATTATCTAAAATGAAAAAGGTGTGGATAAAAAAGATAAATGACTTTAAATCTGCTCACAGTTTTGATATGAATTATTTCCTCTCACTGCCTGCGTCAAAGAGATTGGAAACGATGCAGATTCTTAGAGAGCTGTTTTTTTAAAAAAAGTATTTATTTTTATAGTGCTCTCTGTACGATCTCCGCTATATCGAGTACCTTGACATTATCTTCGACACCCTTGTCCTTAACACCGTCGTCAATCATGGTCATACAGAACGGACAGGCAGTTGCTATGACATCGGCTTTGACTGATAAAGCTTCTGCAGTCCTTACCCTGTTGATACGATCTCCCTCTTTTTCTTCAAGCCACATTCTGGCACCTCCGGCACCGCAGCAGAAACTATTTGCATAACTGCGTTTCATCTCAACCATCTTTACCTGCGGCACTGCAGCCAAGACATCACGGGGTTCAGCGTAAATATTATTGTGCCTGCCGAGATAGCATGAATCGTGGTAGGTAACTGTTTTTTCCATAGGCTTTGCCGGTTTGAGCCTGCCTTCATTTATGAGCAGGTTTATAAACTGCGAGTGATGGATCACCTCGTAATTGCCGCCGAATTCCGGATAATCGTGTTTGAGCGTATAATATCCATGCGGGCATGCTGTTACAATCTTTTTTACATTGTACTTCTTCAGTGTTTCTATGTTCTGCTTTGCAAGTGTTTGGAACGCATATTCATTGCCCGCGCGCCTTACCCAGTCACCGCAGCACGACTCTTCTGTCCCAAGTACCGCAAATTTGACATTGGCAGCCTGCATGAGCTTGACAAATGCGATTGCAATCTTTTTGTTTCTGTCATCATAAGCACCCGCACACCCTACCCAGTAAAGGATCTCTGCGTCCGGCTGCTCTGTCATGGTTTTGATGCCGAGTCCTTCTGCCCAATCAAGCCGTGAATCCAAACCGAGCCCCCATGGATTACCATTGGTATCATTGTTCCTGAACGTTGCCGAAAGCTCCTGAGGCATCTTGCTTTCTGTCATGACGAGATACCTTCTCATGTCTATAATATCCCTGATATGCTCATTGGCTACAGGGCATATCTGCTGACATGCACCGCATGTCGTACAAGCCCAAAGTTCCTGAGGAGAGATTGAGGTGGCCGTGTTATGCTCTGTCGGGTGCTCCTTCTTGAATGCCATGCGCTGATCGCCAACTGCCTCATCTGCTAAAAGCGGAACTCTTTGATCGTCTGCGAGTTTTTCACCTTGTTTCAATTTTAGCATCTTTGGACCATTTGCCTTCATGTTTTCCTTGATATTGAGGATAACCTCCCGTGGTGAAAGTATCTTGCCCGTATTTGCTGCAGGACAGTCATCCGTGCATCTGCCGCACTCCGTGCATGCAGGTCCATCGAGCAATTGCTTCCAGGTGAGTTCCTCGAACTTCGAAACACCGAAGGTTTCAACACCCTCTGCCTCGAAATTTATGGGCTGAAGCTGCATTGTTTTGTCCGTGAGGTTCAAAAAGAAATTGTTCGGGATTGCACCAAGCAAATGCAGGTGCTTCGAATTCGGAATAAAATCGAGGAAAAACAAAAGCATAAGCAGGTGCGCCCACCAGATCACTTCAAAGACTGCGGGAGATAACGGCTGGGTAACATGAAATACTTTAATGTAAGTGCCTGCAAAGAGCATCCAGTGTACTGCTTTTGACACAGGCTCTTCCGGGTTTACCCCATTGCTTACGTTCATGGCAAACAGAGTGAGCATCAGTCCTGTAATAAGCCCCAATATTAAATAAGAGCCGAAGTGATAGTTAAGTTTTTTCGGATGCTCTATGAATCTTCTTAGTAAGGACATTACTATTGCTATCAGAACTGCTGCTGCCATCAAATCCTGTGAAAAGATAAATAAAGAATAAAGCGGATAACCTAAAAACTGAAAGGTAAAATCAGATACCAGCCCGCCAGCGAGTATCTCAATTTCTCCAAGGAGCAGGATCATGAACCCCCAGAAGATCATAAAATGCATGATGCCTGCATAGAGGATATCGCCCTTTGGACGCTTGAAATTGGCAAGCTGAAGGATTGCGTTTCTTATCATCATCCATGTTCTCTTGCCCAGTTGATCGAAACGGTTTTCCGGCTTACCAAGCAGGACGAATTTCACCAGGGTCATTACTTTGTAAAAGAAATAGCCAAGGGATACAATTAAGACGATGGCTACAAATATTGATTTCATGTTACCTCCATAAAAAAGGGGCACAGTATAGTGTGCCCCTGCAATTGTATCTATTTTATTTTTTTGATTTCCTCAACCAATTCGGGGACTGCTTTTGCAAAATCCGCAACGAGCCCGTAATCGGCTATCTGAAAAATAGGCGCATCAGGGTCCTTGTTAATGGCGACTATGGTCTTTGAATCCTTCATACCCGCAACATGCTGTATCGCACCTGATATGCCGACAGCTATGTATAAACCCGGGGCGACTATCTTGCCGGTCTGTCCTACCTGAAGGTCGTTCTGCACCCAGCCCGCATCAACCGCTGCCCTCGATGCTCCGATTGCAGCACCAAGAAGGTCCGCGAGCTGTTCTATGGTCTTAAATCCTTCCGGACCTTTCAGTCCTCTGCCGCCGGATATAACGACGCTTGCATCTGCCAGCTGGGGCCTTGTCGATTTATGTTCCACAACTTCAAGTTGTTTTGCTTTCAGTGCCTGTGTGTCGACCTTTACGCCTACCGCCTTAATCTCTGATGCCGTATCGACTTTCGGCGCATGTTCGAAAGCAGTACCTCTTACACTTGCAACGATTATTTCACCGTCGACGGTAACATCCGCTACTACACTGCCTGCCCACATTGCCCTTGAAAACCCGGAAATCTTGCCGCCGTCCGCACTTATTGAAAGTATATCCGAAACCATGCCGGCCTTGAGTTTTACCGCTATTCTCGGCAGGAGTTCTTTCGAGAAGGCCGATGTCGTAGCGAGAACAAGGCTTGCCGAATTTGCCCTTATAGCTTCGGAAGCCGCTATTGCGTATGCCTCTGCAGTGTATCCTGCGAGTGAAGGATCATCGACGACAAGAACAGCATCTGCGCCATAGTTGGAAACAGCCCCTTTTACCTTATCAAGACCCGAACCCATTAAAAGCAGGAAGGTCTTACCCGACAGTGCCTTTGCAGCATCAATGCCGGCTTTCACTGCAGAAAGGCTCTGCTTTACGAGCTCATCATTTTTATGTTCGCATAGTATTATTACATTACCCACGTTAGCCTCCTTTTATAGAACCTTTGCATCATTTTTAAGCTTGCTGACCAGGTCCTGAACGGACTCAACCTTTACCCCGCCTTTTCTCTTTGGCGGCTCTGTCAGTTTCTTGATGGTAACACGCGGTTTTACCGCTACACCCAGGGCATCGACAGTAAGCTCTTTGATGGGCTTTTGTTTTGCTTTCATGATATTGGGTAAAGACGCATATCTCGGCGTATTGAGCCTGAGATCCGCTGTAATGACACACGGGAGTTCGACCTCTTTAATCTCAAGACCGCCGTCTATCTCTCGTGTTACCTTCGCTTTTTTCTTGTCATCGCTTATTTCAACCTTTGATGCGAACGCAGCCTGAGGATAGCCGAGCAGCTCTGCAAGCATAAAGCCCGCCTGCCCCATATCGTCGTCGACAGCCTGTTTGCCGAGAATAACGATGTCCGGTTTTTCCTGTTCAACTACCTTTGCAAGGATAGTTGCAACATCATAAGAGTCATAACCGCCCGTGTAGTTTACGAATATGCCTCTGTCCGCTCCCATCGCGAGTGCTGCCCTTATCTGCTCTGCAACCGTCTTTTCCCCTATCGATACCACCACGACCTCTCCTGTCTGCTTTTCTTTTATCCTCAATGCCTCTTCCACAGCAATCTCATCAAACGGATTTACCACGAACTTAATTCCCTCTGTTTGTATCCATGATCCATCGGGCTTTATTTTTATCTTAGCCTCGGGATCGCTCACTCTTTTTACCGTTACAAGAATCTTCACCGTTACCTCCTCTCTATTTATTTTTTTATAGCTATGCCTTTTATTAAAGCTTCGGTAGCATCAGAGCTGAGTTTGTCAATTGTATACTTTGAATCACCTGCAAGTACCCAGATCAGCGTAAGCTCATCGAGTGCACCGAATATTATCCTTTTCAGGATACCGGGCATAAGGTGTTTTGCAACAAGTCCTTGTGCCTGCGCGTCTCTTATGATTGCTGAGATAATATTTAGGTATTCCTTAAATTTTATGTTCTTGTATTCTTTTATGAACTTGTTGCTCTGTCTTAACTCGACACTGATGACTTCTGCAAGAAATTTGTCTCTCTTGATAAGCTCGAAGTGCATCTTGATAAAAGCGCATAATTGTTCTATGGGATCGCTGATTTCCGAAAGTCTTTCTTTTACCATGTGTATGATCTCGTCCATGCTTTCTTCAAAAAGAGACACGAGGAGGGTGTCCTTGTTCTTGAAATAGAGGTATATGGTGCCATCAGCTACATTTGCCTCTTTTGCAATGTCCGATATGCGGGTGTTGTAAAAGCCTTTTCTTGCAAATGTCTTGATAGCTGCCCGCATTATCTGTTCATGTTTGTCATTTTTTTCGTGGTTAATGATCTTTTTCATATTGTATTGAGATATTGAATGAATAGTCATTCATTTGCGGCTCTTTGTCAAGGTTATTGTTAGGTGTCAAATCCCAAATTCAAAATCCTAATTTCTAAACAATATCAAAATCCGAAACTCAAATACTTAAAAACGTTTAAAGTTAAAATTCTGGATTTGTTTAGGATTTAGACATTCGTATTTAGAATTTATTCTTATGATTGACTTTCCCGCTTGGCCTTGATAGATCAATCTTCGATGCGGGCGTAATTCAGTGGTAGAATGCAAGCTTCCCAAGCTTGACGTCGCCGGTTCGACCCCGGTCGCCCGCTTTTTATTGTTTAACAAGGGACTCGAACAGCTTGAGGTAATCTTCCGTGACTGTGTCCCACAGATACAAAGCTTTTATCCGGCCCCGTGACTTTTCTCTTAATGACGCATGCAGCCCTTCATCGTCAAGCAGCAATCCAAGTTTCTCTGAGAGGGCTACACTGCCTTTTTTGCCGTCATACGCTATGGCGGCATCCGCTATGACCTCGACGCTCGATGGAATATTATTGACAATGACCGCATTGCCTGCTGCAAGCGCCTCGATGAGTACCGGGTGCGTGCCTCCGACCTCGGATGCAAGTACATAGATGTAGGCATTCCTCATGAGACATTTATAATTTTCTCCGAACACATAACCCGTAAAAACAATCCTCTCGTCGCTGCCCGACAGTTGTTTCAGTTCAGCCTTGTATGCATCCGCATACGGTGCATCGCCTACCAAAACGAGCTTTTTTTCCGTAGCGATTTTTTTGTATGCACCGATAAGCTGATGTGCGTTATTCTCCGGCACAAGCCTTCCCACGTAGAGGATGTAATCATCCGGTTGCAGACCGAATTTTTTGAGTACATCGTGGTCCCCGGATGACCTTTGATCAAGTTCTGTGCCATAGGGGACAAAGATGCTCTCTTTATCATAATGATCCTTGTAATATCTTTTAACGGCTAATGAATCGGCTACAATAATAGTTGGGAAAACTGCCGCTATCTTTTCGCTTGCCCTCAAGAACCACCTGCCGAATCTTCCCCATTTCTTTCTTTCCCAGTCAGCCCCATCCACATTTAAAATCACCTTTGCGCCCGTGATCCTCAAGAGTGACGAAAGTATACTGTTTCCTACACCGCAGAAATAAACAATATCATACCCTTTGAACATGCCGTGAATGATAGAGAGAAAGGTATGCATTATCGTATCGAGATGCTTTGTAGGTATAGTCGGAAGCCTTACGAGTTTAACGCCTTTATATAAAGGTTCCCTGTATTTTACGTGAGTCGAGCGGTTGTAAACCGTAACCTCGTGTCCCTTCTTTACAAGCCTTGTCGATAAGCCCTCAACGAATGTTTCAAACCCGCTGTAACTTGCAGGAATGCCCCTTATACCCATGAATGCAATCTTCATACTCTCTTATTAACCACGACTTTCAAGGTTTTTTCAAGCGAATATGAATCTATCCTTCATTTTCATTTATGGACAGCTATTTCTGATGACAAAGTATTTTTATAGTGATAATCGAACTCCATAAGGAGGAGTTGTAGCATGAACAAACAAAAGCTCTTTATAAGTCTTCTCGAAGCTATGATTCAGAAACCGGATATTCCTGACACTATAAAACAAAAATCTATCGTCCAGCTTGAAACCTATCTGAAACATGCACCAAAGTTTGTGAAATCCGGGTTTACACTACTTTTATATTTAGTTGAATATCTGCCGTTATTGAGCAGGGGAACAAGGCTCTCCAGGATGGATATTAATGCAAGAGCCCGATATATCGGTAATTTTCAAGGCAGGATCAGCGCCAGTATATTAATGGTACTCAAGCTTTTTGTTACCCTGTCATACTATTCTATAGATGAAATCGAAAAGCAGGTTGGATTTACGAGACAGTGCGAAGGTATTAAAGGAAGAGTGAAAAAACCTGCTTTTATAGATGGTTCCTCAGCAGACAGCGATGTCAATATAAATGCCGATGTGTGCGTCATAGGATCCGGTGCAGGCGGTGCTGCAGCAGCATATGCAGTCGCAAAAGCGGGTATGAAAACAGTCATCCTTGAGGAGGGCGCATATCTCACCGGAGAGGACTTCACTCAAAAACCTGTAGATGCCTTTACCTCATTATACAGGGACCATGGGTTTATAACTTCTCTTGGGACCCCGCCCATAATCATACCTCTCGGCAAATCGGTTGGAGGCACGACGACCATAAACTCGGGCACCTGCTACAGGATGCCCGCATCCGTGATTAAAAACTGGCGTGACGGCTACGGCATACATTGGCTGACCGATGATGAGTATGCCAGGTTGGCTTCGTTTGTAGAAAAGGAGATTCATGTCGAACCCGTGCCTGAAAATATTTTCGGTAAAAACAGCGGACTTTTCAGAAAGGGGACAGAGGCACTCGGGCTCGCCGGAGCGCCCATACCGAGAAATACTTATGAATGCGACGGCTGTGCCTTCTGTGCATTCGGCTGTCCGAGGGATGCAAAATATGGCACGATGCTGAATTTCATTCCTGATGCAATAAAGTACGGGGCAGCGTTGTATTCGCATGCGAAAGCCGTAAAGCTTATCATAAAGAGCGGCAGGATCGAGGGTGTAAAAGGCGTGTTCCTTGATCCGCAGGGTAAAACAACATCGAAGCGCGTTACCATAAATGCTCCCCATGTTATCGTAGCTTCAGGCGCTATCTCTACCCCTGTGTTTCTGAGGAAGAATGGCTTAAAACATCCGCGTATCGGCAGGAATCTTCATATACACCCTGCAGCGCGTGTATCTGCAATGTTCCATGAACGTGTGGATGGCTGGATCGGAGTGCCTCAGGGCTATAATATACACCAGTATGCCGAAGAGGGCATATTTATTCAGGGACAGTTTGTGCCTCCTTCAATCATCGCTCAATCCATTCCTTTTGTGGGTGAAAGGCATACACGTATGATGGATAAGTATGCACATATGGGGTCGTTCGGTGCACTGATCTCAGATACAGGATCGGGTAAGGTGTCTCCGGGATTCGGGGGAATGGGGAGTCCCATGATTTCATATACACTTTCAAAAGAAGACCACGTCAAAATGGTAAAATCCATTGCAATAACGGCAAAGGTCTGGTTTGCGGCAGGAGCAACGGAGGTGCATACACAGATTGCCACGAAGCCCGTACTACAGAATGCAAGAGAGGCGGATGAGCTTATGGATAAGTTACCGCCCGCATGGTCGCTCGAGCTCATGGCGTTTCATCCCATGGGCACTGCGATGATGGGCAATGACGATTCAACGGCAGTGGTGAAGCCCGACGGGGAAACCTATGAGGTAAACGGGCTTTATGTAGCAGATGCCTCTCTGTTTCCCACGTCAACGAAGCTGAACCCGCAGATTACGATTATGAGTTTGGCAATGAAGGTTGGTGAGGGGATCGGTAAGCAATGATATCGAGCTCTACCTTTGCGTTTTTCGGCAGGGCATTGACAAATACGGTGGTCCTCACCGGGAGATTTTCATTGAAATAGCGGGCATAAACCGTATTGAATGCAGTAAAATCTTTGCTGTCGACGAGGTATGCAGTGACTTTTATGATATCCTCCAAAGTTAATTTTTGCTCTGTAAGCGCATTTCGTACGGACGTTAAAATTGCTTCTGTTTGCAGTGCCGCATCTCCTTGCACGACATCGCCAGTCAGGTGGTCTAAAGCAATCTGTCCCGAGAAAAACAAGAAGCCGCTGCATTCGATCATCTGCGAGTAAGGCCCTACTGGTTTTGGGAGCTTGTCCGTGCTTCTCTGCTTCTTCATGCAGTTTCTCCTGCAGCTATTCTTTGTACATTGGTCACATCTTTTATTTTCGATATGCTGTTGACGACATCCCTGAGTTGATGAGTATCTTTGACAGCGATCTCGAACATCAGCGTGGATTTCTGATTTTTATTCGGTGCGACAGAAGCCCTTATTATGTTTACTCCGAGTGTCGAAATGGAGTTCGTTATACTTGCAAGCAGACCCGGTTTATCATTGCCTGTTACCAGGATCTTGACGGGTCTGAGTATGTTGCTTGTTGTATGCCACTCTGCCTCAATCTTGCGTTCCGGGTCCAGCTCAAGAGTTTTTGAGCAATCTGCCGTATGAATGGTTATGCCCCTGCCTCTCGTTATAAAGCCGACGATAGGGTCGCCGACAATGGGATTACAGCAATGGGCAAATCTGACTAATATATCGTCCATACCTTTGATCTTGACGGCAGTCGATGATTTTCTCGCCACAAGTTTGAACAGCTTCGATATTGCGCTGTCAGCTTTGGGTTTCTGTTCCTGCAGCTTATCCACAGGAATGAGATGTTTTATCGTTTGCAGCGGGGACAATTTCCCGTATCCTATTTGCGAGTACAGGTTGTCTATATTTTTTAAATTTGCCTCTGCGAGATAGTTGTGTATTTCGCTTGAGTTAATGAATTTCGAGAAATTGAGATTGAACTTCGAGAATTCGCTTTCCAGCAGTTCTTTGCCTATCTTCTTGCTCTCTTCACGTTCTTCTTTGCTCAACCATTGCCGAATCTTTGCCTTTGTCTTTGATACAGCGACAATCCTGAGCCAGTCCCTCGTAGGGTGCGCTGCGGGCGAGGTAATTACTTCGACGGTATCGCCGTTTTTAAGGGGTGTTTTCAGGGGCACGATCTTGCCGTTTATTTTCGTGCTTGCACAGTGATTGCCGACATCGGAATGGATTGCATAAGCAAAATCAAGGGGTGTCGCTCCGACAGGTAATTCTATCACGTCGCCCTTTGGTGTAAACACGTATACCTCGTCCGGGAACAGATCCACTTTTACAAACTGCATAAAAGATTCCGGATCTTTCAGTTCCTGCTGCCATTCTATAAGGTGCCGGATCCACCGGTATGTCGAGTCATCTTTTGTCTCGAGCAGCTTGCCTTCTTTATATTTCCAATGTGCGGCTATACCTTCTTCCGCAATCCTGTGCATATCGTGTGTCCTTATCTGTATCTCGACCCTTTCCCCTTTCGGGCCAATGACTGTCGTATGCAGCGATTGATACATGTTGGTCTTCGGCATTGCTATATAATCCTTGAATCTGTCCGGAACAGGCCTCCAGGTCGTATGGATAATGCCGAGTGTCTGGTAGCAGTCTTTTATAGTATCCACAAGCACGCGGAAAGCAGTGATATCATAAACCTGCTCAAAATCGAGGTTGGATTCTTCCATTTTCTGATATATACCGTAGAGATGCTTCGGCCTGCCAGTTACATCTACCTTTAACCCCTCTTTTTCAAGCATATCTTTTATGATGTGTTCGACTTCATGGACATATTTTTCTCGTTCTTTACGGCTTTTGGCGATCATCTTCGAGAGGCGGTAATAAAACTCCGGCTTTGTAAAGCGGAATGACAGATCTTCAAGTTCGGATTTTAACCAGTAAATACCGAGCCTGTGTGCAATGGGTGCATATATGTCGAGTGTCTCTTTTGCGATACTCACGCGCTTGTCTTCCGGCATGTACTCGAGCGTCCTCATGTTGTTCAGCCTGTCCGCCAATTTGATGATTATTACCCGTATGTCCTTTGCCATCGCCACAAGCATTTTACGGAAATTTTCAGCCTGTTTTGCAGCCTCGGTATTAAAAGTAATATTGCTTATCTTTGTAACACCTTCCACAAGGTCAGCGACCTCTTTGCCGAACAGCTCGGTGATTTCTTCTACTGTTGCCCAGGTATCTTCAACCGTGTCGTGGAGCAGTCCGGCAGCAATGGTCGGCACATCCATTCTCAGAGAGGCAAGTATCCCGGCAACCTCCATGGGGTGGATAAGATAAGGTTCACCGGACATGCGTACCTGTCCGTTATGCACCTTTGCGGAAAAAACATAAGCTTTATTGATGAGATCTAAATCAGCATCCGGATTATAGGAAAGTATCTTTTCATGAATTTCATTCAACCTGATCATAATCTATCTTTGAAGGCACATCCCGTTTTTAGCCGGGGATATGCCGGCATAAAGATTACCTTATTTTTTCGCAGTACCGACAGTATAGGGGATCTTGCCTGCAGCAATTTCTCTTAAAGCAAGGACTATCTCCTTATTATCATCTTTATTGTCAATAAAGGGATTTGCACCTTTTATGAGCTGCTTTGCCCTTTTCATAACAATTTGTGCCAGTATGAATCTGTTATTGGTGATCTTGAGTGAATCTTCAACCGTTACCCTTGCCATATAGTTACCTCTCTTTGTTTATTCTTATGTTAGTCTCGATATCTTCACGTGTCAATTCTGTGAAGTTACGATATCCTTGAGAACAAGCTCGATATTTTCCGAGCCATTGAATGTATTATTCCTGATATAATAAGCTATGTGAGCGTATTTTGGCAAGCTGTCGATGGATTCGACGGTCCTGAACGATATAACTTCCATGACGGCATCGTCCTGCACAGCCTTGCACCTTAAGACATTATTTTTGAGCATTACCGGATCTGTAATCTTCACATTGTATGAAATAAATACGGGTTCTGCATTCCCTGGGCCATAGGGCATGAGAAGCCTCAGCTCATCGACGACCTTTCGCGTAATCTGCTTGAAATTCAGTACCGCATCTATATTGAGTGAAGGGACAAGCATGTCATCCGTCAGGGTCGAGTTGAGGAGTTTAAAGAAATTGTTTTTAAAGTCTTCTAAGTTCTCCGATTTTATCACCAGTCCCGCTGCAAGCTTGTGTCCGCCAAATCCGACGAGGTACTCACTGAGAGTTTTCAATGTTTCATAAATATGGATCGATTGTATGCTTCGTGCCGAGCCCTTGCCGATATTGCTGTTCAGAGAGATCAGGATCGTGGGCCTGTAATAAGTTTCAACAAGCTTGGAAGCCACGACTCCGATGACTCCGGGATGCCATCCCTCGGATGCAAGCACAATGCCTTTGCTGTCCTGAATAACCGGGTCTTTTTTAATAAGATCCATGGCATTCCTGAATATCTGATGCTCTATCTGCTGCCGGTCGCTGTTGATCTTGTCGAGTGTGTGTGCAAGTTTTGTCGCAAGCACAGGACTGTCTGTGGTCAACAACTGCACTGCTATTGCAGGATCATCGAGCCTGCCTGCTGCATTTATCCGCGGCGCGACTCTAAAACTTATATCAGATGCATGGACCTCTTTATCGGACAGGGAAGAAACCTCCTTTAACCCTTGTATCCCGAACCGCTTTGATTCCTGAAGTATCTTGATGCCCTCGCTTACAATGATCCTGTTTTCCCCTACGAATGGAACGATATCCGCAATAGTCCCCAATGCAACAAGGTCAAGATAATATTTGAGATTCGGCATCTCCATATAGTTGAAGAACCCTTCTTTTTTCATCGTACTGCGTAATGCCATCAGCAGGTTAAAAGCAACCCCGACGCCTGCAATGACATTTAAGTCCTGTATATCGCTGTCTTTGGTGTCCAGTATGGCGTAGGCAGGGGGTTTCGTATCGGGTATCTCATGATGATCGGCTATTATGGTATCTATATTATTCTGCTTTGCAAAGCGTATCTCTTCGTTGTTTGATATGCCGCAATCGAGTGTGACGAGGAGACTGCAGCCGTCGTGTACAAACTGCTTGATACTGTTTATGTTCAGTCCGTAACCCTCATGAAGCCTGCTCGGGATGTAGTAATTTACATGCGCGCCGACGGATTTAAGGTAAAGATACACGATCGAGACGGACGATATGCCGTCAACATCGTAATCTCCGTAAAGCATGATCTTCTCATGTTTCTTCAGCGCAGTTATTATTCTGCTGACAGCCAGTTCCATTCCCTCTATGAGGAAAGGAGAAGGCAGGTCCTGAAGGGCCGGATGGAGGAACTGCATGGCTTTTTCAGCACCGGTTATACCCCTGTTTATCAGGACGATCGACAGTACGTCCGACATACCGATCGTATGGGACAGACCGTGCACGGCATTTGTAGTTGGATTATTTTTCTTTTCCCATCTCTTGGCCATTATTTTCTCTTCTGGAAGATCTTTCCTTTTTCTCCTATCCAATCCAGAACAACAGCACTTGCTATGAAAACCGAGGAATACGTGCCGACGATGACGCCTATCAACATTGCAACAGAAAAGTCATGCAATACGGAACCGCCCATTAAATACATGGCAAGCACGACCAGAAAGACCGTCAGTGATGTGATAATGGTCCTGCTCAGCACTTCGTTTATACTTCTATTGAACAACTCCAGATGTGTTTCGTTCTTTCTCGTTTTCAGCCTTTCCCTGATTCTGTCGAATACAACGACAGTGTCTGTGAGTGAATAACCCGCAAGTGTCAGGAGCGCCGTAACAATCAGCAGTGTTATCTCCTTATCGAGAAGATAAAAGATACCGAGCACGACAAGCACATCATGGGCAGTTGCTATGGTTGCAGCAACGCCGAATTTGAACTCGAACCGCCATGCGATATACAATATTATGGCGAGCAGGGAGAAGAGAACGGCCCACAGGGCGTTTTTCTGCAGGTCTTTCCCGACAACAGGACCTATTTCATTGGTACTCTCAATCTCAAAATTATTGGCCGGAAAAGCTGTTTTCAGCGTGCCGATAATCTTGTCCGCTATATTTTCATGAAGGTTTTTTACCTTTTTGACGTTGATCAGATATTCGTTCAATTTCGGCAATTCCTGAATCTCGGGCCCCGGTATATTCGTACTTTCTATTGCCTTCCTTATATCGGAGATGCTGATAGGTTTTGCAAATTTTACCTGAACGGATGTCCCGCCGCCAAAGTCAATGCCGACATTCGCCTTTCCCCGTGCTATCTGTACAGCCCCGATGATGCCGAGGGCGACCAACAACCCGGAGATGATATAGGTGTAACGTCTTGCACCCATAAAATTAATGTTGGTCTTGCCTATAAACTCAAGGAACCTTAACTTGGTCAATCTTACCTTTGAATTCATGTAATCGAAGAACGTCCTCGTTGCAAAAAGTCCTGTAAACAGGTTCAGGGTAACACCTATGCTCAGTGTTACTGCAAAACCTTTTATAGGGCCTGTACCGAATATATACAGGATCACTGCCGTGATAAGGGTCGTGATATGAGAGTCGATGATCGTGTAAAAGGCTTTGTCATATCCCGCATCAACGGCAGTCCGGATGGGCTTGCCGAGTTTCAATTCCTCCCTTGTCCTTTCAAAATTCAGGACGTTCGTATCCACCGCCATCCCTATGGACAGTATTATACCTGCTATGCCCGGGAGGGTAAGTGTGGCACCAAAGAGCGCAAGTAGTGCGAGCAGCATGACGATGTTGATGAGCAAACCGATGTCCGCAATGACACCCGCTATGATGTAATAAATAAGCATGAATAAAACCACAAAAATACCGCCCGCTATTGCCGCGGTCATGCCTTCTTTTATGGAATCCGAACCGAGAGTGGGGCCGACAACGTTCTTCATAAGCACGGTCACAGGGGCGGGCAGGGCGCCGGCACGCAGGACTATCGCAAGATCCTTTGCCTCATCCTCGGAAAAACTGCCTGTTATCTGTGCAATGCCACCGCTGATCCTTTCACGTATAACTGGTGCAGAATACACTATATTATCGAGCACTATTGCCAGTCTCCGTCCGACATGCGCCGCGGTAAGCTGATCGAACAATCGTGCCCCTCTTGAATTGAAGCGTATCGAAACATAGGGCTGGTTATACTCGCCCCCTATCTCCATTCTTGCATCCGTAAGCATATCACCTGTCATGGAGACGTCTTTCTTCAGTATGTAGGTCTGGTATGTCGTAATATTGGTATTCTTGTCTTTGTTCACCTGATAACCCACCGTGTATTCAGGCGGTACCTTACCTGCGAGGAATTGATCGAGCTTGGTTTTGTCGTACGCCCAGAGATAAGGCCTGTTGATAGTTTCCGTATCCGACACAGCCATGGGTGTGGAACCCGCGTATATCCCGTCAGGCAGGGGTTTTGTATTCTTGATAATTTCCGACAAAAATACCGGATTATCTTCAACAAGCACAAATTCCAGTTGTGCGGTCTTACCGATAATCTCAATTGCCCTCTGCGGATCTTTTATGCCGGGCAATTCTACGATAATCTGATTATTGCTCTGCGGCTGGATGATAGGTTCTGTTACCCCGAACTGATCTATCCTGTTTCGTATGTTCTCTACGGCCTGATTGAGTATATGGCCTTTCATGTAGGTAATCTCCGAGTCCGTCAATGTCAGGGTAAAAGACGGGGGCAGCGAAGTGTCCAGCTTCTGAAGATCCGGGAAATCGTCCTTCAGAACGGTTAAAAATTTGTCCGTGTCGCCTGCATTTACAAGCCTGATATCAATCTCACCCGATGTGGTAAAGGACGTTCCCGTAACAGACATAGATTGCACAGGAACATTCTTATTGTTGAGTCCATCCTTTAATTCATTTGCCTTTCTTGACAGGTCGTCCTTTACAGCCTTATTAAGGTCAACACCGAATACAAGGTATGTTCCGCCTTTCAGATCGAGTCCGAGGTTAAGTTTGGCAGAGGGGAGCAGGCTTTTCCACCACCCTGGCAGTTCATTTATAAACGATGGCAGTACTATAAAAATAGATATGACTGTCAGTAACCCCACCAGTATAAGTCTCCATACTATGTTCTTCCGCATTTTTACTCCTTTAAATTAATTTGACGTTGTTTATAAACATTGAAAATTTTGTTCCAAGATATTCAGCAGCCCTTCTGCATAAGAGCATTCGGGACAGGAATATTTCAAAATACTCAATAACCTCCGATATCGTCGTATCGACAGTGAGATTCAGTATGATTTCTTTATTTGACGCATCGATATCGAGGATGGATTCAGTAACGGCATAATTCACCCTGTCATGAATATCAAATGATATAAAGCTTCTGTTGCGCACGCGTCCCCTCTGGACGTCCGTTTTATCCGCAATTATCAAAGCTGCTGTTATCTCATTGGTAATCTCTCCCCCTTCATCTTCGTGATTGCCGATTGCGCTCATCACAATCGCTGTATCTTCAATATCAAACCCGTTTTTCTCAAGTATCTCCTTTGCGAGTAAAGCACTGGATAAGCCGTGATTGTTACGGCTTATAAGATTGCCAAGGTCATGCAAATAGCCCCCTACCATGGCAAGTTGAATATGCTTATCATGAAAATCTAATTTTTCAAGAATATAGCCGGCCCGTTGTGAAACGAACAGAGCATGTCTTCTGCCATGCTCTGTATAGCCTATTCGTTCAAGATGCTGGTCTGCCATATCTATGTATACAGCAGTCCTTGGATCATCCATGATCTGCTGTAAGACTTTATCGACTGCAATACCCATTACTCGGTTACTTGCCGGTATTACCCGCCTTTTCTACTGATGCAGGCTGGGTTGAAGCCGTGTAGCCGGATATGTGGGCTTTTTCTACCTTTATCTTTACACCATCGGCAATTTCGAGAGTAATTGCGTTGTCTGCAACCCCGGCTATTTTACCGAAGATGCCGCTTGATGTGATGACCTCATCCCCTTTTTTCAGGCTGGAAATGAACTCCTGATGTTTCTTCATCTTCTTTTGCTGAGGCCGTATCAATAACAGCCAGAAGATAAAGAAGATTACCATCAACGGTAAAAGCATGTTCATTATTCCCGACATGCCTCCTGCCGGTGCGCCTGCAGGCGATGCTTGAGCGAACGCATAAACAATTGTATTCACGGGTTTTCTCCTTTTTTATTTAAGTTAAATTAACTATTCTCTCTTGTCAATTAAAGAACACACCGCTTGCAATTTTCTGAGATTATACTATGTGTAGTATGATGCGTAAACATGGTCTTGCAATTTTATTTATGTTCTTTTTGATTGCCGCATTCTTTTCATCGGAAATATTTTCTAAAGACCGCATATTCGCTCCTGTTGATGCCATTTCCTTATACAGCCCATGGAACGAATCTGCGCATATAATTCCCCGGAATTTCCAGCAGGGAGATGCCCTTTTTCAGTTTATCCCGTGGAGTGTGTATGCCTATGAACAGCTCCGGGAAAAAAACTTTCCTCTCTGGAACCCTTATGAATATGGAGGTATCCCCTTTTTTGCAAACGATCAGTCCGGAGTGCTCTCAATTTTCAATATCATAAGATTGCCCTTTTCATTCGATAAAGGTTTTTTGCTCGTTGCCATAATAAAGCTGTTGATGGCTGCCGTAGGTATGTATCTGTTTTTAACCCTGTTTTCACTCAACCCCGCATCGTGTATTACCGGTAGTATCGCCTACGCATTCTCTGCACTGATGATAACATGGTTATATCATCCCGTATCTTCGGTCGCTGCATTTATTCCATGGCTCTTCTGGGCTTTTGAGCGCCTTTATCGTAACAGTTTGGAAGGAATAAAATCGGATACCTTTATATCCTTATTCATAGCATCATTGATAGTTGCATTGTCGTTTTTCTCAGGGCATTCTGAAACTACGGTAAATGCACTGTTCGGGATTACGGTTTATTATACGACCAAAGCAGTGATTCAACACAAAAAATTAATAGTGTCGATGTCTATGCTGGTGAGCAGTATCATGATTGGCTTTCTGCTTGCCGCTGTTCAGACCCTGCCTTTTTTGCAGCTCTTGCTCGACAGCGTGCCGTTTTATGCCCGATCATCGTTCCCGGTAAATCCATCTTATTTCAAAATTTATCTTCCTTTCCAGACACTCCTTGCATGGCTTGTTCCCAATAAAAACGGCAATCCGTCATTTAGTTATTTCTGGATGAAAGTTCCTACCGGGTTACATGAAGCTGTCCCCTACATCGGCATAGCACCTCTCCTCCTCGGAATAATCACGCTTGTCCGTATAAAACCTGACTACAAAAGGCTTTTGCCGTTCTGGATTATGGTATTTCTCGGGTTCGGCATGGCTTACGGCATACCGGTCATAAAATGGCTGACCATGCTTCCGCTCATACGAGCAGGCGGTGCGTTCAGATATATTATCTTCATGGAATTCGGTCTTGCAGCATTGAGCGCTTTCGGTATCGAAATGCTGGTAAAGCAAAAGCCTGAACATGCTCATAAATCTTATCCGGTTCATAAGGCACTGTCTGTTCTTTTTGCAGTGTGTTTCCTGTCTCTAATCTTATATTTAATAACCCGGCATGAGAGTGGACTGGCTGCAGTCCCCCTGGGGCGTAGTGCATTAAGCGGGTATGGCTCATTGGTAGATTCACAGACCCTTGCTTTTGTCTTTATACAAATAATAGTAAGCATACTCTTCATCTCGGGCACCGTATGGTTTATAGTAAAAGCATATAAAAGACAGCTCAATGGCTGGCTTATTCCTGCAGGATTCATTGCCCTGAGCGTAACGGATCTTTTCATCTTCGGCATCGGATATAATCCGAATGTTCCTGCCCGGGATTTTTATCCCGGCACGCCGGTAATCAATGAGCTGAAAGCTTCGGACATAAAAGATTATTCTTTTTACGCGTCGGGCGGTATCATACCGCCTGATATAGCCATGGTGTACCATATAAGGGATTTCAGAGGGTATGACATGATTACCTCAATGAAATACCAGAATTTCCTTTACCTCATGTTTCCCGAAGAACATCCGGATCTTGGAGAATTGGGTTTCATGTACTGGCCTGAAAAGCCCGCTCCGGTAATGGCAGGTATTGCAGGGATAAAATATTTCATCTTCCCGAAGTCATTTAATCCGGATAACAAATTTTTTAGATTAATAGATTCATACGGCGGCGTTTCTCTCTGGGAGAACCCTCTTGCACTGCCCGCCTACTATCTCGCACAACGGGTCATACCGGCATCTAACGATGATACAGCGCTTCTATTATTATCAAAGACTGCACCAGGGGACATTGAAACGCCGGTTGTTCAAGGCATCGATGTGGAGCATAGTTTCCGTCCCGGAAAGATTAGATTGACAGAGGTAAAGCAAAAACCGGGGGAACATATTTTCGATGTCCGGGCAGGTTCAGAGGGCTTTCTCGTTCTGAATGAGCCGCTGTATCCGGGGTGGCACGCTTCTATCAACAACAGGCCGGTGACACTCTACCATACGAACTACCTGTATCAAGGCATAGAACTGCCGGAAGGCAATTATACGGTGAAGTTTGAATATGAGCCGGGGATTTTTTACACAGGGCTTAAAATATCCGTTATTGTGTTCATGATCATGTCGTCGATAGCTATAGGCATAGTTATAGTGTGATTCGTTGGTAAGAGGAGTTTACAGGCAGTTGATCTTGTTGTAAGATGCACCTATGCCCCGTTCAAAGATATGGTTATATGTTTTCATTCTGATTGCCGCTACAATTTCAATCTATGCGCATACCGCGAGATATGGATTTATAGGGTGGGACGATGACAAGGACGTATTGAATAAACCCCGTATACAGCAATTAACCGCTTCATCGGTCATGCACCTTTTTAATCCCTCGGGTATATTCGAGGGGCAGTATTATTATGAATATTTCCCTGTCACCGACCTTAGCTACATGATCGAATGGCATTTTTACGGTAAGGACTTCCCACAAGGATTCCACATGGACAATGTGCTTTTGCAGACGATCAATGTGGTCTTGGTTTTTATAGCGGTGCTTATATTCCTGCGAAAGCAGGAATACAGTTCGAAGGTAGTCTGTCCGCCTCCGGCGGAGATTCTGCGTCGAGTGCGGAACGACAAAGTTCATTATTCTCCCCCTCAGAATGCAACGATAGCTTTCTTCGTTGCACTGCTCTTTGCAGTGCATCCGCTCATGGTTGAGAATGTAACGTGGATCTCGGGAAGAAAGGACCTGCTCTTAATGATGTTCTATCTCCTGTGGTTCGTCTTTTATATGCGATCAGGAAGCAAATCCATACCTGCATTCGTCTGTTTTATCCTTGCATTGCTCAGCAAATTCCAGGCAGTTACGATCCCCGGCGTGCTCGCAGCGTATGAGTTGTTGATAAACAGAAGCGACATAAAAACTACAGCAAAAAAACTTATCCCCTCCATAATCATACTCTTGATATATGTGCCTTATACCATGTGGTATTATCACAAAGGAGCGACTGCATTCGTCGACTACGGCGGCTTACTCTGGACGATGCTGTTTCTTCCGGAAGCCGTATTCATATATTTCAGGAAGCTTCTGCTCCCGTTTGATCTTACCCCGGTTTATACAACCCCTTCCTTCCCCGATACGGGATTGCTCGTTGTATCGATGATATTTTTCGTTGTGTTGTTTGTGTGGATGGTAACGCTCTTTAAAAACAAAAAGTTCTCATCCCTTTTCGGCTTCGCATGGTTTTTTGCCAACTTTGTTCCAATAAGCAATGTCATTCCCCTGCCGACAAAGATTGCCGACCGGTACATGTATGAGGCTGCATTGGGTATGTTTCTGATAGCCGCTCTCTGGACTGCCGATGTTTACTCTCACAGTGACAGGAAACGTGAACTTGCCGTCGTGTATGCGTCCCTGTTTATCGTGCTCGCATTTTTATCTTACCGGCAGTCTCTCCATTGGAAAAATAGCTTTGCATTGTGGAACTATACGATTCAACTGCAGCCGCGCAGTGCTGTCGCAAGAAACAATCTGGGTGTTTATTATAAAGATCATTCTGATATAAAAAGGGCAACGCATGAATTTGAACGTGCCCTGAGTGCTGATAAAAAATTCGTGCCGGCATTGTGGAATCTTGGCATTATCTATTTGAATAAGGGCAATTACGACGGTGCTTTGTCATTATTCATGCGTATGTCGGAGGTTAAGGCGCCGGAACAATACATGGCGTTCAGGGCACTCGGTGCATTATATCTGGTATTTTATAACAATCCTGCACAGGCAAAAAAGTATTTCGAGCAATCTTACCTTCTCAATCCGCACCAGGCCGATGCAGATACGCTAAAAACGATAATCGGCAACCTGTCAAAACCTGATAAGCCCTGATGCACTGTTGATTTACCCCGTGAGAAAGCCG
>JBBIVV010000016.1:21051-50312 GCA_037439545.1 bacterium
CCTTTCTCACGGGGTTTACTGTTACTTGATATACTGCCTTGAAAGTGCAATAAATGCTTTTAGGAAATTGTCCTTCAGACGCATAACCTGCTATGGTATCTTTGATAATGTGGGGTAGCGCGGGATTCCGGCTGGGCAAGGCGGTAGAAATATGGAAAAATTTAGAGATTATTTGAAAAACTATATACTGATCATGGATGGCGCCATGGGTACCATCCTCCAGCAATCGGGCATACTGAAGCCCGGTATGGCACCGGAACTATTGAACACAACGCATCCTTCAGCCATACAGGATGTGCATGCGCAATACATCAATGCAGGCGCAACTATCGTGGAAACGAATACATTCGGCGCAAACAGGATAAAACTCAGGGAATTCGGCGCTGAAAAACTTGTAAAAGAAATCAACCGCGCAGCAGTGCGTAATGCACTGATGGCTGCAAAGGGGAAGGTATTCGTTGCGGGCGATATCGGCCCGACAGGCAAGTTTATAAAGCCGATCGGCGACCTTGAGTTTGACGAAGCGGTAGACCTGTACAGGGAGCAGGTGCAGGCACTGCTTGAAGCAGGGGTTGATCTCTTTTCCATCGAAACGATGATGGACATAAAAGAGATCAAGGCCGTCCTGATCGCGATAAGGGAGCTCTCGGACCTGCCTGTGATGGCAATGATGACATTCAATGAAGACTTCAGGACCACGCTCGGTACGACACCCGAGGTCGCGGCTATTGTGCTTGAGTCGCTTGGTGCGGATGTCATAGGCGCAAACTGCAGCCTCGGCCCCGACGGCATTTACAGCATTATAAAGAGGATGTCCCGGGTAACGGCATTACCGCTCATATCCGAGGCGAACGCAGGTATGCCTATCCTGAAGAACGGCGTCACGACATTCCCGGCAACGCCGCACCAGATGACAGAGCACATGGAACAATCGACAGCACTCGGCGTCAGGGTTTATGGAGGATGCTGCGGAACGACACCCGACCATATAAAACATATTGCTGAAACGGGCTTTAAACTGAGGCAGAGCATATCCTATGAGATAAAGGAGGATAACGCCCTGCGTCTGGCAAGCAGAACGGAATTTGCTGAACTTATACGGTCAAAGAACACACTGCTCATCGGTGAGCGTATCAATCCGACAGGGAAAAAGCTGTATTCGGAAGAGCTTAAATCCGGCAAAACAAAGTACATCCGCGAACAGGCAATGCTTCAACAGCAGGCGGGTGCGCACGTGCTTGATGTAAATGTGGGGACACCCGGCATAGATGAGCCGTCCATGATGGGCAAGGCTATCTTTGCCGTTAATAGTGCTTCGACTCTTCCTGTATCTATAGATTCATCGAACATAAATGCCCTTGAGGCAGGACTGAAGGCTGTTGACGGCAAACCGCTTGTCAATTCCGTTACCGGAGAGACGAAGCGGCTTTTGCCGGCACTCAAGCTTATAAAAAAATACGGTGCATCTGCGATAATCCTGCCTGTCGATGAAAAAGGTCTGCCCAAAACAGCATCAGAAAGGGTCGCCATTGCGAGAAAGGTGATAGAAACGGCAGAGAGTATGGGCATAAGAAGGAATAATTTTGTCGTGGATGCACTTACGCTCACCATAAGTGCAGAGCCCCGGGGCGGCAGGGAGACGCTTAAAACAATTATGGCTGTGTCAGAACAGCTCGGGCTTCCGTGTGTCGGAGGGCTGAGCAATGTTTCTTTCGGCCTGCCTGCAAGAAACATGTTGAATGGTCATTTCCTTTCAATGGCAATGGCACAGGGTATCGGTCTTGCGATTGTCAATGTACTCGATGGGGACATAAAAAAGGCCTTTTTATCCGCATCTTTACTGCTGGGAAGGGATGAGAATGCACGCAGGTTCGTAGACGCCTTCTCGGACCGGGAAACACAGCCGGAAAGCGTCATGGGTGGGAACAAGACGGAAGGTATCGATGTATTCACAAAGATACAGGACGCTGTTATAAAAGGTGATGAAGAAAATATCATCGGTATGATCGAGCAGGCGCTTGCCCAGGGAAATGATCCCCTTACGATCAGCAATAAAGGATTGGTGCCGGGCATGGATGTTGTCGGAAAACACTTTAAGACAGGAAAGGTCTTTTTGCCGCAGGTCATGCTTTCTGCAGAAACCATGAAAAAAGCTTTTGCACGGCTGAAGCAGGCGATGAAGAAGCAGATGAAAGGTGTGAAAAAAGTGCTTATGGCAACCGTGGAAGGAGATATACACGATATCGGGAAGAACATCGTGATAACTTTGCTTGAAAATAATGGTTTTGATGTTATTGATCTTGGCAAGAATGTTTCAACCGAGGAAATCGTGAAAAAGGCACGGGAGAATAATGTAGATATGATAGGATTAAGCGCACTTATGACGACGACGATGACAGAGATGGGGAGTGTCGTTGGTGCGGTAAAGAAAAACGGGTTCACTATCCCGATAGCCGTCGGCGGTGCCGTGGTGACACCGGAGTATGCAAAAGAGATCGGAGCTGACCTATACGCGAAGGACGCGATGTCAGCAGTGGAAGAGATAAAAAAATTTTTCGGGATAAAAGATTTTTCAGGTTAACGTATGCCGTCAAAAAAGATATTACTCATAGATAACGATGTAGAGTATCAGGCACTGATAACCAATGCACTCGAGCATGCAAATTACAGGCTCAACATCTCGCTTGATAGCGAAAGCGGGTTTCAGCTTGCCAAGAAGGATAAGCCGGAACTCATTATCATTTCCGTGGAACTGCCGGATTCGAACGGTTATCTGCTGTGCAAGAGATTCAGGGAAGAAGACGGCTTAAAAGCTGTTCCTATTATCATTATTTCCAGGGACGCAAAACCGAAAGATTTTGAGCAGCACAGGAAACTGAAGATAAGGGCAGACGAGTATCTTTTAAAGCCTTTCAGCGACGATGTCATTATATCGAAGGTGCAGAACCTGATAGGCTTTCACATCACTGAAAAAGAATTCGAACTGATGCAGGATCACCTTAATTCCATGATACAGGAAAAAATTGTCCTCGATGACAGGATCAATGCATACGAGAGAGAAAACGATACCTTGAAATCACAGCAGCAGAGCATTCAAAGCATAAATAATGAACTGCTTGCAAGCAAAGAAAAAGAAACCCAGCTCTTAAAGCAATTGAATGAAAACAAGGAACATACAAAGGTTGTCGACAAGTGGCTGACGGATGCGAATGACTCGGTTGAAAGGCTCCAGAAAGATAATGAGAAATTAACGAAGGAAAATGCACTTGCCAAAATAGAACTTGAGAATGTGCGTAAACAGATGAATGATCTTAACACAGCTTTTAACTTGCTCCAGGACAGGGTGAAAAAGAACCGTGTTGAAATGGATAAGGTAAAGGGATTACTCAATCAGGTCATGACCCTGCTTCCGAAGGAATAGAGAGACACAGGGGTATATGGACAAGCTTAAACTCGGGGTACTCGTATCAGGCAGCGGCAGTAATCTCCAGGCAATAATGGACAGGATAAAAGACGGCGGACTGGATGCAGAGGTGAAGATTGTCATAGCGGACAACGACAGGGCGTATGCCCTCGAAAGGGCAAGAAGCAATAACATACCAGTCCGTATTGTCGATTATAAATTATCTTCGAAACGGGAAGACATCGAAGATCAGATGATCATGGAGCTTCGGAATCACACGGTCGGGCTTGTTGTTCTTGCAGGTTTTATGAGGCTGCTGACAGGGCATTTTATAACTGCATTCCCGATGAGGATCATGAATATACATCCGGCCATTCTGCCTTCGTTTCCCGGCATAAATGTCATACAGAAGGCCATCGATTACGGGGTTAAGTTTACCGGGTGCACCGTGCATTTTATCGACGAAGGTACAGATACAGGCCCAATCATCACTCAGGCTGTCGTTCCGGTAAAAGATGACGATACGGAAGAATCACTCGCACAGAGAATACACGAAAAAGAACATATAATCTATCCGAGGGCGATACAATTGTTCTCCGAGGGCAGGCTTATCATAAAAGGCAGGCGAGTGTTTGTAAAAAATTATGGGTATGAGCAGCAGCAGCCGTGCATAAACCCGTATAACCTATAGGTGCAGAAGCAATGTCAGGAAAGTTCTTCGATGGAGCGGTTATCGCAGAAGGGATGAACGCACTGCTTGCGGCCTATGAACTGTCAAAGACGGATAGTTCAATGGTCGTTATCGATAACTACAAACCGTCCCTGGATATAGACGGCTACAATTTCAATTATTATCCCGGGCATATATTTACGTCGCAGGAATTGCCCGTTATTCTTCAGGAACTGCATACGGTGTTTGAAATATACACGAACCCTGCTTATCAATTGATCCTGCCTGACAGGCGGATAGATATGCATTACAACATCCAGAAACTTATGAAGGCCGTTCACCTGCGCTTCAAGGAAGAAGCTCCTTTGCTCGAAGAATATTTATACAAGGAGCAAAAACTATGTGAACTGCTTTCGCAGCTTTCCCCTTTTAACAACGGCGATCATTCCGAACAGGGAGGAAAGCTGTTCAGGAGATTGAAGCTCCAGGAGCGTTTGTTCAAAGAGAGGCGGACAGCGAACAATAGTTTCAACGGCCTGAAAGACCGGCACCTGACATCCGTCTTTGTTCATGCGATTGCAAGGTTTATGCTCCCGTGGCTGGAGGAGCAGGAATTATTTACGGATAAAACCATTTTCCCCCTTATATTGAGGAAGCGGCTCTATCCTGCCGGAGGCAAGAACAGCGTAAAGACCGCGATTATCAATGAATTGATAAGACGGAATGTAAATGTAATTCAGGATAAAGAAGTTAACCGCATAGAGTACGGCAAATATTTCACCATAACGTATGCACACGATCAGACAGTACGTTCGAAAAAGATTATCATCGAACCAAGGCATGAAAAGAGCATTTCTCTGCTGCCTTTTGACACCTATAAGGGAATAAAAAAGCATTTCTATGCAGACAACATCTTTATAGGATTGAAGCGATCATGCCTGCCTGAACTGTACGGCAGGGCAAACAATGCCATTATGGTTTGCGATTACGATCAACCGCTTGCAAACGACAACCTGATTTTTATGGATACAAACCCGCTGACCGATATAAAACGAGCAAAAGACGAAATGGCCGCTTTAACCGTTACGGTGTTGATTGCAGAAAACAGCATATCGAAGATATCGGCGATAAGACATTCAGTTCTCGAACGAATACGCCGGTTTATGCCGTTCTTCGATGATTCTGTGGAAAACATATATTTTACAGAGCCTTCTGTTATCTGGGACAGTCATAGTGTGCCGGTTTACAGAAAAGGTGTCCTGCTGATCAATGACGAGTTCATAAATTTGTATACTGCAGATGCAAAATATGCCTATATAACAAAGCAGGTGAAAAGGCTTTTTAAAACACTGTAAAGAGGAGGATTTATGTCCGGAAAAGACGTGACGAGAACAATAGAAATAAACGGTACACTCGATAAATGTTATAAAAAGATATGCGATTTCGAGAGTTATCCTCAGTGGCAATCCGCGGTACGGAATACGAAAGTTATAAAAAAAGACAAAGAAGGAAGACCAAAGATAGTTGAATTCAAGATCTCGGTAATCGGTAAGGACATAAGGTATGTCCTGGATTATAAATATGACGATAAAAATCATTTTTTGAGCTGGACCTATGTTGAAGGCGATGTCAGGGATGTCAAAGGGAGTTATAAATTCGACAAGATAGATAAGAGTAAGACCCTTGCTACCTTTACCGCATTTGTAGATCCAGGATTCTGGGTGCCCGGTCCCATTATCAATACGCTCAACAATGTTGCCATGAAAAAATCCATGGAAGAACTCAAGGATGCAGTTGAAAGAAAAGCATAAGGACGAGGTAAATAAAAAGGAATTTGTCATTGTCTATACAACAGTCGGAAAAAAGGCCGATGCGGTAAAGACGGCCAAAGTAATTGTTGATGAGGGGCTCGCTGCGTGCGTGAATATTCTCCCCGGGGTAACATCTATCTATGAATGGAAGGGTAAAACAGTCGGTGCCAAAGAGTGTGTGCTTGTCATAAAAACCGGCAAGCGTACGTTGAAGAAACTGGAAAACAGGCTCAGGGCATTGAGTTCGTATGAAACCCCTGAATTTATCTCCGTGGATATTCATTATGGGAGTAAAGATTATTTGGCATGGATTTATCACAATACAAAAAAATAAAAAGGAGAGACACATGAGACTAAAAAGTTATTATTTTTATACCCTGGCCATGACGTTGTTCATAGCTGCGACTGCGGGGTGCGGCAGGGCAACAACGAGCAACAGCGCACCGGTAACAGGACATCTTCCGGGAGCACAATTTACCCTTTCTGCGTCAACGACAACCCTTGTCCGGACCTTAAGCCCTGTCGAGCCTGCGATTGAACCTGCGGATCCGAACACTATACCGCCTGCAGCACTTGCAAACTTCGGCAAATTTACGTCAGGTACCGGAGAGGACTTTATTTTCAGGAATGATTTGACCGTCGTAGGCATTACGCCCACACCAACTGTCGGCGCACGTTCGGTCCTGTATTTCCCGCTCATAACGGACATCCATATCATGGATACGAAATCACCTATGAGGTTCTGTGATACGGACAGTTATGGCCTGCTGCAGGCCGCATACAGGCCGCAGGACCGGTATACGACGCAGGTACTCGATGCAATGATCAGGACGCTCGATGACTTCAGTGTTACGAGACATTACAATCTCCTTATAGCTCTCGGCGATACGGTAGATAACACCTCTACGGATGAAGTACGGTGGTTTATAGGTGCACTTGATGGAACTGTCATCACTCCGGATAGCGGCAAGCATATGGATATTATACCCGGTCCGCTGAACGATCCGCATGATCCATTCCTCGCATGGGGACTTGATAAGCAGGTGCCGTGGTACACGACAGTGGGAAATCATGACGGACTTATTAACGGTAATTTTGCCATGACACCAGAGTTCAGCGTCATAGCAACAGGGAATGAGGTATACCTCGGGTCTGAGGATGACTACGGGGATATTATACGGGCAGGTACGAAGATCACACCGGACTCAAACAGGACTTTACTCGGCCCTGTAGCATACATGCAGGAGTTTTTTAGCACGACAACCCTGCCTGCGGGGCATGGTTTCAGCCCGGCAAACATAAGCAGTGGTTATGGCGACTATGCCTTTGATCCCGATCCTTCAGTACCTTTAAGATTTATCGTGCTGGACTGGGAATGCCGGACAGGAGGGGCCAACGGATGTATCAGGGCGGATGAGATAAATAATTTTCTTATACCCGAGTTAAATAGTGCTTATAACGAACATAAGTTAGTTGTCGTTGCAAGTCATCAGTATCCAAATGCTCTTGACGATAAAACAGAGATAACAGGTACTGCGTTTATAAAGATCCTCGCACAGTATCCGAACGTCGTTCTTCACCTTGTCGGGCATGGACATAACAACAGGGTAACGCCCTATGCGGGTTTATCGGCTACACAGACCGGTTACTGGGAAATTGAAACATCGAGCCTTATCGATTATCCGCAGCAGTCAAGGATCATAGAAATCGTGGACAATGGAGACGGCACAGGATACATCTTCGCAACCATGGTCGATCATAATTCACCCGATGGTACCATGCCGGCAATGGCACGGTCGCTGTCATTAAAAGACATACAGCTCGGCAATAACACGAGCGGGGCACAAGGCACTGCACAGGACCGCAATGTAGAACTTGCGATACAGATACCACATGACGTTGAAACAGCATTGCAGTCTGCGTCCCTGCCGTCTAAGATAGAATCGCTTACGACCTTGAAGGGTCAATAGTGCGAAGAGGGGCTATACTGTTGGTTGGGACGGCTCAGTGTCAGTAGTCGAATTTCAGGTTTTCCGTCCCGTGCCGGCTATTCCCAGCATCTTTTCTGCCATAGCTTCCTGCTGCTCCAGATGCTGCTGCACGATGCGTATGCCTTCTCTCCTCTGGAGTCCCTGCATGGATACCGGTTCCCCGTAGATAACGATTGCCCTGGTGAACGGCGTGGGTATAAAAAATTTGTCCCAGGAGCTTAACTTTATGCAGTGCTTAAACCGTATGGTAACCGGGACAAGAGGTATGTTCATTTTTTGGGCAAACCATACGGGTCCTGCCTTCAGCTCATGATACGGGCCCTTTGGACCATCACCGGTTATAGCGACGGTATAGCCGTTTTTAATATAATCAACGACCCCCAGTGCCGCTGCCTCCGCACCCCGCGTGCTTGAGCCCCTTATGATGGCAAAGCCGTAAAGCCGGACTGTTGCAGCAGATATGTCTCCATCGGCACTCTGACTGACGATAAGTGCGACCTTCTTTCGCCGGTGAAGGTAAGGGAGTATAAAGAACTCGCCGTGCCAGAACACGCCGACTATCGCTGTTTTTGACATGACATTCTCAAGCGTATCGCTGCCTATTAAGGTGCACCTTACGGTAAATGCGATCATGTACGTCACGAACCATATCAGCCAGCCGGTAATTCTAACGACAATCGGGTTATATTTTCTCATTGTTTGGTTTGTGGTTCCTTGCCGAAAAGCGTATGCTGGAGCGTATAAAGTTTTTTGTAGTAGCCGTCATTTTTCATGAGTATGTCATGAGAACCCTCTTCTACGAGCTCGCCGTGAACCAGCACTGCAATCCTGTCTGCACGTTCTGCCGTGTAGAGCCTGTGCGCTATAAAGAACGTCGTTTTGTCCTTCATGAGATTATCGAGCGCCTTTTGTACCTCGTTCTCTGACTTTGCATCGAGGTTCGATGTCGCTTCATCGAGGATTAGTATGGAAGGGTTCTTCAGTATTGCCCTGGCTATCGCAATCCTCTGCCTTTCTCCGCCCGATAACTTTGTCCCTCTTTCTCCGAGGTTGGTGTTGTATCCATCGGGCAGGCGAAGGATAAAATCATGTGCATAGGCTAATTTTGCCGCTGAAACAACCTGTTCGAAAGTTGCATCATTTTTTCCATAAAGGATATTGTTGTACACTGAATCGTTAAACAGAATGGTTTCCTGCGTTACAATGCCTATCATATCGCGCAGGGATTTAAGTTTTAAATCTTTTATATCCAGGTCATCGGTCTTTATAGAGCCGGATGTGACGTCATAAAATCTTGTCAGCAGGCTTACGAGCGTGCTTTTCCCTGCTCCGCTGTCACCCACGATGGCAAGTATCTCTCCCTTCTTTACTTTAAAAGATATGTCCTTCAATGCCTCACGGTCTCCATATCTGAAGGAAACATGATTGAAGGAAATATGATCTTTTATAGAGGTAATTGCGTGATGTCCGTCCTTCGCTGTTTCTTCGGGCTCATCCAGTACCTGAAACACACGTGCCGATGCCGCAAGCCCGTCCTGAAGCACGCTGTTTATATTACTCAGGTTTTTAAAAGGCTGGTACAGCATACCGATTGCCGCAAAGAATGAAAAGAAGCCCTCGGGCGTAAGCGTCCCGTGCATTATCCTTACGCCGCCGTACCAGAACGCTCCTACGAATCCGATGACCATAAGGAATTCCATGAAGGGCACGAACAGGGCATTGACTTTTATGCCCCTCATTAATGCCGCATAAAGCTCTGAGGTAAATCTTTTGAACCTGTTTATCTCATATCCTTCCTGGTTGAAAGCCTTTACTATATTGATACTGGATATGGATTCGAATAAGTTGTTGTTCAGGTTTGCTGCTGCGTTCTGCCCCTGGATGCTGACTTTCCTCAACTTCTTGCCGACCCATACGACCGCATAACCCGCGACAGGATAGACAAGAAAGGTCAGGACGGCGAGCTTCCAATCAAGGAAGAAAGCAAGTCCTATGAGGACAATGATAGAGAAGCTGTCCCTGAGTGTCCCTGCAACTGCGCTTGTGACAGCACCCTGGACCAGCCCAACATCGTTCATGATCCTCGATACAAGCGTCCCTGTTTGTATCTTTGAAAAGTAATCCATGGGCAGGTATTGGATGTGTTCAAACAATGCATTGCGTATGTCCATTATGATCCTCTGACCTATATTGCCCATAAAATAAGCTTGTCCGTAGTAAGAAAGGCCCTTCAGCAGGGCAACTGCAATGAGTGTTATAGGCAGGTAATAGAACAGCGCCTGTTTCGGGATCCTCGATAAAAACACGAAAGGTCCTGCGATATGAAGCGTTGTCTCCGCAGGGTTTATTACGAACTTCACGAGAGGACCTGCAAGGTATGCAAGTGCCCCTGTCATCAGGGAAAGGATTACCATCAGGATCATTGCGACGATGAACCTCCCTATGTGCGGCTTTAAATATTTCAAGAGTCTCGATAGCAACGTCCTGTTCATGGCAATGCCTTCAATAAATTTATGATCTCCTCTCCTGCTTGTTGCGATGCGTCCGCATCCCCGAGTATAGCCCTGAGTTTCACATAACCCTGTTTCATTCTATCATACGCCTCTTTATCATTAAGATATATATCAATCATACCTGCAAGTTTTTCAGGTTTCAAGCCATTCTGCACAAGCTCGGGCACGATGTCCTCGCCCGTGGCTATGTTGATAATGCCTATGCGCTTGATAGAGATGAGCATCATTGCTATGAGGTGCGATAAAAGAGAAACCTTGTAAACGATGACCATCGGTATGTTGAGCAGGGCCGTCTCAAGGGTTGCAGTGCCTGATGCGACGACGGCAAAGTCCGACATGCCGACTGCATTGTAGGTATCATCGATAATCAACTTCACCGGTATGGTGTATCTGCTTAGTATATGTCTGCACAGTTGTTCCTGCGAACCCAAAACAGGCACAAGAAAGAATAGCTCTTTGTGCAGGTCCTGAAGATGCCGTGCTGCTTCAAGCATTATGGGCAGATGCCGTTTTACCTCCGCTGTCCTGCTTCCGGGGAGCATGGCAATAACCCTACCGGCAGACGGTATGCCATACCTGGTGAGAAGATTTTCTTTTGATCCGGACATCCTTACCTCTTTTACAAGAGGATGACCGGCAAAGGCTACATCAACACCTGCATCCCTGTAGAACGCCTCTTCGAATTTAAAGATAACAAGGACCTTCTTGAAATACTTCGCAATCTTTTTGATCCTGCCTTTTCTCCATGCCCATATCTGCGGCGAGATATAGTATACGAGAGGTATGCAGGCTTTGTTCAGCTTTTTTGCGAGCCTGAGGTTGAAATCGGGGAAATCAATCAATATGCCGAGGTCTATATGGCCGTGAAGCGCTGTAGAGGCAACGCTTTTGAAAGCCTTTCTTATGTCGCCGAGATGTTTGATCACCTCCGATATGCCGACAACTGCAATCTTATCGGCATCGAAGATGATATGGACACCGGCCTGTTTCATAAGCTTGCCGCCGATGCCGATAAACTCGATGTCCGGCATGCGGGAGCGGATTGCCTTAACGAGGTTGGCACCGTGAAGATCGGCGGATGGCTCGCCCGCTATTATCAGCACTTTTTTCATAACACCATGGATATATATCAGGCCCGGGTTACAAGGTTTTTGAATAGCCTATGACCTGCAGGTTCTTCTCTATTTTCGAAAGTATCTTGAACGCACTTTCCAGTGCCAGCAGGCCGTCCACACCCTTTACGACAGGTTCGGTCTTTGTTTTTACGGCATAAATAAAGCTCTTTATTTCCTCGAGCAGGCTGTCTTCTTTTGAAATCTCGAGCTGCTTTGCCTCCAATTCCGGATGAGTGCCCTGGTTGATCTTCACGATATTGACCTTCGATGTGCCGTAGTCTATGGAAAAATAACTGTCTCCCTGAAACAGCCGTATCTTACGCATCTTCTCCGTGGAGACCCTGCTTGCAGTCACATTTGCAACACAGCCGTTTTTGAATTTGAGTCTCGCATTCGCAATATCGATCTTATCGGTCAATACCGGTACACCGACGGCATCTATGGATACAATATCGGACTGGATCAATGAAAAGATAATATCGAGATCATGGATCATAAGGTCTCTTATCACGTCGACATCGGTGCCCCTTACGGTAAAAGGGCTTAGTCTGTGCACCTCGATAAAAACGGGCTTGTTTATCATGTCTTTTACGGTCCTTATTGCGCTGTTGAACCGCTCGAGATGTCCTATCTGAAATGCAGTGTTATTTTGTCCGGCAAGTTTTACCAGTTTTTTTGCGTGCGAAACAGTATCGGTTATGGGTTTCTCGAGAAGTACGGGGATGCCTCTTTTCAGAAAATATCCCGCGACTTCATAATGGCTGATCGTAGGGACAACGATGCTTACAGCGTCAACAAGTCCGGATAGTTTTCTGTAGTCGGCGTAGGTAGTTACTTTAAACCTGCCGGAAGCGGCTTTTCTCTTGTCTTCATCAGTGTCCGCAACAGCAACGAGGTCTACCTCATCAAGCTGCGTATATTTATCGCAGTGAAAAGTGCCGAGGTATCCAGCACCGACAACGCCTATCTTCAGTTTCATAATCTATACCTGCACACACCCCTTTTCGAAGCACGGATAAAATCTATTATGTAAAGCACTTCAGGGTCCGGCGGAAGCTCATCCCGGACCTTTTTGATTGCGTCATCAATACTGCTGCTGTCCCTGAAAAGAATCCGGTATGCCTTTTCAATGAGCTGTATCTTTTCCTTTGTGAAGCCTCTTCTCCTCAATCCAATTATGTTGATGCCGAAAAGTCTTGCCCGGTCCCCGCTTGCGACTGCATACGGCGGGACATCCATTGTTGCCATTGCACCGCCGCCCACCATTGCAAGCCTGCCGATACGCGCAAACTGGTGGACAGCTATAAGTCCGCCCAGTATTGCCATGCTTTCCACGGTAACATGTCCTGCGAGTGTTGCATTGTTTGCGAATACAGTCTCATCTCCGACGATACAATCATGGGCGACATGAGAACCGATCATGAGCATATTTTTACTGCCGATGGTCGTTACTCCCCTGCCTGTCGGTGTGCCCGGGTTGATGACCACCTGTTCCCTTATAATGTTATTATTACCTATGACCAGTCTCGTGGGCTCATTCCTATACTTCAGATCCTGCGGGGCGGACCCTATTGATGCGAACTGGAATATCCTGTTATTGGTGCCGATCTCCGTATGACCATCGATTACAACGGACGGGCCTATGACCGTTCCATCGCCAATCTGCACATGCGGTCCGATAACCGTGTAAGGACCGACCTCTACGTCTCCGAGTTTTGCACCTTTTGAAATTATGGCGGATGGGTGAATGTTCATCTCGACTCCTTCACAAGAGCGGTCAGTATCTCGCCCTCTGCAACGACCTTTCCGTTCACGGAAGCTTTACAGGTAAATGCGATAAAATTCTTCAAGTGTTTTTTTACCGTGGATTCGAGTTTTACCGTATCGCCCGGCACTACAGGCTCTCTGAACCTGAAGCCGTCGATGCTTGCCAGATACGGTACCCCGGCGCTCATATCGAGAATAGACTTTGCGGCAAGTATGCCGCTTGTCTGTGCAAGCGCTTCAACGATAATGACACCCGGTAGTATCGGATTATTGGGAAAATGCCCTGTGAAGACAGGTTCGTTGACCGAAATGTTTTTAAGAGCAACGATCCTCTCTCCGGGCACGAGTTCTTCAACCCTGTCGACAAACAGGAATGGATACCTCTGCGGTATAAGGCTCATGATCTCTTTAATGTCAAGTTTCATTTTTTTTCTTCCTTTATTTTATCTATTCCTGCGTGCTTTCTCAGCTCATTCAGCAGCCGCCTCATTTCGGGAAGTTCCTTGAATACCGTGACTGCCTTAAGCCAGTCCGAATGATTGATGGCAGGACTGCCGGATACGACGCTGTGGTTCGGAATGTCTTTGGCAACACCCGCTTGTCCGCCTATGATAACGTTGTCGCCTACCTTAATGTGTCCCGATATGCCGACCTGTCCGGCAATGGTCACATTGTTTCCCACATGCGTGCTGCCTGATATGCCCGCCTGGCTTGCGATAAGAGAATTCTCTCCTATTTGTACATTGTGGGCTACCTGAACGAGGTTATCTATCTTTGTGCCGTTACCGATCCTCGTGACGCCAAGCGCAGCCCTGTCTACGGTGGTATTCGCCCCGATCTCGACATCATCGCCTATGTCGACGCTTCCTATTTGCTGTACCTTTATATTCTTTAATCCGTCTTTTGCAAAGCCGAAACCGTCGGCTCCTATCACGGAACCGGCGTGTATAATACATCTTCTGCCGATGATCGTGTGATGGTATACCGTAACATTGGGATAGAGAACAGTATCATCGTGTATAACACTGCCGGAGCCTATATAGACATGGGGATATATATGGACCCTGCTGCCAATCTGAACATTACTCTCGATGTAACAGAACGGTGCAATATGCGTGTCTTTGCCTACCAGAGTATTTTTGCCGACGTAAGCTCTGCCGTCTATGCCCCAGTCATAGTGTGAAAGCGGATGGAACTTTGCCACTACCTTTGCGAATGCAAGATAGGGTTCTCTGACAATGATCTGTGCTGCAGCTATTCCTTCGATGTCTTCTCCTGTGATAAGCGCAGACGCCTTTGTCTGGAATACGAGGGACTTATATTTCTGGTTGGCAATAAAAGAAATGCTGCCTGCCTCGGCTTCTTCAAGGGTTTTAATGTCGTTTATTATGAGGTTCTCGTCGCCTTTTATCCTCCCGCCGATCAACTGTGCAAGCTCTTTCAGGGTGTACATACATGCCCCGCTTATTAATTACTGTCCTGCTTTTTTGATGCCTGCTTGTTGAAAAGGTCCATCACTTCGTCAGTGAGGTCCTCACGGTCAGGCGCGTAGAGTATGCCTCCCTGAGATTTTTCCAGGATAACGCTGTAATGGCCCTGTTTGCCGATCGTCGTTATGATGCCCTGTATCTGGAGAAGTATGCCCTTCGTCAGTTCTCCGTCCTTTTCCTGAAGCTCTTTGTCGTACTGCTGAACGAGCTTCATGAATGTATCCCTTTTCTTGACAAATTCAGCCTGTTTTTCAACAAGTGCATCATGTGACAGCAGTGAGCTCTGTGTTTCAAGGGATTTCTGCATGTCCTCGAGCTCCTGCTTCTTCTGGTTCAATTCTTTCTTTCTCGATGCGAATTGTTTCTCAAGTTCGGTCTTTGCCTTTTTCCCTTCGTTTGACTGTAAGAGAATCGTCTGAAGATCTATGTAACCGATCTTCTGTGCCGTGTCCGCACCGTAAGCCTTGAGCCATGGGATAAGTATCATCGCAGATACTATTACCGCGCTCACCAGTCTCTTCATAGTTACCTCCTTAAGATTAATAAAATGTTCCAATCGAAAATTCAAACACATTCGGTTGATCCGAGGGCCTCGGGTTCAGGGGGAATCCCCATTCGAATCTGAAGGGTGCAATTGGCGTGAACCACCTTATGCCTGCACCATAACCCATCTGCAGCGGTGCTGCAAAATAGCCCTGATTTTCCGCATAGGCATTGCCGGTGTCGAAGAAGAGGACACCGTCAATCTTTGCTTCCTTGATCAAAGGAAAGATGTACTCTGCTGTTGTTGCTATCATTTTGTTACCACCATACATAAGTTGCGTTGTCGGTGCAAGCGGATCCAGGTTTGTCGATAGTGCCGGTATCTCGGGCCCGATTGTCCTGTAATTATATCCCCTTACGGAATTGATGCCCCCGAGGAAATACCTGCTGGTGAATGGCAGAAATCCATTACCAGGCACATATCCGTATCCTATCCTGCCGTTTATCATAAATACGGAATCAAGGGGGAGAGGGAAGTACTGTGATGCAGACGCATCGAATTTTATGAAGGTAAAGCTGCCGCCAAACGGACCTCCTGCAAACTCGGTAGATCCGTTCAGCAGCGATCCCTTTGTCGTATACAACGGGTTGTCCCTTGTGTCCTGAATGAGTCCGAGTGTAACGGCACTCGTCACGCCATTTTGCAGCAGGTAGCTGTAAGCGCTGCTGATGCTCGAGAAATAAGAATTGTCATAACCGTAGGTGGCATAGACCCTTAACCTGCCGATAAGCCAGTATCCGAGCTGGAAGGTGCCGCCATTGTCGTTTGTCGTGTATCCGGGATAAATATTCGACATATTGTAGAGGCTTGTTGACATGGACCAGTTCGTATCCATGAAATACGGGTCGGAATAGGATATGCTGTACTGCTGGGTAATGCCTCCTACCTGTGCCATGAGACTCAACTGGGTGCCGAGACCTGCAAGGTTCTGGAGCTGGACCTGTGCAGTAACGAAGAACTGCTGGTAAGAGCTGTAGCCGCCGCCGATCATTGCCATACCTCCATGACCTTCCTTCGTTTTTACATCGAGGTTCATCGTTTCGGTGTTGTCTTCTGCCGTGCCTTTTGATGTGCTTATGTCCACATTATCGAAAAATCCGGTTGCGAATATACGCTCTTTGGATTCTTTTATCATATTTTCCTTATAAAGTTCGCCCTCCCAGATCTGCATCTGTCTTCTTATAACCTTGTCCCGTGTTTTCGTATTGCCCACTATGGAGATCTTGTTGATATAGGTAAGAAGTCCTTTGCTGATCTCGAACTGCACTGAAACAGTTCTGTCCGGGTCGTTTATCGCGGTTTCAGGGTTGATGTTTGCAAACGCATATCCGTTGTTCGTATAGGTATCCGTTAACCTGAAGATGTCGTCCATGAGCTTGGATCTGTTGAACCACTCTCCCGGCTTTGTGCGTATACTTTCCATGAGTTTATCCTTGGGAAACAGCAGATCGCCCTTGATATCTATCGAAGAAATCTTATATCTGTATCCTTCTTCCATGTTAATGACGATATCGATTGTCTTGCCGTCCGGATTCAGAAAAATGTGCGGCTGTTCTATTTTTATATTTATGTAACCGCTGTCCATGTAAAACATGGTAAGTCTCGTTATGTCCCTATCAAGCTCGGCTTCATTAAACTTGTCGCTGCCTGAAATAAAGCTGAAAATATTCGGCGTGGAGCTTTCAATCTTTGATCTGAGTTTTTCGGCAGGGAAGGCATTGTTGCCGATAAAGCTTATAGAACTTATTTTTACGACCTCTCCCTCTTTTATATTGATGACTACGCTGACTTCCATTGTAGAAACGGGTTGTACATCGTAGGTAACGTCTGCATTATAATAACCCTTTGCCTTGTACATGTCGATGATCTTATCGATGGAGTTTGACACCTCGGCCTTGTTGAAAAAGCTTCTTGGCTTGAATGTCAGTGCATCTTTGAGTTTGTCTGTGGCTATTTCCGAATTGCCTTTAAAGGTGATCTCCCTTACAAGAGGTCTTTCAACGACGCTGTAAGTCAGCTCAATGCCTTTATCCGAGGGTGACTCATATACTACAATACTGTCAAAGTAGCCGAGTTTGAACAACCGTAAGACGTCTTCATCGACTGTCTTCTGCGAAAGCGCATTGCCCGCAGTTTGCTGGATATTTTCGAGTATGACCTGTTTCTGAATCCGCACAGTGCCTTCAATGGTCACCTTTTCCACGACCGGCTGGTCCGCAAGCAGATTTCCCGGCAGGAACGGAATGAGAACGACGGCTGACAGGAGGAGCAGTTTAAACGATGTTTTCAAACAATACTCCATCACTTATTCTGTATCTTTTTAACATCATTTTTGCGAATGACTCATTATGCGTCACTATTATAATAGTTATACCCATTGTTTTATTAAACTGTAATAGCAGATTCATTATTGCCTCACCACTGTGTGAATCAAGGTTGCCGGTCGGCTCATCGGCAAGAACAAGGGAAGGGGACATGATAAGGGCCCTTGCAACCGCAACCTTCTGCTGTTCACCCCCTGAAAGCCCGGACGGCTTATTGGCGATCTTCTCAGATAACCCCACATCTTTTAACAGGTCAAGTGCTTTTGCTTCTGCCTGTCTTCTGTCCATGCCCGATATGATGGCAGGGAACATTATGTTCTCAACAAGGTCGAATTCTATCAGCAGGTGATGGGCTTGAAAAACAAACCCCAGGTTTGCATTTCTGAAAGAAGAGATCCCATTGGCTGATCTATCGAAGATACTTTCATTCTTGAACAGGACATCGCCGGATGTGGGCTTATCAAGGCTGCCTATGATCTGCAGAAGCGTTGTTTTGCCTGAACCCGATACGCCCATGATGCTTACGGTTTCACCGGCATAAACATCGAGATTTACACCTTTTAAAACATCGATGCGTCTCTTCCCGTCATAAAAGCTTTTGTGCAAACCGAGAATTTTAACCAATGGTACTGGATTATTCATATTGTCTGCATTCAATAACAACACCCGTGCTGTTAAGTCAAGGATATATATGATTTAAAAGATTTGATTGCTTCTCCGGGAAAGAGCGTCTTTTTCGAGCGGGGGCAAACACTTTTTTCCCCTTATGGATAAGATCAAGCGAATGAGCACACTCTCCCCAAGAGGGTCACTGCGTGTACATCTTTTCTATTACCTCCGCATACTTTTCATTGACGATCTTCCGTCTCACTTTGAGTGTCGGCGTGAGTTCGTCTGTTTCCTGGGAAAAGTCTTTTTCAAGGACAGAGAATTTCTTGATCGTTTCGTACGGTGCAAGATCGCCGTTTACCCTGGATACGAATTCGGAAATTGCCCTGTTTACAGCCCCGCTCAATGTGCTTGAACTGCTGAAGCCCTTTGAGCCGTCAAAGTCGTTTACGTCATGCTCTTGTGCGAATTTCATAAGATTTTCCGCATTGAGTGTAAACAATGCAACCAGATATGACCTTCTGTCCCCGATAACGACCGCCTGGCTGATGAGCGGATTTGACTTCAGCATGTTTTCTATGTTCGATGGGGATATGTTCTTACCGCCGGATGTGATAATAAGGTCTTTCTTCCGGTCAGTCACCTTGAGGTGATGTTCTTTATCTATCTCTCCTATATCACCTGAAAAAAGCCATCCGTCTTTCAATGATTCGTCGGTTGCTTCCTGGTTCTTGAAATATCCCATAAATACATTGCCTCCTTTGACCAGGATCTCCCCGTCCGGTGCTATCTTTACCTCAACCCCGGGCACTGCCGGGCCTGTTGTATCGAACTTTACGTGCCCGTGCTCGTGGATGGATGTCGGACCTGTTACCTCTGTTTGTCCATACACAACGCACAGGGGTATATTTATGGAATGAAAGAATTTTATAATCTCAGGGGGTACGGGTGCACCGCCTGCAATGAGGAGCCTTCCCCTTGAGAAACCGAGTTCATGCTTGAGCCTGGAGTACACAAGCTTGTCTGCTATCTTCCTTTTGAGCTTTAAAAATGCAGATGGCTGCGTACCTTTTTCTATACATACTACCCATTGATTCCCCGTATTCACGGCAAAATCCAGGATCCGTTTCTTGAAGCCTGTTGCATGGGAAAACGCCGCTTTGATACCTGCATAAAACTTCTCCATAACCCTCGGCACTGCAAACATGGTATGCGGCTGAATGACTTTTATATCAGCAGCAAGCTTATCGAGGTTTTCCGGGATTCCCACGGCACCATCCGTATGAATGGAGGAATAATATATTCCTATACGCTCAGCTATATGCGATAGCGGCAAATAGCTCATATACATGTCGGTATCGAAGTAATCGTTTGCTTTTGTCAATGCATCGCATGTCCAGACGATATTATGATGAGAGAGCATGGCACCTTTCGGCGGACCCGTGGTCCCCGATGTATAGACGATAGTTGCAAGCGCTTCGGTCTTTATATTCTGGATCCTTTTTTCTATGGCCCCGGATTGTTCGGATCTTGCCTTTATACCGAGCTCCTCGAGCTCATCGAATGTCATGATCGCAGGATCATCTGTTTTGTCCCCGGGCTCCCAGAGTATGATTTTATGAAGAGAGGGGAGGTTGGCTTTCGCCGCCATGACTTTGTCGAGCTGTGACTTGTTCTCTGCAAAGAGTATGGACGATTCGCTGTGCCGAGATATGAATTCAACCTGTTTTGCCGTATTGGTGTGATAAACCGGGACCGAAACGCCGCCATTACCGAGGATAGCGAGATCGGAATAAAACCATTCTGGCCTGTTTGCTCCAATGATGCCGGCCCTGTCTCCTGGTTTAAAGCCAAGGGACAAAAGCCCGTACGATGCGTTGTAGACATGCTCTCTGTATTCCTTCCATAAAATATGGTGCCATTGCCCTTTCATGTTCCACATGACGGCGAGTTTTTCAGGGTGTTGTTTTGCCCTCTGATAGAATAATGCAACTATAGATTGTTCCATCACCCCACCTCCTGTTCTACGGATACTACATCGGCCATGGAAAATCAAAGAAAGGATTTATCTTAACAATTTAATATTTATGATTACATTAAATAGGTCAGGAGGCCATTATGGATATTAATAAATTCACGCACAAGGCACAGCAGGCGATTGCCGATGCCCAGAGCATTGCATCGAGGTACAAACACCAGCAGGTCGACAACGAGCATGTCATGCTTGCCTTGCTCGATCAGGAAGACGGGCTTATACCCCATCTTCTCGAAAAGATGGACAAGTCCGTATCGGAAATACGCGGGGACATAGAACAATATCTTGCAGGCCTGCCCAAGGTGTCCGGTCCCCCCGGTGCTGTCGATCAGTTATACATTACTTCCAGACTCGGCAGCGTGCTGGATCTGGCGCTAAAAGAAGCCCAGGACATGAAGGATGAATTCATAAGCGTTGAGCATATCTTGCTTGCAATGCTCAGTGAAGGCAAATCAAGTGGACAATCAGGTGCTTTGGGTAAGACATTACTGGATCACGGTATTACACGGGACGGGGTGATGAAGGCACTGGCGTCCATAAGGGGCGGGCAGAGGGTGACATCGCAGACGCCCGAGGCCACGTATGAGTCGCTTGAGAAGTACGGCAGGGACTTGACAAAGGCGGCTGCACAGGACAAGCTCGACCCCGTCATCGGCAGGGATGAAGAGATCAGGCGAACCGTACAAATCCTGTCACGGCGCACGAAAAACAACCCAGTCCTTATAGGAGAGCCCGGTGTCGGGAAGACCGCTATTGTAGAAGGTCTTGCTCAGAGAATAATAAAGGGCGATGTGCCTGAAAGCCTTAAAAACAAGAAGCTCGTCGCACTTGATATGGGTGCGCTTGTTGCAGGTGCAAAATACAGGGGTGAGTTTGAAGAACGATTGAAGGCAGTGCTTAAGGAGATCCTTGAGTCAAAAGGCGAAGTGCTTTTATTTATCGATGAACTTCATACGGTCGTAGGCGCCGGTGCTGCAGAGGGTGCAATGGATGCAAGCAACCTTTTGAAACCCATGCTTGCAAGAGGGGAACTCCACTGTATCGGGGCCACGACATTGAATGAGTACAAAAAATATATAGAAAAGGACGCGGCGCTTGAAAGACGGTTCCAGCCGGTTTTGGTGGATCAACCGTCTGTTGAAGACACGGTCTCCATACTGCGGGGGCTGAAGGAGCGTTATGAACTGCATCACGGAGTAAGGATAAAGGATTCGGCACTCGTTGCTGCCGCTGTCATGAGCAACAGGTACATATCCGACAGATTCCTGCCTGATAAGGCGATAGACCTTATTGACGAGGCAGCGGCAAAAATCAGGACAGAGATAGACAGTATGCCTGTTGAGCTTGATGAGATAACACGCAAGATGCTCCAGATCGAGATCGAGAGGCAGGCACTGAAAAAAGAGGTGGACCACGCATCAAGGGAAAGAATCAATAAGCTGGAGAGGGAATTGTCGGAACTGAAATCAAAGGCAGATGTTCTGAAAGCGAAATGGCAGAAGGAAAAATCCATTATAAGTGATGTAAGAAAGATGCGGGAGGAGATTGAAAAAATAAAGAGCGATATAGACAAATCCGAACGTGCGTATGATCTCGATAAGGTCGCTGAATTGAAGTACGGGAAATTACCCGATGTTGAAAAGCAGTATGAGAAGCTGAGCAAGAAGATGGAAGAGGGCGGGAACAGACTACTGAAGGAAGAGGTAGACGACGAGGATATTGCACAGGTCGTCAGCAGATGGACGGGTATCCCTGTTTCTAAGCTCCTCGAGGGCGAATCACAAAAACTGCTCCACCTTGACGAGGTCCTGCATAAAAAAGTCGTCGGACAGGATGAGGCTGTAAAGGCAGTGACAGATGCCATTATCCGTGCGCGTTCGGGCATGAAGGATCCTCACAGACCCATCGGCAGTTTTATATTTCTCGGTCCGACAGGTGTGGGTAAGACGGAGCTTGCGCGCGCGGTTGCAGAGGCACTATTTGATAATGAGAACAATATGATCCGGCTGGACATGTCGGAATATATGGAAAAACATACAGTCGCAAGGCTGGTAGGCGCACCCCCGGGGTATGTCGGGTATGAGGAAGGGGGACAATTGACAGAGGCAGTACGGAGAAAGCCTTTCAGTGTTATACTTTTTGACGAGATAGAGAAGGCGCATAACGATGTATTCAACGCCTTGCTGCAGATACTCGATGACGGAAGGCTTACCGACGGGCAGGGCAGAACTGTTGACTTCAAGAACACGATTGTAATTATGACCTCAAATATAGGAAGTACCTACATTCTTGAAGAACTGAGTAAAAAGGATGAAGACTATGATCGGATGAAGCAACGCGTGCTTGAGGAGCTCAAGAACCATTTCAGGCCGGAATTCCTGAACAGAGTCGATGATGTCGTTGTATTCCATGCGCTGACACAGGCAGAATTGATTATGATTGTGGATATTCAGATCCAGAAGCTTGTCAGCAGGCTGAAAGATAAGAACATAAATATAGAACTATCCGATGCTGCAAAGAAACACATTGCAGAAGCAGGTTATGATCCTGTGTATGGTGCAAGGCCTCTGAAAAGGACAATCAGCAGGGAAATAGAAACCCCGCTCGCAAAAGAGATAGTATCAGGGCATGTGCTGCCGGGCAAGACAATCAAGATTGAAGTAAAGAATGGAGCCTTAACGTTCCACTCATAGGCCCAAACCTGCAAAGAGGGAAGCGTATAAGCCGTCCGCTATATAAGTTGTTTCTCCTCTTCGATATTGAAGATCATAATGGCCCTTGCCCACGGGAAGCGTGACCGTATACGCTCAAACTCTATACCTGTTTTTTTGAATTCTGCCGAACCCTTCAGTAGAAAACCCGCGCCCGGTCCCTGGGTCCCTTTGACATCCTTACTTGCAATGATCATCTGCAGCTTGCTTCCTGCCTTTATATTTTCTTCAGTCTTTTCAAGGCTGCCCACAGGTATTATAATGGCGGCGTCTGCCGCGACCTCTATATAGCTGTTCCATGTTGCTGCCATGTGCGGACCATCTGATCCTGCTGTGGTGAAACTCGCAGGTCCTTCATGTCCCAATATTTCTATAATGGTCTTATGCATAAACACCCTCCTCTCCTCATTTTAATGTTATGTAGTCTTTTCACTGTGTCAAGCAGGTGCTGAGAGCCCGAAAAATGCAATAGGAAAATTTGCTCATTCACTCAAGCCTTAAATCAACCGAATCAACCTCATTCCCATTTAGAAAAGGCGGCGTGGTCCGGGGGGGGGGTGATATTTACCCCGTCAGAGAGGCCCACCATTTATGGTGGGGATAATAGGATAATTATTAATTCCTTATAGAAAGGGTGTGGGGTTAAGTCATGCCTTTTCTAACGGAGATTACAATCTTTGCAGCATGCCCCTGAGCCTCGTATTCACAGAATAATCGGTTGTATTTCAAAGCGAAACATCGTATCAATTGAATATATGGATAACCGGATCGTATATGGAGGGCACTCCACTGTCTTAATAAACATGGGAAAGGCAGTCATACTGACCGACCCTAATTTAAGTAAACGGATATGGGCTGTGAGCAGAAAGAGCACGCCCGGGCTTACGCAGGAGCAGCTTGAGCCTGTTAATCTCGTTCTTATTTCGCATGGACATTATGATCACCTGGATATACCGACCATAAAAAGGTTGACCAGGAGTGCTGTGGTCATTGTGCCGGAGGGTCTGGACAGATACTTTACTCGGTACGGATTCAAGGATGTAAGGGTCATGTCATGGTGGGAGCAGACGACTGTCCACGGGATAAGGATCATAGCAGTGCCCGCAAATCATTTTAAAGGAAGAAATCCTCTGGTTAAGAGTCTTTATCAGGGATATGTCATGGATGGCGAGCGGCAGATTTATTTTGCAGGCGATACCGGATGGTTTGACGGGTTCAAGGAGATCGGGGCTATATTCAGGCTGGATGTCGCGCTCCTTCCCATCGGTGCGTACAAACCGTGGTCTGCATTCGGGCACCACATAACACCGGAACATAGTGTAAAAGCATTCCAGCACCTTCAGGCAAAAGTTATGATACCGATACATTGGGGCGCATTCAGGCTCTCGCTCGAGCCTCTTTCTGAACCCGTAGAAAGACTAAAACAATCGGCCGTAGGCGCCGGCATAGAAGACAGGATCGTCGTGCTCACGCCGGGGCAGTCGTTTAAAATTGCATGAGTGATATGCGGATATACCCGCTTTATTTGACATTTGATAAATTTGATACTACTAAAGCAGTATATTGATTCACAGGAGAGTGTGTAATTGACGAAAAGGTTTTATTGGAAGGGTTTTGAGCAGACAGTTGAAAACAGCAATGTAACGGCATTTATGAGGACAAACAAGATTAAGGATTTTGATCTACTCGTTAAGCGGTCACAGAAAGATATTGAATGGTTTTGGGATGCAGCAGGCAAATTCCTCGGTATTGAATGGTACACTCCTTATAAAAAGCTCCTCAATACAAATAAGGGCATCGAATGGGCGCAGTGGTTTTCGGGAGGCAGGATCAATCTTGTCCACAATTGTGTCGATAAACACATAAACACCTATAGAAGGCACAAAACAGCTATCCTATGGGAGGGTGAAAACAAGGAAGTCAGAAAGATTACCTACCTTGATCTTTATCAATCGGTAAATCGCGTTGCACAGGGCTTAAGAGATGCCGGCATAAAAAAAGGAGACGCGGTAGCCGTATTTATGCCCATGCTGCCTGAAACAGCGGTTGCCCTGCTTGCCATAGCAAAGATTGGTGCAATATTCATTCCTATATTTTCAGGATATGGGCCCGAGGCAATTGCATCGAGGCTGAACGATGCATCGGCAAAGGTCCTTTTTACCGCAGACGGTTTTTACAGAAAAGGTAATGTCGTAGACATGAAAAAAACGGCAGACAATGCTGTCGCAATGAGCCCGTCAATAAAGCGTGTCGTTGTTTTCAAAAGGCTCGGCATCGATATCCCGTGGGCCGTAAACAGGGATATATATTGGGATGATTTTATAAAAAACAAACCTTCTCTTTCACCGACAGAAAAACTCGATTCAGAAACGCCCTGGATGGTGATCTATACATCGGGAACGACAGGCACTCCAAAGGGGGCTGTCCATGTTCATGCGGGCTTTCTTATCAAGCAGGCGGAAGAAATGGCATTTCAGGTGGACCTTAAGGATCAGGACATATTATTCTGGTTCACGGACATGGGATGGATTATGGGACCCTGGGAAGTTGTCGGCGGACTTGCAATGGGCGGAACTTTGTTCTTTTATGAAGGTACGCCAGACTGGCCAAAACCCGACAGGTTATGGGAAATGATTGAATCGCACAGGATATCTATCCTTGGAATATCGCCGACTGCCATAAGGGCATTGATGCGCAATGGTAATCAATGGCCGGATGCGCACGACCTTACCAGCTTGCGTATGTTCGGCTCCACAGGAGAGCCGTGGAACCCAGATCCATGGATGTGGTTGTATAAACAGGTCGGCAAAGAAAGATGTCCGATTGTAAATTTATCCGGAGGAACGGAGATCGGGGCGTGTTTCCTTTCCGTACATCCCGTAAAGCCCTTGAAGCCGTGCTCACTGGGAGGTCCTGCACTCGGCATGGATATAGACGTATTTAATGACAATGCAAAACCCGTGAGAAATACTGTCGGAGAGCTTGTATGCAAAAAACCCTGGCCCAGTATGACGCGCGGTGTATGGAAAGACCCGGAGCGTTATATTGAAACGTACTGGAGCAGATGGAATCATGTATGGGTCCATGGAGACTGGGCATCCGTAGACAAAGACGGTTACTGGTTTTTACATGGGAGATCGGATGATACGATAAAGATAGCAGGGAAACGTGTAGGACCTGCTGAAGTAGAATCAGTACTGGTTTCGCATAAGGCAGTTACGGAGGCTGCCGCAATAGGAGTGCCGGATGAATTAAAAGGAGAAGCATTGGTATGTTTTACCGTGTTAAAGCCCGGATATGAACCATCGGAGCCGTTAAGGCGTGAACTGATAGAGCTCGTGGTTTCAGCGCTTGGCAAGTCAACGAGGCCAAAGACGGTAAAGTTCGTTACAGAACTTCCTAAAACCCGCAACGCAAAAATCCTGAGAAGATTCGTAAAGGCAAAGTATCTTGGCAAGGAGATCGCAGATACATCTTCTGTCGAAAACCTTTCCTCTTTAGATATTATTGAACAGGCTATGTAATAATAGATTGATTAATTCCAAAAAATTAAGTCATACTTTAAACAAAGGAGAAAAAAATGTTAAAACTGTATGTAGGCAACCTTGCGTTCACCACCACTGAAGAAGAAGTAAAGGGTTTGTTCGAGAAAGTAGGCGCGGTCCAGAGTGTTTCCATAATCAAGGACAAATATTCTGACCATTCAAAAGGTTTCGGGTTCGTTGAAATGACAAACGACGACGATGCAAAGAAAGCCATTGAGCAGATTAATGGCACTGATTTCAAGGGCAGAAACATAAGAGTAGCAGAAGCAAAGCCCATGGAGAAGAGAGAAGACAGGCCCAAGAGGGGCGGATTCAAATCAGGCGGCAATGACAGGGGAGGATACAACAAAAGATATTAATGACTTTAATTCGATAATTTCGTAATCTTAAAGTTATCGGATAGTTTTATATATATGTGCGCTGGATTTGTGATCCGCATCCAGCGCATCCTTTCATGAGCAAGGTTTACCCCTTTAGAGAAAATCACCATCAGCAAATACCGTGAGAAGACGAATGCCTTTCACGAGGATTACTTGCTATCTTTGAAACGTATTATTTGGACCATGGACTCCTTTAGTCTGTCAGCATATTCGAAGGAAGAATATTCTCTTTGTGTAAAATGCGGCAAGTGCAGGCCGGTTTGCCCTGTATTTGACGAATTGAAAGAGGAGGGAGCTTCGCCGCGGGGCAAAATAACGCTTATACAGGCATTGCTTGAACAAACTCTGAAACCCTCCGGAAGAACAAAGCAGCTTGTTTCAGAATGTCTCCTGTGTTCCGCATGTGTCGCTGTCTGTCCCAATGGTGTGAGAACAGATGTGCTTATTATTGAGGCCAGGCGGAATATGACTATGGGGAAAGGGCTTGACCTGATAGAAAAAGGTCTGACGAGAGCAGGTTTTACAAGTACAGGTATCAGCTTTAAACTTGCATCTGTGGTCGAGAAGATTGCCGGTGCCAGAATATTGTCTGAATCAGGCATCTTTTACCGCCTTCCCGCAAACCGGATAATACCAAAAATTAAAAGCAGGTCGTTCTCCGGTTCTAAATGGAATATACATAAGGGCAAAACAAAAACAGGGTTTTTCCTCGGATGCCTCATAGATTTTATATACCACGATGTTGCAAAAGATGCTGCAGAGCTTCTCGGTACAGCGGGTATCATGCCGTTCATACCGGAAAATCAAGCATGCTGCGGCCTGCCTGCACTGAGCATTGGCGATATTGACAATGCAAAAAAGCAGGCAAGGGCTGTCATGTCTTTCTTTGACGATACTGATAGTGTAGTGACTGCATGCGGGTCATGCGGGTCCATGCTGAAGAATTATTATCCCTTGATATTCGACGAGCCTTCTGAACACAAAAAGGCAGTTTCATTTTCTCATAAGGTAAAAGATATAACGGAGATGTTGGCAGATGAGTCAGGGAGCGAGAGTTTCGGCCCCGGGGGGAAAGATTTATCAAACATCACTAACAGCCTGCCGGTCGTTACCTATCACGATCCATGCCATCTTAAACGGGGCATGTCGATATCAGAAAGACCAAGAGAGCTGTTAAAAAAAGCGGGGTACACGCTTTCAGAGATGAGCGAGCCTGACCGGTGTTGCGGACTTGGAGGTGCTTTTAATATAAAACACCGCAGTATTTCGTCTGCCATAACGAGGCGGAAGATGCATGATATAAAATCAACAGGTGCGTCCATAGTAGCAACAGGATGCCCGGGGTGCATGGCAAACATAGCGGGCATGGCAATAGAGCAGGGGCTGGACATAAAGGTAGTACACACGGTGAACCTCCTCGCACTTGCTTTGCAGACGGCAAAATAGTAAGTATAACCTTATCTTTATAATCTTTCCCCCGCCGACATACTGCTGTCACTCCTGCATGGTATCCTCGCAGAAAGGAGGGTGAAAATGCAAATGACTAAATTAATCAAGGCTATTCGAGAAAAGGACATAGATCGGGCAAGGTCGTTAATTACAAACGGCACTGATGTGAATGAAGCAGACAGCCGGGGCGGAACTGCATTACTGTTTGCATCGGCAGAGGGACATACCGATATTGTAAAGTATCTATTGGAGCACGGAGCTAAGGTCAACCCTCCTGCAACACTGACACCGGAAGAGTATGAGCCAGACCCTATTTTATTTTTCCCGATGGGTTACCCGGATATTACCAGACTGCTGATAGAATATGGGGCGGATATAAATGCGAGGGACACAATGGGGTACACGGTTTTAGCATCTGCCCTGGATGCTGAATGCAAAGATACGGCATACGTTCTTTTAGAGCATATTCCTGAGATGACCGACATAGACGCTAAAACCAATGAAGGGCATACTGCCTTGATGTACGCTGAAATGCAGGGATATACGGATATCGCCGGCATTCTCCGGAATGCCGGTGCACACTATAATCAGAGCGAACTTGATGCGGCCCTTATAAATACCTGTGGAATGACACACTATATGGACATGATCAGATTCCTGGTGAAAAAGGGCGCACACGTAAATGCGCAGGATGAGATAGGCAATACGGCTCTGATAGAGGCAGCTTTAACAAATCAGGTCAATATTGTGCAATATTTGATCGAACTTGGTGCTGACATGTACATCAAAAATCATCATGGAACAACCGCATTGAGCGTTGCACAGCATTACGGACATAGAGAGATTATCGATCTCCTGAAAAAGGTTGGCGCAAAAGAATAGAAAAAAAATGAGATCTATGACA
>JBBIVV010000017.1:0-47010 GCA_037439545.1 bacterium
GATGTAGTCGGTGCAGGGAAGAAAAAGACGGGTAAGAAGGTCATCGGCGTAATGCCGGAATATTTTCCGGCCGAGGTCATAACGGCATTGGATGCCTATCCTGTTTACTATCGTGGAACGCAGATGCCTATTTCAAGAGCAGACACATACCTTCAGTCATTCTCGTGCACGACAACGAGAACAATACTCGAGCAGGCGCTTCTCGGCGAAATGAATGATGTCGATGCATTCGTGTTTACGACCATGTGCGATAACCAGCAGAATCTTTCGGAGATTTTCAGAAAATTGTTTCCGTCAAAGCCTGTGATAAATTTTATGATACCTTTTGCGTCATCGGCGTCGTTAAGGCAGGAGCACCTGAAAGAACAGCTTGGCAAAGCGATAGCAGATCTTGAGAAGGTGACGGGGAATAAATTCACCCGGGATAATTTGGAAAAATCGAAGGCACTCCATAAGAAGCATATAGATCTTATAAACAATCTCTATGCCGTGAGAAAGAACAATCCAAAGGTAATATCTGCCTATGAATTCTATTCGGTCCTGAAAGCGGGTTCATTCCTGCCGCTCGATGAATACATTCGTATGCTTGATCCTGTCGTGCAGTCACTCGGGAAAAAGCCTGCAGAGAATGTCCCGCATAGGATTGTCGTATCCGGTATTACGCCTGAGCCTCTTGAGCTTGCAAAGGTGTTCGATGAGCTCGAGATGTATATTGTCGATGATGACCTTACCAGCGGTACACGGCTTTACTCAAAAGGGGTACTCCCGGATGTCGATGGCAAGGGAGTTGATGATTTTGTATTCGGAGGCAGCCCGTGCTCAACACTTTTTGACCAAGCCATGGACAGACGGAGTTTTCTGCTTGACAAAGCAAGATCAAATAAGGCAGGTGTTGTACTGTGGCAGATTAAATTCTGTGAACCCGAGGCTTTTGAGCGTCCTGACCTTATCAACTATCTGAAACAGAACGGTATACCTGTTACAAGTTTTGAGGTCGAATTGCAGATGAACAGCTTCGAGGGAATTAAGACAAGGCTGCAGGCATTTAAAGAAATAATGTAAGGAATCTGGAGGCAGAGATGACAAAGTTTAGAGTATCGGAAACGATGAAAGAGATGATGGCTTCATACTATCTCGAAGCCAAGAACGCAGCATACAACAATATTCCGGTTGCATGGATTACGTCGGGTGGACCGGTAGAATTTCTGCATGCAATGGGGGTAATTCCTGTTTATCCCGAAAACTATGCACCCATGTGTTCCATAACGAGGGTGAGCAAGGACCTTATAGAAGTGAGCGAAGCTGCGGGCTATTCATCCGATCTTTGCTCTTATGCGCGGACGGACATAGGAGCGGACATGACACAGGGCGGTCCCATCATGGGCCTGCCGAAGCCTGATATGCTTATTGTCGGGACGAACATATGCCATACCGTCGTAAAGTGGTTCGATGTGCATGCGAGGAAGTATAATGTTCCGCTTTTTATAATAGACATGCCGTATCTGCATGACGGCATGACAAAAGAGGCGATAAACTATGTCGTCAAGCAGTTCGAGTCATTCAAGGTTTTTCTTTCAGGTGTACTGAAAAAAAGATTTGACGAGGAGAAATTCAGGGAAACACTCTTTCTTGCTGCACAGGTCTCAGGCCTGTGGGAGAAGGTGCTTGCCATGGGAAAGAAAAAGCCCTCACCGATAAATTCGTTCGATACATTCATTCACCTGGCTCCCATCGTAACTCTCAGGGGCACACAGAGGGCAGTCGATTACTATACCCAGTTTTATGACGAGCTTGTCGAGCTCAACACGCAGGGGTTCGGTTCTGTGCCTGATGAGAAGATCAGACTGCTCTGGGATAACCTGCCGATATGGTATAAAATAAAATACCTGTCGGAATTCTTTGCAAAGCATAAGGCGGCTTTTGTCGTTTCAACTTATACGAATTCATGGGCTGCCATACAGGGCGACATAGATACGGACCATGCGCTTGAAGAGCTTGCACGGGCATACCTCTCGCCCTACATCAACAGGGATTTCAAGTATCGAATAGAGTATCTGGTAAAATTGATAGAAGAGTTTTCCCTTGACGGCATCGTGTTTCATTCGGACAGGAGCTGCAAGCCGTACTCACTCGGCCAATACATGATAAAAGAGGAAGTTACAAAACGCACAGGTAAACCCGGTTTAATCATAGAGGCAGATATGAATGACCCGAGGGTCTTTTCCGATGCGCAGTTTGAAACAAGGGCAGAAGCCTTTTTGGAAGGCTATGAGAAATGAAATATTTTGCAGGCATTGATGTAGGATCGCTTACCGCAAAGGCTGTTGTTATAGATGAGAATGGAAAAATACTCGGTTATCACATTCAACCCATAGGTCAGGACAGCCTTGTTGCAGGGATGAATGCGTATCAGAAGGCTTTAACGATACCGGGTCTGAAAAGGGAGGATGTATCCTCTATAGTTTCGACAGGGTACAGCAGGAAGAGGTTTACTGAGGCATCCTCGCAGAAGACAGAGATAAGTTGTCATGCGAAGGGCATATCGGTTTTATTTCCGGCTGTGAGGACACTGATAGATGTAGGCGGCCAGGACAGTAAAGCGATAAAGATCTCGAAAGATGGAAGGGTGCTTGATTTCGCCATGAACGATAAGTGCGCTGCAGGTACCGGAAGATTTGTTGAGGTCATGGCGAATGTTCTGAATCTTTCTTTAAATGGTTTGTCGGATTCTGCACTATCTTTTAAAAACGAGCTTACTCTCAGTTCAACGTGTACTGTGTTCGGTGAATCAGAAGTTGTATCATTATTATCCCAGGGGCAGAATGTTCCCGATATATCATGGGCGATTATAAAATCCATTGCAGACAGGATCGTAGCACTTGCGAAAAGGGTAGGTATTGAAAACGATGTTGCTATGAGCGGCGGCATGGCAAAAAACAAGGCACTCGTATCGAGACTTGAAGAAAAACTCGAATGCAAGATACTCGTTGCCGAAGAGCCCCAGATCATGGGCGCACTCGGAGCGGCACTGATAGCAAAAGGATAGTGACGGAGAATAAATACTTTTTCCGGGGCTGGAGACTTGTAATATAACCTGAGAAGTGCATAGATCAAAACTATGAAAGCAGATTATACGGAGTACATGAGCCTTGCTGTCCGGTTAGCGAGAAAAGCCGAGGGTATGACATCGCCCAACCCGCTGGTCGGTGCTGTAATTATAGACCATAACGGCAGGATCATAGGGAAAGGGTTTCACAAAAAAGCAGGTGAGCCGCATGCGGAAATTATGGCTTTGAGAGACGCTCGCAATGTACCTGCCGGCAGCACGATGATCGTGACACTCGAGCCGTGCAATCATTTTGGAAGGACACCCCCCTGTACTCAGGCAATTCGGCAGGCAGGCATCAAGAGAGTCGTTTTTGCCGTAAGGGACCCCAATCCTGATGTAAAAGGCCGCGGTGCCGCGTATCTTAGAAGAGCGGGAATAGACGTTATAGACGGAGTATACGAAAAAGAGGCACGGCGGTTAAACGAGTCATACTTCAAACATGTTACGACTGCACTGCCGTACGTGAGTGTAAAACTGGCGATGAGCATGGACGGAAGGATTGCAGCTCAGGATGGTTCATCGAAATGGATCACATCGGAACATGCAAGGACAATTGCTCACAGACTAAGGAATACGGTCGATGCTGTTGTCGTCGGTGCCGGTACGGTAAAAGAAGATGATCCGTCACTCACGGTCAGGCATGTAAAAGCACGAGACAGGCAATTGTTCAGGATTATATTTGACACGCATCTCAGTACACCTTTGCATGCACGCGTTATTTCCAACCAGAACGGTATGTATAAAACCATGATCCTTACGGCAAGCAGTAACGATTCGTTGATCGACACTTTTACGCAAAAGGGTGTCGAGGTCGTCCGGATAAAGACGGGGAACGGTATGCTGTCCTTGCATGATGCATTGAAATTCCTCGGTAAAAGGTTTATGCATATACTCGTAGAAGGCGGGTCCGGGCTCGTGGGCGCTCTGATGAAGGCAGGTCAGGTAGATAAGCTCCATGTGTTCATTGCACCGAAGATCATCGGAGAAGACGGCCTTTATCCATTCAGGGGAGTTTTACTGAAAACTATGAAAAATGCGATCAACCTTAAGGACGTAAAAGTATACACATACAAAGGAGAATGCCTGATAGAGGGCTATCCGGAATGGTGAGAACATGTTTACGGGATTGATAGAATATACAGGAGTTGTGGAACGCATTCAGAAAAAGGATGCAGGGGCATCTCTTACGGCAAGGATCGAGTCTCTTCCGGAAGCCGGGACAGGAGACAGTGTTGCAGTGAATGGTGCATGTCTTACGCTTATCTCCGTTTCGAACGATGTGTATACATTCGACATATCGCCGGAGACCATACAGAAAACAGGTTTTGTACGTATCAAAAGCCGGGATGTTATCAATATAGAAAGGCCCCGCAGGGTTTCGGACAGGCTGCATGGCCATATGGTGAACGGTCATATAGATTGCACTGCGGTCGTTGCCGGGATTAAGCCGGCCGGCGGGCATCACCTGTTTACATTTGAATTATCGGAAAAAACGCATTATCTTGTGGAAAAGGGTTTCATAGCAGTCGACGGAATAAGCGTGACCCCCTATGATGTAAATGACCGGTTATTTTCGATTGCCGTGATACCGTACACGTATGGACACACAAACCTTCATACAAGAAAAACAGGCGATGCTGTTAATATTGAGTTCGATATCATTGCGAAGTATATTGAAAGTATGTTGCATAGAAGCAAAGGTGGCACTATAACGGAAGCATTCTTAAAAGAGAGAGGATTTGCGTAATGCCGATAATAAGTATTGAAAAAGCGATAGAGGAAATAAAACAGGGCAGGATGGTAATCCTTGTTGATGATGAAAACAGGGAGAATGAAGGTGATCTGAGCATAGCAGCGGAGAAAGTTACACCGGAAGTCATCAATTTCATGGCAACCTTTGGCAGGGGGCTTGTCTGCCTTTCACTTACAGAAGAAAGGCTGAACGAACTGCAAATATCTTTGATGGTAAATGAAAACACATCGAGGTTCGGCACTGCGTTTACGGTATCCATTGATGCAAGGGAAGGGATTTCAACAGGCATATCGGCATATGACAGGGCGCGTACGATTCAGATCGCAGTCGAAGACAATGCAAAACCATGGGATCTGGTAAGGCCAGGACACATCTTTCCTCTGAGATACAGCAGAGGAGGTGTTCTTGCCAGGGCAGGCCAAACCGAAGGGTCTGTAGATCTTGCAAAATTGGCAGGCTTAAATCCATCAGCAGTTATCTGCGAGATCATGAAAGATGACGGAACAATGGCGAGGATGCCCGACCTTGAAGAGTTTTCGAAAAAGCACGGTATATCAATCGTAACTATAGCGGATATAATACAGTACAGAATGAAGCAGGAAAGACTGGTGAAGAAGGTTGCAGAGGCACACATCACGACGGAATACGGCGGTGTCTTTACCGCAATGATATATGAGAACGATCTCGACAATAACCAGCATCTTGCTATGGTGAAAGGCGATGTAAAAACTGATGAGCCTGTACTGGTAAGGGTCCATTCCGAATGTGTTACCGGAGATGTCTTCGGCTCCTTGAGATGCGACTGCGGGAATCAGCTCCATGAGGCTATGAAGATTATAGACAAAGAAGGCAGAGGTGTAATACTCTATTTAAGGCAGGAAGGCCGGGGAATCGGACTTGCCAACAAAATACTTACCTATAAACTTCAGGACAACGGGCTCGACACCGTAGAGGCTAACAATGCGCTCGGACTGCCGGCGGATCTCAGGGATTACGGCATTGGCGCTCAAATACTTGCCGACATAGGTATAAAAAAGATGAAACTGTTGACGAACAACCCGAAGAAGCTTCATGCCCTTGCAGGCTATGGCCTGGAGGTGGTTGAAAGGGTCTCCATAGAAATAGCCCCGAACGATATAAATAGAAAGTATCTAAAAACAAAGCAGGACAAAATGGGACACATCCTGCATATCAAATGAATAACGGAGGACACATGAAGATAATAGAAGGAAAGTTAAAAGGCGAAGGTTTAAAAATCGGTATAGTTGTCAGCAGATTCAATCATTTTATAACAGACAGACTTGTTGATGGCGCAATCGACGGATTAACAAAACTTGGAGTAAGAGAAGACGACATTGTTATAGTTAAAGTGCCCGGAGCATTTGAAATACCTGTATTCGCAAAAGAACTTGCAAAAAAGGGTTTCGATGCAGTCATTGCACTCAGCGCTATAATAAAAGGCGGAACATCACACTATGAGTACCTTGCGGCAGAGGTTACAAAAGGCATCGCAAGCTCATCGCTTGAACTCGGGTTCCCCATCGTGTTCGGCATACTGACCACTGAAACAATCGAAGAGGCAATAGAACGGGCAGGTACAAAGCAGGGCAACAAAGGATACGATGCTGCAATGAGTGCGGTTGAACTCGCAGATCTTAGAAGGGAAATGAGCAAAGAGATTGATCACAAATGGGTAAAAGAGAAGAACGTGAAGCACTCCTGAAAGCACTTTACAGTGTAGATATTTTTGATGATTATAAAGAAGAGTCTATACGGTTATTTGCAGGAAGAAATAAATGGGGCCAGACTACCTTAAGCAGGACCATTGAGGTAGTGTCCAAATTAAGTGCAATCGATCAGCACATAACAAGGCACCTGAGAAATTGGGCTCTATCCAGAATATCTATTATTGACAGAAACATACTCAGACTTGCCATGTATGAACTTATGTACGAATCAGCAACGCCGATGAAGGTAATTATAAACGAAGCAGTTGAGATAGCAAAAAAGTACGGTACAAAGGATTCATTTACCTTCATAAATGCAGTGCTTGATGCGACTGCAAAAGAGATTGGCAGAACTCCGTGAGCCTTGTTTTAAATCTTGACACGTCGTTGGATGGATTGCCGGGAGAGTTAAGGGATACGCCGATTGTTATGGGTATTTTCCAGGAGTATAAGCCTCTTCACGGGTATAACGGTATTGTGGACTGGGAGGTATGCGGAGAGGTCTCACGCATGATAGCGGCCAAGGAATTTGACGGGAAAGAAAAAACAAAAACGCTGTTGTATCTCACCGTGTCATGTTATCCCGGAAGAAAGGTACTCCTCTACGGACTCGGCGCAAAAAAAAGATTAACACCCGAAAGGTTGTCGTCTATAACAGACGACTTGTTCGCCGCACTCTCGAGCCTGTCTATCCACAGTCTTGTGCATGTGCTGCCGCCCCTGTACGATACGGGAGCTGATATGCGGAATATACTGGATAGCGTTGCACACAGCATGTTGCAGTTTACATCCAATGAAAAAATGGAGTATAAATTATGGCTCATGTGGGATAATGTGCCCCACAGTGATATTATACGTTCTTTCAAAGATGCGGTTAATATTTTTTCAGACGCATCATTATCTATAATTGAAAAGGAGGATTGAGTAATGAAAAAGTCTCGCATACTCGGTGTGGGGAGGTACCTACCGGAAAAGATTGTAACGAACTTTGATCTTGAGAAAATGATGGATACAACGGATGAATGGATAAAACAGAGGTCGGGTATAGAACAGAGGCGTTTTGCTGCCGAAGGAGAAGGTGCTGCACTTATGGGAGCACGGGCGGCTGAAGAAGCCATACAGCGTGCAGGCTTAAAAAAAGAGGACATAGATTTCATCATCTTTGCCACCCTGAGTCCTGATTATAACTTTCCCGGATCCGGAGTGCTTGTTCAGGACATGCTCGGTATAAGCACCATAGGTGCACTTGATATAAGAAACCAGTGTACAGGGTTCATCTACGGATTATCGGTAGCGGATCAGTTTATTAAAACGGGAATGTACAAGCATATACTGGTTATCGGTTCCGAGGTGCATTCGACAGGGAATGAATTTACCACGAGGGGCAGGGATGTTGCAGTGCTTTTTGGAGACGGCGCAGGCGCTGTTGTGGTCGGCGAGAGCGATGATGATAAAAGGGGTATACTTTCTACCCATCTTCATTCAGAAGGTAAGTATGCCAAGGAATTGTGGGTTGAGGCACCGGCAAGTGTTCTTCACCCGAGATTGACGCACGAGATGCTGGATCAGGGCAGGCACTATCCAAAGATGAACGGCAAGAATGTATTTAAACATGCCGTGACCAGGATGCCCGAGGCTATCATGGAAGCGCTGAATGCCAATGGCTATAAAGTAGCGGACATCGATCTGCTCGTGCCGCATCAGGCAAATATGAGAATCAACGAGTTCGTCAGCGGCGCACTCGAAATACCGCGGGAAAAGGTCGTGCATAATATCCAGAAATACGGCAACACAACAGCAGCGACTATTCCCCTTTGTTTCTATGATGCACTCGAAGACGGCAGGTTAAAACAAGGTTCGCTCGTATGTGTAGCTGCTTTTGGTGCAGGGTTTACATGGGCTTCAGTTCTGTTGAGATGGTAGTAGAACGGATATCCTCCTCAGCTTTAGCTGATAAATCCTCTGATCCGGGATGCAGAGCTATCCGTGGTATGAGACGGCCGTTGCCGGATGATCTTGACGGCATCATAGAGGTTGAAAATATGTCTTATACAAACCCGTGGACCGGCAGTATGCTCAAGAGCAGCCTCATTGATCCGAAATCATTGAACTTCATAACCGTAGACCAAACCGGGAATAAAATTGTCGGATTTATATTAAACCTTCTGATCATGGATGAACTGCACGTACTCAATATTGCCGTGATACCTTCTTACCGTCGAAGCGGTATAGGTAGCAGTCTTATGGAGACATCCATTAAAACTGCGGAACAGCTCGGCGTCAATGCATTTTTCCTGGAAGTGCGGCGCTCGAATGTCAGTGCTTTAACACTTTACATTAAGCAGGGTTTCAGCGTAATAGGTGTGAGACGAGGCTATTATTCCGATAACAGGGAAGATGCCCTGGTCATGAAAAAATCTATATGAAACCAACGCATAACGGCATTGTTCTATCGGCAGAAAGACTGAAACAGGATTATATCCTCTTGTCTGTCAGGATTGACGGGATGCCTGCATTCGACCCGGGACAATTCATGATGATGCAGGTTTCAAACTCCTATGACCCGCTTCTTTTAAGGCCCTTCAGCATCATGAGATCACGTCGCGATGTGTATGAGTTCCTCATAAAGATTGTCGGCAGGGGGACCGGCGCTATTGCTGATTTCAAGCATGGGAAAAGAATTCTTCTTACAGGACCCTATGGCAAAGGTTTTACCTGCAAAGTATCGTTACATCCTGTAATTGCAGCAGGCGGCGTTGGTATTGCATCTGTATTTGCGTTTTCACAGCAGTTGAGTCAGAAAGGTGTTCCGTTTGATCTGCTGTACGGTGCAAAAACAGCGGACGAACTTGTTATGCTTGAATTCATGAAACAATGGAAGCCCCTGATAGCTACGGATGACGGTTCTTCAGGATACCGAGGCACGGTAACAGGACTTTTAAAAAAGAAAGCAACGGCTCAAGACATTATATTTGCCTGCGGCCCGATGCCCATGCTTGAATCAATTAAAAGAATTGCAGTTGAGCGCACTATAAAATGTTATATCTCGCTTGAGGCAAGGATGGCGTGTGGTTTCGGTGTGTGCCTCGGTTGTACGGTCTTTGATATAAAAGGCACTACAAGAAGGGTTTGCAAGGACGGCCCCGTGTTTGATGCAAGGGAGGTATCTTTTGGAAAGCAGGATCTTAAAGGCAATTAAGGAAATAGAAGGCGGGCTTATTGAGCTTTCTCATGATATCTCGTCTCACCCGGAAACTGCGCTTCAAGAACACAGGACCCGTGACCTTGCCTGCGATTTTTTGCACAAGCATGGATTCGATATAAAAAAAGGTATCGGCGGCATGGAGACATCTTTTAGAGCGCGCAGGGGCAGGCAAGCCCATCCATCCATTGCATATGTCGCAGAGATGGATGCGCTTCCCGGCATTGGTCATGCATGCGGACACAATGTTAACGGCGTTATGAGTATAGGTGCCGGCATTGCTCTCTCAAAAGCAATCCGTCCTGATAAGGGATGCATATCGGTTGTCGGTACGCCTGCAGAGGAAACCGGATTCGGTAAACCCGAGTTGATAAAGCATGGGATCTTTAAACCTTACGATGTTGCAATGATGAGCCATGCATCGACAAAGCGTATGAGTTCCAGGTATATGCTTGCCTTGAAGAAAATCAAGATAAGGTTCAGGGGCAGGGCATCGCATGCAGCATCGTATCCCGAAGAAGGCAGGGACGCTCTGTCAGCATTGATACTTGCGATAAACAATATGAACAGCATGCGTTCATCGTTCAAGCCTTATATGAGGGTAAACGGGATCATCACGCAAGGGGGCGTTGCGCCGAATATCATACCTGATTTCGCGGAAGCTTTTTATTTTATAAGGGCAATCAGCATGCCGGAGCTTCACGAACTGATGGAATGGATTAAAAATGCAGTTGACGGCGCTGCCATGGCAACAGGAACAAAGGCAGAAATTAAGGAAGAAGGGTATGTTCAGTATCCATTCTATGTGAATGATGCACTTAAAGGACTGTATTCAGATGTACTCGAATCACTTGGATTGAAACAAACTATTTTAAGCCCTTATCATGGCATTGGCTCATCCGATATCGGTCAGCTTTCCTATACACTGCCGACGCTTCACACATACACACCGATTGGAGAAGGTGCACATATTCATACGAGAGAGTTCAGAGAGCTTGCACGTTCTCAATCGGCAGATAAAGGAATTGCCGAAGGTGCAGCAGCCCTTGCTATTACAGGATATAGACTGATAAGGTCGCCGGCATTGATGAGGAAGATTCGGCAGTCGCACAATCCGCCCTCAGTTTTGCTCTGATAGATACGAGATTTACCATAAAATGCATTATCTGAAATGACTGATAGGGGCCTGAAATAGTAAGCCCCTGCAATGAAAATGTCCGTGTTTTATACTTTCCTCTTATTTGTTAACCCGAAAAATGCAAGAGGGGAATTTGCTCATTCGCTCAATCCTGCGATCCACCTAAGATATAAATGGGTTTTGCTATGAATGATTTTTAAGTCCTTGGTAAGTTTATATGCACACATCAGTAGCGGTTGTTCTATGGATATTCGAAGAATACCTTTGTTTGACGCAGCGACCCTTCCCTCTCGGGTGGGTACCCCTCGCTCATAGCACAAACTCCCCTATTAACAAATGCATTTTTCGGGTTAACTCTATTGTTCTTTTAATGCCCTGTCCGTAAACAACCTGTCGCTGAGGTCTGTGTCGATCTTAATTTCTTTGACCGTTATTTCTGTTTTGTGATTTTCCTGGACATTGGTCATTGTCATGGACATCGGAAACCATTTGGTGCCCACCTTTTTTATCTCAGTGTTCAAGAGGGTCTTGAGCAGCTTGCCGGATGGATCATAGAACTCCATTTTTAAAGGTACAAAGGTATCGTCCTTTACCCATATCTTCACCATGCGGTAAACTGAATCGCTCGGTTTCGGTTTGAGCACAAGCTGGTACTCTCCATCGTTGTAGCTTTCCACTGTTGCGGTAAAATCTTTTGCAAGTCCCTCTGAGCTGAGGTCTTTGTAATTAAAATCAGACCCCATGAAATTTCCAGTGGAGACATGGCCTGCTATCCTCCTTACCTTGCCGAGTGCCGGCATATAAAGCCACATATTGTCGCTGCTTCGGGATAAGAAACCGGTGCCTTTGATATCTGCCGGTGCAAGAAACCGTATAAGGTGGTAGTTGGAGCCTTTTGTATACATCTTCAAGGTGCGTTCTGTCGTTGTTCCTCCGCTGTCTATGAGTTTCATAACCGCAACACTGACCTTGTCTTTTGTAAACTGCTGGTCGTCAATCTTTTTCAATACCTCATCACCCGTAAGTTTAACACCCGCATGTGCAGTGGCAGTTACCAGCAGGAGCACGAGCGGGAACAGCAAAAGTGTATATGCTTTTTTCATACGTACCTCCAGAATTTAATAGAACATATGGTATGTACTTGCTGAGAGCGTGTCAACAAATTACAAGTCGGTATGAAGGAAAATCTGGTTGAATGATGTCATAAATGTAAATCTACGACAATATTGTAGTATAGGTTTGCTTAAAGTTAATTTCTTTAAATTGTCTCCAAATCGGCATGAATAAAGCATCTGGTGCATCTTTTTATATTCTGGCACACGCCGTGCCTTTACAGTAACCAAGGAGGTAGATGATGAAAAAGAGAAAATACTTGAAAGTGCTGCTCATGACTGCAGCTGCAACAATAATATTGGGCATAGGTAACTACGGGTTTGCATGGGAGACAACGGAATTCTGGACTCCTTGTGTGATAGACGTACATCCGTATGCGGTTCCTGAGCTCATGATAGGCAACTTCTTCACTGTGGACAAGAAGATGGCGAATGGTGGAAGCGCATTCCCTACGGATTTAGCTTTTGAGATAGGCGTCCTTCCGTTCGACAAGATACAGATGGAGGTAGGTATCGATGCCATGGAACCGTCCGATGATCCTTATATGTTCAACACAAAGATTGGAACACCGGAGGACTCACTATTCAAAGGCTCTCCGGGGCTTGCCATAGGTGTATTCGATGTCGGCACAAATCAGACTACGACGGGATACGATATCGGTGATGTAGTCATAGGAAAAACCATTCCCTCTATCGGCAGGATACATCTCGGATATTACTACGGCAATCATGCCGTACTTTTGAATGGTAACGGCAAGCCCGAAAATCAGGGATGGATGATTGCTTATGACAGGACTGTGCTCACCATAAGCAAGGACTGGATGGATTCGATCGTTCTTGCTGCAGATTATGCATCGGGAAAAAACTATATAGGCGGAGGCGGATTCGGACTCTATTTGAACTGGACGAAGAACATAAGCCTGCTCATAGGGCCTACATGGTTTAACGATGCAACGATAAATGGTCCGATGAAATGGACGACACAACTTTACGTTAATTTTTAAGAGGAGGTTACCATGAGTGAAGAAAAAATAATAAAAACGGCAGAAGTAAAAAAAACACTTGGGCTGACAGGGGTCACCGTCAACGCAATGGCGTTGATCGCACCCGGTGCATTCCTGTGGATCACATACCAGATGCAGGCCGCTGCCACTGCGCCAAACGGCGCTTCGGTCGCATCCGATATATGGTCTGGCATTATTTTTGCACTGATACTCGCGTTCCTCACCGCTATTTCCTATGCTGAGCTTGCAAAAATATATCCTGAGGCAGGGTTCGGGAGTGCTTATTACTTCGCGGAAAAGGCTTTCCTTGACAGTGAAAATAAAAAGCAGCAAAAATGGGCACGTCTGGCTAAACTCGTTACCGGCTGGGCTGCACACCTATTTTACTGGGTGTATCCGGGGGTCATGGTTGCCATGATGGCAACGCTGATCGGGTATATGTATACCCAAATTACAGGGGCAGCATTATCAAACAGCGTACTTACAATCATTGCAGTGGTTTTTGCCGTATTGACCGGATACATTGCATACCGCGGCGTAACGGGCTCGACAATGACGGCGCTGGTAATCAATATTATACAGCTCATCACTCTGGTCGGGTTCAGCACTGCTGCGATTATCTATCGTCTGCATAATCCCCAGGTGGCAGCACACTGGGCTTTCAGCAATGCATGGGATGTCGTGAAACCTCACTCGCTGGAAGGGGTGCTCATCCAGTCGACTCTTGCGATCCTGATACTGGTCGGGTTTGAAAGCAGTACTGCCTTTGCTGCGGAGGCGAAAGACCCGAAGCGTGACATTCCCAAAGCAGTGATTATCTCGCTCGTGATCCAGGGATTATTTGCTTATTTGCTGGAGTACTTTTCTGCCAGTTATATGGTGAGTGAAAAGCTGGTCAATACCGCCGGCAGCACTTCCGTTACCGGAATGGCGGCAGCCGCAGCGTCCGGTGCACCGATGGGAGACATGTCAATACTTATCGGGAACAGCATGTTGGGCGGCATAGGCTTTGGTTTGATGATGACAATCGCCGTGACCGTCGGTCTGGCGATACTTGGGACCACATTGAGCGCTATCAATACAGCCGTGCGCGTCAGCTACGCCATGGCGCAGGACAAAGAAATGCCGGAGTTGCTGAACAGCCTGCATGGCCGTTTTGCCACTCCGCACAGGGCAGTCTGGGTACTTGTAATCGTGTCCTCGCTCATCGGTGCAATAGGTGTGAGGTCGGTCGTGGGACTCACCGGTATAACGCTCGCATCGAACTTCGGGACATTCGTATTATACGGTCTGACCTGCATGTGGACCATTATTGCTTTCAAGAAAAGAAAAGAATTCAGTTATGTAAAACATTTTTTCATTCCGGTGCTCGGACTGATAGCGAACATAGCCATGCTGGGTGCAATCATTTATCTCTATATAATAGGGAACAGTGATGCCAAAACAGAGGCTTATATTTGCTTCGCCATAGCAGGGGCATGGGCTCTCAGCAGCGGGGTATACGTACTCATCAGCAGTAAGCGTGCTGAACGCCCGATAATCGGTGTTACCCATAGCTAAACATGGACAATAATACCTCTAAGATTGAGTTCTTTCATAGAACCGATAAAGGACTGGTGCGTGAACAGAACGAAGATGCAATCGGCTTCTGGCAGTATAAAGACGGCGTCCTGTTTGCAGTTGCCGACGGTCTGGGGGCGCACAATGCCGGTGAGGTTGCAAGTAACCTTGCATTAGAGGTGTTGGCAAGGGAGATGAACCAATACTCGGGCACCGGAGCATTGACGAAGAACCTGAAGCAGGCGGTGCATCAGGCTAATCTTGAAATTTATCAGAAAGCCATAACAGTGCCCGAGTTGTACCGCATGGGAGCGGCATTCATTGCCAGCGTCCTGGAAGGCAGTACGCTGGTGACTGCTCACATAGGAGACTGCAGGCTTTACCTTTTACGCGACGGCAGCCTCGAACAGCTCACAAAAGATCATACATGGGTGGGAGAAAGGGTACAATACGGGATACTCTCACCTGAAGAGGCGCGGACACACCCGAACCGTCATGTTCTGACACGCTATCTTGGATATGAGTTGCTCGCCTCCATAGACTTCCTCAAAATTGACGTCAAGCCCGGAGATGTATTGGTGCAGTGCAGTGACGGTATTCACAGTTTACTCCCCGACCCGGAGATGGAGCGCCTGCTCATGCAGGGTTCTCCGGAAACCTCCTGCAACGCTATAATTCAGGAAGCTTTAGATGCCGGTGGTACGGACAACATGAGTCTGCAGATTGCAAAGGTCATATCCTGCGGTGACCGGCCCGTGCAGCCATCGTGGTGGAAATTCTGGTGATGATACCGTTCCTGAGCTTTGCTGAATTTGACAAGCCGGGGTCTTTCAATTAACTTGAAGCCTCATATGGATGATCTTACCGTAGGACAGACTCTCGATCAGTATAAGCTTCTGGACATTATAGCACGCAGCGGAATGGCTACAATATTCCGTGCACAGGATATCGAAAATGACCGTGTGGTTGTACTCAAAGTGCCCTACCTGCAGTATGCAAGTGATATCGTTTTTCACCAGAGGTTTCTCCGCGAAGAACAAATCGGGTTACGGCTCGATCACCATGGTATTATTAAGATATTCAACAATCAAAATAAAAGCCGCCTTTATCTTGTTATGGAGTATGTGGAGGGTGAATTGCTGAGCGTCCTGATGCAGCGCGAACACCGGCTCTCCATTCCAATTGCCGTGGATTTCGCAATTCAGATTGCAGATGTGCTTGTGTATTTGCATGATCGCAACGTCGTGCACAGGGATCTTAAACCAAGTAATGTCATGATTATGCCGGACAATAGAATAAAACTTATAGATTTTGGTATTGCACTCGATGCGTCCATGCGCAAGATAACATGGTCGGGCCTGTCACAGCCAATCGGTACACCCGACTACATGGCACCGGAGCAAATCAAAGGACGGCGCGGCAGCGCACGTACGGATATTTACAGTCTCGGCATAATACTTTATGAAATGCTGATCGGAAAGATGCCGTTTGCAAGCCACAATATCTATATTGCGATGAGGGCAAAGATGCTTGAAAACCCAATTCCACCATGCCGGTTACGCCGAGACATATCGCCGCAGCTCGAGGAGATCATTCTGCACGCAATCGAGCGAAATCCCGATGAACGGTTTGAGAGTGCTGTACAGTTCCGGGAAGCGCTTACCCATCAGGATAAAGTTATTCTCGTAAATCGTGCCGAGCACCAGCATAATAAATCATGGGTGGCATTCTGGTTATGGAAGCTGCGCGCTCTTGCTTTAGGCATAACGCCTCACGGAGAATAAAAATCGTATTATTGGATCCGTACAATATTGTCCTGTTGGAACATTACTGTAAGGTTAGATAGTGGATTGATACGCATAGAAATGTGGCACAACTTGTGCAATATGAATAAAATGAAGAGAAACAATAAAAGGAGAAAAACATGAAGATGATAGTAGCTATAATCAAACCTTTTACTTTGGATAAAGTAAAAGAGGCACTCTCGGAAGTAGGTGTAACGGGAATGACCGTATCCGAGGTCAAAGGGTTCGGCAGGCAAAAGGGGCATACGGAGTTTTACAGGGGCGCTGAGTATAAGACGGATTTTATTCCCAAAATCAAACTCGAGATTGCCGTGCCGGACAATCAGGTACAGCAGATCGTCCAGGCAATTACATCCGCAGCAAAGACAGGCAGCATCGGCGATGGCAAGGTATTCGTATTCGGACTTGACGAGGTATTAAGAATAAGAACAGGCGAGATCGGAGATAATGCTGTTTAGAGAAATTCCGTTTTTTCTGCTCATGTCATAAAAAGTCACCTCCATAGGATAATGCAGTTTCCATTTCTGTAATTATCCGCCCTCCATATACTTGACAATATGCACGGGGTATTCAATAAGGATAAAAGAAAGAGTCTTCAATATAATTTTTGGCTGCTTCTTTAAGGGGATAAAATTTAACAAAAGAAAGAATAGAGATAGTGTTTTATGAACATAAGGGAAATATCAAAAGAAGGAAGAAAGCTCAGCATCACAAAAAACAATGAATGGTTTATGGGTATGATAGGCGATACTGTTGTTGATGTAGAATCCATCGAAGACGATCTGCACTCTGCCATCGATGTACATCTAAGGGAGGATAAGTCTGTCATTGTTGAAGGTGATGTACATGCAGACGTCATTATGCGGTGCGTGAAGTGCCTCGAGTCATTCCATACCATAGTCGACAGGCAGTTTAGCGTCTCCATCGAACCTTATGAACAATCGGTCTCGATGAACCGCAACATATCCAGCTCGGACCTTGATGCGGAGTTCTACAGGAACGATGAATTCGATCCTGACACTGTTGTTTTTGAGCAGATAATGCTTAGTTTACCAATGTACCCCTTATGTAAACCTGATTGCAAAGGACTATGCAAGCACTGCGGTATGAATTTAAATGAACATCCCGGACACAGGTGTGATACAAATAAAAGCGATGACAATCCATTCAGGAAGCAGATAGAAAAAATAAAAAAAACTTTATGAAGGAGTAACTATGGCACAGCCGAAGAGAAAACATTCAAAGGCAAGAAGGAATTCAAGAAGGGCAAATTACAAGTTAACGGCTCCGTCGCTTGTTGCTTGTCCGAGATGCCACCAGCTTATGAAGCCGCATCATGTCTGTCCGACATGCGGTCATTATAACGGCAAAGAGGTCGTGGAGATAAAAGAAATATAGTTTATGAAAGTAGCCCTCGATGCTTTTGGAAGCGATCTCTGCCCGGACATAGAGATCAAAGCAGCAAATGAAGCGGTAAAGCAAGGCATTGATATCATCCTTGTGGGCGACAGGCAAAAGCTTACTCATGTCGATCCCGGGATAGAGATTGTGGATGCGAAAGAAGTGGTAGCCATGGATGAATCTCCCGCAAATGCGCTGAGAAAGAAAAAGGACTCATCCATGCGAGTCGCAATAGACCTTGTCAAAAGCGGCAAGGCGGATGCAGTCGTCAGCGCGGGTAATTCAGGCGCGATGATGGCACTTTCTATGTTTGTCCTGCAAAAACTACCCGGCATTTACAGACCGGCCATAGTCGGCGTTCTGCCGAGCTACAGAGGGAATACGGTCTTTATCGACATGGGGGCCAATGTAGATTGCAAGCCCCATTATCTTCTGCAGTTTGCGGTCATGGGCAGTGTTTATGCGAAGAAACTTCTCAATCTCACTGATCCATCCATAGGTTTGCTCAGCAACGGAGAAGAAGAGGGAAAGGGGAACGAACTCACCTCTCTTACGAATGAACTTCTCAAGGACAGCTCACTGAACTACAGGGGGTATGTTGAGGGTAAAGATCTGTACATGGGCGATGTTGATGTGATTGTTGCTGACGGGTTTGTAGGCAATGCCGTATTAAAGGCAAGTGAGGGCGTCGGAGAGATGATAACCAGGATACTGAGGGACAGCTATAAAGCTTCACCCGTTAATATGCTCGGCTATCTGTTATCGAGAGGCGCCTTTACAAGGCTGAAAAAACGGATCGACTATGCCGAGTACGGAGGCGCACCTTTGATAGGAATAAACGGACTGGCATTGATAAGCCATGGACGTTCCAATGAAAAGGCGCTTTTGAACGCAATAAAGCTGTCAAAAAGATTCTATGATACAAAACTCAATGAGGCAATAATAACAGAGCTGAACAAAAATACGGTTTCTTTGGAAAGCATGAAGGAAGCAGAAGCGAAATGATCAGGACACGAATCACAGAGCTTTTGGGTATAAAATATCCGATACTCCAGGGTGGAATGGTCCATATAGCAACATACGAACTCGCGTCCGCCGTGTCAAACGCAGGAGGATTGGGTACCATAGGGTGCGGTAATTATCCGGCGGCATGGGTCCGCGAACAGATTTTGAAAATGCGGGAGCTTACCGACAGGCCTTTTGCCGTCAATATACTGCTTATCTCACCTCATGTAAAAGATGTGCTGAAGGCAGCCGTCGAATTAAAGCCGAAGATTGTAACGCTTGGAGCAGGTATACCGCGGCATGAGCTGCCCATGCTTAAAAATGCAGGTATCATGGTCATACCTGTCGTAGGATCGACAAAGTTTGCATCACTCGTTGAAAGACTGGGCGCTGATGCGGTCATAGCAGAGGGCATGGAATCAGGCGGAGAGATAGGAGACATGTCTACAATGCCGCTTGTTCCGCTTGTTGTTGACGCCGTATCCATACCGGTTATTGCAGCTGGAGGTATTGCCGACGGGAGAGGTCTCCTGGCGGCCCTGTCGCTCGGTGCAGAGGCTGTCCAGATGGGGACAAGATTTGTCGCTTCGAAAGAATGCACTGCGCATGAGAACATGAAGCAGGCCATTGTGAGGGCTGTTGACAGGAGCACAGCAATTACAGGTGCTGCAATAGGCAGCGCGGTGAGGGCACTGCCGAATAAGCTGACCAGTGGATTCAAAGAGCTTGAAGCGGAGTATCTTTGTTCGGATGAAAAAGAAAAAGAAGCAAAGCGCAAGAAGATGATTGAATTCGGCATGGGGGCGACAAGAAAAGGTCTTGTCGAGGGGGACACCGAATACGGCAGTATGCTCGCGGGTCAGATATCATCCCTGATCAAAGAGATAAAACCGGTAAAAAATATTATCGAAGATATAATGCAGCAAGCCGAACAGATCATCAAAAACAAAATCTCCGGATGGGTATGATATTATTATGAAGATAGCTTTTATGTTTCCCGGACAAGGATCCCAGTTTGTCGGCATGGGCAGGGAGTTTTACGAAAAGTATGACGGTGTCAGGGAGTACTATGACAGGGCAGAAAAAAAACTCGGAATCGGTCTGAAACGGATTATGTTCGACGGGACGAAAGAGGAACTGACCCTTACCTACAATGCACAGCCTGCAATACTCACCATGAGTGTTGCTATCTCCAAACTCATAACCTCTACCTTTAAAATAGAGCCGGTTCTGTGTATGGGACACAGTGTCGGGGAGTACAGTGCCCTTACCGTGTCATCGGCAATGGATTTTGAAGATGCCGTGTATGCCGTGAGAAAGAGGGGAGAGGCTATGCAGACGGCAGTAAAGCCCGGTGAAGGCACCATGGCTGCCGTTATAGGTATGGATGAGTCTTCCATTAACGACCTTCTTCTTCATGCGCAGGCAGAAACCGGGAGCATTGTTGAGGTAGCGAATTACAACAGTCCGGAGCAAATTGTCATATCAGGACATACGAACGCCGTCGATTATGCAATGGATCTGCTCCGGGCAAAAGGTGCGCGGCTCGTAAAGAAATTAGAGGTAAGCGCTCCATTTCATTCGAGCCTTATGCAGCCTGCTGTTTCAGCCATGAAGGGAGTTTTTGATTGTATGATGTTTAAAAAAATGACCTATCCCGTCGTCTTCAATGTCGATGCAAGTATGCATACTTCCGAAGATGAAATTCCGCATCTGCTCTTGAAACAGCTTGTCAGTCCTGTCCGATGGGTTGATACAATTATTTTTGCAATTAAACAGGGGGCAGATACCTTTATAGAAATCGGACCCGGGAAGGTATTGACAGGTCTTGTTAAAAGAATAAACAGTTCTGTCAGATTGTTTAGCGTGAATGATCCTTCGACGTTTGAACAATTAAACGTTCTTATACAATAATCATGGCTTATGATTTCTCAAACAGGATAGCGCTCGTAACAGGCGGTGCAAGAGGCATTGGCAGGGCCATTGCGGAAAGGCTCCTTTCCTGCAATGCTGTCGTTGTAATCGCGTATAACAGGTCACAGCAGGATGCGGACTCCTTGTGCAAGGCTGCTGAAGCAGACGGAAAGAAGCTGTATGCTTTAAAGTGCGATGTGTCCAACCCCGGTGATGTACTCAACGCGGTAAGTCATGTGGAGAAAAATTTCGGACAGATTGATTTCTTGATTAACAATGCGGGCATTACGAGGGATACCATAGTGTTGAGAATGAAGGATGAGCAATGGCAGGAGGTCATCAATACCAATCTGAACGGAGTGTTCTACTGTACGAGAAGTGTTCTCAAGCTCATGCTTAAAAAGCGGTACGGGAGGATAGTGAACATATCCTCTGTTGTCGGCATGGCAGGGAATCCTGGACAGGCCAATTATGCAGCCGCAAAAGCAGGCATCATTGGATTCTCAAAATCCGTCGCACGGGAGATGGGCAGCAGGAATATACTCGTAAATGTTGTGGCACCGGGTTATATTGAAACGGATATGGTTTCTGGTATACCACAGGAAGCAAAGTCAGGTATTCTGAAGACCATTCCGCAGGGACGCTACGGTACGACCGGTGATATTGCGAATGTGGTTTGTTTTTTATTGTCGGAAGAAGCAGGTTATATAAACGGTGCTGTGATAGATGTAAATGGAGGCATGTATTGAATAACCCTAACTGCATCAGGGCGAAAACCGGATTGCTTCGTAGATCCCAAGGCACTACCCGCAACCACGGGACGGAAATATTTAATTAAAACAAAGGAGGAGAATGTATGGCACTCGAAAAAAAGGTAAGAGAGATTATAGCGGACAGGTTAAAACTTGATATAGAGCAGGTTCAGCCCAATTCAAGATTTATAGAGGATCTGGGAGCGGATTCTCTCGATATTGTTGAGATGATCATGCAGATGGAAGAAGATTTCGGCATAACAATACCTGATGAGGATGCAGAAAAGATCAAGACGGTCGGAGATGCTATCTCCTATATTAAGTCACAGGGTGTTAATGACTAAAAGAAGGGTGGTAATTACTGGACTTGGCACGGTTAATCCGCTCGGGAACAGGGTGGAAGAATCGTGGTCAGGCCTATTGCACGGTGCATCGGGCATCGATCGCATTACACGGTTCGACCCTTCACCTTATGAGGTTCGAATAGCAGGCGAAGTGAAAGGATTTGACCCCGAGGCATACATTGAGAAAAGAGACATCAAAAAAATGTCGCTTTTTATTCAGTATGCAATGGCATCTGCCATCATGTCGTTCAAAGACAGCGGCTTAACGGAGGCTGATATAAATAAGGAAAAGATGGGTGTCATCATAGGCAGCGGCATGGGAGGACTGGAAAGTATAGAATACTACCATGATGCGCTCTTAAGAGGAGGAAGCCGCAAAATTTCTCCGTTTTTCATACCCATGACCGTCGGGAATATGGCATCAGGCTATGTCGCGATAAAGCTCGGTGCTCTGGGGCCAAACCTCTGCATAACGACCGCATGTGCTTCGGGAAGCCATTCCCTTGGAGAGGCATACAGGTATATTCAGCATGATCTTGCCGACATCATTATTGCAGGCGGTGCGGAGTCTACCATAACGCCTCTTGCATTTGCCGGCTTCACGAATATGAAGGCGCTCTCATCCTCGCACAATGATACTCCTAAACAGGCTTCAAGACCGTTTGATCTGAGCAGAGATGGGTTTGTAATGAGTGAAGGAGCCGGAGTGCTTGTGCTCGAGTCTTATGAACACGCAAAGGCAAGGAACGCAAGAATGTATGCCGAGATCATAGGGTACGCGGCAAATGGTGATGCGTATCATATAACAGCCCCATCCCAGGACGGCAAAGGGGCTGTTCAGTGTATGCACAAGGCAATTACTGATGCGGGTATCGAGACAGGGGAAGTCGACTATATCAATGCACATGGTACATCGACGAAGTATAACGATCAGATTGAGACCCATGCGATAAAAACTGTTTTCAGTGAACATGCGTACAAACTTATTGTAAGCTCCACCAAGGGAGCAACAGGCCACTTGCTCGGAGCTGCCGGCGCGATTGAGGCAATTTTCAGCGTACTCGCGATTTATAACGATACGATACCACCGACTATCAATTACACGTCGCCTGATCCGGAATGCGATCTGAACTATGCTCCGAATACACCTGTTCAAAGAAAAGTAAAAGTCGCGGTCTCCAATTCATTCGGTTTTGGTGGCACGAACGCGGTGCTGATCTTTAAGAAGGTGGCGGATTGAAGATCGCAATTGCTTCGGATCATGCAGGATTCGCATTAAAAGAAGAAATAATAAAATTTCTCAAAAGCAAGAATATCGAAATCGTTAATCTTGGCACCTACTCGGAGAATTCCGTCGATTATCCCGACTATGCGGAGAAGGTTGCCGATGCAATCATAGAAAAAAAAGCGGACAAAGGGGTCCTTGTTTGCGGAACAGGCATTGGAATGTCTATTTCGGCAAATAAGAAGAGCGGTATTATAGCAGCGCTTGTTTACAGCGATTTCACGGCTGAGATGGCTGCAAGACATAACAGGGCGAATATAATAACGCTGGGCGCAAGGACCATGCAAAGACAGGATGCCCTCAGATATGTCGATATATGGATGAATACGGCATTTGAAGGCGGCAGACATGAGGACAGAGTTGAAAAGATCTTTAATTTGGAGAAAAGACGGAAGGAGAGATATTTTATGAATAATTTAAAGCAAACCGACGGAGAAGTTTATAATGCAATTACCGCAGAGGTGAAACGGCAGCAGACCACGCTCGAGCTTATAGCTTCCGAGAATATTGTAAGCATGGCTGTGCTCGAAGCAATGGGCAGTGTCATGACCAATAAGTATGCAGAGGGATACCCCGGTAAAAGGTATTACGGCGGCTGCGAAAATATGGATACAGTCGAACAGCTTGCAATGGACAGGGCAAAAGCACTATTTGGTGCAGATTATGTCAATGTGCAGCCGCATTCAGGAGCACAGGCAAATATGGCCGTTTATTTTGCATTTCTCAATTACGGGGATACGATTATGGGTATGAACCTTGCTCACGGCGGACATCTTACCCATGGGAGTCCGGTAAATTTTTCCGGTAAATTTTACAAGGTGATCCCCTATGGTGTGCGGAAGGACACAAAGACCATTGATTATGAAGAACTGGAGAAACTTGCACTGGAGCACAAGCCGAAGCTCATTATTGCCGGTGCATCAGCGTATCCGAGAACGATCGATTTCGAACGCTTTTCCAAGATTGCGAGGGCTTGCGGTGCACATTTGATGGTCGATATGGCACACATTGCAGGGCTTGTTGCAGCAGGGCTGCATCCGAGTCCGGTGCCATGGTCTGATTTTGTTACCACGACGACCCATAAGACATTGAGAGGTCCACGGGGCGGTGTGGTAATGGGAAAGGCGCAATACGAGAAACAGCTCAAATCTCAGGTATTCCCGGGCATGCAGGGAGGTCCGCTCATGCATGTGATAGCAGCGAAGGCAGTTGCATTCAAAGAGGCCCTGTCTGGCTCGTTCAAAGAATACCAGAAGCAGATCGTTATAAATGCCGGCAGGCTTGCAAAAGAAATGAAGAACACAGGGTATGATATTATCTCAGGAGGTACTGACACGCACCTGTTCCTCGTTGACCTTTCATCAAAGGGGGTAACGGGAAAGGACGCAGAAAAGGTACTTGAAAGAGCAGGAATAACTGTAAATAAAAATGCAATACCATTTGACGAAAAGCCTCCCACAGTAACAAGCGGCCTGAGGATCGGGACCCCTGCAATCACGACAAGGGGTATGGGAGAGAATGAGATGGTGCTGATAGCAGGGTATATCGATGATGCATTAAAACATGCGGATAACGAGTCAATGCTTGGAGAGATCAAACAAAAGGTGATCAATCTCTGTAATAATTTCCCGATATATCAGGGAATGGTTTGAATGTCATGAAATGTCCTGAATGCGGATACACCGATACATCAGTAATAGACTCGCGTATGGCGAGGGAAGGACTTGCAATACGCAGACGCAGGGAATGCCCGAAGTGCAAAAAACGTTTTACAACCTACGAACAGATTGAAGACATAGCGCCCATGGTCATCAAAAAAGATGGCAGGCGTGAACCGTTTGACAGGCAGAAGATCAAACAGGGATTTTTAAAGGCATGCGAAAAAAGGCCTATAAGTATGGATACATTAGAAAAAGTCGTAAACCGTATAGCACAAAAATATGAAGGTTCCACGGACAAAGAGATACCGGCACGTGATATAGGCGAGGAGCTTATGTCCGAGCTCAAAGAGCTCGATAAGGTTGCTTATGTCAGGTTTGCATCAGTATACCGTGAGTTCAAAGACATAAGTGAATTTATGGATGAACTCAAGGGATTGCTGAAAACAAAATTTACACCAAAGGAAACCGCGAAGCGGAAGAAATCCCGTAAATAAACCCCGCCCTTTCTATAAGGAATTAAAAATTATCATAGTATCCCCGCCATAAATGGTGGGCTTTTTCTCGGGGTAAACCCCGGAGCTATTTCTTGTCCTCGAGTACGTTTATGATCTCCTTGATATCAGGCAGGTCGCCGATCGGGTAGATCTTGAAGAACATGATTTTCCCGCTTTCGTCAATGATGATGTTTGCCCTTTCTGAAAACCCGTCTTTTTCCCTGAAGATTCCGTATTTTTTAGCAACATCTCCGTGGATCCAGAAATCTGCAAGAAGGCGTGTATTCTCTATGTCCAGCGATTTTGCCCACTCTTTCTTGGAAGGTGAAGAATCAATGCTCACACCTAAAGCGACGGTGTTGAGCCTGTCGAATGTTTGTTTGTCCGCTTCAAGGGATTGCATCTGTTTGGCACATACAGATGTCCACGCAAGGGGATGAAACGAGAGAAGAACCTTTTTACCCTTAAAGTCAGAGAGACTTACATCCTTTCCCTCCTGGTCCTTGATCCTGAAATCAGGTGCAGGTGCGCCCACGTTCAATCCAGCCATACGTTTTCCTCCTTCCTTTATTTTATATTGAGATAACTCTTTACCATCTCCAGGACCTGTGGTCCCGATATTGGCTTCGTTATATAAGCATTTGCGCCCAGAGCCATTGCCCTTTCTTTGTCCTCCTGGCCGCCCTCTGTTGTAATGATGAATATCGGCACTGCCTTATAAACAGCGTCTTTGCGGATAAGACTGACAAGCTTTAAGCCGTCCATAACAGGCATATTGATGTCCGTAATGATCAAGTTGAACGAATCCTGAGAGAGCTTTTTCAAACCATCGACACCATCGCTCGCTTCTACGATCTTTATGTTCTTGAGCCTTTTTAAAGAAAAGGCAATAAGCTGTCTCATTGTCGGTGAATCTTCTACAATCAAAACCTTATATTCTTCCATAATAGCTCCCAATCACCTATTTCGTAAGCAGGTCTATGAAACCCTGTATTGTCGACAGCTTCCTCTCCGATTCCGAATACAGCTTGGAACTGAAGATAGCCGTTGCAGCGTGCCCTGCGAGCAGGGTAAACAGCTCATGGTCCAGCGGTGTAAAGTTTTTCTTCTGCTGCAGCAATTTGTATATGACGATTACGCCGATAACATGCTCTTTTATTTTAAGCGGTATTGCAACAATCGGATTGAGCCAGTCCAGTTTTAGCGAATCTGAAATGTCTTCCATAAAATAAGGTTCTCCGCCTTTTGCGACCCTTCCTATGGTCCCGGAACCGAAATTGATTACAGGAACCTGATTTTCATCTATGCCCTCGGACGCCATTATCTTTAATTCATGTGTTTTCTCATCGAGCAGAAATATGCCGAACTCCTCGGCACCGATAAGATTTATGATGATTTCAAGAATGATCTGAAGAACTTCCTTAAAGTCGAGTGTCGAATGTAATTGATAACTTGCTATGTAGAGGTTTGCAAGATTATTATTTTCCTCCTCGACCTCGATATACCGCTGGGCAAAATCTTTATTTTCAGATTCAATCTCTTTTATATGGCCGTCTATTTCTTCTTTTTCTTTTTTTAATGCTTCTATCTGCTTTGCCAGTTCTTCATACTGTTTATCCGGAGCACCTGGAGTCGATTTTGCACCCCTCTTTTCTTCTTCGAGCTGAAGGATCCTGTATCGTAGTTGTTCATTGGTCTTAAGAAGCTCCTGAGTGAATTCAGCGCCCTTTTTAAAAACCTGCAGAAATTCCTCTGCCCTCTCAAAAAGATTTCTGTCCCTTTCTTCTTTTTTGTCCATCATGACACCTCTGATTTTAATAAACTGATATGCCATACTACACAAATTGTCAAGATAAGAACTTTATTGCGAAAGATAGTGCTTGCATACGCATGTGATTAGTATATAAAACAGATATGGGCCTTTTACCGGTTTTTGCCGCATTCGTGTCGGGTATTTTACTCCATGATGCATATTTCATCATACCTGTTTATGCGTACATCCTTGCCCTTATACTGTTCATCTGTGCGTGCATTTATGTAAGGAACAAGAAGGTGTGGGTAGTACTGGTCGCATTTTTAATGTTTCTTGCCGCCAATGCATCGAATTACAGATCCGCTGAATGTTCGGCAAAAGTTTTATCTTTTTCACAGGGCAGGAAGGTACCGATATCCGGCTGGATAGACAAGCCGGTAGTGTTTTCTCCCGACAGAAAAAAAATAGTTCTTGAAATAGACAGGATTGATGACAGGGAAATGTGCGGGAATAAATGTTTTATATTGATAAACCTTATGACGAAAAACAGTCCATCCCGCATCGATGTATGGCATGCAACAAGGGGCGACTATATGACTGTATTTGCAGCCCCCAGAAAACCAAAGAATTACAAAAACCAGGGTTCTTTCGATTACACGGCAGAGCTTGCAAGAAAAGGTATAGATACCATTTCATACGTGAACGATGAGAATGATCTATCGTTTGATTACAGTAAGGCACGTACCGGGCTGCTCGACACGATAGAGAGAGCAATAGACAGTACACGCTACAGGATAAAACGAATCATAGAAACGCAGGTGCATGATCGAGACGCCCTCGGCATTATTTCTGCGCTGGTCATAGGCGAGCAAGGTTACATTTCTCAGGATGTCAGAAGGATGTTTGCGTCAACAGGCATCATTCATATACTGGTCGTGGCCGGCCTTCATCTCGGTATTATAACGCATCTTGTCTACCTGCTTTTTAAATTTCTCCTGTCCCGCTCGAAGTACCTGTGCCTGCACATCAATATACCGAAACTATCACTGCTTGCTTCCCTGATACCGATGACAGGATATATATTTTTAAGCGGTGCCAACCCGCCTGTCATGAGGAGCGGCATCATGATTGCCGTCTACAGTTTTCTGTTCCTTGTTGACAGGCATCAATCGAGATGGACGGGAATCATGATTGCCGCACTCTTGATACTTATGTTAGAGCCGGCTGCGCTTTACAGCATTTCATTCCAACTATCATTCATATCTGTCGGCTCTATTATTGCATGCATGCCTTTGATTACCATGACACTATCGCGTCTGGGCTTGTACAAGAATGCATTTACTTACAAGATTTTAAGAACGATGATCGGTATGCTTCTTGTAAGTCTTTTTGTAACAATAGGGCTTGCCGGTGTTCTTGCATTTTACTTCAACACAGTCCCGCTGCTCGGCATACTGTTGAATATCATCGTTATCCCGGTGTTCGGCTATGGTATATTGCCGCTGTCCCTTATATCTTCCGTCTCAGGTTCTCTATCGCCTTTTGCCGTACCATGGATAAGTCATTATCTTTTTATGGTAACCTCATGGCTTATACACGGGAGCATTGGAGTAATAGAATATGTTTCGAATCTGTCAATAGCATGTATAAGAATTCCGACGCCATCAATGCTCGAACTTATACTTTATTATTCAATCTTGATAGCTCTGATCCACGCTCAAAGGAGCGGGTTGAATTTTAAGCGGTTAGAAAGTACAGCCCTGTCAGATAGGGACAATAAAGGCAGTTCTAAAGCAGCAGTATTTTTAACATGGTTCAGCCTTATTACGGTATCTGTTCCCGGGTTTATATTAATAATCGATGCGGGCTATTTCATCTACAAAACACACTACAATAAAGATCTGTCCATTACTTTTCTCGATGTTGGACATGGCGACAGTGCATTTATAGAGTTCCCGTATGGCAGGACAATGCTCATTGACGGAGGCGGAGGCTTTTCGCAGACATATGATACGGGTGAAGCCGTCGTTGCACGGTATATATGGTCTTTGAAGAGGTCTTCGGTCGATTCTGTGGTGGCATCGCATCCTCAGGTCGATCATATCGGAGGCCTTGGTTTCATCATAAGACGCATGCAGGTAAAAGAGATATACAAAAGCGACTGTGATCCGGATACAGTGGTTTACAAAAACTTTATCGATGCAGCACAGGCATCGAAGGCAGTGCTTCACACAATCACGGCATCCGCGGAATCAAAACATATACATGGAGTTGATGTCATGTTCTTTACCGTGCCTCATGATACCTGTGATCCGTCCTCGAACAAGGACATCAACGATTATCCGGTGTTGATTAAAATAACATACGGGAATGTAGGTGTCCTGTTTACAGGGGACATCGAGAAAAGGGCGGAGCAGTTACTTGCCGATGCCTATGAGTCCCAAGACATGTTGAAGGCTACTATCCTGAAAGCAGCACATCATGGAAGCAGGACATCAAACACGGAACGGTTCATTGATGCAGTTAAACCAGAAATTGTCATTATCTCTGCAGGGGAAAGCAATCCATTTCATCATCCGTCAAAAGATGTCCTCAGACGGTTTTTTGAAAAGGGGATTCAGGTTTTAAGGACTGACAGGAGCGGTGCAATCAGGATCACGACAAACGGCAAAAAGGTAAAGATAGAAAAGTATGTGGAGGATGGACATTTGAACAGATAAACCCGAAAATTGCATTCTTCAGGTAAACCGCATATTTTAATCTTTTTATCTTTTAACCTTGGGTATCGTAATTCCTTTCTGTCCCTGATATTTACCCTTTCTGTCACCGTAAGATGTCTCGCAGATTTCATCGCTCTCGAAGAACAGGATCTGGGCTATGCCTTCGTTTGCATATATCCTTGCAGGCAAAGGGGTCGTATTGGATATCTCAAGTGTTATAAATCCTTCCCATTCAGGCTCGAGCGGCGTAACATTGGTAATGATGCCGCAGCGGGCATACGTGGATTTTCCGACGCATATGGTCATGACATCCCTGGGTACCTTGAAGTATTCGACAGATCTGCCGAGTGCAAATGAATTGGGAGGAATAATACAGACATCGCCTTTAAAATCTACGAGCGATTTTACATCGAATGACTTCGGGTCTACTATTGCAGTATTGATATTGGTAAATATTTTAAATTCGTTTGCTATTCTGATGTCATAGCCATAGGACGAAAGGCCGAAAGATATGACCCCTTTTGATACCTGTTTTTCTGCAAAAGGTTTTATCATCCTGTGCTCAACCGCCATTTTCCTTATCCATTTATCTGCCTTTATAGTCATGTGCTTCCTCCTTTAAAACCGCTAAAACAGTTCATACGCTTAACAGATTATCAAACGGATAGCAACGAAAGCCTTATACATCATTGCCAAACAGATTTTTCTTATTATACTATCTATGAATGATAGAGGTAGATAAAACCATCCATGAAAAGCTCGGGTTGGTCCCAAGGCAGCCCGGAGTCTATATATTCAAAAATGCCGGTGATGATGTCCTTTATGTCGGCAAAGCTGTTGATCTTAACGGCAGGGTAAAGGCGTATTTCACCGCATCACCAGACACCCGTCCTTTCATTAATTTCCTCAAACCGCGTATAAAGCGTCTCGAATTCGTACTCACGGATACGGAGAAAGAAGCGCTTCTGCTCGAAAACAACCTTATCAAAAAATACAAGCCGAAATACAACATACGGCTGAAGGATGATAAGACCTATGTCAACATACGGATCTCCGCTAAGCATAAATTCCCGGGCATACAAGTCGTAAGGAAGCCGGTCAAAGATGGATCGATAATCTTCGGTCCTTATTCATCCGCTTCTGCTGCACGGGAGACCGTAAAGCTTATAACAGGCCTTTTTATGCTGCGAACATGCAGTGATGCAGAACTGAGCAACAGGATTAGACCATGTCTTAAGTATCAGATAAAAAAATGTTCGGCACCCTGCGTCAGTTACATTTCACAGGACGACTATGGCATGTCTGTCAAACAGGCAAAACTGTTTCTCGAGGGGAGGATTGGCACGGTCCTGAAGGAACTTAAAGCAAAGATGGCAACAGAGGCAGGAAATCAGCATTATGAAAAAGCAGCGCAGATAAGGGATCTCATTTTTAATATAGAGAAGACCTTAGAACAGCAAAATGTTGCTATGACGAGGGCTGTGGACATAGATATTTTCACCATGGCGTATGAGGGACAGTCAGTCGCCGTAAACGGGCTTTTTATCCGCAGCGGACAACTGCTCAATTCCGTGAACTACCTGTTTCGTGACACAGTGCTGGATAGGGAGGAACTGATAAGTTCAATGATCAGCCAGTACTACGAAAACGGACATTTTATACCCGATTATATTTATCTGCCTTTCCCAATGACCGATATGCCTGTCGTCCAGTCGAGATTATCGGATTTAAAAGGGAATACCGTAACTATTGTCGTACCGAAGACAGGGAGAAAACAGGAGCTGCTTGAATTATCGGCAAAGAATGCAGCAGAATACCTTCATATGTCCCTGCAAAAAGAAGCTGCATCACTATCCGCTATCGAGCAGTTGAGCGGTGTATTACATCTTAAGGGTCCGCCCTCATCAATAGAATGTTTTGATAATTCGAACATCATGGGCACGAACAGCGTGTCGTCCATGGTGAGGTTCGAGAACGGAGTGCCGGTAAAATCAAAATACAGGCATTACAGGCTCAGAGAATTCAATATGCCCGATGATTATGCAATGATGCATGAGGTGCTTTCGAGGAGGTTCAAGGACAGGGAAGATGTTCCGTCACTCGTTATCGTAGACGGCGGCAAGGGCCAGTTGAGTATGGCACTCGATGTTCTCGGGGAACTCGGTATCGCATCTTCTCCCGAAGGCACGGATGTCATCGGTATTGCAAAGCTGCACAAGGATACTGCACTCCGGCAGGCTGGCAGGCACGGTATTGATAAAGACGAGGACAGGATATACCTGCCGAACAGAAAAGAGCCGTTGAACCTCGCACCCGGTTCAGCACCGCTTATGCTTTTAAAACGTATAAGGGATGAGGCACACAGGTTTGCAATTACGTATCACAGAAAATTAAGATCAAAGGCAGGACTTGCGTCCGAGCTTGACGGCATTGCAGGTGTTTCAGAAAAAAGAAAAAGGCTCTTGCTGTCAATATTTGCGAGCGTTGACGAGATCAGAAATGCAATGCCGGAGGAGATTGCAGCACGCACCGGTATACCTATACGTGTTGCAAAGGAGATACACGAACATCTGACATAGCAAGGCTTGCTCAAATTAAGATAGAGGAAACGGACTGTTCAATTTTTATGATTGCCTATTATATTTTGTCTTACTATAGTATATTAAAAAGGAGGTTTCTATGGGCATGGAATATATAAATCTTGGGAGTACAGGATTGATAGTTTCCAGACTCTGCTTTGGAGCTATGACCTTTGGCCAGAGCCAGTGGAAGCTCGCAGGTGTCGATCAGAAGCTCGCCGATGAGATGGTCAATACGGTAGTGGATCACGGTATAAATTTCTTCGATACAGCGGACGTATACAGTTTAGGACAATCAGAAGAGATGCTCGGAAAGGCGCTTGGCTCAAAGAGACAGAATGTGGTCATTGCCACAAAGGTGAGGGGCAGGGTCGGCACGGGGCATAACGATGCAGGTCTCAGCAGGAGGCACATATTCGATGCGATTGATAAGAGCCTTAAAAGGTTAGGTACGGACTATATTGATCTGTATCAGGTGCATGGATGGGATGTACTGACGCCGCTTGAAGAAACAATGATCGCCCTCGGTGATCTCGTACGATCCGGCAAGGTGCGGTACATAGGTTTTTCAAACTACGCTGCGTGGCAGGCAGCACTCAGCATAGGCATATCCGACAGGTTGTCTGCCGCACGGTTTCAGACAGCACAAATGCACTACAGCCTGCTTTGCAGGGACATCGAGCATGAAGTGGTGCCTCTGTGCCTGAACAAAGGGATAGGTATACTGCCATGGAGCCCGCTCTCAGGAGGTTTTTTAAGCGGAAAATACAGGAAAGATGCAGAACCGGTCCCCGGCACGCGTATCGGCGACAGGGGGATGTGGTTTCCTCCATTTGACAAAGAACTCGGATTCAAACTTGTAGATGTATTAAAAGAAGTCGGTTCTAAAACAAAAGCAACACCGTCTCAGCTCTCGCTTGCGTGGCTGCTGAAAAAGCCAGGCGTAACCTCAATCATAATAGGTGCAAGGAATATGGACCAGTTAAAGGATAATCTGCAGAGTATGGAGGTTAAGCTTAATGAGCAGGATTTTAATAGGCTCGAAGACTTAACAGCACCAAAACCTCTTTATCCAAACTGGATGATACAGTTTCAAGGTCAGGACAGGCTTCCGAAGAAATAAAAATTACCTGTCCCGCAAAAATAAAAAGTCTGTAAAGGGGCGATTCACAGAGTCGCCCCTTTAACTTTTAGCCGCATCATATGATAAAAGATACTTCTTTAAAGCTTGCTTTTCGTGAATATCTTCATAATAATGATTCAGATAAAAAGGCTGAGAGACATATGAAACAGTTGAGGGAACTTATAGGAAAGAATGTAGAGGTTATTGCAAACGGCGTTGTGTACCAGGGTGTTTTGAAGGATGCTTCGGATACGGCAGTGAGCATACTTTCAACCTCAGGCTGGCTTGAGATCATGATGTCATCCATAAGCAGGATCAGTGAAGCAGGTGCTCAAGTGTTCCAGCCCATTGATATTGACCCGTCGTTTTATAATGATAAATAAAAGAGCAAGAGGAGAATAAAACAGTGAAGATATTTTCAGGCACAGGAGATTATAATAAAGCTCAGGCAGAACTTAAGATCCATGCATACTTCAAAGATGAGGTGAATGTCATGCTCAGGGTATTGCCTTCAGGCATTGCAAAGCATATTAAGCCGCAATTAAAAGATATAAAGAACGGATTCAGGTTTCTCGGCGAAGACGGCGTATGGCATGCTTTCATAAAGCTCGATGAAGTTAAACAAATAACGGTGGAATCATTCAGAAGGCTTGGTGCCGGTGCGGTAAAAGAGACAGACGCTGTTCACGCGAAAAAGACCGTTATCATTATACCAACGGACAGTGTAGAAATGGATAAAGCGGTCTATGCCTTAACAGAGGGCATGGTGCTCAGCATATATGATTATAACGATCTGAAGACATCGAAGAAAAACAGCTCGAACGGCTCAGTATCAATCTACAGTCTCGACAGGACTAAAATCCCACAGAAAGTTATTGAACGTGCCATTCGGGTCGCTGAAGCAACAAATGAAGCACGCAGGCTTGCTGACACGCCGAGCAACATGATGACACCTGCCATATTTGCGGCCATAGTTTCCGCAAAGGCAAGGAAAGAAGGTGTCAGGGTTAAGGTACTCGACAAAGCACTCCTTGAAAAGATGGGGTGGGGCGCATTCCTCGGCGTTGCACGCGGTAGTTTTGAGCCGCCAAAGGTTATAGTACTTGAATACAAGGCATCGGGGAAACCCGACACGCATGTTATTGTGGGCAAAGGCATTACGTTTGACAGCGGCGGTATATCGATAAAGCCGAGCAATGGTATGGAGGATATGAAATTTGACATGGCAGGTGCTGCCGCAGTTGCAATGACAACCATACTTGCAGCGAGACTCAGAATGCCGTTAAACCTTATTGCTGTAATTCCCCTCACAGAGAACATGCCGGGTGGAAAGGCGCAAAAGCCGGGTGATGTAGTAAAAACTCTCTCGGGAAAAACGGTGGAGATTATATCGACTGATGCAGAAGGCAGGCTGATCCTTGCAGATGCGCTTTACTATGCCGTTAAAACATACAAGCCAAAGTCGATTATCGACCTTGCGACACTCACCGGTGCCTGTGTAGTTGCACTCGGGAGCGAGGCAAGCGGCATCATGGGGACTGACGAAGGACTCATGAACGGACTTATACATGCAGGTGAACAGAGTGGAGACAGGCTCTGGAAGCTTCCTTTATGGGACGATTATAAGGATATGATAAAAAGCGATGTTGCTGACATGAAGAATGCCGGTTCACGCTGGGGAGGCGCAATACAGGGAGGCATTTTTTTAAAGGAGTTTGTGCAGGATGCAAAATGGGCACACATCGATATTGCAGGCACCGCATATCTTGACAAACCGAAGTATTACTTCAGGAAGGGAGCGACCGGTGCCGGAGTGAGGTTGCTTATTGAATACTTTTCCGACAAAGGTTGAGAGGGAAGTATCCGATGATAACGGGTCCGGGACTCATCCAGGTCTACACAGGGGACGGTAAAGGCAAGACCACTGCGTCCCTCGGTCTTGCGTTAAGAGCAGCAGGTCACGGCTACAAAACGATAGTAATACAGTTTATGAAGGGTAAGATAGACTATGGGGAGCTCAAGGCGCAAAAGATGCTCGAACCTTATTTCAAAATTGTGCAGGCAGGGGGGCCGCATTTTATAAAGAAGGGCAGCCCTTCAGGGGAGGACATAAAAATGGCACACGATGGGATTGAAACGGCAATGAAAGCCTTCTCGGAAGGCACGTATGATATTGTTATACTCGATGAACTGAATGTCGCCATTGATTTTGGTCTCATTACCATAAAAGAAGCGATTGATCTCATAGCGCAAAAGCCTTCACCGGTTGAACTTATAATAACAGGCAGGTATGCAAAGCAGGAGATTATTGACAGGGCAGACCTTGTTACCGAAATGAAAGAGATCAAGCATTATTATCATAAAGGGATACAGGCAAGAGATGGCATTGAAAAATAAAATTAAGGATAAAGAAAAATCCCCGGGCAAGCAGCAGAAGAGATACTCGACCCTGTCTGACAAAGAACTGAAGCCGCTCTACATGCCTGAGGACCTGCAGCACTCCGCTTATGATGAAAAACTTGGTTTGCCGGGCGAGTATCCTTATACGCGTGGTGTGTATGAAAACATGTACAGGGGCAGACTGTGGACCATGAGACAGTTCGCCGGTTTCGGAACCGCTGAAGAGACGAACAACCGGTACAAGTATTTGCTTGCCCATGGACAGACAGGTCTTTCTGTTGCATTCCACATGCCGACGATCATGGGGTATGATTCCGACCATCCGAGATCAGCAGGGGAGGTCGGCAAGTGCGGTGTTGCAATCGATACGCTCAAGGACATGGAAATATTGTTCGATGGTATTCCGCTTGACCGTATAACGACATCCATGACCATCAATGCGCCTGCAATTGTCCTGTTTGCGATGTACATAGCGGTTGCCGAGAAGCAGGGTGTCAGCAGTGAGGTTATAAGCGGTACCATACAGAATGATATACTGAAAGAGTACATAGCTCAGAAATCATGGATATACCCGCCTGAGCCGTCCATGCGTATCATTACGGATATATTCGAGTACTGCACAAAACATGTTCCGAGATGGAACACGATAAGCATAAGCGGTTATCATATCAGAGAGGCCGGTTCAACGGCTGTACAGGAACTTGCCTTTACCCTTGCAGACGGCATTGCGTATGTAAAGGCCGGCATAGATCGCGGGTTCGATGTCGACGAATTTGCTCCAAGGCTCTCATTTTTCTTCGATGCTCATATAGATTTTTTCGAAGAGATTGCAAAGTTTCGCGCTGCAAGAAGGATATGGGCAAAGATCATGAAAGAAAGATTCAATGCACGCAAGCCTGAATCATTGCGATTGAGGTTTCACACTCAAACGGCGGGATGCAGTCTTGTAGCACAGCAGCCGATGAATAATATTGTCCGTGTGACGCTTCAGGCACTTTCTGCCGTGCTGGGAGGCACACAATCACTTCATACGAATTCAATGGACGAGACACTCGCTTTGCCGACGGAGCAGGCGGCTACCGTTGCACTGCGCACCCAGCAGATCATTGCAGAAGAAAGCGGTGCTTCACATGTCATAGACCCGCTTGGGGGCTCTTATTTTATTGAGAAGCTCACCGACGAGATGGAGGAAGATGCATGGGCGTATATAAACAAGATCGATCAAATGGGCGGCATAATACCGGCCATAGAGCGGGGTTATCCCCAAATGGAAATAGCCGATGCAGCGTACCGGTATCAGCGGCAGGTGGACAGCACGCAGAAGGTCGTAGTCGGAGTAAACAAGTATAAGATGGAAGAAAAGGACACCATACCTACGTTGATCATCTCTCCTGATGTCGAGCAGAGGCAGATAGAAAGGACAACGGCAATGAAGGCACAGCGGGACAATAAGAAAGTTGAAAGGGCGCTGGATGGATTAAGAAATGCCGCACAGGGCAAAGACAACCTTGTGCCGCTTGTGCTCGAAGCTGTTAAAGCCTATGCCTCTATAGGAGAGATCATGGATGTGATGAGGATGGTATTCGGCGAGTACAGGGACCCGGCACTATTTTAGTCCCCCCCAAAACTAAGCCGGTATAACGGGGTAAAGGGAATAGGAAATATACATGGAAGAGTTGAATTCAATCATCAATAAAATAGGAGTATCTGCAGCAAAGCTGGGAATTTTTGTAAGCAATAAGGCGGTCGAGAATTACCGTAAGATCGATCCTGATGTCATGCGGCATCTTGCACAGGTCCCGCTGCTGAGCTATTCGTTATTCGTTTCAAGAAAAGAAAAAATCGATGCCGGTACCCCGGATGGACACCCGCCGCTCATATTTGTCCATGGACTTGGAGGAAATCGCGGTGCCTTCCTGCTGATGTCATGGTATTTGTGGATGCACGGCCGCAAACGCAGCTACAAGATCCACTTCAAATCAGGGCAGTCTATTGAAGACATGGCAACTGCTCTCGCACATTTCATCCGTGATGTCAGAAAATCTACGGGTGAAAAGCAGGTGGAGATTATTGCACACAGCCTCGGAGGTATCATCGCGCGTCTTGCAATAACCAGATACAGACTTTCATCTTCTGTCAAGACGCTGATCACTCTCGGGACCCCGCACCACGGGACCTATCCGGCACGCTACGCAAACACAGGCATAACAAGGGATATCAGACCCGGCAGTAAGCTTATCAAACAGATGGAGAAGGTGCGCTGGCCAAGAGGTGTCCGAGGGGTGACCTTATGGAGCAGAAATGATCTGTTCGTACTTCCTGCTGAATCGGCAGCTATGAATGGTACCGTTAGAATTGATGTGACGCCGTTTACGCATTACAGCTATCTCATTGACCCGAAAAGCTGGGCCATTGTTACTAAAGCGCTTGCCCGTAGATAAAGGCTTGAGTTGCACTTATAAAAGCGGCCATCTAAAACGAGTTCCTCATACGATATAACGATCGGAAAGTATCATAATCCGGTTGAAAAGCTTTTGTGATAAACGTTTGATGCACCAATACATCCATGCATCCATTCCTACGGGAACAACAGCCCTGTTTTTTCTTACTGCTTTTAATACTGCTTTTGCCACGAGCTCCGGAGGTTTTCCGTGATTTTTAAAATAAGCGACGACATTTTCCCTCCTGCTTCTGGAGTCGCCTCGTGTATTTATTCTCCCGTCCGCAACGATGCGTGTATTGATGAGACCCGGACATATCGTAGTAACGCCTATACCGTGTTTATGGACCTCCGACCGTAATGCTTCACTGAGCCCGGTGATTGCAAATTTCGCCGTTGAATAAGTTCCTGTAGCAGGCGTAGCGGCAAGCCCGAGGACGCTGGACGTATTTACAATATGACCGTAACCCTGTTTTATCATTGAGGGGAGGAAATAATGCACGCCGTAGATCACGCCCCAGAGATTGATACCCAAAAGCCACGCCCAGTCCTCAAGCGACGTGTCCTCTATTTTTCCGCCGACCGATACGCCTGCGTTATTATGCAGGATATCGACCCTGCCGAATTCTTTGAGCACAAACTGCGCCAGCATCTCAACCTGTGATTTGTCCGATACATCTGTTTGTTTGATGAAGGCTTTTGCACCCAGGGATTCTATTTCTTTTTTTACATCAATGAGTCTTTGTTCATCTTTATCTGCTATTACGACGAGCGCACCCTCCCGTGCAAAGGCGAGTGCTGTTGCTCTGCCGATACCAGACCCCGCACCTGTTATTACAACGACCTTATTTTTAAAATCCTTAATTCCGGGCATGTATCCTCCTTCTCCACGTGACTGCATGTGTAATTTTTTATACCATGCTTACAGCCAGAAAGAAAGGACTGTAAAAACGAGGTGTGCGGGACACGCATGTCTGACAATTATAATCTTCTTCGTGAACGGGACCGCCCGGATTCGAACACGCTTTTCTCGTATTTAATGACCCTGCCGTTTATCCACCACATACTCTGCCTTGATACCTGTTTTTGCAAACAGAGCAGTTTCAATCGCCTTTTCATCTTTTTCAAGAATAATTTCATCGGGTGTTAATTCTATGAACGCCTTAATCCTGTGATTCAGTGACTCCTTTATAAGATCTTCCTGTGCTGATTTTTCTATGCTGATCCTGATCTTTACCACATCCATCGAGAACGGATCATCCGGCACTTTATTATCTATGATTATCTGAAAACTCGAGATACCCGGGACATCTCTGACTGCGGTTATAAGATCAGGCAGGAGTACTTTTGTCCCCCGTATCTTTGTAAAATCCTTGTCATATCTTACGATAGGTCCGTACATCCTCGGTATGGTAAACCCGCACCGAGGGCACCGGTCATAAAACAACCCGCCTTTAACCAGGTCGCCTGTCCAGTACCTTACGAATACAGTTCCCCGCCATCCTATGTGACTGAATACGAGAATCCCAGGCTCACCTTGTTTAACAGGTTTTTTAGTCTCCGGATCCAACAGCTCCCAGAAGTAAAATCTGGGATCAAGATGAATGCCGCAGTCATAATCAGGCTCCATGAAAGCCCACCGGAGCTCTGTAGAGCCATAAGAAGAAACAATTCTGAATTTAGGATGTGCACCGAGCTTCTTTACGAGCCCGAGAATATGTGCCTCGAGCGCGGGACTCACTCCCTCGGCCCCGAGTATTGCTCCTTCGAAAAACGGCATATCCGGTATCTCTCCCTTCTCATGCATCTCAACCGCTTTCCTGAGCCAGTACACGAGATAAGAAGGTACGGACGTGATAGCGTTGAATTTCTGCTGTGCGAATATTCGGATCTGCTGATCGGTCGGGATAACCTTGCCGCCAAATGAATCGAAACTCGCACCGCCGGCAAACAGCTTTGTAAAAACGGCCTGGAAAAAGGCGAGGTGAGGTGCTCCCGGGAATGTACTGAAATTCATTTTGGTGAATGTCGCCCTCGGCGAGTCTTCCGGCAGGTCTTTCGGCTGGAGCCATACAATACCTGCAAGTTCAGGCAGGATTTTTTTCAGGTCATGATACGTGTAGACAGCAGGGGTTGGATCTCCGGTCGAACCTGCGCTTGCATGAAAGTGGATTGGCATCCACTCAAGAACTATCCTTCTTATGATTTTATCTTTAAACACCATGTCCCTGAATTCATGTACTCTGTCTGCCGGCAGGTTCAAAAATGCCTGCAGGATGTACTTCAAGAGCCGTCTTTTGTCTATCATCGCCGTATCATAAGGTATCAGCGATTCCTGCGTTGGAAACTTCGGCTGAAGTATGAATGCCCTCGGATCATTCCTATACTCGTTTTTGGTGATAATGGGTAACCTGGCAAAATCATCGTATGTCTTTATACTATCAGGATCAATGCCAAGTTCTTTATAAGTTCGCCGAAGATATGGATGGTACGGGTATACGGAATGCCGTATATAGCTCACAAGCCTTTTGAAGCTTTTTGCCCTCTGGCTGTCCGGAGCCAGCTTAAAATATGCATGCATAACCCCTCCTCTGTAAGATAATAATTAAAAGGTTTTTCCCCCTTCTGTAATCATACAAAGTAAATCATGTGCAGGCGTAAATTACGCCCGTTCGCTATTGTACCTGTTTAACACGGGTCCTTAAAGCCTCAATCAAATTCCGGAGGGTGTGATCAGTCGCAGTACACCCTATTACGACATAGATATCGTATGTTGAGTTCTTTACCTTCAATTTTAACAGTTTTTGTTTGCCAGGAATAAGTCTCAGTATCTCTATGGACTGGTTATAGTATGGTCCGTCGAATATTACCTCTGATGATTTATAATTCAAAGTTTGAGCAACACCTACTTCTACTACTCTGAATCCAGCGGACATTATTTTATTCGCAAAAAAGTCCGCTTTATTTTCGGATGCACAGCCATTCGCGACAATGACCTTCGGGCCACCGGCTGCCTCTTCCGATTTAACAGGCGGTGTTTGAATCGTTTTCTCTTCCGTCATGGCCGGCATCAATCCGCCCGAGTCAACAAACAGTGTGTATGTCACCAGGGTCTTGTCGCCTTCAAGGGGTAAAAGGTCCCATGAGCCGTTGTTTGTTTTTAAATTTCCAATTACCATGCTCCAGTTCTGAAACCACCGGTCGTTCGTAACAGTGTCCTCGAGTTTTACAACATACCATTTATGTACAGGTGACCAGGGGACGCTCAATAGACTAAAAAAGTAGCCTGTTGTATCGATCATCTTTTCAATCCGGTGTTTCTTAAGAAGTTGGATAAGTTCTTTCGGATCGCCGGTAGTATAATCGAACTTCAGTGCTTTTACTTGAGGGATCACGGACGGATCGATGAGTATACTTTCAAGCATTGAAGGCATAAAGCGTTTAAAATCATTGTTCTCATGTATAACTTTCCAGACTTCCGCAGGAGGGGCATCCACGATGCCGATTGCGACCCCCCTCTCTTCCCCCGGCCTCACTGGTTCCACCCGGTTTATGATATCCCCTCTTTTCAGCAATACCCATTGATCAGGGGTTATATTTGCTGCAAAAGACCTGCTTTCAAACGAAACAAGAAAAATTATGACAACGGCCCAGAATGTATGGTTTAACAATTTTAGCATAAAAATATAATATAATATTTTTATGTTAAAGTCATCAAATTAAAACCGATTGCCGGTAACCGCAGTGTCAATCGTTTGCGAAGCAGAAACTCAATACCTTCATAACCCTCCTCTGAACGATAACGGTTAAAATATCTCCATTCTGTAGTTTGTCGAAGGATTTGACGATGTGCCCTGCAGGGTGAAGATGCTGCTTCCATTCGCATTTCCATGTACACTGAATGTTGTCCCGCTGATCACACCGCAGGCAACAGTCCCGGGAATAGGTGAGGTACATGGCTGGAGTGTCTGTCCGTTCTGGTCTGTTAACGTAATACCCTGTGGCGGATTCACACCATTGCCCGAAGACGTGAGCGTAAATACAGAGCCGTCGTATACGGTAAATCCTCCGTTTGCTCCGGGATAAACACGGATTGTCTGCGCGGTAATGACACCGGCAAGTGTCGTAACCGTGGTAAGGGTAGTGCCTGTTATCAAGGTATCCGGCGCTTGCGTTAACATTGGTATTATCGAACCGGCAGGCACATACAAAGGTATAGTATCCATCGGTGCTGGCACAGTAACGCTTACACCGCCTGCAACAGCAGAACCGCCGTTGAACGGATACCAGTTACCAGACGGCAGGTATAATGTCCTGCTCGTAGCACCTTGCGTTATGACAGGTGCGACAAGGATTTCATCTCCGAATAAATATTCATCGTCAATAGCCGCTGTTTTCGGATCATTGAAGAATTTCAGCCACAGTGCTTGCATGATGGGCATGCCGTTTTCGTGTGCTTGTGTGATATAGGTATAGATATAAGGGAACAACTCCACGTGCAGGGTTGCGTAGGTTTTGAACATCTGGATCGTATCGGGATCAGAATCCCAGTTCCAGTTCTGGAACACGTCAAACCCCCTGTGCGTCCGCATGACCGGCGTAAAACAACCGAGCTCTGTCCACCTATAATAAAGCTCCTTCGTTGATGGTGTACCGCCTGATGCATAGCCGGCAATGTCATGTGTGAATATGGGTACACCTGACACACCAAGGTTGATGGCCGCATCTATGACTGTCGGAAGGCCGAACTCCTTGTCGAAGTCTGCATCCTGATCACCTGCCCAGAGAACAGGCTGATAAGGCTGTGACCCGAGATAGCCCGAACGCATAAAGAACGCGAAATCGCCGTCGGGTATCGCCGAAGACATAAACCCATAATTAAGCTTTGCCCACAATACCGGATATCGGTTGTGCATAACGTCTCCACTGCCGCCTTTCATCGAAGCGTCAAAAGGCAGCCATTCACCGAAGTCCGCCATCCATCCGCTGAACCCAAGGGTAACGGCGGTCATCATGAATCCCTGCATCCATGCAGCAGCGGAATCATTTGAAACATCGAGCATGCTTTCAGGTGTAAACAATGAACCGGTAAATGTGTAGGGAAGGCCGTTGGATTGGGTTATCAAATATCCCGATGTTGCGGCGGTATTCCAATAACTCCGCTGTGAGTTGACGAATGAATTAAAATACGCAAGCGTTTTAAAACCCATAGAATTGAGTGACATGTTCATTCCGCTCATATCCGGGTACAGGGTCGTATCTGATATCCAGTTGTGACCGGTAACATATCCGTTCGGAAATGTTACTGCGCTTGCCCAGTCCTGGTACCATATCGCCGATGACGGTATATGGACCAGTCGGAGTTCATCGGCGGTGTTTATGAGCTCGCTCTGACCCAACTCTGCCGCTATCCACGGCCCAATTACCCATGGAGGAGAAAGCGGTTGTCTTCCTACAATACCGGTGAAGTCCTGAATAATGTGTATCGGGTCTGTGTCCGAGATCAGAATGATATCCATGCTTGAGTCCCAGATCTCGATACGTGCCTGCCTTTGGTTTGATGCACAGAGATCGAACTTGCTGTACACCGTTGAACTTATCAGTATACCTGCAGGTTTGCTGGTCAGCATAAACGGCTCGGGAAAATAGGTAGCATGAAGTGCAGCATTAAAGTTTGAACTACTGGGGACATCCTGCAAGAATCCGTGGTCCTGGGCCCATATTCCGACGATATTCCCTTTTTGATCGAAGCTGTTGAATTGCTCGCCAAGTCCGTAAAAATGATCACTGCTGTTGCACGTAAGATTGAGTGTTATTCTATTTACCGATTGTCCGGCAGTAGTTGTGCCTGATGGTGCGGTAATGGATATTCCGAGCATAGTATTGTTTATCGGTGCAATGATCATGATACCGTCCCCGGCTAAAGAACTTATCTGAACGATAAGCTGATCCGAACTTGAATAGAGGACATGAAGGGCAATGACCGGTATCCATGAAGCTGTTTCAGTTATTGCAAAAGAAGCGAAATGTTCATTGATCAGCGGTGTGCCACTGCCAAACATAATGGTGCCGTTCGAATAGCCCGGCAGTATATTTCTTCCATAGTGGTCTGTTACAGATAAATTCGTATTTCCGATCTGTACGCTGAATGAACCGAGTTTAAACGATTTTGAGTTCGATAAACTGTTATTGCACGCCGCTGTTACTATGAGCAGCACAAAACCAAAAATGAATAGAAAATATACCTTCTTCATTTGCCTAATTCCAGGGGTAAAAGGTCCCATGACCTATTGATTGTTCTTCGATTTTCATTTACCATGCTCCCGTTTTGAAACCACCGGTCATTCGTAACAGTATCCCCGGCACAGAATATAGAGTTTAATAATATTATTATAAAGAATAGTATATAATATTTTCACGCTAAAGTCATCAATTTAAGTATAACTTAAGCTGACATAAGGAAAAGGCTCAAATAACGTCAATATAGAGTGTATTAATGAATTTTACTGACATATTCTTTCAAAGGTCATAAAGTTCTTCCTGACACATTTGGCATGGGGCGGTTCATGAAATGGTCTTCACCGATAAAGTATCGGGCAAAGACACCAAGTGGTCACAATTCAACGCCTTACTCTTTCTTAGCGTACGATTTTTTCTGTTTCGTGAGCTGGCCCCGTAAATGGCCGTAATCTTATATTATGAAAAAATAGAGGAGATAAGCATGGCCATTAAGGACGAATAGCGAGACGGGATATTAAAGGGCTGCAAGACCCCGGATAGCATGACGGGTCACCACGATGGAATCAATCATCTGACGAAGCGGCACTTAAAAAGGCATTATCGGCAGAGATTACCGAACATCTCAGTTATGAGAAGTATTCAGCCGAAGGACACAACAGGAGATCGTCCACGACTAACAACATTGAGGGCCGCGATACTACCCCCGGTTTGACAAACAGATAAAACGATCTAACTTAATTGACTCGGGAAGGGGTATTTTTCAGGATGATGATTTTATTTTGAGAGTTAAATGGAGGATTCAAGTTTATGGAAAAAACAAATTATATTGTTGATTTTAATAATGTGTCTACAGCCGGTTTAGAGTCTTCACCCGTAAAAGAAGCGCTTGCTGGTCTTCGCGCTAACGAAGCCCGTTACTTTATGAACAAATATAAGCATGAGTTTACAGTTGTACCTGCAAGGGAAAGCCAGGACACTCTTAGCTATGTGAACCGAATTTTAAAAAAAGAACGTGGTATTGATTTTGTTGCCAAACCTTTGGAGACGTCGTGCTTTCAAGTGGAAAATATCAAATGGGCTTATGTCTTTTATGAGGATGGTCTCGGCGTCAACGTCATGTATTCGGTTGATGACCCAAAGAAGCGGGCCGTTGGTTTTAAACTTTCCGAAGGAATGGATGTGCCAAAGGAGTTAGGTAAGTTTAAGTTTGCGACGCAGAAATCCAAACTCGCGGGAACGATCCGAGGTTCTTTTTTTGTAATTAAAGGGGAATATTATTTAAAACTGCATAAATAATGTCCTATATGATGGGGAGGAGGTTAAAACCGATGAGACCCCATGGCAGCCCAATACAGTCGGAACAAAGACGTTTACAGGCAATTGCATTACTTAAGATAGGACTTCTTCCTGTAGAAGTATCCAGACGCATAGGAGTTGACCGTCGATCAGTTCGTCGTTGGAATCAGCGTATCGTGTAGGAGGGACTTCTGGGCTCAAAGCAAAACAGGCTTCCGGACGTCCTCACAAATTATTATCTATTAAAAAGAAGCTGGTAGAACAGATGCTTTTAAGTGGTGCTAAGAAAGCCGGTTTTCCAACGGATCTATGGACTTGCCCGAGAGTAGCAAAAGCAATTTATAAGTTGTTTCACATTCACTATCATCCGGATCATATTGGTCGCCTGCTTCATAGTATGGGATGGAGTCCCCAGGAACCAGAACGGCGGGCCAGAGAACGAAACGAGCATGCCATTGCTGGATGGGTCAAAGTTGATTGGGAACGCATTAAAAAAAAGCCCATAAATTAAATGCCCATTTGGTCTTCATAGATGAGAGCGGTCTTCTTATGGCTCCTCTGGTACGTCGTACATGGGCACCCCGTGGTCGAACTCCAGTTTTGTATCAAAGAACCTCTTCGCATGAGAAGGTTTCCATTATAGCCGCTATTTCTGTTTCACCACAGAGAAAAAGGATAGGGCTTTACTTTCCGCTCTATTCTTCTAATATTACCGCCCCTCTTGTGATACGATTCTTAAAACAACTCACGGTACATATTCAGAAACCAATAATCCTTGAATGGGATCATTTGCTTGCACATCGGGCTAAAATCACGCAAAAACTGCTTCAGAGGCGTTGGAATTTGCATATGTTTTTCTTTCCCTCATACGCTCAGAAGCTTAACCCGGTGGAATTCCTATGGTCTTATCTGAAAAGTAACCCTTTAGCCAACTTCCCTATGTACGATTCATCTACTCTTGCCAGGGTTGCGCGCGCTATCATGCTTCCATACTTAAGCACAAAGAAAAACTTTTACGGTCTTTCCTGTATACCACCCCTCTTTTTTTACGCCAATAATAGGACGTTACTTATACAGGTATCAATAGCGGAGCCCGCTGGTTCTCAAGCTCTTGTTTGTCTGTGCTGACCCGCAGGTACTTGAAAAGCAAAATGGCCAGAGAGGGAATTGAACCCCCGACACGCGGATTTTCA
>JBBIVV010000018.1:0-6614 GCA_037439545.1 bacterium
ATAGGACCATTATTCCAAGGAACGTTGAGATATAAACTTTTCTCGTAGAGCCCCCTTTATTATGGACTAAGCCAAGGCATGCCACTCGTAAAAGTATACGACTTTATGAGCACTATACCGTAATTTTGTCAAGCTTTTGTATAAAGAGAAAGACTCATATTTATAATTTAAGGAATGGAGAATAATCTTCCGGTTGCACAAGTTTCGTATTTGTTCTGTTACTATAAAATTGTTTGAGGTGAATAATTACAATAAAGAACGAAGGCAGATACTGTTTAAAAATTAGTATTAAATTAAGGATAAATGTTCTTGTCCTGCAGTTTAGATTGTTATGAAGGAAATATGCTGCTTTTGATTCGCTTGCAAAATCTCCCTGTTTTATGGCTTTATACCCATACCAGAAATAAACACGTTTGAGCCATTGCGATAATGCCTTATACGTATATTGAATTGTGTCAGAATCCATGTATTTATCTTCAACCAAATTGTGAATTAGTTTACGCCAACCTTTATTTATAAAGTATTCTTCCATGAATGGATTTGTCGATGAAGGATATCTTACAAACAATGCACATGGCTTGTATGATATTACAAAAGGTTGTCGTTTCGCTATACGCAATTCAAAATCAAGATCCAGCATAGTGCCGATCTCCGGATCCAGCATACCTATCTTTATTATAACAACCCTTCTAAAAACGATAGCTGTCCATTCCGGATGTTTACCGCCTAACATCTTGAATAAGCCTTCAGGGGGAGTATAATATCCCTCTCTTGGCCAGAGATTTAAGGGTATAGTTATTACCTCACCCTTATCGGTTACATGGATAGTGGCGCCTGCTGAAAAGATGGCATCAGGATATTTCTTAAACCCTTCCATTGCCGTCTTAAAGAAATCCGGAAGTACTACATCATCATCAGAAAGGAAAGAAAAAAATGGTGTTTCCACGTGCTGCATTCCATAGATAAAGTTATTAACCAATCCGATGTTTTCCTTATGGCAAAAGTAGCCTACCCGTGTATCGTGTTTTGCTATCTCTGAAACAACCGCAGCAGTTTCATCGCCAGACGCGTTGTCATAAACATATACTTTAAAATATGGATATGTCTGATTAAGTACACTGCGAATTGCACGTGCCAGTAATATTGGACGGCGAAATGTCGGTATAATTGTTGTGATAATAGCTTTTGAATTATCGGAAGGATCCATTTATTTAATACGCCTCAAGTATCCACCTGGCGATACTGTCAGGAGCAATTTCTGTTCTATTTCTTTATCAACAACAAAGCGTTTATTATGCTTAAGGAATTCAATCACCGCAGTTCTTGGGTTGTTACCTCTATCCCATGGACGATGAGGATAAAATTTCTTAGGCAGGTCTTCTATAATAGTATCGAACACAACGAGATAACTTCCTTTGGTGACCAGAGGAGCATATAATTCTAATTCCTTTAATACATGATCATGGGTGTGATTAGAATCAAGGACAACGAGAACGGTTTTTCTACCCTCCATAAATTTTCTCGTTTTATTGATAACTTTCTCGTCAGTAGAAGAGCCCTGTATCATCTTAATTCTTTTAAAAAGAGGGTGTTTTTCAATTTCTTTGCGATTATGCTCTCTAATGTCGACATCTATACCAAGAACAGTGCCTTTTCGCCCGATAAGCTCGAGCATGGATGCATAGAAAATCAATGAACCGCCGTGGGCTATGCCTGTTTCAATGATTAAATCAGGCTTTACCTTCCATGTAATTTCCTGCATTGCCAGTATGTCTTGCGGATACTGAATAATCGGTCTGCCGAGCCATGAAAAGTTGTATGAATATTTTGCAGGGGTAGATTCAATCATAAACCTTTTCACCGCATTAAGAAGCGGTTTATTGTTCGCATTGCTTTTAATCCGCCTCTTGCATTCCAGTCTAAACTCCTCGATCTTGTTCATGACTTTCTCCTTTTGCTTATCGCCATATTCATTTTATCGGTGCATCCCCAGAATGCCATGGGCTCATAATCTGTATATTCATAAAATCCTAAATTAAGCTTTATATTTTTTTGTCTTTCTCTGAGGTAATTCTCGACTAACATTCTGATTGATATTGGCTTACCGCTGCAACAGTTAAAAATTCCATTTTCTTTATCTTGCGTGCTTATTTTTACTATGTATTCAGCCGCCTTTTCAACAGGTAAATAATCCCTGAGCTGTTCTCCGCCCGACATATTAAATGTCTCTACGTTACTGTCTATTGCTCTGTCGAGCGAGCTTAGGATTGAATTCTCACTCTGACCCTCACCGTAGACATAAAAAAGCCTTATCCATGTATAATCGAACTTATATTGTTTGTTCAATACGGATATAAATCTTCTTAAAGTATCTTTCGCTATACTGTAAGGCGTATCAGGCATTGCAGGCATATCCTCTTTCAAACAGCCATCTTGCATGCCATATTCCAGACAAGTTCCAACAACAGAAAGTCTTCTTAATCCATTCTCTGTCAGGTTCTTGATAAATGCATAGTTTTGATAAAGGTTCTTTTCTATATGAAACAACTCCTTGTAATGAGGTAAACCCTCCCATGCAAGGTGGATCATAAGATCAGGTTTTTTAAACAGTTTAAAAAGGTCTTTACTGGCAAGTTCATTTAAATCATACTGAATGAAATCAACATTTTTAAACCAGCTTAATGACTTAGCCTTATCGGTATTCCTTGAAGTTGCTATGACATCGATACCGGATTTCAAGAGATAAACGATAACATGATTTCCGATAAAACCACTTGCCCCTGTAACAAGCGCCTTCATAAGATTTGTAACTCCGGTATTGCAATAACAAACATTGCCCCCCATTCCCTTATGTAGTTAAGTTGTGTCATGATCTCGTCTTTTATGTTCCATGGTAATATGACAACATAGTCTGGCTGGTAAGCCTTTATTCTGCCTTCATCCACAACAGGGACATGACTTCCCGGCAGAAATTTTCCCTGTTTATGCGGTGATGCATCCACTACAAAGCTGATAAGGTCTTTTTTAATCCCGCAGTAATTAAGCAGCGTATTCCCTTTTGCTGCTGCACCGTAAGCCGATATCTTTTTACCAATCTGGTTTTGCTCTATAAGAAACTTGAGAAATTGGTTTTTCACCTTGTTTGTTTGATCCTGGAAATTCAAATAGAAATCAATCTTGTTCATACCTTTTGAACGCTCTTTCTCAAGTAGGGCACTTACATTCTCTGATATTCCCTTTTTTTTGTTCTGCTCATGCCTTGCATAAATTCTCAAAGAACCTCCATGGGTTGGCAATTCATCTACATCAAAGATCGTGAGTCCGTGAGATTCAAATATGGATTTAACCGTCATAAATGAGAAATATGAAAAATGTTCATGATATATGGTGTCAAATTGGTTGTGTTCTATAAGCTGCATAATATGCGGAAATTCCATGGTAATAATGCCATCGTCTTTTAATAGTATCTTTAATCCTTTTACGAAATCATGAATGTCGGGTACATGAGCTAATACATTGTTTCCAACAAGCAGATCCGCCTTTCTATCCTTTCTTGCCAAGCGTTGAGCAAGCAATTCTCCGAAGAAGTCTTCTATTGTATCTATGCCTTTAGATTTTGCTGTCTGTGCAGTATTCTTCGTCGGCTCTATGCCGAGAACATTCATATGTTTTTCTTTAAAATACTGCAACAGGTAACCGTCGTTTGATGCAATCTCAACAATCAAAGACTTCTGATTCAACGGAAATTTCCTTACCATTAAATCGGTATACCGTTTTGCATTTTCAAGCCATGTTTTTGAGTAAGATGAAAAATAGGCATACTCATTATTAAATATTTCTTGTGATTGTTTATGTTCGTCTATCTGGACAAGGAAACATTTGTCACATACAAAGAGTTTCAGCGGATAAAATACCTCAGGCTCATTTAACTGTTCCTGTCTGAGAAATGAATTCGTAGGCGGAGCATTACCTAAATCTGCAAATTCATGGGATAGTTCGTCACCGCAAAATCTGCACTTCACAACTCTATCCCTTCAAAATATGTGTTGAGTGGTTGCACGCGCTGGTCTTTTTCTGAAACCTCGGTAATGTTGGTTGGCCATACTATGTTTATAAACTTATCATCATACCGTATGGTCCTTTCATGTTCAGGGTAGTAGTAAGCAGTATGGTGATAAATGAGTTCTGAGTCATTCTCGAGTGTCTGAAACCCATGGGCAAAACCCTCCGGTATATAGATCATGGTCATTCCATTTTTGGATAATTCAACAGAAAACCACTTTAAAAAAGTTGAAGATTTTTTTCTTATATCAACTATAACATCAAAAACTCTTCCATTGACACAACCTATCAGCTTCGTTTCAGCAGAAGGCTGTACCTGATAGTGCATTCCCCTTACCGTGCCTTTTTTATTCGTTATAGAGAAGTTTATCTGAACAAATTCCTTGGTATGATTGATTGCAAAGAATTCATCCTTGGAGTACATCCTTACAAAAGTTCCACGGGTGTCTCCATGCGGTTCCAATTCTACGATATACGCTCCTTTTAACGGCGTTTCTTTAAACTTCATCTATCGAGTCCATATAGATTTTTTCAGCCCCGCATCGTGTATGTATTCGTTTAAATTATTAAAGCTTAGAACATTTGTGTTTTGATAAAATTCTTTATACCAGCTTATTGTTTTTTGGATACTTTGCTCTGTGGTCCACACAGGCATCCAATTGAGCATATTATACGCCTTTGAACAATCAAGTTTAAGTGAGCCAGATTCGTGCGGGCTATTCCGATCATGCTGTATTTTATAGCGAACGCTATTCCACTGTGATTTAGCCTGCTTTACCACTTCTTCTACTGTCCATGAATCATTATTACTATTGCCAAAATTCCACGCCTCTGCATACTCTTTCTTTCTCTCAAGCAGCTTTTGTCCCAAAAGCAAATACCCTGATAGGGAGTCCAGCACATGTTGCCATGGTCTCGTTGAATACGGATTCCTTATTACCACGTGCCGGTTCTTAGAAACCGCTTTCATTATATCAGGTATAAGCCTGTCAATGGCCCAGTCTCCGCCTCCTATCACATTACCGGCTCTTGCACTTGCAAGGAGTGCTTCATTAAAGAAAGAACTCCTATAGGATGAGGTGATAAGCTCCGAACATCCCTTTGAACAGCTGTAGGGATCATATCCTCCAATAGTGTCGCTTTCTCTGTAACCCCAGTGCCACTCTTTGTTCTCATAAACCTTATCACTGGTAATATTTACTATTGCTTTTACAGGTACCTTCCTACAAGATTCAAATACATTCAGTGTTCCCATAACATTTGTTTCAAAGGTTTCTACAGGGTTAGCGTATGAATACCGCACAATAGGTTGTGCAGCCAAATGAAAAACAATCTCAGGCTTGTATTTAGAAAATACTTTATTAACAGTATTATGATCCCTTATATCTCCTATTACTGATATAATATTAAGACCAAGTAATTCAAAATGTGAGGGCTTTGTAGGCGGTTTTAAGGCAAAACCTATAACCTTTGCGTCAAGTTTTTTAAGCCATAAGGCAAGCCACGATCCTTTGAAACCGGTATGCCCTGTAATCAGAACTGTCCTGCCTTTGTAAATATCTTTAAAGAGGTTCATGCCCGATTTAATCTTTCCATAGTTTCCATGGTGCTTTATCATGATCCCATAATTCTTCAAGTTGAGTTTTATCCCTCATGGTATCCATACATTTCCAGAAACCGGCGTGTTTATAGGCTATCAACTGTTCGTCTTTTGCTAAATCCTCCAGTGGCTCGTTCTCCCAGATTGTATCATCACCTTTATTTATATAATCAAATATATCAGGCTCAAGCACAAAAAAACCGCCGTTTACCCACCCTCCATCACCGCGTGGTTTCTCACGAAAACGCAGCACCTTATTTTTGTTGTTTATTTCAAGTGCTCCAAACTTGCCGACAGGCTGTATTGCCGTAAGTGTTGCATATCTTTGATTTGAATTATGGAATCTAACAAGTTCCTTTATGTTTATATCAGAAACCCCGTCTCCATACGTGAGCATAAAGGTTTCATGACCAATATAATGCCGTATCTTTTGAAGCCTGCCGCCGGTCATGGTATTCAAGCCCGTATCAACAAGCGTTACTTTCCATGGCTCCGATGCTGTCTTATGTACTTCAATCTTGTTCTTTTTTATGTCTATAGTTACATCGGATCGGTGGAGGAAATAATTGGCGAAGTATTCTTTGATCATGTATCCTTTATAGCCTAAACAGAGTATAAATTCATTGAATCCAAAAAAGGAATACATCTTCATTATATGCCAAAGTATAGGCATACCGCCTATCTCTATCATCGGCTTTGGTTTAAGATAGGATTCTTCACTGATTCTGGTCCCCGTACCGCCTGCGAGAATTACCACTTTCATACTTTGAACACCTCTATTTTTAAAGATACACTATTTGCTCCCAACTGACAAATATCTCCTTAATATTAGAGAACAGCTGCTTTTAGGAGTATTAGCACAGGCATACTTTTGTCAAGAGCACAGGGTAATAGTTAAATAACTTATTTATCATAGAACTGCTTATTTTTTCACGCTCTGTGCAACCGCTTG
>JBBIVV010000018.1:6714-42127 GCA_037439545.1 bacterium
GTTCCATTGCCATAGATAAACCGTCTTCCGTTAATTAGTTTGGTTTTTATATTCATGTTTATTCCCTATTTGATTTAAGTATTATGCACATTGGAACAGGTTGTTATTTGTTTTTGAACAGGGTTGGCTGGCGGTTCATGCGATCAGAAATGCCGAGGTGCTTATATGCAAGCTCTGTCGCTATCCTTCCTCTCGACGTTCTTTCGAGCATGCCGCACTGGATAAGATACGGCTCATAGACCTCTTCCAAAGTGTCGCTCTCCTCGCTGATTGCCGCGGCTATCGTATCAATGCCGACCGGACCGCCGCTGAATTTTTCTACAATGGCTTTCAGTATTTTTATGTCCATCCTGTCAAACCCGAGATGATCTATATCAAGCATAGACAATGCTTTTTTTGTTATGTTTAAATCTATGGCACCGTTACCCTCGACCTGTGCATAGTCCCTTATGCGTCTTATCAGTCTTATGGCGACCCTCGGGGTCCCGCGAGCCCTTTTTGCAATCTCATAACTGCCCTCATCCGTAATCGGTATGCCGATAATCTTTGCAGAACGCTCTATAATCTTCTTCAAATCCTCTGTCGTGTAAAACTCAAGACCTGCCACAAAACCGAACCTGTCCCGTAACGGCGCTGACAGGAGTCCTGTCCTTGTTGTCGCTCCGATCAAGGTAAATCGCGGCAGGTCGAGCCTTATTGCCTTTGCCGAAGGACCCTGCCCGATGATAATGTCGAGCTTGAAATCCTCCATGGCCGGATAGAGGACCTCTCCTACGGATGCATTTATTCTATGGATTTCATCGATGAACAAAACGTCCCTTTCATTAAGGTTTGTGAGTATTGCTGCTATGTCGCCCGTTTTTTCAAGGATAGGACCTGAGGTGGTCTTAAGTCCAACCCCTAATTCTGACGATACAATGTATGCAAGGGTCGTTTTCCCAAGGCCCGGGGGACCGTAGAACAGTATGTGATCAAGGGCCTCTTCACGTTCTTTCGCAGCTTGAATAAATACTTTTAGATTGGAAACAACCTTATCCTGACCAATGTATTCAGAGAATCTATTTGGCCTGATCTTTTGTTCATAGATCTCGTCTTCTTTCAATTTTCTTGGGTCAAACTGTTCGTTCATTTATTTGCTCAGCCGTTTTAAGGATAACCTTATAATGCCTCCGATATCAAGCGATGGGTTTTCCTTTACTACAGCTTCTACGATGTCTCTGGATTGCTGTGGCTTGTATCCAAGATTGATCAGAGCCGAAACGGTATCTGATAGTATGGACTGCTTCCCTGTCGCGGGAATAGCCTGTGACTGCAGGTTGCCCATTTTCTCCTTTAGTTCAACGATAATCTTCTCTGCACTCTTTTTACCGATTCCGGGAACGGATGACAGTCTTGCCACATCCCTTGTAACAACAGCACTTATAAGCTCGTCGATCTGTATATGTGACAGTATATTCCTTGCTGCTTTTGGACCTATGCCCGAGACGGATATTAAAAGTTTGAACAATGCTTTTTCAGTGACGGTTGCGAAACCGTAGAGATAAATATCTTCTTCCCTTGCCTGCGTATGGAGATAAAGCACTACGGGGCTGCCGCTCTCGGGGAGTGCCATTAAAGTCATGCCTGATACAAACACCTCAAACCCTATACCGGTCACCTCGACAATTACACTGTCCTGTTTTTTCTCGGCCAGTATGCCTTTAATGTGATACAGCATGTTGCATAATCCTGTTTTTAAACTGCATAGAATTTATATGACAGAGGGCAACGGCCATTGCATCCGAGGTGTCCATGATCAACTTGTGGTCGATATTTAAGAGCCTTTTTACCATGAGCTGTACCTGTTCCTTATCTGCTTTTCCGTAACCGGAAAGGGCCTTCTTTATTACCATTGGCTGATATTCATTCAGAGTAATACCTTTGTTTAAGGCGGCAATCATGGCTGCGGCCGATGTCTGAACAAGTACAAAGGCGCTCCTTGGGTTTTTTGAAAAGAATACTGTTTCTATCGCGGCTCCATCCGGATTGTAGGTATCTATAATAGTAGTGACTTCTTTGTAGATAAATAAAAGCCGGTCAGAGACAGCCTGTATGTTTTTTGAGTTTATTATACCCGATGATATATGCTTATAGCTGTTACCGCCCGATTCGATGACAGCCCAGCCCATTATCTGTGATCCTGGGTCTATGCCCAGTATCCTCATTGTTCAAGAGCCTCCATGTCCTTTTCAGATATATCGAAGTTGGCATATACCTTCTGAACATCGTCGTGATCGTCGAGTGTTTCCATAAGCTTCAGCATCTGTTCAGCCTCTCTGCCCTTGAGGGGTATATACGTTTGCGGAACAAGTGTTACCTCGGCATAGGTAAACTTTATGCCTGCTTGAGTATAGGCTGCCTTGACGGTCTCGAATGATGACGGCGGAACCAGGACCTCGAACACCTTGCCATCCTCATCGTGACTTATATCTTCCACATCGAAATTCATGGACAGCTCGAGCAGTTTGTCCTCTGTAATAGTATCATCCGGTATAAAGAACTGCCCCTTTTGTTTGAACATCCATCCAACGCATCCTGCTTCGCCGAGGTTGCCCGCGTATCTTGAAAAAATGTGACGTATCTCCGCAGCTGAGCGGTTCTTGTTGTCGGTCATGACCTTGACAAGGACAGCGACGCCTCCGGGTCCGTACCCTTCATACATAAGCTCTTCATAGACTTCCCCCTCCAGTTCCCCGGTACCCTTTTTAATGGCATTATCAATATTTGTTTTCGGCATGTTCTCCTGTTTTGCCGCAGTAACTGCAGATCTGAGTCTCGGGTTCGTATCAATATTGCCGCCTCCGGTCCTTGCCGCTGTTATGATTTCTCTAATAAACTTCGTAAATAGTTTACCTCTTCTGGCATCTTCTTTGCCTTTTTTATGCTTTATTGTTGCCCATTTCGAATGTCCCGACATAGTGCCTCCTTTAGATCTTATGTAATACCGAGTAGACCCTTTTTGCTATACCTTCCGGACAAAGATCATAAAGTTCCTTGAGCTTATTCTGATCTCCATGTGTAACAAAAATATCCGGTATGCCTATCGTTATAAACCTGTTATTATGAATATACTTACTGTGCAAAAATTCCATTACCGCGCTGCCGAATCCGCCTGCAACCACATTGTTCTCGACCGTTACGATGACCTCGAACTTCGAAGCTATCTCTGTAAGAAGCCGTTCGTCCAGCGGTTTTACGAATCGTGCATTCACGACTGTTGCACTGATACCCTGCGATAGAAGTATATTCCTCGCAAGTAGCGATGGAGCAACCATATCACCGATTGCGATAATCGCAATATCGTTTCCGCTCTCGAGGGTTTCGGCACTCCCTATCGGGATCGATTTAAAACTTTCCGAAAGTTTGACGCCAACGGCATTGCCTCTCGGATACCTTACAACACAGGGTTTGCCGAGATTGATAGCGGTAAACAGCATATGCCGCAGTTCTTCTTCGTCTTTGGGAGACATGAGGGTCATGTTCGGAATCATCCGCATGTAGGAAATATCAAACGTTCCATGGTGCGTCGGTCCGTCCTGTCCCACAATGCCGGCCCTGTCTATCATAATGGTTACCCCGAGATTCTGGAGACATACATCGTGGATAACCTGATCAAAAGCCCGTTGCATGAAGGTGGAATAAATTGCTGCTATGGGCTTTAACCCTTCTGTCGCAAGCCCTGCGGCGAATGTTATGCCGTGCTGTTCCGCAATACCTACGTCGTAGAACCTATCGGGGAATCTTTTTGCAAACTCCTCAAGGCCTGTGCCGTCCGGCATTGCTGCCGTTATTGCGACTATTTTCCTGTCCTGTTCCGCAAGTTTTATTATTGCATTGCTGAAGACCTTTGTATAAGCCGGAATTGGATTGTTCTTTGAAATCACCTTGCCCGATATTTTATCAAACGGGCCGACACCATGCCAGAAAACAGGGTCTTTTTCAGCGAATTCGTAGCCTTTGCCTTTCTGTGTCTTTACATGGACGAGGACAGCGCCGTCCCAGTTCTTGACATTCTTAAATGTCTCAATAAGTTCATTCAGGCTGTGCCCCTTAATAGGTCCAATGTACTGGAAGCCGAGACCTTCAAAAAGTATACCGGGTGTTACAAAGCTCTTAAACGATATCTCCGTTCTCTGAGCAACCTTGTACAACGGATCACTGAACCTTTTAGGCAGGGATAAAATAAATTCTTTTATGCTTTTCCTTATCCTTGTAAACCTCGAGCTTACAAGTTTTCTGCTGAAAAAATTAGATAAAGCTCCAACGTTCGGATATATGCTCATTCCATTATCATTGACAACGACAATGAGATTCCTTCGAAGATGTCCTGCCTGATCGAGTCCTTCAAATGCCATGCCCGCTGTGAGTGAGCCGTCGCCTATGACAGCCACCACCTTTGCAGTGTCCCTGTCGTTTATTTTGAGTGCCTCTTTTATACCCAGTGCGGCTGATATGGATGTACTTGAATGGCCTGCACCGAATGCATCGTATTCACTTTCGTCTCTCCTGAGAAAACCGCTGATTCCTCCGTACTGCCTCAGGGTGTTGAACCTGTCCTTTCTTCCGGTAAGGATCTTATGCGCATACGCCTGATGTCCGACATCCCAGATGATCTTGTCATCAGGCGTATCAAAGACATAGTGAAGTGCTATGGTGAGTTCGACAGCGCCGAGACTTGAGGCAAGATGTCCGCCGGTCGAAGCTACAGTGTCCGTGATCAGCTCTCTTACTTCATCCGCGAGCTGGGTAAGCTCAGTCAGCGTGAGCTTTTTTATGTCCGACGGATGGGTTACTCTGTCGAGAATCATAGGTTAAACCCCTGCTTGATCCAGTCACATATCGCAATTAAATAAATACCTTCTTTTTTATATTTTACGGATTCTTCGGCCTTATGAAGATATTCATAGAACAGTTCTTTTGCACCATCGATGCCGAATACATTTACTGCTGACGGCTCATTGTTATTGTTATCATGATCGACGATATCATCACCTATCTGGAACGCCATGCCGAGCGCTTCCCCGTAGTTCCGAAGGCCGGGTATATAGGTTTGTTTTTTTAAGAACAGGGCAGATGCGAGAGCTGAAAATTTAATAAGTGCGGCTGTTTTATTCCGATGTATGAATAAGATGTCTTCCCTGGTCAGTTTTGTATTTCTTTTCTCGAGATCCGCGGCCTGTCCTCCGACCAAGCCCCGTGAGCCGAGTGCAGACGCGAATTCAACGAGCAGAGCTCCCAGATTGCCGGGTTTTTTATAAGACTGAAGCATGCCCATTACTTCAAACGCTGCTGTCAACAATGCATCGCCGGTAAGTACTGCAACAGCCTCGTTGAACATCCGGTGTACGGTTGGTTTACCCCTTCTGAAGTCATCATTATCCATTGACGGAAGATCATCGTGAACAAGAGAGTATGTATGTACCATCTCAATCATAGCACCTATCGAATAAACTATTTTATCTATTTTTACGCCCATGTAGTCTGAAGATGCGATCAGAATAAGCGGCCTCAATCTTTTTCCTCCGTTGAATACCGAGTATCTCATTGCCCTGTGAATCACCGTGGGCATTGTCTGCTCTGCGGGCAACAGGCTGTTCAATGTCTCGTCAATTTTTTTTGTGTGATGTTTGATATAATCGCTAAAGTTCAAAATCTATACTGCTTTTTTATTTCTTTTGGGTTTTTGTTCCACTGCATCACGATCTTCCGCCCCATAATACAGTATTCTCTGACAATGCGGACAATGTATAATCCTGCTGTTCGTCATGACCTCGTTGTATAACTGCGGCGGAATATTCACATAGCAACCCTGACAGACGCTTTTTTTTACCGCGACAATGGCAACATTTCTCTGTTTTCTGATCTGCTCGTACAAATTGAGCAGACCGGGAGATACGTTCTTTGCTATAGCGTTTCTCTGGACATCGAATTTATCAATCTGTTTTGATAGAAAAGAGATTCTATCTTTGTTCTGGTCCGACACCTGATGGAGTCTTTTCCCTATTTCTTCCAGCTTCTGTTTTTGTTCTTCAGTGTTCTTGTTTATTTTTTCTATGTCTTCCATTATCTTGAGAACGGCATTTTCGATTTCGCTAATGTCTTTTTTAGCCCCGTTTATCTCTCTCATGAATGCCTGATATTCCCTGCCTGATTTTGCCTCTTTGAGTCTGGTATCCCACCTTCTTATCATTTCGTTGGTTTGCTGGATCTCCGCTTCCTTCGCCTTTCTTTCGGTGTCGAGCAGTGCATAATCTTTAGTGAATTCCGCTATTGCCTGTTCCGCACTTTGATAAGCGTCTTCATCTCGTTTTAGGTTTTCTTCCAATTCATTCTTTTCCTGAGAGACATTTGTTATTTGCATGTCAACTTCTTGAAGCTGTTTAAGATGCTCTATATCCAAATGAGAGTACCTCCTTTCATTATTTTATTATAAATGGGCCCACCTGGACTCGAACCAGGGACCAACCGGTTATGAGCCGGTAGCTCTACCAGCTGAGCTATGGGCCCTCATTCACTTATAAAAGTTTTCAAGTTCTTGCTGCGACTCGGATGCCTGAGCTTCCTTAAGGCTTTTGCCTCAATTTGTCGAATCCTTTCTCGTGTAACCTCGAAATCCTTTCCAACTTCTTCAAGGGTGTGATCTGATTTTTCGCCTATACCAAACCGCAGCTTCAGTACCTTTTCTTCTCTTGGCGTAAGGGTCTTCAGCGCATTGCGTGTAAAAAACTGCAAGTTCTCGTTCGCAACTACTTCATGAGGACCTGCAAACGACTTATCTTCGATAAAGTCTATCAAATGGCTGTCTTCTTCTTCCCCAATCGGAGTTTCAAGAGAAATCGGTTCTTTAGCTATTTTCAACACCTTTCTGACTTTGTCAACAGGAAGCTCCATCTTTTCTGCAATCTCTTCAGGCAAAGGCTCCCTGCCGATTTCCTGAACAAGATATCTGGACGTTCTTATCAGCTTATTTATAGTTTCTATCATGTGTACCGGAATCCTTATCGTTCTTGCCTGATCGGCAATAGCACGTGTTATTGCCTGCCTGACCCACCAGGTCGCGTAGGTGCTGAATTTATATCCCCTCTGGTATTCAAATTTATCAACGGCTTTCATGAGTCCTATATTGCCTTCCTGTATGAGATCGGCAAGATTCAATCCCCTGTTGGTATATTTTTTTGCGATACTGACGACAAGTCTGAGATTCGCAAGTATCAATTTTTCTTTTGCCCTTTTTGTCTCTTCCTCACCGATGAGAACCTCATTGAGTGTCGTCCTCAAGATAGCGCTTTCCGACTCCGCTTCTGTTTCAATGTCCTTAATCTGGGTCAGGGAATTCTTTACCCTCCGCACGATAACCTTGAGTTTATCATAATCCAATTTATGTTTTTTTGCTATTTTTTTTGTATCAGCCGCAGACCTGTTGAGTCTCGGTAAAAGGCCTTTAAAAGTATCCAATGGTATGCAGCTTTCATGCGCACATATGCGCAATTCCGATTCAGAAGAGTCAAGCCTGTCGACAAGCGCCCTTAATTTTGCCGTTATCTGCATTATGAATTTCTCGTTCGGCGAAAGTCCTACCAGCAGAGAAGCAATCTTCTCATTGAGTCTGAGTACTTCCTCCCTCGCATGCTTTGAATCTTTATTTTTTCTTAATATTTTTCTGTGGATGCTCCGGTCTTCTTCCAGGTTTATCATTTTCTTTATAATGGCGAGTGTTTTCTGAATGGATTCTTCTTCTTCTTCGGGTGTGGTATCTTCTTCCATCTCCCGTATTATGTCTTTTATCCTGATGACGTTATTGATAAGCCTGTCGCCGGTGTCCTTAATCTCTTTAATCGTTACGGGGGATGAAAGCAGTGCATTGAAAACTTTGTTCCTGCCTTCCTCTATGGCCTTGGCTATGCCGACTTCCCATTCGCGTGTCAAAAGCGGCATACTACCCATTTCTCTCAGATATAGTTTTATAGGATCATTCAGACGTTCATAAGACTTTGTTTCTTCTTCTTCCTCTTCCTGGACCTGAAAATTCTGTACTTTGATGCTTTTGCTTGCATCGACGACCTCGATGTCAAGCTCGCCGAACATGTTCATGACTTCATCTATCTGGTCGGGTGATACAATGTCAGCGGGGAGTAGATTGTTTACCTCTTCAAATGTCAGGAAGCCTTTGCCTTTACCGAGAGTAATCAGCTTCTCGACGCTGTCAGTCAATTTATTGTTAGAAAGTTTACCTGTTCTTTTTTCTTTCTTTATTTTTTTTGGTGCTTTCAAAAGTTTTCTTTTTCTATGCTTTGTCATACTATTTCTTGTGAGAGGCTACAATCTCCTTTTTCTTTTTTAACAATGTATCCAACAATGGCCCCGGGGCATCTTTCCTGCCTGCGGCTCTTGTTTCATTAATTTCTTTGGATAGCTTTCGTTGCTCATTTATATAATACGACTTCTTAATTTTATTCACCGCATAATCGTATAATGCATCAATATCTTCACCGCTCAGGCTGGTGAGCATTGCCGCAGAAAACACAGCTTTCTTTGTCTCGTCAATATCCTGTTGGAATACAGCGGTTTTTATGTCTTTTACTCCATTCCCATATAAAGTTTTAACTTGTTGAATAGATGCGATAATATCGGTGTTTGTCAAGAGATTAATGATTCCATCACCCAATAAATTATGCATCTTTTCCGGATGGTCAATAATTATCGATAACAGTATAAGCTCAGCTTTCAATAACGTGCTGTTCACTGCTGCAGGCTTTACACGTGGTTGCTCATATGCTGTTGTGCCGGTTTTCTTAAGTTCATCTCTTATAGACAATTCAGATATGCCTGTCAATTCTGTAAGCTTTTGAACGTAGAGCTCCTGCTTCAAAGGTGAATTGCCGATCTTCTTCAGGAGAGTAAGAATACTGTTTATGGCATGGAGCTTTCCTCCGACAGTATTTTGTGTGTCTGTAAGCGTTTTCTTTACAAAATATTCAAACAAAGGCTGTGCGTCGTTTATAATCTCATCCATGGCTTTCCTGCCCTGTTCGATTAAAAGAGTGTCGGGATCATAACCTGATGGCAGCAAAGCCATTCTCCCTTCTATCGCCGAGTCAATGATGACTTCGAGTGTCCTCAGCCCCGCTTTTTCTCCGGCCGCATCCCCGTCAAAAAGGAAGACGGCATCCCGGGAAAATCTTGAAACCATATTTATATGATACATGCTTACCGCTGTTCCCGTTGTGGCGACCGTGTTTTTAAATCCATGCTGGTGCATGAGTATCGTATCCATGTATCCTTCCACGAATATAAAGTATCCAGCCCTGTCTATATGCGATTTAGCAATATCGATACCGTACAAGGACATACCTTTTTTGTAAATATCAGAATCAGGTGAATTAAGATATTTAGGCTCTTCACCTTCAAACATCCTGCCGCCGAAAGCAATGATGCGTGCCCTGTAGTCTTTAATCGGAAACATGATCCTGCCCCTGAACCTGTCGTAATAGTCTTTACCGGACTGTTTTTTCATGACGAGACCAATGTCTGATGCCGCTGACAGGGGCACTTGGTGTGATCTCAAAAATGATGCTGCAGTATCCCATCCGTTTGGAGCATAGCCGATCATATAATCTTTTATCGTCTGGGTACTCAGGCCCCTTTCCGTTGTTAAATATTTAAAAGCCTTTTTACCCATTACATCAGAAAAGAGCAACTGGTGATAATGATTTGCCATAAGCTCATTAATCGAGTAGTAATCATCCTTTTTTTTATCCCCGGGAGATTCTGTTAAAGAGACCCCCGCAGCATGCGCAAGATACCGCACGGTATCCTGAAAGTCTTCGTTCTTTATACGCATGAGGAAATTAATGACATCACCGCCTGCCCCACACCCGAAACAATGATAAACTCCTTTCTTTTCATTGACGGTAAATGAAGGTGTTTTTTCATTGTGGAATGGGCACAGACCCGTAAAATTATCGCCGCTTTTTTTCAGGCCCACATAACCTGATACTACATCAACTATGTTTGTCCGCTCTTTTATCTCTCTAATCTGGGCTTCCCAGTTGTGTCCAATCATCGTATTCCATCATTGGATCCAATCATCAAATGCCGTCATTCCATCCCATCATAATAACAAGATTTACAGATAGGATAATTTTTTTAGCTTTTTGTAGACGCGTTTTTTTGCTGCTATCTCTTTTCTTTTTCTTTCCACACTCGGTTTTTCATAGTATTCCCGTTTCCTGAGCTCTGTCTGTATACCGGCTCTTTCAACGAGTTTTTTAAACCTTCTTAAAGCCTGTTCGAAATTTTCACCGTCTCTGACTATCACGCTTGTCATTAATAACCCTACCTCCCTTCTTTTTGAGCATTAAAAATTAAGTATATACTTAATAAGTAGTTAGTCAACAGATAATGTATTTCTGGATTATGGGTTAATTATTGCGGGATTTCCGCTGGAGTTTATCCCGCCTGCGGAGGGATGGGAATAACACAACAACCTCTTTCCTGCGGTGAATATTCCACGAACTCCTAAATGCACTTTCCGGGCCTTATGAATACTATCATGACAAACCATCCCAAGAGCAACAACAGGTAGGGAAACATGTCCCCTGCGTTGAACCTTCCGCCGGCCTGTTGACACGTGCAGCCCGATGAAGATGATTTGGCAGTGGTAAAGGTGTCCGTACCATTGTTCGGAGGATACACGGATATGTTTCCATCGGGATCGGCAGAAATGACCTGATATACATAGGTCGTATTGGAACCGAGGTTTTTCAGATTTACGATATGCGCGACTGTCATCGTCGTCGTGCCCGTTGAAAACGTTTGTGCCGGAGCGGCTTTGCTCCAATAGTGAACATAGCTTGAGCTGAGTTCATCCGTTGACCACATGATCTGGGCAGTGGAAGTGCCTGTTGATTTTCCGGTAACAGCGGATATGACAGGCGGTGTCGTATCTGAAGGTGTCGTGGTCGCTGACTGGACAAGAGCGAGTGCATTGAGTTTTCCGTATCCCCAGTCGTTATTCGGTGTCGTGCCTGTTGCAGAGTCCTGCGTTGCACTATTTTCAAGCAGGCCGATCGTTTCTGTTATATTGAGCCCGTTGTTCCTGTCGAAAAGCAGTGCAACAGCGCCGGCTATATGCGGACAAGCCATGCTTGTACCTCTCAAAACAACATGGGTGCCGTCCTCCGTGATCAATTGCTGGGGAAAGGATGCCTTTGTAGAGAGTGCCGACACGATAACCTCTCCCGGCGCCGTAAGGTTCGGTTTCTGGCCTGTAATAGACGGACTTGGCGTAGGCCCCCTGCTTGAGAAGAATGACAGGTCTCCGACAGGCTGTGTATCGGGAAAATAGGCATAATAAGATGTCCCGTTGATCATGGTTGTCCATGAGAATTTTGTCACGAATGAACCTGCTGCAATGGCGTATTTTGCCGTCGCAGGGAAGGAGACAGTATCCGCATTATCTCCCGCAACAAGGGTATATCCGGCAGGTGGGGTGTTCGTGTACGTATCGAACAGACTGTTGTCCGTTGAAACCCATGCATTGAGCCGCTGTGCATTCGTACTGTCATTGTTTTTGATAAACAGAACATACCGGTAAGCAGATAATGACTGCGTCAAATTTATTGAAGAACTGCCGTTGTTCGTAATACCGAGTACGACCTCATTGCTGCTCGAACCTCCAAAGGCTATTGCACTTGCATCTATGGAAGCGTAACCATAGTTGCCGCCTAAATCTGTTGCAGGCAATGTCTGTCCCGTAGGCACCCATGCTGTTTGAGCAAGTATAACGCCGCTTGGACTGACGACCCCGAGTCTAAACGAAAGGTCCGGTGTTGTCGTGTCATACCATAGATCAATGTATGCCTGGGTTGTATCCGGGTTTGCGGGGTTCGATCCCACAGAAAAATATGAAGCATAACTGCCGGCAGCAGCAGCAGTAAACCCGAGGTGCAGTGAGTTCCCTCCGTCATTCCCGGCTGCAATCACAATGGCCCTTGCAGGAGCCTGTGTTACAACTCCATCTATTGCCTGTTCCGTACTCGTCGAATCGTCATGCGGTCCTATTTGAGCGCCAAGGCTCAAATTTACCACTGCAGGTTTGTTATATTTCGATGCAATGGAAAAAACATAATTGATCCCGTCAATAACATGTGCCTCTGTCATGTCCGTTTTTACGATGACGAGCATGACATTGGGCGCCATGCCCGTATATATATTATTACCGCTGGCGATTATGCCCGTAACATGGGTGCCATGGCCTTCTGTATCCTGTTCTTTGCATTGATTATTGTTGATTTGATAGCCCGTGCATTCCTCCCCGTAATTATAGCTCTGGGGCGGAGCACAGTTGGATGAACTACAGGCAGTCGTTTGATCCCATAATGATATGACCTTCGTAGAACCGTCAGGATAACGGATGTCAGTCTGTGTCAGGTCGAGTCCGCTGTCAACAACACCGATAATAACATCCCTGCCTGCATACGATCTCGGCAGTCCTGTCCCTTGATGAACGATGTTGCCATAAACAGCGGGTACGCTTTTATCGAGCAAAATATGCAGTTTCTTTGAAAGGGTAATATCTATGCAGTCCTGTCTCTGCACCAGGCTGTTCAAGAGTGATAAGGGGATGCTCGCGGTCACAATGCCGTTTATGGACGTCCCAACCGAGCCGCCATTTTCCGTGATGAAATATTTTATTCCCGATATCGATGTTGTCTTTATTAAGACATTGACCATTGCATTACCGTTGATCGAAGAACGGCTTACAGACCCATTCAGGGACATTGGTGAAAGCCCTGACAGGGTTTCGGCAGAGAGAGAGTTGTAAGGAGAGACATTGTTGACTGCATTGTAAAGCTGCCTTAAAAACGGGTCTATCTTTGTATCTGCGCGGGCTGTCCCACCCGCACAAAGTATGAGAATGGTTAAAATCAATTTTTTCATTGGTTAAACCTCGGCATAGTTAGATTTCCTGCAATGGATACATTAAAATAACCGGATTGGTCCCTTGTGAGGGTAAAAAAGGGTATTGACTTGCGTATTTGCTGTTCTAACTCCGGCACAGGATTAAACTTGAGTTTCAGATCCAGAATACTGTACCCCAGCGGGGTTGTGAATGTGACGGTGCCGTCAAACTGAGAATTGATGTCCTTGCTCGTCTGGGATGCATTCTGCAGACTGAGCTTCCCATCCTTGATAAAGATCGGGAGGGTAATGGTGCCGAAGTTTACCTGTGGCAGTGTAAGTATGCCGAATAGCTTGGAAGGCTTCAGTACTACATTCTTCATGCTTATAAGACCGTTTCCGCTATCCTTCGTAACATTATTGGTAGATCCCTTTAAATCTATTTTTGCACTCAGTGTCCCCTCCATGTTCAGGCCGTAGTTACTTTTTATCATAGAATATTTGTCCATGTATATGTCCTTGATCACACCGATAACATAAAAGCTTGTCTTTTTGCTGCCCGCCTGAAATGACAGGGTACCATGGTAAAGCCTTGCATTGACCTTGAGTGCCAGCCATCCCTTTAAAAGGGAGAACAGGGCAGGGGTTAATTCGATATCGCGTGCTTCAAGAAGAGTAGTTCCACTGTTTCCCGTCTTTTGTTCGACGGCTACGTCCTGGAGTTTCAGGCCTATGGGGAATGCTCCCGTTGCTTTTCTTATGCTTACCTCAATCGATGTTTTGTCTTTGATCCGGTCGCACAATTTTGTCGTAAGGTCATTGTAAGGGAAAAGGAACCATAAAAATATGAAGTAAAATAAAAGAGCGACTGCCGCGTATGCCGCACCCTTTATCAGTGTCCATTTATACTCTGTAAGAAACTCACCGGCTGAGTTCGGCAAAGATTTTACTTTTTGCCAGAATTTATTCATTCGCAGACCCCGGTATGACAACCTGCAGCCCTACATCGAGCAATGCCGGATTATTGTAAGGCGTCCTTGCATTCAATCTTTTTATCTTCAACTGGTACTGGCCGCCTATCTCTATTTTGTATAATAGATTGTCGAGCTGATAGAGATTGATTCCCTTTAACTTTACATCGACATACGATGTGGCATTATCGGAAGATGTCCTTGGCTGGATGGAGTCATAAGAAACGCCGGCAGCATTGGCGATACTTTCAAGGTATGACATTATGGAAAAATCCTTCGGCACACTCTCATTGCCGCGGAGCAGTATCTCAAATTTCTTGTGTTCGCCGTACAATTTCTGCATTTCGACGAGGTTTGTCCTGTTATCCTTCAATTCTTTTTTTAATCTTACGCTATTGCGGTAGAGAGGTGCTATGATTGCGAGGTCGAGTATTACGAACAGGGTTAATGACAATGCACCGATCAGCAGCCATTTTTCCCTTTTATTAAGGCTGCCGAACCCTCTTTTCATTTCTGATAGCATATTAAAATTTTTTAGAAAATTGTTTATCATTTCAATGCTATACTGAGCTGGAATTCGAAACTCTTCTGGTCCGCCGCTTTGCGTGTGTCGATAACCTTTACGTCTTTTATTATATCAAAGTTTTTTATGCCTGTGACCATCTTGTCGATGCCGTCTATGGTCGGAGTTTTACCTCTCACCGTTATCTGCTCCGGGTCTATGGACAGCTCCGTTACATCAACCTTTACATCTTTCGGCACGCCTGCGCTTATCTCTCTGAGGATCTCGATGACCGGTATTGAGCCTGAAAGGTTTTCCGATTTTTTCTTTTCTTTTGAAACGAGGAAACGCATCGTGCCGAGAGGATCCCCGAGTGAAGGCTCGTTCGGGAAGGCATCTTTGAATAGCTGGTATATTTTCCTGTCGAGTGTATTGTTCCTCTGTTTCAGGCTTATATAACCGTAAGTCATGTTTACGACAAACATGATAAGGATCATGCCCGCTATACCGAGTGTCGTGATCAGTCTTCCCTTTATTTGCTCTATGACGCGTTGAAATCTGAAAGAGCCTCTTCTGAGGTTTATCAGATTGTGCGGTTTTTTTAGTACATTCCTCAAGGCAAGTGCAAATGCAACGGTATAGTTTGATTCTATCGAGATATGCTCATCTATCACCGCCCGTGCGATATCATTGATCGGTAGCGTAAAAGTCTGCAATCCGAGCTGTTTTTCAAAAAGAGGTCCCTTATCGGCAAACCTTCCTGCAAAAACGGCCGCGGTAATATTCGTATCAAATTTTCTCTCGACCATGTTTACGGCAAGTTTTATTTCATCGACGAGGGAGGATTGAGCAGGCCCGTTCAACGTATCAGTGCCTGCAGTCAGGTTTATCATAGGGGCATCGATCCTCAAATCCCGTGTCATTAATAAGCCGTTGCTATCGATGAACGTCAGCGATGTATGCCTATGTCCTATGTCTATGACGACGAACGGCTCATTGAGTTTTATGTAAGCGGACAGATTTGAATAGGATGAGTGTGCAATATCTATTATGTTCGGATCCAGCCCGATATGTATTAAGATGTCGAGCCACTGCTTCATGCTTCCGGTATTTACAGAAAATGTGATTGCCAACGTACCGGCTTGATCCTTGTGGAGGATATTGTAATCCATGATGGTCTCTTCGAGACTGAACGGACTGACTTCTTCAAGCTCCGAGGCAATCGCCTGAGAAATAAATTTATCATCTGTAAAAGGGACGGTGATGGTATGTACCGATACCATGTCGGACGGTATGCCCACGATAACGTCCGATGACGATAATCCCTCGATGTCGAAAAATGCCTTAAGGCCCTCAAGGTTTTCAGCAGAGCCGATGTCCGTGTTTGGGGGGATTACAAACTCCTTAGCCCCTGAGTATTCAATACCCCGTAAAGTCGTTTTTAAGCTCACCAATTTTATTGAATATCTGCCTATGTCAATACCAAATATATTAGCCATATGGTTAAACGTTCGTTTCCCGGAACTGTCCTATATCCCTATATCTGTTATAACGGTTTTTAACAAGCTCATCTACAGGTATAGCTTTAAGCTCATCTACAGCCTTAAGTAAAGCATACTTTATTGTGTGCGCCATAAGCTTAAAATCATTGTGTGCGCCTCCGGGCGGTTCTTTTAATATCCCGTCAACCACGCCCGCTTTTTGTAAATCAGGTGCCGTTAATTTTAAAGCCTCTGCTGCCTGCGGTGCTTTTGACTGGTCTTTCCACAGTATGGACGCACAGCCTTCCGGAGATATGACGGAATACACGGCATATTCGAGAATAAACATTTTATCGACCAGCCCTATTGCCAGTGCACCTCCGCTGCTGCCTTCGCCTATTATGCAGCCGATGGTAGGAACATCGATCCCTGCAAGTTTTAATATGGATTCCGATATGGCTTCTGCCTGACCGCGTTCTTCCGCGCCTATGCCTGGATACGCCCCGGGCGTATCTATAAAAGTAATGACCGGTAAGGCAAATTTCTGCGCAAGATCCATCGCACGCATTGCTTTTCTGTATCCCTCGGGATTCGGCATGCCGAAGTTTCTCAAAGCTCTTTCCTTCGAGCCTCTTCCTTTCTGCTCGCCTATGAAAACAATCCTGTGTTTATCGAGCATTCCCATTCCTGCGACTATGGCGGTATCGTCCTTGAACCTTCTGTCACCGTGTATCTCTATAAACTCATTGAAGATGAGATAAATATAATCATAGGTATAAGGCCTTTCAGGATGCCTCGAAAGCTGGACAATCTTCCATGCATTCAGGTTGGCGAAGGTATCTTCCTGAAGTTTTTTGACCTTTTTTTCAAGCCGTGAAATCTCGTCGGAAAGATCAATGCCTTCCGATGCTGAAAGCTGCTTGAATTCTTCTATTTTTTTTTCTAACTCATAAATGGGTTTTTCAAAATCAATTGGTTGATGAATCATATTTTTAAATGATAACACCGCCTTTTTATTGCGTCAATGATAAAAATATGGTGTGCATGCGGGCACGGCATTTGACAAAGGACAAGATCTTTTGTATGAACTGATAAAAAGGAAAAGGGGAATATCACATGATAAAGATCCTGCTTGTTGATGATATGAGAAATTTTCTTGATCTCGAAGTTTCTTTTTTACGAAGGGCTGAGTCGAAGATTATTACGGCAAAAGACGGGGCAGAGGCGTTAAAATTAGCAAAGATAGAAAAACCCGATGTTATTCTGCTCGATTTGGAAATGCCCAAGATGAACGGCATCGAATGCTGCAGGATACTGAAGAGCGATTCGTCGTTAAAGAAAATTCCGGTTATTATGGTTACATCGACGGAGAAAAGAGGGGAGGCAATGAAGGCAGGATGCGATGACTTCGTGCGCAAACCCATCAATGAGTCGGCGTTCCTCGAGGAGATTAAAAAGTTTGTAGAGATTAAGGTCCGCAAGGAAGAACGCTATGATATTTCGATTGAAACAAAATATGAATACAAAAATAAGGTCGTTTCGGTTTATTCCAAGGACATGAGTTATTCGGGTCTTTCTATAATTACAAAGGACATTATACCTTTAAATACGATACTGAACATCAGCCTTGTATTGCCCTTCGGCAGTAAAACAGAAACGCATAAGTATAAGGCAAAGGTGATGAGGTCATTCAAGGAAGAAACGGACGATCATACAATCAACGGTATCGGACTCGAGTTTGTCGATGCCACATCAAAATCATTGTCTTCATTGAAAACGTTTATAGACGAAAAGAAATAATTGACCCGGAAAATCCATGTCCGGACTATAGATACCTTGCGAGTCCCGAAAGCGGACAGTGTTCGCACAAGGGTTTTGTTCTGCAGTAGTTTTTTGCAAGTTCTACGATAAGTGCATGGTACTCATTGAAAAGCGGGGTCTTATGCTCAAGATTATCCATAAACACCTGCTGAATCTCATCGTATCCCATCTGCTCATGGATAAGCCCATGCCTGCCGAGGACACGGCATGTATAGCTATCGACGACGAAAACAGGTTTATTGCATGCATAAAGGAGAATACTGTCTGCCGTCTCTTTACCGATACCTTTTATAGATAAAAGGTCATCCCTCAGCAATGAAGTTTCTTTTTTGCACATTGCATTTATGTTACCTTCATAGTTCATGACAAGGTAATCGGCCATAAGCTTCAGCCGTTTTGCCTTTTGATTATAAAAACCGGACGGCCTGATGAGCTGTGCTATGCTGGAAACCGGCTGACTGTGCAATTTACCGGGTGAGAGCATATGTGCACGTTTGAGGTTTACAATCGCTTTCTCGACATTTGTCCATGCCGTGTTCTGTGTGAGGATAGCTCCTGCGATAACCTCAAAAGGAGAGTCCGCAGGCCACCAGTTCCTTTTGCCGAATCGCCTGTATAGTAACCCGAATATGTATTCAATCCGTGTTTTTTGAGAGTCTCTTTGACTCACTGCTCGAACCTGAAGAACTCATTGCCATGCTGGGAGTTTATCTGTGCCGATGTTTGTGTCGGTTGTGTGCCTGAGACAAATGCCTCGAATTTTGCATCCGGAGAATTTGCCGCCGCAAGATAGCCTGTCTTTGAATCTATTCTTGCAAACACGACGCCGGGAGGTATTGGGAAATCACTGTCAGGATAGGGTGCAACGGCGTTTTTCATGAAATCGAGCCATATCGGGGCTGCAGCATCGCCGCCCGTTTCGGCCATACCTAAACTCCTGTTGTCGTCGAATCCGACCCATACACCTGCAATGATATTTGGAGTAAACCCTATGAACCAAGCATCCCTGTTATCCTCTGTCGTACCGGTTTTACCGGCAGCGGGCCTGCCGATTGCACCCGCCCGCCAGCCTGTCCCGTGTCTGACGACATTTTTCAGCATGCTTGTCATAACATAGGCAGTTGCAGGATCGACGACATGTACCGTTGGCGTTGTCATCGATGTACCCGTTGTTCCCTGTGACGATGTCGATGTGACGGTTGATGCCGTCAATGTTGTTGAGGAGATGAAGCTGACCGTATTGGGGACTACATTATTGCTCTCGATTACGGCTCCATTTCTATCCACGATCCTTTTTATGTAATAAGGAGGAATAAAATCGCCATAATTCGGAAAAACATTATACGCCGAAACGAGGTCAAGAAGGCTTATTGAAGAAGAGCCGAGTGCGAGTGTGAGGTCATTGGTAAGCGGTTCTGTTATACCAAACTTTCTCGCAACATTTATGGCATATCCCACACCGATGGCATTGAGCAAGCGTATAGAAGGGTTGTTTTTTGAGTGCGTTATTGCGTCCTGCAGAGTAACCGGTCCTGTGAATGTTTTGTCATAGTTCCGGGGCTTCCATACGGTAGGAGTCGTCTGGGTCTCTCCCGTTTCTGTTGTTCCTGTTGTCGTTGCAGTGTACTGATAGACAACAGGCGTATCGAGAATGATCGAGGCCGGCGTATATCCTTTTTCCAATGCAGCCGTATAGTATATGGGTTTAAAAGCAGAACCTGCCTGACGCTGTGCCTGGACAGCATGGTTGTATTGGGATTGTGCAAAATCATACCCGCCTACGAGAGCCTTTATACCTCCTGTGTCGACATTGAGTGCTATAATCGAACCCTGAATTTGAGGATGGGGTTCGAGGGAAAATTCAGAAACAGTTTTGCCTTTTTTTATAAGTTTGACAAGGATGACATCTCCGGTCTTCACTATCCTTTCCGGATCGGCCACAGGCGGATACCACTGCTCAGGATTGAATGGATGCGCCCAGCTCATGTTTATTGCCGTTATTATCCCTTTCTCCCCGCCGACATTGATCTCAACCCCCTTGTTTGACGGTAGAAAAGCGGTTACGACCGCATGATAAAGCTTGTCAGGCAGGACAAGATACTGAACAGGGATTGCGGTAGTGTGAGTCGTGTTTGAAGTGAGCATATAATAATCAGGGTATACTGCAAGTTCATTTTTTCTCATCTGGTTTTCATAGTCCTGTATATCCTTGCTGCTCTTGAGATGTTCCTCAGGACCTGAATACCCCTGTTTCTTTGTTATCTGTTCAAGTCCTGTTTTGAGTGCCTTGTTTGCATACTTTTGCATTGCAGGATCGATTGTTGTATAGACTTTTAAACCCTGTTCGAGCACGGTATCCTGGCCGTACTTAGTGTATAATTGCTGCTTGAGCATTTCTAAGAAATAAGGGGCGTTATTCCTTACCTGGTAAATAGTGTTAAGAAAGATCTTCACCGGCTGATTGTATGCAAGATTTGCCTGTGTCTTCGTTATATATCCCTGATCTGCCATCCTGTTCAGTACATATTTCTGCCGCAGTTTTGCCTTTTGAGGAGAATTGATGGGCGAGTACAGATTCGGTGCCCGCGGTAAGCCGCCAAGGATTGCAGCTTCGGAAAGGGACAATTCGTTTGCTTTCTTGCCGAAATACATTTCACTTGCGCATTCTACGCCATAACATCCATTACCGAGGTAGATCTGATTGAGGTATATGGTAATGATTTCGGCTTTTGTAAGGTGCCGTTCAAGCTGAGTGGCAAGAATGAATTCTCTTAACTTCCTTGTCACGGTTTTCTGAGGGGTGAGGAGAAGGGTTTTAACGAGCTGTTGGGTTATCGTACTGCCCCCCTGTACTATCTGCCCTGCTATAAGGTCCTTTATGGCCGCCCTGAAGATGGCTTCATAATCGACACCTCCATGCTGGTAGAAGGTCGCGTCTTCCGCTGCTATGAATGCCTGAGGAATGTACTTCGACATTTGATTCATGGATACAGGTATCCTTCTTTGAATGAAGAATTGACCTATGATTGATCCGTCATCACCGTACACATTTGTTACCACAGACGGTTTATAATCCGTTATTGTATTTATCTGCGGTATATCGGATAGAATGTAAAAATATCCGCCCACGAGTATAAGAATACCGACTACTGCTGCACTGATAACGACCCATATCGGTCTGGTGTGTTTGCGTAATGGTTGAGGGCGGTCAGGGGATTGCTCCTGTTGCGCATCCTTATTTGCATCTTCTGTCATCTTGAATCTCTTTTCATGAAAGTTTAAGACAATAATTAATATTTTTCAACATGAACCTAATTTAATCCTGAATATACGGGGTTATTTATACGACCTACCGGGAGGCATCTTTCTTGAGCTGTTTTATACCTTCGATTACATCGAGCGACGATAATTTTACCCTTACATAGCCAAAGGGCGTTTTACCATAACACATCGAAGAGCCGTTCACCGTAAGGGTTATGACCCCGGCATCTTTAAGATGGATTATTGCAATCAATGGATTGTTATCAAGTTTATCAAGTATCACAGGGCTGAGTTTAGCAGTATCGATAGATGTGCTTGTAAAGTTTATCGATTTGATATTGATGAAAGGTATTACATTCAGGATCATGCCGCTGTACCCTGAAATATAATCTTTACCCTCGACACTGCCGTGTTCGACAGTTGTTCTGACCCCGAGTTGATCTATTGCGGTAAGACCTATATTGGTTTTAGGCATGGGTATGTAATCAGCTTCGCCCTGTAATATACCCATTGCATATATCCTATTGATAAACAGGGTAATAGTTGCCAATGCAAGCATCAAAATCAATATTTTTTTCATTAAAATAACACCTTTTTCAGCTTGATAATACGGTATAAATGTATTATATATATAATGTAATTGCAAGATAAATATTTGCTTATGACAGGATTGACCATTATGTTTATCCTTTATTTGTTTCAGGCATCATTACAAAAAAAAGCCTTTATTGACTTTTTTATTAATTTTGTATAGCATAGTAAAGTTTTACAAGGAGGCTTGTAATGTTCAAAGTTGGTGATATCGCTGTTTATCCTGCTCATGGGGTGGGAAAAATAATTGCTATAGAGATGAAAGAAGTGGGAGGGGCAAAGTATACCTTTTATGTGATGAATATACTTGAAAACAATATGAAGGTTATGGTACCGACGAACAATGCGAACGCAGTCGGGTTAAGAAGGGTAATTTCGCACGATATGGTACCAAAGATATTTGATATATTCAGAGAAAAGAGGATCACTGTCGACAGTCAGACCTGGAACAGGAGATTCAGGGAGTACACGGAAAAGATAAAAACAGGATCGGTATTCGAGATAGCAGAGGTGCTTAAGGATCTATTTTTGCTCAAAACACAGAAAGAGCTTTCCTTCGGTGAAAGAAAGCTTCTTGACACGGCACGGAACCTTCTTTTAAAGGAGTTGGTTATTGTAACAGGTAAGGAAGAAGAGGTTCTTGAAAAGGAAATAAATAGTATTTTTGGCAGGTAATTTTTGCAATTCTTAGAAGAGGATCTATATTTTATGATGGAAAGGATGGTTAATAATGGGACTTATTCTATTAAGGTTGTTGGTCCTGATATTTTCAGGATTAGGGGGATACATAATATCCCTGAAATTGCTCCAACAGCCCCCGCTTGCTTTAGCAGGGGCTTTGGTGGGCGTGGCGCTTGGTTTATTAACGATATTATTTGAACGGCTGATAAGAAAACAGCACATCAAAGCAATCATCGGCGGCTCAGTAGGACTGATCCTCGGACTGGTTGTCAGTAATCTGTTCACGTACGGTGTGTTGCGGGACCTGCTCGATGAACCGTCTGTAAGCCTTTCAATCTATATAGTGCTCAATCTTCTTTTGGGTTATGTCGGATTGATCATCGGCGCACATAAAGGGGCTGAGTTTGATCCCGTAGAGCTGAAGGCCGGTGCAACACCTGCAAACACTGCTGCAAGTTATAAACTGCTCGATACATCGGTAATCATAGATGGAAGGATAGCCGATGTATGTGAAACCGGCTTCATAGAAGGAGTGTTTTTACTCCCGCAGTTTGTACTTCAGGAACTCCAGTATATTGCCGACTCCGCTGACCCGCTGAAGAGAACAAGGGGCCGGAGAGGACTTGATATTCTGAAGCGCATGCAGAAGATGACGGACATAGAGATCAGGGTGACGGAGCAGGACTTTCCCAAGATCAAGAGCGTCGATGCAAAGCTTGTAGCCCTTGGCAAGAAGTTGAATGCAAAGGTTATAACAAATGATTTCAACCTCAACAAAGTTGCGGAACTGCAGGGTGTGACCGTGCTGAACCTGAATCAACTCTCGAATGCACTAAAGCCGGTCGTCATACCGGGCGAGTTCATGAGGCTCAAGGTTATCAAAGAAGGCTCCGAGTCAAATCAGGGTGTTGCGTACCTTGATGACGGCACCATGGTCGTCGTCGACAATGGAAAGCGGCTTATAGGCAAGACCATCGATACCGTTGTGACAAGCGTTCTCCAGACAACGGCAGGGAGAATGATTTTTGCAAAACCGAAAGAAGAAAATGGGGGGTCCCAGCATCAATAGCAGTATGAGAATAACAGCCATAGTTCCGGCTGCAGGCAGGGGGGTAAGACTGGACCCATCGATGCCAAAGCAATTTATAGAGATAGAAGGCAAGCCCATCCTGATACATACTTTAAGCGCGTTAGAGAGGGTGGATAGGATCGATGATATAATTGTTTCAGCCCATTCTTCAGAAATAACTCTTATAAAGAAACTTATACAGGGCTTTGGCATTAAAAGGGTAACAGAGGTGGTTGCTGGCGGGACTGAAAGGACTCTGTCGGTGAGGAACGCCTTTAACAGGATCAAATCGGCAGATTACGTACTTATTCATGATGCGGTCAGGCCGTTCATAACGGATCAGGCATTTATTGATATAATAAATGCAGGGATTTTACACCACGCTGTTATAAGTGCAATACCGGTGACAGACACGGTAAAACTTATAGACAAGGACAATATGATTACAATGAATGTCGATCGTAATGGTTTGTGGCTTGCTCAAACACCCCAGGTCTTTCACTATAACGTGCTGGCAGAAGCCTACCGTAAGTACGATAAACACCCGGTAGATGTTACGGATGAAGCAGGGATAGTCGAGCTTGCAGGAATAAAAGTCAAAGTAGTGGCCGGCAGCACATTGAATATCAAAATAACGACAGAGGCCGACTTGAAACTCGGCAGATTGATAGCAGGCATGCAATGAATAGAATAGGTATCGGTTATGACATTCACAGGCTTGTTAAAGGCAGAAGGCTTATTATCGGCGGCGTTCATATACCGTATGAAAAAGGATTGCTCGGCCATTCGGATGCCGATGTGCTCCTGCATGCGATAAGCGATGCAATATTGGGTGCTGTTTCCCGTGACGACATCGGCACCTATTTCCCTCCGGACGACGATAAATACAAAAACATGAATAGCGTTTCAATACTGAAAAAGGCATTGGCGGTTGCAAAGAAAGACGGCTACCGCATTCTGAATGTAGACAGCGTAATTATTGCCGAGGAACCGAAGCTATCGAAGTATTACAAGCAGATCATCGATTCCCTGTCGGAAATAACAGGGCTTTCTGCATCTTTTATAGGCCTTAAAGCAAAGACAAATGAAGGGTTGGACGCTTCCGGCAAAGGCGAAGCAATTGCAACTTATGCTGTCGTACTGCTGGAAAAGTAACATGCCGCTCAAAATTTATAACACGTTAACACAGAACAAACAGGAATTTAAACCGATTAAAGAAAATCATGTCGGCATGTATGTGTGCGGTGTCACGGTCTATGACTTGTGCCATATAGGTCATGCCCGCTCGGCAATAGTGTTCGACACAATCTACAGGTACCTCAAGACAAAAGGGTATGACGTTACTTTTGTAAAAAACTTTACGGACATAGACGATAAGATCATTAACCGGGCACACAAGGAAGGCTTAACAACGTCCGAGGTCTCCGAAAAGTATATTGAAGAATACTATAAAGATATGGACAGGCTTGGCCTGAAAAAGCCCACGCATGAACCACGGGCAACAGTACATATTCAGGATATCGTCAATTTTATAAAAGGATTGATAGACAGAGGCTATGCGTACGAATCAAACGGGGATGTGTATTTCTCCGTCAGAAAGTTCGGCGGCTACGGCAAGTTATCGGGCAAGAATATAGAGGACCTTGAAGCAGGCGCAAGGGTCGAAGTGGGAGAAGCCAAACATGACCCGCTTGATTTCGCATTGTGGAAAAAGAGCAAGTCAGGAGAACCTTTCTGGGAAAGCCCGTGGGGACAGGGCAGGCCGGGCTGGCATATAGAATGTTCCGCTATGAGCACGCATTATCTCGGTGAAAATTTTGATATACACGGCGGCGGCATGGACTTGATCTTTCCGCACCACGAGAACGAGATTGCACAGTCGGAAGGATTAACGAGCAGGCATTTTGTCAATTACTGGATACACAATGGTTTCGTGCAGATAAACAGGGAAAAGATGTCGAAGTCACTGGGTAATTTCTTTACCATCAGAGAGATACTTGATAAGTATGAACCCCAGGCATTGAGACTATTTGTCCTTATGCACCATTACAGGAACCCCATAGATTTTTCAGACCAGTCGCTCAAAGATGCTGAAAAGGCCCTGTATCGGGGATATGCGAGTCTGAGGCTCATCCAGAGCCTTCCTGCACAGGGGAAGCCGCTATTGGCATCTGAAAAGCTCGACAGCTTCACGGAGAAGCTTCCCGGGTCGTATGATGGTTTTTATGGCGCGATGGACGATGATTTTAACACAGCAGGCGCGCTCTCAAGCCTGTTCGATGTAATGCGGCTCATCAATACCTACTTCAAAAATGCGACGGCAAAGCACGAGACCGTAGAAAAACTGAAAGCATTTTTAAAATCCGCAACAGACATCCTCGGCGTGTTTGACCACGACCCGCAGTTGTTCCTTGCATCAAGGCGTGAAAAGAGACTTACGGATCTCGGCCTGACGAAAGAAAACATAGAAGACAGGCTTTCACAGAGAACACTGCTGAGAAAGGACAAGCGTTTCAAAGAGGCTGATGAGGTAAGGTCAGGACTTTTAAAACAGGGAATAGCCATCATGGACACAGCACAAGGGACTGTCTGGGAGATAGCGGAAGAGTAACTCCATTATGGCACAATTCAAGTTAGTTTCCGATTATAGGCCGAACGGCGATCAGCCCGGGGCAATAGCACAGCTTGTTGATGGTCTCAGGACAGGTCACCAGCACCAGACTCTGCTCGGCGTAACGGGTTCAGGAAAGACCTTTACCATGGCTCATGTTATAGAGCAGATCCAGCTCCCGGCCCTCATCATGGCACCGAACAAGACGCTCGCAGCCCAGCTCTATACCGAGATGCGCGAGCTGTTCCCTGACAATGCGGTCGAGTACTTTGTGAGCTACTACGATTATTACCAGCCGGAGGCATACAAGCCCGAGACAGACACTTTCATCGAGAAAGATGCATCCATAAACGATGAGATAGACAAGCTCAGGCATTCAGCGACACATTCGCTCCTTGAAAGAGAGGATGTCATAATCGTTGCAAGCGTGTCGTGCATATACGGGCTGGGATCGCCTGAGGCTTACAAAGGTATGCTCGCTTATGCAGAGACAGGCAGGAAACTCAACAGAGACGAATTCATCCATAAGCTCGTAAAGATCCAATACAACAGGAACAACTATGATTTTTACAGGGGCGTTTTCAGGGTCATGGGCGATGTTGTCGAGGTATTTCCTGCTTATGAAAACGACCGTGCATTGCACGTGGAATTTTTTGGAGATACCGTCGATACAATCTATACCTTCGATCCTGTCAGGGGCGTGAAAAAAGATATGCTCAAGCGTGTGGTAATCTACCCTGCAAGCCATTATGTGACAGAAGAGCACGTATTGAACCGTGCGGTAGAGTCAATAAAGCAGGAGCTTGCCGCTCGGTTAAAGGAGTTGAGGCAGGCGGATAAGCTGCTTGAAGTCGAGCGGCTTCAGAGGCGGACGCTGTATGACCTCGAGATGCTTGAAGAGATGGGGTACTGCACCGGTATTGAAAATTATTCAAGACACCTCAGCAACAGGGCTCCGGGAGACCCTCCGCCGACACTGTTTGATTATTTCCCTTCCGGTTTTTTGACGTTCATCGATGAGAGCCATATAACCGTTCCACAGATAGGAGGCATGTATGAAGGTGACCGCAGCCGTAAAAAGACACTGGTTGAATATGGATTCAGGCTGCCGTCTGCACTTGACAACAGGCCTCTTAAGTTCCAGGAGTTCGAACAAAGAGTAAATAAAGTCGTGTATGTATCGGCAACACCTGCCGCTTATGAAATAAACAAATCTCAGGGCAGGGTGATCGAACAGGTAATCAGGCCGACAGGCCTTGTCGATCCTGAGATCATTATCAAAAGTGCGGGCAATCAGGTCGATACCCTTCTTAGCGAGATAAGAAGCCGCGTTGAAAACAAAGAAAGGGTGCTCGTTACGACACTGACCAAGCGTATGGCGGAAGAACTTACGGAGTATTATGCAGGGCTCGGCATAAAGGTAAAATACATGCACTCTGACATAGAAACACTCGAGCGGGTGGACATCATAAGGGATCTCAGGCTGGGCACGTTCGATGTATTGATAGGCATAAACCTCCTGAGAGAAGGGCTTGACCTGCCGGAGGTATCGCTCGTTGCAATACTCGACGGGGACAAAGAAGGATTTTTAAGATCAGCCCGCTCTTTGATCCAGACCATTGGAAGGGCATCCAGGAATGTGAACGGGACGGTAATTATCTTTGCGGATGTCATGACGAAATCTATCCGTGAGGCGGTAAGCGAAACAAACAGGAGGCGTATAAAACAGCTCAGATACAATGAAGAACACGGTATCATACCCGAGACCATTAAGAAGAATATCCAGGAGATACGCACGTCCCTTTATGAGCAGGATTATTACACAGTCCCCATTGCAACTGCGGAGGGTATGAAGGAATATGTGAAGCCGGATAAAATACCCGGTATGCTCAAAGAGCTTGAAAAAGAGATGCGCAAGGCTGCAAAAGCCCTTGATTTTGAGAAGGCAGCACAGTTCAGGGACCGCATCAAGGTACTAAAAGACGCATACATAACGGCGTAAAGAGAGGGTTAGAAGTGTGTCCGTCCCGCTCAACCCCACCCATAGAGGGAAAGAATTGTCCGCTTTTTGCTCTGCGTCGTCCGCACTTCCAACATTACTCCAGCAGGTCATGCCATGCTGCTGTATCGGTCAGCATGTCTGCGGCCCATTGATAATAAGGGGTGTTGTCGATCTGACCCGTGTAAAAACTGCCCAGTTCAATGAATGTATGGAGGTTGCCGTTTGCAAAGAAGCGTTTAAAGCGGCCGGGATGGAGACTATGGATGTTATCGGTTACGGAAAGTATGGCATTTTTATAATCACTGCCGCTCATCTGAAGGAATTCACCGCCGAGAATAGCATCTTCATAATAAGAAGAAAAGCCGAAATTTACGTTCTGGTCCCTGTCAAGTACCCAGTTGACAAGATAGGCTAAATGCTGGCTGCAGAGCGGGCAGCCAGCGGGTAAAATGTTTCCCATATTCCAGTTACTCATCCATGTCTGAAGGATCTGGGGCTGCTGCGGATTAAACACCCCGATCCCTGAATCATTGATCACATTGAGTGTAGTGAAAGGGTACTGGGTGCGTGTGACAAGATAGCCGGCAAAGGTGCCTTCTCCGCCTGCACTGTATCCTGCGACAAGTAGTTTATCGGGGTTTATAAAGTTTTGCTTCATCAGTGTGACGGCTGCGGAAAGATTTGCGAGACCGTGAAAGTATGTTTCAACGCCGTTATAGTTTACATCATTGTCACCTGACCACAGGCTTCCATCGCAGTATCCGGCATAGACTATGCTGTAGTCTTTAAAGGGGTTCAAAGGGTTGGACGTGACAAGCAAGCCGTCAAACAAAACACTGAGCGGCAAGGGGGTATCGCTGGATTTAGCCATATCGGTAACATAACATGAATTGTAGTCCCAACAGGCGCCGCCGCCTTCAAGGAATAATATAACTTTATTTGGATCTCCCCTGTGGAGGGAAACTATGAATTGGGTGCCATTAAAGCACCTGGCGGGCGAGGCTGTGTCGTAATAATAAGATTCCCAGCCGTTCTGATAGGTCTCACCCGTCGGCTGGATGCCTATATATTTATCAACACCCATCTGGTTCAGGGAGTTTATGTAGTTCGAGTAATCTATCGTTGTCGTCTTGCCTGAGCTGCAGCCTGATAAATATATTGAAATCAGTGCAGACAACAATACCATGAATGTCTTGCCAATTGACCGCGTAGAACCGGATATTTTCATACTGCCTCCTTGAAACGATTTCTATCTTATTTTATATGTACCACGTAAGAGAACGGGATCTTCGTAGGGATTTTACCATACATAATAACAGTTGACTATTAAAAAAATCATAGATAAATATAAAAGAATGAAGGGTATGGGAAAAGGTCTCTCCTCTGTTGAGAATCAGCGCGGCAGTTCCAAAATTTCAGCCGTCCTATGGATAGGCGTTCTTGCAGCCATAATTTATGTAATTGCCAGAATAGCCCCTGTCTATATCTTAAATTACCAGATACAGAACCTCTTTGAGGTCAATGCAAACCGCATTGAAACGACGCCCATAAAGGACATAAAATCAGACATAACATATAAGTTGCAGGTCATCCATGCGCCGATTACGATTGACGATATCGTTATAAATCAAAACAGTCCGGGGAGTGTAACAATATCAGCCCGGTATTCGGTGGCGGTGAAATTTGTTGACGATTTTAAAATAACATTTAATCTTAACCCGGAAGCAACGACAGAAGTACAGTAAACTCCGCTGAGGACTTTGTCCTCTCAGGGAGTAGTAATAACCTTTAAGTTAATCCTGTGAGGTTAACAAGGAAGTAAAAATGTTTAATAAAAATATAACACATAAACAAAAACAGTGGCGCTTATGGCGCCACTGTTTTTGTTTTGAGGCATAGAATGAAAAATATAATCATGGATTCGACTGCAATAGAGCGGGTATTAAAGCGTATTGCCCATGAAATCATAGAGAGGCATACGGCCGTACCGATAAGTCTTATAGGGATAAGAACAGGCGGGGTATTCATCTCAAAGAGACTGGCTGGGTATATACAATCGTATGAGCAGATCCCGGTGCAAACTGGCACTCTCGATATTACCCTTTACAGGGACGATGTTGCGTTGCGTTCCGGCAGGGCGATTGTAAAGGCCACCGAAGTAAATTTTAAGGTCGACGGGGCTTCTTTGATACTCGTTGATGATGTGCTCTTTACCGGCAGAACAATCAGGGCAGCGATGGATGCAGTCATGGATCTCGGGAGGCCCGCGGTGATACAGCTTGCCGTCCTTGTAGACAGGGGGCACAGGGAGTTACCCATAAAAGCAGATTACATAGGCAAAAATGTGCCTACTGCTTTTGATGATGAGATAAAAGTCGTGTTTAAAGAAAACGGCAATAATGAGGATAATGTATATTTCATAAAGAAAGGAGACGAAATATGAGGTCTGAAAAGGGAATTATCGGGTTAAAGTACCTTGATAAAAAAGATATAGAGCAGCTCGTTGAGACCGCATTCTCCATGAGGGAGATATCCCTGAGAAGTGTAAAAAAGGTGCCGGCACTGAGAGGAAAAACGGTTGTCAACCTGTTCTTCGAGTCAAGCACACGGACAAAAACGTCCTTTGAAATAGCCGCTAAAAGGCTTTCGGCGGATGTCGTGAATTTTTCTTATTCATCGAGCAGCATATCAAAAGGAGAGACGACCATCGATACCGCAAAGAATATAGAGTCAATGAACCCGGCGCTTTTTATTATAAGGCATGCTTCATCGGGGGTCATGGAACTGCTGGCAAAGCACCTGCATACACCTATTATAAGCGCAGGCGACGGGACAAACGAGCATCCGACCCAGGGCTTGCTCGATATTATGACCATCCTTGATGAGAAAAAACGCATTGACGGGCTGAAGGTCGTTGTTGCAGGCGATATTTATCACTCGCGGGTTGCGCGCTCGGACATTTACGGCATGGGTAAACTCGGTGCAAAGGTCTGCTTCTTTTCACCCCCGACACTTATTACGGACGATTTTGCAAGTCTTGGAGCGACGATTACCTACGATGCGACGGAGGCTTTCACCGATGCCGATGTTATTATCATGCTCAGGATACAGCTCGAAAGGCAGGGGACGGGACTTTTCCCGTCAGCAAGGGAATATTCGAGGATTTTCGGCTTGAACGAACAGAAGTTGAAGCGTGCAAAGCCTGATGTAATCGTTATGCATCCGGGGCCCGTAAACCGCGGACTGGAACTTTCGAGCAGTGTTGCCGACAACGGCGCCCATTCGAGAATAATGAAACAGGTCGAAAACGGAGTTTCAGTCAGGATGTCTGCCATATACCACACAATAGGAGAAGGACATGGATATACTGATAATTAACGGATTGTTGATAGATCCGTCTCAGAACATGGAACAGCAGGGCGATCTGCTGATAGAGGACAATACGATAAGCGGAATCGTCGATCAGAAATCTTACAGTGTAAATGGCGACAGGGCACGAGTAAAAGGTCACGAGAGCAAAGAGTTTATCGTTATCGATGCAAAGGGCAGGTGGGTCGTGCCCGGACTTATAGATATACATACGCATATGAGAGATCCCGGTTATGAATATAAAGAGGACATAGAAACCGGCACAAAGGCGGCAATGGCGGGCGGGTTTACATCGATATGCGCGATGCCGAACACGAAACCCATAAACGATAATAAATCTATTACGCAGTACATGATTTCAAAGGCAAAATCGTTCGGCCACGTGCATCTCTTTCCCATAGCAGCCGTTTCAAAGGGCAGTGAAGGCTCCGAGTTGTCGGAGATATATGATCTTGTCGATGCAGGTGCTGTTGCAGTATCGGACGATGGGATGCCTGTGCTTTCTGCAGGATTTTTAAGAAAAGCACTCCTTTATGTTAAGCCTATCGGCATACCCGTGGTGGATCATCCTGAAGAGCTCTCGCTCAGTAAATCGGGATACATGAATGAAGGTATCGCCTCCGTTAAACTCGGATTGAACGGCATACCTCAGACTGCGGAGAGTATTGCCGTTGCACGGGATATAATGCTCGCAGGCGAGACAGGTTCAAAACTACACCTTGCTCATATAAGTACGACGTTCTCAATCGAGCTTGTACGGTGGGCCAAGAAGATGGGTATACCGGTAACCTGCGAGGCAACGCCGCATCACTTCTCGCTTACCGATGATGCTGTTGACGGGTACAATACGAATGCAAAGGTCAATCCGCCCTTGCGATCCGAACAGGACAGGAAGGCATTGATCGAGGCCATTGCAGACGGAACGGTAGACTGTATCGTGACCGATCATGCACCGCATGGCTATGATGAAAAAGAAATAGAGTTTGATAAAGCACTGAACGGCATATCCGGTATCGAAACATCCCTTGGCCTTTCATTAAAACTCGTCCATAACGGCATCATCGGTAAAAAGAGGCTTATTCAGCTTATGTCGCAGAGACCGGCTCAAATCATGAACCTTAAGAATAAAGGCACGTTCAAGGCGGGTTCTGATGCGGATGTCACGATTATCGATCCCGGCAAAACGTGGACCGTCGATAAAACCAGGTTTGTGTCAAAAGGCAGGAACACGCCTTTCCACGGCATGGAATTAAAAGGCAGGGCGATTATGACTATAACGGGGGGGACACTTCATGGCAATATTAGTTCTTGAAGACGGTTCTGTATTCAGGGGGAAATCCTTCGGATACAGGGGGACAACATCAGGCGAGGTTATATTTAATACATCCATGACCGGATATCAGGAAGAGCTTACGGACCCGTCCTACTATGGCCAGATACTTGTTTCAACTTACCCCCAGATCGGCAATATCGGCACAAACACCGAGGACTATGAATCCGGCAGAGCTTATGTCGGCGGGTTTGTTGTCAAAGAGTATCTCGATTATCCGTCAAATTTCAGATCGAAGGAAACACTGGATAGCTTTATGATCAAACAGCGCATAGTCGGCATGTATGACATCGACACGAGAATGCTTGTCAGGAGTATCAGAATTAAAGGGGCAATGATGGGCATCATGTCTTCTTTTGACGAGAGTGTCGATGAACTTAAAAAACAATTGCAGATGCAGCCCGTACTTGTCGGCAGGGATATGGTAACAGAAATTACGGCAAAAAAGGCTTATGACTTTAACGAATCTTTATGGTCAAGCGGGCAGGGGTATCAAGAGCTGAACAACAGGGATAACCCCCGGGTAGCTGTCTATGATTTTGGAGTTAAGAAAAACATTCTGAGGTCCCTTGTCTCAGCAGGACTCAGGGTAAGGGTGTTCCCCTGTACGGCGCCTGTGAATGAGCTGCTCAAGGATGAATATAAAGGTGTCGTGCTTTCAAACGGTCCCGGTGATCCGGCGGCACTTTCATACATCATCGGGAACGCAAAAGAACTGATAAAAAGCGATAAACCGGTACTCGGTATATGCCTTGGCCACCAAATACTCGGACTTGCACTCGGAGGTGAAGCCATAAAGCTCAAGTTTGGACATCATGGGGCAAACCAGTCGGTCCTCAATTTGAAAACACGCGGTATCGAGGTCACTGTCCAGAACCATGGGTTTGCAATAAAGCCTGAATCGATACAGGACAGCGTAAACATTACGCACCTGAATCTGAATGATAAAACGCTTGAAGGATTCTCTCATAAAAGCAAACCGATACTTTCAACGCAGCACCATCCGGAGGCATCACCCGGGCCAAGGGAAGCAGGCTATATATTCAAGGAATTCACAAAATTGGTTTATGAAAGAGGTTAACACGAAAATCAGGGATAGTTTGTCTGTCCTGTACGCTTATGCATCAGATACCTTGAAACAGGATATGATAGAAGCCCGTACGGAGTTTGATCGGCTGATCCCTCTCCCACCCATTAATGATACGGAAATGCACAACAGGCTTATAATGTTCAGTCACTGGTTTCTCATGGACAGACAGGCACATCCGGGGAAAACGCCGGCAGGTTTGTTTTATGAAGACAGACTGTTATCATTCTCTTATGAGGATGAGGAGATCTACCGGGCGCTCAGGATCAGTACTATAGGTATATATGAGGTCACCGGCAGCCAGCAAAAAAAGATAGCTATCGACACGGCGACTGATGAGAGGTTCGGATTTCTCATGGATGACGGCATGGCAATGCAGGCAAACAAAGAGGTCATGACCATGAGGTTTCTGCGTTTAAAAGACAATGCAGTCCTGCTTGCCTCTTATTGTACGCACCATTACAGCACAAGGGATTTTATAAGGACTGAACTGAATTCGATAGAACCGTTTGACAGAACGGCTTTTTCGGCAAAAGTGCTCGAGCTCTCCGCATTAAGCATAAAGAGCAGAAAGTATAACTGGGTAGCACCGATCATGATTTACAAAGGCATGACAAGGTTATAGAAAGATGCAGAATTTGAGAATTATGAGTTGTGAGTTTAAGGAATCCAAATTACCATACAACCGTCATTCCTGCGGAAGCAGAAATCCAGTTTTCATGTCTCTGGGTTCCCGTTGGGATTTATCCCGTATTCTGCGGGACGGGAATGGCAGGAAGGGGATTCTCTATTATCCCTCTTACCTTAATCTTTTTCATAACGGTGAACTCAAAAGACGCGCGGAAGAATCAAAAAAATACCTTTCTCCGTGCACGGTATGCCCGAGAAACTGCCGCACGAACAGGCTTGAGAACCAGAAAGGCATATGCCTTTCCGGCAGGGATGCAAGGGTTTCAAGTTATGGCATCCACAACGGAGAAGAGCCGCCGATATCCGGTACAAGGGGCTCGGGCACCATATTCTTTACAGGATGCAGTTTGAAGTGCAGGTTCTGTCAGAACTATCCGATAAGCCAGCTCAACCATGGCAATGATTATTCTGTTGACCAGCTTGCGGACATGATGCTCGAACTTCAAACGCTCGGTGCTCATAATATTAACCTTGTGACCCCGACCCATGCCGTGCCTTATATTATTGAGGCTGTTTACAGAGCAGCACAGAGAGGTCTTACCCTGCCCCTTGTTTATAATACCAGCGGATATGATTCCATCGACATGCTCAGACTGCTCGATGGCATCATCGACATCTATCTGCCTGATATAAAGTATGCATCCGATGAGCTTGCATTCAGATATTCGGCTGTAAAGGACTATGCGGCTGTCAACAGAGAGGCGATTATTGAAATGCACAGGCAGGTCGGTGATCTTGCGTTAGACGAAAACGGCATTGCTGTTCACGGCATGATCGTCAGACATCTTATTCTGCCGGAGGACATCGCCCAGACCTGCGCATCCATGGCATTCATAGCACAGCAGTTGTCCCCGGATGTGTACGTAAGCCTGATGAATCAGTATTTCCCGGCAAACAGGGCTTACGGTTTTACGGAATTATCGAGACGCATTACTGCTGATGAATACCGGTATGCCATGGATTGCCTCGGAGAAAACGGATTGGAGAACGGATGGATACAGGAAT
>JBBIVV010000019.1:0-41399 GCA_037439545.1 bacterium
GCATTACGCCGATGACCTTCTTACCCGTCTTTTTCTTCCCTGCACCGACTACATCTGTACTGTTCCGATTCACTTCAATGAATTTTTCAAACATAATCTCTCCTTCACGCATGAATATATTTATAATAATTACAGTCTCGTCAAGAAGTCAATGCATTACAAGAATGCTAAAAAATCATGATTCAATATTTTAAATTATGAATACAAAAAAAGGCACCTGAGTTTCCCCATTAGTGCGGTTTTTTATCGAGGAGAATACCAAGGGCATTATCTCCTGTATCCCCCTCTTTGGAAAAGAGGGGATAGGGGAGATTTTTATATCTGCCTCCATATTTCTTCCAGAACTATAGCAATATTTTTTTAACACCTTTCTGTCCGAAATCCTAAGAATCGTTATTCCGGCTTTTTCCAGATATTTGCAATAAGAAACTTTTTACCGGATCTTCAAACAAGCAAAACAATCCTGCGTTTCGTTCAATTCCTTTGATTATGCATGTTCATGTCCTGGTTCATGGGCATCCTGTCTGACGGATTGCCGGGAATTCCTGTCCTGTTCATCTGCATGGTATTGCCCTGCCCCATTTCCCGTTCCATCATGTCGTTTCTGCTGCCCATGGGCTGTTCTATCAGTCTCATTGTTTTGTGCTGGATTTCATCGGCAGTTTTATGCGAAGAGAATTCCTTTTTCATAAATGAAATGCCCTGCTCGGTGCTGTATCCCGAGGAGATCAGAGATGTAAGGGATACCGTGCCCATGATATAGTAGGACGCACCTGACCCGGGTGCTGCACGGTACAGGTCTTTCAGCTGGTCCGGCTTTACACCGTTAAAAATGGCTATGGACATGGATTCTTTCAGTTCCATCGTTTTGTTATCCCCTTTTTGAATCTGCCCTTTTATTTGATCGTACAGCATGCCGGCTTGTTTGTACGATTGCTCCAGCCTGTTTGCTGCATCGACGATCCTCTCTGCCTGCGCATGCTTTGACAACCCCTCTACAATCTTATTGGTTATCATCGGTACGGATACGTTATCCTGTTTCGCATGAATAACAGTTCTTAACATGTTTATAATACCGGCATCCGGAATACCTTCGGCCTTTGCCCTGTTTACCACGAGAGACACCTGGCCCGAAGGCACGCCGTTTTTCTCGGCTGTTTGGATTGTATCGGAAAGTGTCCCGGCATAAGCCGACACTGAGAATACCAGTAAACCCATTAAACCTGTAACTATCAATTTTATCTTCATATTTTTACCCCGTAAGAAAACCTGACCATCTATGGCAAGAGTACTTTTAATAAATTCTAAACTCTTTATAGAAAGGGCGTGATCTGAATCCAAGCCCCTTCTCGCGGTATTTATACTTAAGACTCCATTGCAATTATTTCGTAACATTATTCTTTCACCTGTTTTAATCCTTTGCTCACTATAAGTATACCGTTCTTCCCGCCAAAACCGTCGGACGCATAGGCATCTGCATGGGGAGGAACTACCCAAACGTTATTGTCTATGACAAACTTATAAGAGTATATCCCCTCCGGTAGTCGTATACCGATACTCCATACATGTTGACCGTCCTTATTCACCGTCTTTTTCATAGACATCGATGTACGATCCCAGTCATTGAAGCTCCCGGCAAGACTGACGGACTTTGCACCATGGTCCCGGTATGAGAACATACAATTATTATTGTTTACGACTACAGTGGGGACAATCTGTTCAGCCGCACAATCAACGATCATTAAAATTATTATGATAGCTATGCTATATCTGGTAATTGACATAACGATTTTATAGTAGCGATCTCCGATCGGAGTCAAATGATACGAGCAGAGCAGCACGCCGCATGTTCATTTTTATCACCATGCCCGTCATCCTTGTTTATACTTGACCTTCTTTGACCGGTTAATGTAAGTCTGTATACTATGAAGACGGGCATTAATTTCATTTCATTCCGTTCATATCAGGGGACCGAGATCTTTGCCAGACATCTCCTTTCAGAGCTTATCAGGAGAGATACGCAGGGAACATACGTAATCTTTGGATCAAAGTACCTGCCCGATCAGATGAGATTAAGAGCCGGGAACACCCTCCTTGAAACAATCCGTATAAACCCGCACAACACGGTCAGCATGGGTCTTTATCAGCAACTCGTACTGCCGTTTCAACTCATGGTAAAAGGCATAACGCACTTCTATGCACCGCTTCCATCGGTTCCGATCCTTTATCCCGGTAAAAAGATCATGACGATCCATGACTGTGCGTATGACCGGTTCGATGAATATAAGAATACATTCAGCAAGCTGTACCTTAAAGCAATGTATGGTGCAGGAAAATATTTCTGCGATGCTATAGTTACGGATTCCAACTTTGCGAAAAAGGAACTCATAAACCTTTACCATATCAAACCGGACAAGATTAAGGTCATCTATCCGGGTATACCGGATTTACCACCGGTAGATGACGCATACATAAATACAACAAAGAATACATTCGGAATCGTCTGTCCGTATTTTCTCTATGTCGGCATCACGAGGCCACGGAAGAACCTGCCCGGCTTGTTGAAAGCATTCAAAAGCTTTGTCCAGAAACACCCTGATACGCAGCTCGTCCTCGCAGGTATGATAGACACGTCTTTTGTCGACGTAAGAAAAGAGATCGTATCCCTTGGTCTTGAGAACAACGTGATACAAACCGGTTTTGTAGCGGATGATCAGAAAACAGCCTTATACAAGGGCTCTCTGGCACTGGTTTTTCCTTCCTTCTATGAAGGCTTCGGAATACCCGTGATCGAAGCCCAGAGCCTCGGTATTCCGGTGCTTACATCCAACACCTCGTCCCTGCCCGAGGTCGCAGGAGAGGGAGCTCTCTCTGTTGATCCGCATCAAGAGCGGGAGATAACCGATAGTATGGAAAAGATACTTAATCCCACTGTGAGGAATAAACTGATTCGATCGGGCTACGACAATATAAATAGATTCTCATGGAAGGATTCTGCAAAAAAGCTCCAAGATTTATTTAGAGAATTTATATGAAGATACTCCAGATCAACAAGCTCTATTATCCTGTGGTCGGCGGCATAGAAACGGTGGTCCAGCAAGTAGCAGAAGGCATCAATAAAGCCGATGATTTTATCGTCGATGTCCTCGCCTGTAACCGCGGCTTTAAAACAGTGCATGAACAAATAAACGGTGTTCCGGTAACGCGTGCATCGAGCTTCGGCATATTTTTCAGTATGCCTGTATCCATAAGCTTTTTCTTTTTATTAAAAAAATTATGGAAGAGCCATGATCTTTTACACCTACATCTGCCGTTTCCTCTCGGTGAGCTTGCACTATGGCTCATCAGACCGAAGTGCAGGCTTATAATCACCTATCACAGCGACATCGTCAGACAGAGGTTTATTTCATCGGCCCTCGGTTGGCTGCATACATGGGTACTCGGACACGCGGAAAAGATTGCGGTATCGAATCCGAATATAATGGAGACGTCCACGCTCCTGAAACGGTTTAAAGAGAAATGCACGGTCATACCGTTCGGCGTGGACATGAAACGATTCAGTCCGGACAACGGCTCACCACAGAGCATAGAACAGATACGGCAGAATTACGGTAAACGGATCGTCCTGTTCGTGGGGAGGCTGGTTTACTACAAGGGCACGGAATATTTGATACGGGCAATGAAGGACATAGACGCACGACTCGTGATCGTCGGTGAAGGACCGATGAAGAGATCCCTTGTCAACGAGGTAACCACACAGGGGCTTGCAAATAAGGTGACATTCCTCCCCTGCCGGACACAGGATGAACTAGTGAATTTTTATCGTGCTTCATCCGTATTTGTGCTGCCCTCTCTTTACAGAAGCGAGGCATTCGGTATAACAATCATCGAGGCAATGGCGTGCGGACTGCCGGTTATCTCTACGGAGCTCGGGACCGGCACATCTTATGCAAACCTGGATGGGGTCACAGGGTTTGTCGTATCTCCGGGTAATAGCGATGACCTCAGCACTCCCTTGAAAAAACTGATTTCTGACCCGGTATTGGCATCACACATGGGCAGGGCAGGCTATCAGAGGGTCAAAACGGCCTTTACCATAGACACTATGTTGAATAAATATGAAAATTTATATAGAATAAATCCTCTATGAACGACAAATCAAAAATAAAGCTCATACTACTCGCACTGGGTGATATATTTTTAATGTATCTTTCTCTCATTGTAATGTTGATTATAAGATACAATGGTGGATTTTATAATGAATTTATACATCATCACATTGTGCCTTTCAGTATCTTATTTCCGCTCTGGATAGCCGTATTTTATATCGGAGGATTTTACGATCTCAAGAACCTTAAAAATAATCTTGCCTTCAAGAGGAATTTTTCCTTCTTAATCTTCATAAGCTTTCTCATGGGTATAATGTTCTTTTACAGCATTCCGTCATTCGGGGTTGCACCAAAAACAAACCTTCTCATATTTTTTGTTCTTTTCGGCCTGATAAGCTATACATGGAGACATATATTCAACATTATTCTTGTCACAACAATGATCCCCCTGAATATAACCATCATAGGCGTCCACAGGGATGTCGACACACTTGTTCATTATATAAAGGCCAACCCGCAGCTCGGATACAGGATTCACCGGAAGGCCGAAAACATAGACAAAAACTTTATAGATACGCTTAAAAACACAAATCTTCTGGTAATACCAGATTATATCAAAAAGGATAAAACTCTCATAAAGATCATTTACAATACCATGTTCAAGGGTGTTGATGTTAAGGACATATCGACATTTTATGAAGAGGTCTTTGCCAAGATACCGCTCAGCGAGCTTGAAGAGTCATGGCTTATAGAAAATCTGGCAGCACAGCATACACTGTTCGATTCGATTAAAAGACCAATAGAATTTTTAACCGCCGTCTTATCGACGCTGATCCTGTCACCGATGATACTTGCAATATTCGTACTCGTAAAAATTACATCGAAAAGCAGTGTTATTTATAAACAGGAAAGGATCGGACGGTATGAGAGAAGGTTCGTTCTTTATAAATTCAGGACCATGGTGCCTGATGCAGAGGCTCACGGTCCGCAATGGGCCGAGGATAACGATGTGCGTATTACCACATTTGGATGGCTGCTGCGACGCACTCACCTCGATGAACTGCCCCAGCTTATCAATGTTATAAAGGGCGATCTTTCTTTTGTCGGTCCAAGGCCTGAAAGACCTGAATTCGTGGATCAGCTCAAGAAAAAAATACCCTATTATGAAATACGTCACATCGTTAAACCGGGCATAACCGGGTGGGCGCAGATCAACTACGGGTATGCCGCATCCGTCGATGACACCTACGAGAAACTCCAGTATGATATATACTACCTCAAGAAAAGATCCCTTGTACTTGACATAATCATACTATTGAAGACTATGAAAACATTATTTATAAATCCCGTGTAAGAAGGAGCGTACATGCATAAGATATCGTTTGGAACGGAAGGATACAGGGGAGTTATCGGTTATGACTTTAACTTCCAGACCGTAGAAAGGATAGTGAAGGCAATATCGGCGTATATCCTTGAGAACAACGGCAAGAAGCTGCTCATTGGCTATGATACGCGCTTCCTGTCAAAAGAGTTTGCGGAGCATGCAGCGGGCGTTGCGGCAAAACATAAGCTTGACGTGCTCCTCTCCGATACCTTCTGCCCGTCACCCGTACTTTCCAATGCAACGAAGAGCCTTGGATTTAACGGGGGCATTATGATCACGGCAAGCCATAACCCTCCCTCGTACAACGGCATAAAGTTTAAATCGCATTACGGAGGCGCAGTCTCAACTGCGGTGACCAACCGGCTTTCTTCCCTCATAGAAGATATCCCTGCACAAGACACTTATCCTGAACGGTACCATAAAACAACAGACATAAGATACATTTACCGGCAGGACATAGAGAGGTTTATCAAAAGGGAACTTCACGATTCAAAGAGACTCAAAATAGTTGTAGACCCGATGCACGGAGCAGGACAGGGTTTTCTTTCATCTCTATTCAGAGACCTCGGACACGAGGTAATAGAAATACGGAACACGATCGACCCCTCGTTTGAAGGAACAAACCCTGAGCCTGTCGAGGATAACCTTCAGCCGTTAAAACAGGCCGTTTTACAGAACAAGGCAGACCTCGGCATCGCCCTCGATGGCGATGCAGACAGGATAGCGCTGGTAAATGAAAAAGGAGAATATGTGGACGCACACAGGATATTCGGCCTGCTTATCATGTACCTCGTCGAAGAAATGGGTCTGCACGGTGATGTTGCTAAAACCGTATCAAGCACAGAAATGATTGACAAATTGTGCTCGCATTATGCATTGAAGCTACAGGTAACGAAGATCGGATTCAAATACATATGCGAGTTGATGCAGCATGACAATGTCATGATTGGAGGCGAAGAAAGCGGCGGCATAGGCATTGCATCCCACATTCCTGAGAGGGACGCCCTTCTTGCTGGTATTCTTATCACGCAGTTAATGCTGACAAAAAAAAAGACGCTGAACGGCCTGATCACGGCTATGTATGATATTACGGGCAGATATTACTACAGGAGAAAAGACATTCATCTGCGTCATGCGGGCGGTATATTGGATCAAGTGATAAACAATAAAGACAGGCTGCTGGATGATTTTGGCGCCTATGAAATGAACACCATGGATGGATGCAAATTCATGTTTAAAGACGGCGGATTCTTAATGGCACGGGCATCCGGCACTGAACCTGTTTTAAGGATATATGCCGAGCTTAAAGAGAAAGACAAGACAGAGCGGATCGTAGATGAGTTTATAAAGAGACTTGAAAGCATTACAGGGAGAACTGAATGAAAAGTATGACCGGTTACGGAATATCGACAGGCGTTGTTGAAGGTATTGGACTTTCATGCGAGTTAAAAACGTTGAACGGCAGATACCTCGATATCAATGTCAGACTGCCGAAGGAACTGTCGGTATTCGAGGTGCCTTTGATACGATGGCTGAAGGGACAGTTTTCGAGAGGCAGCGTCTACCTTAATGTGAGTATAAAGAATTACGAGTATAAAAAGAGATGGCCATTCACTATCGACACAAAAAAGGCAGGGCTGTATATAGAACTTTTGAAAACAATAAAAAAAGCTCTGAGCTTAAAAGGCAGGATCACCATCGACGTGCTCACACAATCACCCGAATTCTTTTTAAAAGACGACAAGCCTGTGTCGGAGAGCGCTGTCAATGATATGATCAATGTCGCTGGAGAAGCGGTAAAAAAAACAATATCGATGCGCGAGACAGAAGGTGAAGAAATAAAGAAAGAGCTGGAGTCTTTGATCAACAGTATCAGTGCTATTGTCAAGGACATAGGAGAAAAAATACCGCAAGTAATAGAACAGTACAGGCAGAAGGCAATCGATCTCCTCAAGGATCTCAAACAATCATCCGGTGCTCAACTATCTCCGGAAGCAATCGTCGGAAACTACATCGACAAGATAGATATACATGAAGAGCTGAAAAGGATACAAACGCACGTAAAAGCTTTTTACCAGCTTATGGATGCAAAAGGCTCACTTGGTAAAAAGATGGAATTCTTCACACAGGAGTTTATCCGTGAATTGAACACAATAGGCTCAAAAGCGGGAGAGATTGATATAACAACCAATGTCATAGATGCCAAGAATATAGTCGAAAGAATAAAAGAGCTTGCACAAAATATAGAGTAACATGGAAAAAAAGGGATTGATCATTATCATATCAGGACCCTCGGGTGTCGGCAAAACGACAATTACCCATAAAATTCTCGCTGAGATAAGAGGGATTAGACAGTGCATTACCTATACGACACGCGATAAGCGAACCGATGAGAAGGACGGCGTCGATTACTATTTTATCGATGACGCGGCATTTACACGGTTGATAAACAATAGGGAACTTGCAGAGTGGGCTATTATTAACGGATACCGCTATGGTACACCGAAGTCCGAGATCGACAGCATCACGTCATCCGGCAATGACGCGGTGCTTGTCATTGACATACAGGGCGCCGCATCGATCAAAGCGTTGTATCCGTCGGCACTTTCCATATTCATAAAACCCCCGTCACTCGAGGCACTGAAAGAAAGGCTTGAAACGCGCGGGGAGAAAGACCGCGTCGATATGCGGCTGAACAGGGTTAAAACCGAGATAGAACAGTCCGGGAGTTATGATTACGTACTTGTGAACGATACCCTGGACAAAGTCGTAGATTCCCTGAAATTGATCTTAGAAAAGGCAAAAATTTCCTGAAAATAACCGGCTCAATGGCTTTCTTCACCACACCGCTTACTGAAGAGGCGGGGCGTTAACCTATCCTTTAAATACAGCTTGATTTTGTTTGATATTTAAGGATAGAGTATTTCAAATTATCTGGCAAAGGAGTATAAGATGTCTTATAAAAGAGCACTGATAAGCGTGTCGGACAAAACAGGTATAGAAGGACTCGGCAAAGTTTTAACAGATTTAAAGGTAGAGATCCTGTCGACAGGGGGAACAGCCAAACTTTTTAAAGAAAAAGGGATCCCTGTTACCGATGTCGCGGATTATACAGGATTCCCCGAGATGCTTGACGGCAGGGTAAAAACGCTCCATCCGAAAATACACGGCGGCATTCTTGCCATGAGGAGCAACAGCAGCCATGTTAAGGCACTTGAGGAACATTCCATAGGCTTGATCGATCTGGTAATTATAAACCTTTACCCGTTCAGGCAGACAGCCCAAAAGAAAAGCGCATCCTTTGAAGATATTATCGAAATGATAGATATTGGAGGCCCATCGCTGATCAGGGCAGGTTCGAAGAACTTCAGGGATGTCATTGTTATCGTTGATCCTGCTGACTATGCATGGCTCATAGAACACATAAAAAAAGACAACATAACGGAGGAGGACCGGTTAAGACTTGCCGCAAAGGCTTTCAATCATACAGCCGCATACGACAGTGTCATAGCCAACTGGCTCGACAATAAACTTGAGAAGGACATGCCGGGGCAAATTCATTTTACACTGAACAGGCTTCAAACAATGCGCTACGGCGAAAACCCGCACCAGCAGGCAGCGCTGTACAGGATAGCGGATTTCGACAGCCTCGATGCCCTGCAATTCGAACAACGTGGAGGCAAGGAACTCTCTTATAATAATATTGTCGATATGAGCAGTGCGTATGAGCTTGTTTCTGAATTCCAGCAGCCGTCATGCATCATAATAAAGCACACAAACCCCTGCGGTGCAGCGACGGCAGAAAATATTTCAAGGGCTTATGAGCTTGCCTTCAAGACAGACTCCGTATCAAGCTACGGCGGGATCGGCAGTTTCAACAGGGAAGTAGATGAAGCAACTGCAAAGCTCATAGCGGACACATTTTATGAGGTCATAATAGCACCGTCATTTTCGCAGCCCGCATTTGATATTCTGTCAAAGAAGAAAAATCTGAGGCTTATACAGGTCAACCGGAACACTCCGACAGGCACTCAACTTGAGATACATGATACGGCCTTCGGCGTACTGCTCCAGACAAAGGATACCCTGTCGGACGAGCTTAAGAACAGCCGTGTTGTTACAAAAAGAACCCCGGCTGCGGATGAGATGAAGGACCTGGATTTTGCGCTCAAGGTATGCAAACACACGAAGAGCAACACAATCATCGTGGCAAAATCGCTTCAACTGGTCGGTGTCGGAGCCGGTCAGATGAGCAGGGTAGATTCTGCGAAGATAGCAATCATGAAATCCAACCTTAGCACAAAAGGTGCTGTTGGAGCATCGGACGCTTTCTTTCCATTTGCAGATGGATTGAAAGTGCTCATAGATGCAGGCATTACGGCAGTTGTACAGCCGGGAGGATCAATAAGAGATGAAGAAGTCATAAAAACTGCCGACGATGCAGGCATCTCCATGGTATTTACAGGGATCAGGCACTTCAAACACTAAATATACGGAAGAGGAGCAAAATGAATATTCTCGTCATAGGTTCCGGAGGAAGAGAACACGCCATCGTCCATAAGATGAAACAGGACGGCATAAAGAATATATACTGTACGCCGGGCAATGCCGGCATCGAGGAACTGGCACAGTGTGCACCGGTAAAGGCCGATGATGTAGACGGCCTGCTCCGGTTCGCGACGGAGAAGAAAATAACACTTACCGTAGTGGGTCCTGAACTTTCACTCCAACACGGAATTGTCGATGCATTTATGGCAAGCGGCCTTACCATCTTTGGGCCCACAAGACAGGCTGCAATGCTGGAGACATCGAAGTCATTTGCAAAAAACCTCATGAAAAAATATAATATTCCGACACCTGCATTCGAGGTATTCGATACATCTGCAGATGCCATTGATTACGCAAAGGCAATATCTTATCCCGCTGTCATAAAAGCGGATGGCATTGCATCAGGCAAAGGCGTTGTGATTGCAATGGATTCTTCACAGGCCATAACAGCAATAAAGGACATCATGGATAACCGGATATTCGGTGATGCAGGAAAAATCGTCCTGATAGAAGAATTTCTCAAGGGTGCCGAATCAAGCTATTTCGTCATTTCGAACGGGAACAGCTTTCTATCTCTCGGGAGCGCAAGGGATTATAAAAGGCTCATGGATAAGGATGAGGGGCCAAATACAGGAGGTATGGGATCGATATCACCATCGGATAAACTCAACCCCGGACTTGAGAAAAAAGTCGTCGACAGGGTCGTCTCACCTCTCATTGACGCGTTCAAGAAAGAAGGTATCGTTTACAGGGGAGTAATCTACACTGGGCTGATGATTGCAAACAACGAGCCGTATGTGTTAGAGTTCAATGCGAGGTTTGGTGATCCTGAAACACAGGCAATCTTACCGCGCATAGAAAGCGACATGGTCGGTATTTTAACCGACAGCGCAAAGGGCAGGCTTTTTTCAGATGCCTTGAAATTAAGGACGGATGTTTCAGTATGCGTTGTAATGGCTTCAAAGGACTACCCGGGTAATCCACACACAGGCAGCGTGATAGAAGGGTTGAAAGATGCGGCACGAAAAGATATCTTTATATTCCATGCCGGCACCAAAAATGAGAGGGGTATCATAAAAACAGCAGGGGGAAGGGTACTTGGGGTAACAGCCCTCGGGGAAAACATAAAACTGGCACGGGAAAAAGCTTATAAGGCAGTTGGCAATATTATATTCGAAGGCTCCCAATACAGGAGGGATATAGGTTTATGAAAGGCACGTATTTATTATTGATACCGCTCCTTATTACAGTATCATGCGCTACGGCAAATAAGGTGGAAAGTCCTGCAGTAAAAGGGCCGGATGCAGTTCAGTCTGCCGGATTGCAGCAGACAGATACTACGTCTGCAATACCCCTGAGCGAGCAAAAGAATCCGGCAGTGGCCCAGCTTCTTCAAAAAGATAAAAAAGACCAGATCGATGAAGGGCTCGGCGCAGGTGATTCGATAAGTATAACGGCATGGGGGCATCCCGATGTAAGCGGTATAGCTCGTATAGAAAAAGATGGTAATATATACCTGCCGCTCGTAGGCGGGATTTATGCAAAAGGCTTAACCCGTGAACAGCTTAAAGATAAACTCACAGAGGCTTACCGTGCATATATAAGACATCCTATGATAGACGTTGAAGTAAAAGAGTATGCAAGCAGGCTCGTACTCATGCTCGGTAATGTTGCAAAACCGGGTATATACCCTATGAGGGGTGGAACCGATCTTGTAACTGCTATTGCATTGGCAGGAGGGCAGGCACAGCAATCAAATCTTTCGAGCGTCTACCTTTTAAGGAACGGTCATTCTACGATTGTCAACGTGGCTGATTACCTGCAAGAAGGCAACCAGTATAATGATCCGATAATCCAGGATAAAGATGTCATCTATGTGCCGAGTGCCGAGGAGCAGAATGTTGTAGTACTCGGGCGCGTTGACAGACCCGTAGCAATACCCATGAGCGGGGCTCCGATATCCATCGTCAAGGCTATAGTGCTCGCCGGCGGCTTTAAACTCGGTGCCCGCAAGAACGAGGTTAAGGTCATACGGGGAGGCTTAATACATCCGAATATCTACACGGTCAATGTTGATGATATACTGCACGGTGAACAGCCGAATTCACCACAGGGACTTCTATTGTACGCAGGAGACATAGTCTTCGTTCCCCAGAACGGCCTGGCAACCTGGAACGATATACTCGAGCAGATCCAGCCGACTTTTGATGTCCTGCTTGCAAAACCATTGTCAGCGGCAACGAATTTCCTGCTTTTGCGGCAGCTACTGAGGAACCCATAATGGCAGACAATACATCTTTAACAACATCACCGGAACTCGTAGAGTATATACTTTTACTCAGAAGGAAGTGGAAACTGATTTTGCTCGTGACGCTGTTTTTCTTCATAAGCGGAATGACGTACACCTTATTGAAAACACCTGTCTATGAGTCTGCTGCAACCATTTATATAGAGGAGCCTTTATCGAGAAATAATCTCCTGAGTGATATTATCGTCATGCAGTGGTGGAACAGGACGTCGTCTGAACGGCTCATCGCACGGAGCAGATCCGTTGCTGCACTCGCGGTCGAGAAATTAGGCATGGATTATCACGTCGTATCGAAACCAGTGTCTTCTGATGTATATATTTATAAAATCAGGCCGTACGACAGGAATATGATTCATCAATTCCAGATTAAGTTTACCGGCAACGATACATACGATGTGTATCTCGGGAAAAAAAACATAGGGGCCGGCACCGTCGGTATACCGTTTACATCATCGGAACTGGATTTTTACCTGAAAAAAACAGTCAATCTTTCAAGCGGTGACGAACTGACTATCAAGAAGAGCGGGTTTGCGGATATTGTCCATCAAGTCCGGGAAAATACAAGCATAGATGAAATGGGTGAAATGACCAATATCCTCAAGGTAAGCTGCAAAAACAGAGACCCTTACCTTGCAAGCCTTATAACGAATGAGCTCATAAACGCCTATATTGACCTGAGCATTCAAAGAATGAGTCAGGAGGCATCGCAGGCATTGACTTTTATATCCGACCAGCTCGACATAACGAACGATAACCTTATCAAATCCGAAAAGGTCATGGATCAGTTCAAAAAAGAACATGGAATCATATCTCTTAAGGAAGAAGCAAAAGAGGCGATAAAGCGGATATCCGATCTTGAGAAGCAGAAGCTCGAATTGTCATTGAAAATAAAAGATGCAAACTCTCTTGAGGATATGCTGTCGAGAAATGACACGAAGATCGGAGACTACCTTATAGGAGGCTCTGACCATACACTCGGTTCAATGGTAGAGGGGCTGACAAAGCTTGAAATCCAGAAAAAGGCAATGCTTGAAGAATATACGGAAAAGTATCCGGGCGTTGTCGCTCTCAATGCACAGATAGAAGAAACCAAACAGAAGATCAGGCAGATGATCGCCAGTATATCGAACCAGTTCAGGATACAGCAGAAGAACATCATCATCTCTGAGGACTCCTATTACAAGAGCCTTTCAAACCTGCCTGAGATAGAAAGGCACTATGCACGGCTTGAACGGGATCTTAAAGTAAACATGGAACTGTATAGTTTCTTGTTAAAGAAACATGAAGAGGCAAGGATATCGAAAGCCGCAACAGTGGCAAACATAAGAGTGATAGACGAAGCCATACCTTCCACATCGCCCATTGAGCCCCAAAAAGGAAAAAACGCTTTGGTCAGCTTCCTCATGGGTTTTATCCTGTCCCTGATATTTGCTTTCTATACAGAATACACCGACACCTCTCTCAAAACAGTAGACGATGCCCGCAGAAGACTAACCCTGCCTATATTCGGTATAATACCGCAGATCGCCCGTGCTGAAATAAATGGTCAGCCGCAAAGGGAGCTTATCACTGCCGAGGACCTTAAATCCACTGTTTCAGAGGCCTATAGATCGTTGAGGACCAATATTCAGTTTGCCGATCTGGAAAATAAAAACAAATGCTTTATGGTGACTTCTTCAGGTCCTGGAGAAGGAAAGTCTACGACCGCAGCCAACATTGCCATCACCCTGGCATATGCGGACATGCCGACAGTCCTGATAGACGCTGATTTCCGGAAGCCAGTCGTACACAGCCTCTTCAAGCTCGAACAGGAACCCGGGATCACAAACTATCTTGCTTCCGATATACCGCTGAGCGATGTAATAAAACATACTGCCACAAAGAATCTGGATGTCATAAGTGTCGGTATTATTCCCCCCAACCCTTCGGAATTATTGAACAAGACAAAGGTCGATACTCTTATAAAAGAGCTGAAAAAACACTACAGCTACGTCATATTCGATACAGCCCCAATACTCCCTGTGACCGACCCTGCTATTCTGGGATCAAAGGTTGACGGAGCTTTCATCGTTGTTGAGCTCGGCAAAACTACCATTGAAGCTGTTTCAAGATCACAATCACTGCTTACCAATACAAAGACGAACGTGTACGGCGTAATCCTCAATAAGATCAGTATGACTGTCGGAAGGTACGGGCACTATTATTACTACTACCACTATGACAGGTATTATCATCAGAAGAAAGAAAAGAAGCCCCTTGAACAGTTAAAGGAAAAACTGTCAAGGTTCTATAAATTCCTCGTCGGGTAGAATATAATAATCCGGTACGTTTATGAACAAAGGGTATATTGATATACATTCGCATATACTTTACGATATTGACGATGGTGCAGGCACCATTGAAGAGTCTGTCGAAATAATTAAGGTACTATCGGCTGCGGGTTTTTCGACATCCTTGGCCACTCCGCATAACATGCCCGGGAATGACAGGAATGCATTGATCGCACGAAGTAAAGAAAGGATCAATGGCATCTCAAAAAGGGCCGGGGAGCTGGGAATAAATTACGAAATACTTTTGGGTGCTGAAAATTATTTCGATGCTTCGCTCAATATAAAGGACCTTACTGATTATTTTATTCCTCTCGGCGGCTCTGACATGTTTCTTGTGGAAATACCGTTTATAGGAGAGCCGTCCTATCATATCTCGGCGTTGCGCAAATCAGGACTGCACTGCCTCATAGCGCATGTAGAAAGATATATGGAAATTGCTCAGTATCCTGACAAGGCATACCTGTTCAAAGAAGCCGGTTTTTCACTTCAGATGAATGTAGGCAGCCTGATCGGTGTATACGGACTCGATGTTATGAAGGCCGCCAATCAGCTTTTAAATGCCGGTATAATCGATGTACTATCAACCGATATCCATGATATAAATCATGCTGATTCTGTTTTGAAGAAGGGATTTAAAAGGCTTGAGGCGATCATGCCTTCCCTGCAGATAGCAAGGGTCCTCAGGGATGTGCCCCTGGAAATATTACAAAACCGTTATAAAAAAGCCTGAGACCAGTCTCATTTTATAAGGCTGAATAAATAGTTATATGGCAAAATCTTATAAGACGGTTACTTCTTTACAGACAGACGACGAGATAATAGCTCAATGCAGGGACGGCAATAAAACCTTATACAGATTGCTCGTCGACAGGTACAAGGATGCCATTTACACAACTGTGCTGAGATACACGCATGAACAATCTTCGGCAGAAGAGATCACACAGGAGACATTTGTAAAAGCATGGAAAGCCCTTCATAAGTTCGAAGGCCGTTCTAAATTCTCCACGTGGCTCATGACGATAGCAATAAACAAGGCAAAAGATGTGCTCAAGGAAAAACAAAGGATTGTGAGTATTGACGATCCAGACGCCGTTACCGATACCGCTTTCAAAGAGTCTCATACTATGAACAGTTCCGGTCCTGAACAAACGGTTCTCAATGAAGAGCTTGCGATGCAGCTCAAGAAGCTCATCGGTGAACTGCCGGACATATACAGGGAGGCGTTCGTATTAAGACATGTTGATCTGTTATCTTATGACGAGATAAGCGGTATTTCCAAGATCAGTGTTGAGGCGGTCAAGATGAGGGTGTTCAGGGCCCGGGAGATATTAAAAGCAAAGCTGTATCAGGAGGAACAAAATGGATAAGCGCATACACTTCTATATAGACGGATCGATGAGTGATGTGGAAAAACAGGCTTTTGAAAAGGAGCTTCGTGAGAATCCGGAGCTCTCCGACGATTATAACGGATTGAACCACGTTCTGATACTTGCAAAAAACCTCAAAACCGGATCAGCAGCACCTCAGCATATTACCGATACGGTAATGCAACAGATACAACGGCAAACTGCGTTCCCGGCTTTTTACAAACAGCTGCTCAAGATTGCTGCGGTCATAGCTTTTATCCTGCTTACCGGTACAGGCATCTATACCTCTCTGCACCGGGGTGCAGGACTTGTTCCCATAACATTCACTATGTCGGCACCAAAAGCCAAGACCGTGTACCTGCTCGGGACATTCAATAACTGGGGCGGGAAACCGCAACAATTAAAAAGGGCTCACAATGGCGTATTTGCCATAACGGTAAAATTAAAACCCGGGATATATCAGTATGTATACAGGGTCGACAATGGAATCATAGTGCCGGATCCAAATGCAAGGATGTATGCGGACGATGGGTTCGGACAAAAGAATGCGCTTATCATCGTAAAGGGGACAAACCACTCATAGGAATGAAATCCCTGATGAGCAGGTTTATTGGGCCCCGCCGCTATGTCCCGGTTTTAAGGGATTGGATGCCCCTGAGTATGTTCTTTAATTTATCCGTGCAGGTATTAGACATTATGTAGACGTTACACGATTTGCATTCAATGCGGTCTACCCTGCATGTAACTGCAGGAAACATCCAGCAGGGTTTGCTGCTATCGAGATAAACAGGGCATGTTGACCTGTGCTTTTTGCTGCATGGTTTTATCTCCCAGCACGGCAGCAGCGAGAATAATCTCCGTATGCCTTCAAGGTTCAACCCTACCTCTTTTATAAGATGCCTCATGCATTTTACCCGCTCAAGATCAGCTTCGGAATAAAGTCTCCTGCCTGTTTTCGTTTTATACGGGATCAAAACGCCGTGATGTTCATACATACGCAGGGTGGGTGCTGCAAGGTTCAGGCTCTTCGATGCATCGCCTATAGAGTATAATTTTTCTACAAGTGCGTTCCTGTCTGCTTTGCTTTTTACAACTTTCATACCAGTTATCATAGCACGAATTATTTATCTTCCACAACTGCTTTTACCTTTGCCTGAAGGTTTATCTTATACGCCCTTTCCGGCTGTGCTGTGCCGGTTTTGATGTAATCTTCTTCTTTTATACGTTCAACGACTGCGTCGATACTGCCGGATTTTCCGTAATACTCCCTGATCCTTTCTATAAAGGTATGAGTCGCCTGCAGGGACTCAGACATGTACTTTCTGGCCTCTTCTCCCGCAATGACATTGCCGTGTCCGACAGCGACATAATCGATGGTATACCGATTTAATTTATCAAGGCTGCCGATATAAGATTTGCAACTCGTAAGGAATTCAGGGAGTATGCCCCCGGTTGGCAGTTTTATACCTGCTTCTTCACCGGTAAACATGATCCTTGCGTTCCTGAGATAATAACACATGGAGTCTTTTGTATGCCCGGGCGTATAGATGGCCTCGAGTACATCATCGCCTGTATCAAAAGTCTCCCCACCTTTAAGAGGGGTATCCAGCTGAAATGGCTTAAAAGTAATTTCCGGGTCCTCGACACCCATCATATTTTCTCCGTCCCGGTTTAAAGATGTGATAAGATCCACTGCCTTTTTGCTTTGAAGGACACCGTCTATCGTGTAATAACCCCCGACCTTGAGCTGTGGTATGCGTTTTTTTAAATACGCTATTGAGCCAAGATGATCATAATGGCTGTGGGTCAGGAGGACATTCAGCGGGACATTGTATTGCTCAAGACACGATTGAACTGCTCCTATGTACACAGGCCCCATTATGGTCATGCCTGCATCTATCAGGATACATAGCTTGGGGCCGGTGATCAGGTATACAGGTACCATGCTGTTACCTATCATATATGCGTTCCCGGTTATTCTGTCGGCATTATCCAGCATAAGGGACTTCATAATTATAAACTTCAAAAAAGGCAAGCTTTGGAGCCAACCTCATGCAGTCCGCGATGCCTGACTGCTTATTGTTTTGACAATCCGTCGGTTGTCTGTTATTTTACGAATCGTTTATTGAAACACTATGCGAAACCTATTACTCTCATTACTTAAATTATCTCCTGTTAAGCTGTTTGGGAAATTAAACCTTACCCAGAAAATGCTCATAGGCTACACGATCCTGACCGTATCCTCTGTATTCATCTTTGTTTATGCTAAGTCGAGTTTCCAGAAGCTCAACACGTTAAACCGCAGCATATTAAACGTAGACATAACAATACAGAAAGCGACGCGCGATATGATGAATGCTATCATGGATCAGGATAACTACGAGAAGCGGTATCTTATACTGAAAAGCAATGACATGCTGGTATTGTTCTCGAAGCGCGGAAAAGATTTCAATGCATGGATAGAAAAGCTCGTGGAAATACAGAGCCAGAAGGGACAGTCACTCGAGGAACTGGGAGAATTCCAGGAACTTAATAATATCAACAAACTGCACATGGAATACGAAACCACGTTTGCCAGAGAAGTGGATCTTATAAAAAAACATGCTCCAAAAAGGGCTTATGTCATATCGAATCACGAGATGAAACAAATCTTTGATAAGATTACGAGGGCATTAAACAGGATGTCGGCAATTGCGAAAAATGCCGAAGAACTGAAGATGGAAATGATCGGTACCATCGGTCAAAGGGTATTCCTGGGAACGACAATTCTATGGGTCATCAGCGTAATTTTAGGAGTATTGGTAGGACTGCTGGTCACCTACCACATAACATCATCAATACATAAGCTGAAGATAGTGGCAGAACATATCGCCGAGGGTGATTTTGATTATGACCCGCAGATAAAGACCGCGGATGAAATCGGCAGTCTTGCTGCGGCATTCGCAGATATGGGCAGGAGATTAAAAAAACTCGAGATGATGTACCTTGATGCAAGCCCGCTCACACACCTTGCAGGCGGCATTGCGGTGGAAAATATAGTAAAAAAACGGATTGAATCGGGCAATCCCATGGCATTCTGCCTGTTAGATATCGATAACTTCAAATCGTTCAACGACCGGTACGGTTATGCACTCGGCAACCAGGTGATCAAAGAGACCGCAAAGATTATCGAAAGTACTGTCAAGACCTTTGGCTCTCCCGATGATTTCGTCGGACATATAGGCGGCGATGATTTCGTTGTCATTACCACACCTGATCGGATACATAAGATCAATGCTGAGATTATCCTACAATTTGACATGAACATACCGCAGTTTTATGATCAGCTTGATCGGAAAAACGGATATATACTCGGCAAAAACAGGCAGGCGGTGGAGATAAAGTTTCCCATAATGTCCATCTCCATAGCCGTGGTGACAAATGAACAAAGGAAGTTCACGGATCCGATGGAGGTTTCAGAGGTTGCCGCTGAGCTTAAGGATTATGCAAAAACTTTTCAGAAGAGTATTTATGTTATAAATAAGAGGATAACAGGATGAGAAATAAAACTTATGTCATTATACTATTCATCATACTTATGTTCCAGTCATGTGCTGCTTTGACCGTACCTCAGCAAGATCTCTCTCGTGCTGATAATCTTTTTTCCTCAAAAAAGTACGGCGATGCTCTCGCCGTCTACAGAAAAATACTGCGAGATTACCCGGGTTCACACGCTGCAGCAGAAGCACAGTTCTCCATTGCTTATACGCTTATTTGCCCGGACAACAGCGATATGGATTACGAACAAGCACTGGTAGAATTCGATAAATTTATTAAATTATACCCGGATGACAGTATGGCTTATGAAGCCGATAATTGGCGCATGCTCCTGAAAACACTGAGCGATGCCAGAAAAGAAAACGTAAAGCTTAACAGCAAGATCGATCAATTAAAACAGCTTGATATAAGACGTGAAAAGATGAGCAGGTAAGTACGCCGACCGCCTGCCGGAAGTATGACCAGTACTATGGACAAGCCCGATGGGAATTTCAGCGACAGTAAATTGGAATTCCCGCATGTTCTTGCACTGAATGCGTCCGCAGGCTCAGGAAAAACACAAAACCTTTCACAGAGATATATCCAGCTTTTACTCTCAGGCAGAATAAAAAACAACAGACTTGAAAACATACTCGCCATAACGTTCACAAATAAGGCCGCAAATGAGATGAAGGAGCGAATCATAAAGCTCCTCAAGATGATCTCTCTGCACAAAGTCAATGATAGTTATACACGCAGGCTCCAGGGGATCTTTAAGATCATTTCAGACCATAAAGACACGCTTGCACGCAAGGCAACCGGTCATGTGGACAGAATCATTAAAAACTATACAGATTTTCAGGTAAAGACCATAGACAGCTTCTTGAAGACCATCCTCGATGCGTCATTGATAGAATCCGGGATAAGACCCGGGTTTATAATAGATATGGACCCGACACCTTATATTACCTATGCACTTGATAATCTCCTTGAGCAGATAAACAAACTACCTGCGGTAAAAAAACTTTTCGATGAATTCATACAAACATATCTTTCCATCCAGCAGAACAGCAACTTCAATCCACTGCAGAGTATTATGAATCTGCTGACAGCGTTAAAAGCCTATGAACGCATGAGCGGATCCTCTGCCGGTCTCCGTACCCGCCCGGACCTTACCGCAGGTAATGAAGTGCCCGTGCTTTCAGGTATCTCACCGCATACCGGGTGGGACATCCGGATTCGGGATATGCAAAAACAGCTTCATGAAAATCTACAAAAGTTTCTAATCAGTATACCGGAAAATGCAGAGATCTTGGCAAATGCAAAAAAGGCATTCAGCGAGCAAAACATATATGGATTTAACTTTAAATCCGTATACTGGGGAAAAAGAGACATAAGCGATCTTTTCAAAAAGGACCACACAAAGCATATAAATCATCCGGAGGTGTTACAAAATTACTGGGACAGCATAAGGGACGGAATTAGGGAGCTTTTAAACACAAGCATTACATCTCGCTTCTATGCATATCAGGAGATCTTTGAGTATGTAAAGAGCGGTATAGCAGAGCAGGCTTTCAATGATAACATTGTTCTCATCGATGAATTAACGGGTATCGTCAGGGAGCTCATCCAGTCGTCCAATGTACCGGAGCTGTATTTTAGGCTCGGAGAAAAGGTTTCCCATTACCTTATCGATGAATTCCAGGACACTGATATGGCACAATGGGAGAATATACGAGAACTCGTCGAAAACAGTATTAGTGAGGGCGGTTCCCTGTTTTATGTGGGTGATAAAAAACAGGCGATCTACAGGTTTAAAGGAGGAAACCCCGGACTTTTTGACGATGTATTAAATGACTTCAGGGATAAGGCAAAGAACTATTATGAGGCACTCAAAACCAATTATCGCTCATCAAAAGTGCTTGTGGAGTTCTTCAATGCGACATTCACCCCGGAGGCGTTAAACACTTCTTTGCCTGCTTTGCTGAAAGATAATAATGATCTCAGTAATGCCATAAAAGACGAAGCAGAGGAGCTTGTAAAAAATATATACAGTGATGCCAAACAGGAAGTCCCCGCCGGCAATAAAGGGAAGACAGGAGGATATGTTCATATAGAATCCGTTAATCCTGGTGACGTAACTGATGACCTCACGGGCGATATGGCGCAGGACAATGGTACAGCCGGTCAGGGCGATGAAGAACAGAGCAGGATATACAAGTCTGATGCTTATGAAGCATGCATGAATAGGACCGTAGCCATTATTAAAGAACTCTCCAGCCAGTATAAACACGTTTATAGCGATGTTGCGGTGCTTGTCCGCAAGAACAGCGAGGCTGGCCAGATAACCGGTGCACTGAAGAAAGAAGGCATACCCGTTGAATCCGAGCAAACGACGGACATCAGAAAGCACCGGTTGATAGGCGAGCTTATCGCGTTTTTACAGTTTCTAAATACGCCGCTTGATGACCTGTCTCTTGCAACATTTATTTCAGGAGAGCTTTTTACAAAGGCTGCAGGCATGAACACACAGGATGTTTACGACTGGCTGCTCGCGGTAAAATCACCGGAACGCGGTCCGGGAACAACGCTTCTTTACAAAACCTTCAGGGAGGATAAGCCGGAACTGTGGCAAAAATATATCGAGAGACCGTTCAACAGTGTAGGCTATCTGCCGGCGTATGACCTCGTTTCAATGATCCTCGAACTTATGAATATTTACGGGAATTTCCCGGATGTACATGGCTTTTTCATGCACCTGCTTGAGCTTATAAAAGATCGGGAGAGCGAAGGTGAGAATAATCTTGACAGCTTCCTCGAATATTTTTCTGTGGATGGCGAAAACAAACCGGAATTTTTCGTATCCCTTTCTTCCTCACAGAATGCAGTGCATGTGATGACCATACACAAGGCAAAGGGGCTTGAATTCCCCGTTGTAGTCATTCCGTTCGCCGGACTAAACGGCGCATCCGGCCACGATCAGGAACTTTTTCTTGAGCAAGAGGGCAGGACAAAGGTCGTCTACAAAAACAAGGAGCATATGGAGCTGTTATACAACTTCGATACGCATTCACCGTATATAGAAGCATATATTCGAGAGAGGAGCAGGCAGATTATCGATGAACTCAATGTTCTCTATGTGGCGACAACCCGGGCGAAGGACAAACTTTTTATGCTCCTCCCGCCGGACAATAGCAAAGCACTGCTCCTGCTTTTTAAATTAAACGAAGGGGGGAGCGTAACATACGGCACACTTGAACCTGCACGAATTCTGAAAACTAAATCTGTTGAAACGCCCCAAAAGGTGAACACATTGCAGCCTCTGACCGGCGGCAGTGATGCTGATTGGTTTCACCATATATACGGTCTTATGCATAAAGACCAGGTCATGAATATACTCGACGATACGCTGCGCACCGCACTGCAGAGAGGAGAATTTATACATAAGGTTCTCTCGAATATAAGATTCATAGACCACCCTGCCCGCGACTTCATAACGCGTGCCCTACAACAAGCGGATATAGATAAATCACTATTCGATGAAAGGGAAATCGCAGGAGAAATCGAACAGCTTGTGTCAATGGAACAGGTAAGGCAATGGTTCTCCGGAGATACAACATCAGAGGTGCTTACTGAGAAAGAGATTACTACGGCAGACGGGGAATTGAAAAGGATTGACCGGCTTGTGATCAACCGGGACAGGGTAATCGTCATAGATTTTAAAACAGGTAAGACCCATGAATCGCACCATCGGCAGGTCAGAGAATATATGAAGTCTGTCAGGCAAATATATAAAGACAGGCATGTAAAAGGCTATATCCTGTATCTCGATCAAAAGCTGGTGCAGGAGGTCACATGAGCACTGCCATTAACGTCTTTTCTTACAAAGACGATACTATTTCTCTGCTCGCAGACCAGTTGATTAGCAGGGCACACCTCCATGGAGATATGCAGGGCGACCTTTCCCCCTACGCTGTGGTATTCCCGGGTAAAAGACCGGCATACTATCTCCGACAGGCGCTTGCTGAAAAACTGCACGGTTCATTCTTTCCGCCGCACATATACTCCATCGCGGAATTTATGAAGCATATAGCTGATAAGAAACTGAAAGGCTATTCTGCTGCTGATCCGTTAAACAGTGCATATTACCTCTTTGATTGTATAAAAGGTCTTGATATGCGTTCACCGGTTCATGCACAGGACGGGTTTGAGCACTTCATCTATTGGGGCATAGAACTCTATAAGTCCATAGATGAACTCGATAAATGGTTGATCGACAATAGTATCCTGAAAGGACTAAAAGTTGCACTGCCTGAAGTCCCGGCACACACAGCAGGATTTATAAATAACCTCTCCATTATAAGAGATAGGTTTCATGAGAGACTGGTAAACGAAAAAAAAAGTACACAGGGATTTAATTATATTACAGCTTGCCGGCTCATCGGCGGGGACCTGCAGACAGGTCTATCGGATGAATTCGAACATATATATTTTAACGGACTCATAGCTCTGACAAAAGCAGAAGCTCATGTCGTTGGAAAACTTCTCTCAGCAGATACTGCATCGTTTTATACGCAGGCAGCACCGGACTATGAACTATCGGGTGATACCAAAACTGACGGCAAATTACTCGATGAACTCAGGGCATCACTCGACAATGCAGACATAAACTATATGGGTCCACTGGCAACCCGGCCATACGAAAACGAGATGAAACCGGTGTATCATGAGGCTGTAGATACCCATTCTGAGGTCGTATCGGTAAGCAGTATATTGTCTGACAACACTGCAAAAGAAGGACGCAACGGCTTACCTGCACCGGTCAATTTGAAGCCGGATGATATTGCCATAATCCTGCCAGCGCCGGATCCACTCATACCTCTCCTTACGCAGGTGATGAAGTTCCTTGGTGCAGACCTGAACATCACCATGGGGTATCCTTTAAAGAGAACACCCCTGTATGCACTGCTTGATACTATTATCCGTGCGCAGGACTCGAAAAAAGAGGACAACAGCTATTACTCGGTGGATTACCTCAAGGTCCTGCGGCATCCGTATATAAAAGGATTGTTCGAAGGATATGCACGTATACTGGTCCATCAGATAGAAGACTATTTAATCAAACAGCACCTGACATTCCTGAGACTCGATGAGCTGGAGCACAACGGAGAGCTGCTCGGAGCGACTGCAGACAGACTCATAACAATCGGGCAAAAGGATATATCGCAGGAGCAGCTGGGAAATTATTTAAAGGACGTCCACCGGCTATTCTTTAAAGTATTTGAGCCAGGGCACAGAACGACTATGGAATTCGCAGAGAGCATCTATGCCATCGTCGCCTATCTCTCTAAGTTCAGCAATGCACTGGATTACATCTTTTCTCCCGCCTATATAAGCTACTTCATAGAGCTTATAGACGCATTGAAGGCAACAGACTTCAGCAGCCAGCCCATGGATAAGCACAGGCTTTTCGAGTTGTTCAGGTATTATACAGAAAGCCAGGCCATCCCTTTCAACGGGACACCCTTAAAAGGCATACAAATTATGGGAATGCTCGAAACGAGGTCTCTTAAATTCAAAAAAGTAATTATGTTCGATTGTAACGAAGGCGTTATTCCGGCCACCGGTAAGTATGAGCCCATACTGCCGCTGAAGGTAAAACAATATTTAAAGCTGCCGGCGTACAGGGACAATGAGGAATTATCCCGGTATCATTTCAGGAGACTCATATACGGAGCCGATGAGATCCATCTTCTCTATAAAAAGGATGATGCTTCAGCCAGGAGCAGGTTTTTAGAAGAACTGATATGGGATGCTGAAAAGGCTAAAAAAACAATCGATGTGTCGGATATAACATATCCTGTCTTCAGTACGGAGATAAAGAACGTAGCACATGCAGAGGTAAGAAAAGACGATCACATAGTTAAAACCATAAAGCAGATTATCTCCCGAAAACTTTCTCCAACTGCTATTGATACATACCTGAACTGTCCTATGGAGTTTTATTATAAGTATGTGCTCGGCTTTAGAGAGCAAGAAGAACTTGAACAAGATATCGAAGCCAGGGACATCGGAACAACTGTCCATTATATTTTGAAAGAGTTTTACACACCGTATCTCAGGAAGCAAGCTCCGGCTGCAACACCTTCAGAGCTCGGCAGACTCGGAAAGATTATAGAAGACAGGTTTACAAAGGATTACAGGATCACGGATACAGGTCAGGTCTATCTTATAAAAGAGATAACCAGAAACCTGCTGGTTGAGTTTGTAAAGAAGGACCTGAATAATAAGCCGGAGATCCTTGCATGTGAAACAGAATTGAGTGCCAAATTGGATTTTGGCAGCTTTAAAGCCACGCTCGGCGGCAGGGCCGACAGGATAGACAGACGCGGAGATCAGGCTTTTATTGTCGATTACAAAACTGGCAGTAAAGCCCCAAAACCAAATATGAAAAAGCTCGGAGCGTGTAAAGCCCCCTTGAAAGAAAGAGAAGAGATGAAAACACTGATTGGCTCTTTCCAACTGCCGGTCTATCTCTATATGTATCACGAACAAATCAGAGACTTAAACTGGGATCACCTTAATGCAAGCCTCTTCATGATAAGAGATAATAGGGAAATTTTATTATTCAAACAGGGGGACAGGAGCGATAGAGGCAGTTTCATGCAGCACATCCTCATTCCTTCGCTCAAGAACCTGATTTCCGGGCTCCTTGACCCGGGCATTCCTTTTATGTGTGACGATTCCAACGAGAAAACCTGCGGTTATTGTCCATTTTACACCATGTGCAGGTAAACCGGCAACAGCAGAATTTGTAAAACTGGAGGTAATCATAGGACAGAAGAGATTTGTATCCCCCTTGCTATCTCTCGGTAACTGCCTTTATCGCACGCTCGACAGATTCGAGCAGGCGGCCGATCTGCCGTGCGGTAATGGAAAGCGGGGGCATGAGGACAACGACATCATCGAGAGGCCTTATAAAAACTCCGTCCTTCCTTGTTTCAAAGCACACCTTTGCACCTGTTCTCTGCTCAAACGGATACGGTTCTTTTGCCGCTTTGTCCCTGACAAGCTCGATACCTGTCATCATGCCGATCTGCCGTATATCACCGACGTGCTCGAGCACTGCTATTCTCTTTAATCCTTTTCTCAGTTGTCTGATCTTCGGCTGAAGTTTTTGCAGGAGTTTTTCTTTCCTGAACAGCTCAAGGTTCGCTATCGCTGCCGCAACACCGAGCGGGTTGGCCGTGTACGTATGTCCATGGTAGAATGTTTTCTTTTCCGCATAATCACCCAGAAACGCATCGTATATTTTTTGGGTTGTGAATGTTGCCGCAACGGGCAGGTATCCGCCGCTTATGCCCTTTGCAACAGTCATTATATCGGGGCGTATGCCTTCATGCTCGCATGCAAACATCTTTCCCGTCCTGCCGAACCCTGTTGCGACCTCGTCCGCTATCAGCAGGACATCGTGCTTTCTCGTTATCTCCCGTATTGTCTTCAGGTAGTTGGGAGGAGACAGGATAAACCCTCCTGCTGCCTGTATCATGGGCTCAAGTATCAGGGCCGCCACCCTGCCCTCATTATCGGAAAGCAATTTGTCTACAGCCTGAGCACAGGCAAAACCGCATGAGGGGTATTCGAGTCCCGGTTCGCACCGGTAACAGTAGGGTGAAGGGGCTTTGATTGTTTTGAACAGCAGGGGCTTATACGTGGCATGGAACAGCCCTATGCCGCCGACACTAACAGAGCCGATTGTATCGCCGTGGTACGCATTGTCCAGTGATACAAAGATATGCCGTTCCGGCTCGCCGGTATTGTTCCAATACTGGAGGGCTATCTTGATCGCTATCTCAACGGCAGTTGCGCCGTTGTCCGAATAAAAAACCCGTTTTAAGCTGCCCGGCACTCTGTCCAGAAGCATCTTCGACAGGACTATAGCACCCGGATGGCTCAGGCCGAGGAACGTGGAATGTGCGATCTTCTTCAACTGTCGTTTTATCGCATCATCGATATATTTTTTCCTGTGGCCGTGCACGTTCGTCCATAGAGACGATACGCCATCCAGGTACTTTTTGCCGTTTACGTCTACGAGGTAATTTCCTTCTCCTCTTTCGATGATAAGTATCTCTTCGTCTTTCCATGCCTTCATCTGGGTAAACGGGTGCCAGATGTATGCCTTGTCCATTTCAGATAATTGTTTATAGGTGTACCCTGCCATAGGTCACTATTGCACGCCGGTGAAACATTGATCAAGTAGAAAATATACGGCTTTTTCTCAAAAGGGGAAAAGTTTTTGATGAAGCGAAGGAAAACACCTGCGAACTGCCTGATATTCTTCTGTGGAACTCTGCGTGGACTACTTCTCTATGAGCGTCAAAGATAAAAGGAACTGCATTTTTGATCGACTACCCTCGTTTATCGGAGGGAGCGTTGTTTTACAAGAAGAAGAGAAAACTTTTCCCCGTAATATTATGTGATCATTGTCATTGTAAGTTTTCCGCGTTTATGCGATCTACGTATGAGTATGAAACATGGACTTTTCTTTATACAGATTGTTTTAATCGTACTGCTGGCACAAGCGGACGTAAGGGCACAGGATTTCAGGAATGCACCGCCTGACGAAACGTGGAACACGATAGAATCGGACCACTTTTCTGTTACCTTCCCTGCCGATGAAAGGCGGCTTGCAGAGAAACTCGTCAACATGGCTGAGTCTTATTACCCGCGCATGACAGCACGAATGAGATGGGCGCCTGCGGGAAAGACATACCTGCTCCTTTCCAATGCAACGGATTTTACAAACGGCCTGACCACGCCCTATTATTATAATAACATCGTACTCTTCACCATACCGCCTGACGCGTACTCAAGCATCATCAACTACGATGACTGGCTCAAGATGCTTTTCACGCATGAATACACCCATATCCTGCACCTTGACCAGACAAGGGGTTTCTTCGGGTTTTTAAACGGTATCTTCGGCAGGATCCTTTTCGTCAATGAAATCGAGCCTGACTGGATTATTGAAGGCTATGCTGTTTACAACGAATCAACGCTTACCAATGCAGGCAGGGACAACGGCAGTTATTACAATGCCCTCCTGAGGGTACAGGCGTTGAAGAACGGCCTGTCTGCAATAGATGAAGGCGATGGTATGCCGAGCACATGGCCATTCGGCGAATGGGTATATCTGTACGGAGGCAAGTTCATGCAGTACCTTGCAGAAAAATATTCCGCCGGGGCACTTGCCGCTTATTCTGAGCATTACACATACCTGCCTTTATTTATCGGGAGAGATTCCGGACTTGCGTTTGATAATAAGGGCTTTGCATCACAATGGCTTGAATGGGAAAACAACGTCAGAAAACAGGCGATACTGACGGCATTATCCGTCCTGTTCTCCGGTCATACGGGCTCGAAACAGGTCACGCAGCGGGGCGCAGACACGCGGGGACCTGTATGGGACAGCCGGGGCAACGGCATTTACTACACATCTTACAACGGTAAAAGCCTGATGGGCATCTTTTACACGGGCACAAATTCCGGCAAGGCAACATGGACCGCCAGAAGGAACAACGGATATACGAGTGCTGTGTGCGGTGACAGACTTTTCTTCACGCAGGCAGAATATTTTAAAAATTTTTATTTATACGATGATCTCTATGAACTGGATACAAAAACGGATAAGATAAAAAGACTGACGTACGGCTTGCGGGCAAGGAGTGCCGATGTGTCGCCTGATTGTGCGAAGGTTGTTATGGTTTCCAATTCAGCACTGCAATCACAGCTCTTGCTCTACTACCGGACGGACCCGGGCATAATTACGACCCTTGCGTCGATCGGCGGATCAGGTCAGTTCCTTGACCCGAGATGGTCGTGGGATGGTATGAATATAGCAGTCACAATAAAAAATAATAATGGAGAATGCAGCATAAATATCATGGACCGGCAAGGTCAGCCGCTCACGACCGTGGTTTCGGATAGCCATTTGAACCTGTTCCCCTCATGGTCGAGGGACAGCAGGTTTGTGCTATTTTCGTCCGATAGGACGGGTATACCGGATCTCTATGCGTATTCTATGACTGAAAAAACAATCTATCAGGTCACGAATGTCATCGGAGGTGCGTATGAATCTCAGATCTCTCCGGACAACAGCACCATAGCCTTTACGAAGCTCGATGCAACGGGGTTCAATATTTATGCAATGCCCTTCCGCCCATCGGCATTTAAAAATGTTTCAGTGCCCAGGGAGTTTACCGTGGAACAAGTCCAGACATACAAACAGACAAGATCGATCGAGAAAAATTATTCGCCGTTCGGCACACTTGTACCTACATGGTGGTTCCCTACCCTGTCTCTTGCAAGCGATGCATATTCATTCGGCATTTACACGTCAGCCTCGGACCTGCTTGGACACAATGTGTATTCCCTCCTGCTCGATTATACCGGGTATCCGCGTGCAAAGGCGAGCCCCGGATTCATCGCAGACTATACAAACGAATCCTTTACGCCGGAGATAGATGTCCGGGGACAAATGATGCCCACGCTGGCATTAACCTATACTGAACCGGCTTCGAATATCAGCCACTCTTACCTCCAGATGAAAAACAATGCAGCAATTTCGGTTCTGTATCCGGTAAACCATGTACGGTACCGGCAGTCTGTCGGAGCAGGATATAGCTATACCTTTATCAAATCACTGACACCGCTCCCTGCGTATGTCGATACTGTCCCGTTTACAGGTACCCTGAGCGGTATCACGGCATACTATGCAATAGATACCACCTCTGTTTTCGATACCTCCATCAGCAGGGAGGACGGCATTACCTTTGATACCTACTTCGAAAGGGACCTCGCTGTCCTGGGCAGTGACAGGGACCTTTCACAGTCCATATCGGAATTCAACGCATACATACCGGGCTTTGCAGACAATCACGTAATTCACTTCAGAGGTGACTACGGATTCACTGCAGGCTTATCAAAAAACAACGCCCTGTTTTCGATCGGGGGTTTACAGTCCCTCTTTATAAACAATAACTACACAAGCATACCCGTAAGAGGCTATTCTTCCGGCATATTGACAGGCACACAGGTCTATTCGGCCAGCCTTGAATACCGGTATCCTGCGGGCATATTCGACCGGGGGATCGGCACCCTGCCTTTCTATCTCGATAAAGTCTCTCTGTCCCCGTTCTTCGATGCTGCAGGCAATTCACGCCGGCATATTTCATCTTCAGGCATTGAGTTAAATTTTGATACCTACATTGCATACCAGTTCCCTCTCAGGTTTACACTCGGCTATGCTTATGCTTTTAATGCATATCCGCTGTCTTCGCTTTATTTCATGATCGGAGCTGCCCTCCAGTGAAAAATATCTACGGTACTATTTCGAGGCTTGCAGCGCCTGTGATGATCGGCATGCTGACACAGACATTCATCAATCTGTTCGATGTTGCCATGGTCGGCAGGCTCGGGGCGGATGCAAAGACCGGGCTTGCCGCACTCGGTGTCGGCATAATCACTCTGTGGGTTTTCGGCGGCGCATTAAATGCCATATCAGTCGGCATTCTCAGTCTTGTTACGCGCAGATATGGTGAAAAACAATACGAAAAAGCAGGCGAGGTATTATTTGTAGGCATTATCATGGCTATCATACTCGGCACGGCAATGGGTATCGTAGGCTTTGTAATAGCGCGGCCGCTGTTTGCCGCACTTACAACCGACCATGCAGTTGCTGTCGAGGGAGCGAAGTTCATCAGGTTCAGGTTCATAGGGCTCCTCCCATTCCTCATCATTATCGTGTATAAGGCATTCTTCGATGCAATAGGCAAGACATGGATCTTCATGTACGTGGAGATCATAATGAATATTGCAAACGTGATACTGTCGTACGGTCTTATCCTCGGTCATTTCGGCATGCCGAGACTCGGGGTCGAGGGTGCGGGCATTTCAGCGACTTTAAGTTCGTTCATCGGCGCAGCAACTATGATAGTTTACAGCCTGCAGCCGAGATACAGGGCATTTATGATTTACAAATCCAAAAAGACCAACTTTGCGATTATAAAAGATATTGTCAGGATAAGCTATCCGGCATCCATAGCTGCCGTACTTACGACGCTGGGATTCGAGGCATTCATTGTCATATCCGGTAAGATTGGTGTTGCAGCTCAGGCAGCTACGACAATCATGACACAACTCGCGTCGGTCACATTCCTTCCATTACTCGGCTTCGGCACTGCCGCAGCAACAATGGTAGGACAGAGCCTCGGAGCCGGGAAACCGGATGAGGCGGAAAAATATGCCAAAAGTTCGATAAACCTTGGAGTGGCTATTATGGCTGTTACTGCACTGGTGTTCGTGCTCATACCGCAGCACGTCATAGGGCTGTTCACCGATACCCCTGCAGTGATTGCAGAAGGCTCAAGGGGACTTATGATCTACAGTCTTGCACTTGTGTTTGAGGGCATCGGCATCGTGGCAAGCCAGTCGCTGTTCGGAGCCGGATATACGAAGTATGTCATGGTCGTCGACGTATCCCTGCACTGGCTGTTATTTGTACCGCTCTCCTACATACTCGGCGTTGTGGCTGGATTGAACACCCTTGGCTTATGGTTGTCAGCGGACATCTATATATTCCTTTTAAGCACATTTATGCTTATTGGATTAAAACGAGGCAAATGGAAGTCGGTTAAAATTTAACCCTATTTCATATGCAGTTGTTTTTTGACTGCATCGGGAAAGAAGTATGCTAAGAATGCCTGTGCTCCGAGATACGAGCCTTTGATCGTCCATGTAGTGCGGTTCACGACAAGTGCTGCCACGGCAATCTGCGGATCGTCGAGAGGCGCAACACCTGCAAACCATTCATAATCACCCTCAGGGTCAGACCCGTGAATGGAGCCCGTTTTCCCTGCAACGCTTATATTTGCCAGAATGTACTTTCCTCTTCTGTTAAAGAACGCCCTCCTGGATGTCCCCTTGACAATGGTCAACCTCATCATGTCTATCAGTTCTTTTGCCGTCTGCGGTGATAGTACCTGCACACGCTGCTGTTCAGAATTGCCGAACCCTTCGTACGGCACGCACATCCTTCCTCCGTCGGCTATTGCCTGCACGATCAATGCGGCATGGAGAGGACTCAGCGTTGTATCGGGATTAAGCCCTGCGCCTGTTTGTGCAATATCCACTGCATTGCTGTCCACGACTGCATTGCTTTGCATGATAAAGTCCGGACCCACAGGTCTATTAAAATAAAACCGGTTAAAATAAGTTTGAAGGCTGCTGTTACCGATTTTATAAAGGGCAAGTTTGCCGAATACCGGGTTATTGGACTTTGCGAGTGCCATTGAGAACGTTATGCGTCTTCTCCCGTCACTATACCCGTTTGTCAATGCCCGTATACTCTGGCTTGCATTCCTGGAATCATAATAGAAGAATGCATACGGCGGTATATTATGCATCTCGATGGCTGCCGCTGCCGTCACGAGCTTAACGAGTGAGGCAGCCGGGTATGCATGAAAAGCCGAGAAATTGCTGCCCCTGCTTACGATTGCAACGGGCTTGCACGTCTTTATGTCAATGACGACGACCGCGCCGTATTTCACCCTGTATGTGTTCATTACATGATCTATCCACTTTGTTACGATGTTTCGAGGCAGCGATTTGCCGTATACATTTCTTATTTCCGCATGCTCCTGTTCAACAGAAGGAGTTATTGCCGTTGCCGTTATGCCGGATGACGGCTGCTGCTGCATTGCAGCAGGATGCTGTACTCCCGGGCCGCCTGAATGACGGACGATACTGTAAAGGAATATCCCGAGAACGATTATTGCGGAGACAAGAATATAAGGCAGTGAAGCATACTTCAATCGCCTTTTCAGCGATTTGAGGTGATTCTTCTGATAGGATCGCCAGTTCATTATGAGGCAATGTAGGGCAGGAGGAGTTTGCTTTTCGTGATAATATATGCCAGCAGTCTTGCGTTATCGCCATACCGCTTTATGATACTGTTCAGTTTTGACGGACTCTCTTTCAGGGCACCGAGGATCAGTTTGGTATCTGTAATAGTTGTGCGCTGTTTCTTTGTCATGCCGAAATAATCAGCCTTATTCGAAATCTCGTTCGGTGTATTATGGATAAACAGAGCTGCCAGCAGTAACAGCTTTTTATTTTCTGCATTTAATATTTTTTTCCCTAAAATACCGCCATACATGTCTTTGATTCCCTCTAATGCGTTATGACTTGAAATAATTTGATTGGCAGCACCAAGCTCATAAGCCCTGTTTATAAACAGGAATGGATTGCCCTCGGCAAGATACAGGTTAATCTCTTTTATGCACCTCTGTCCGCTTATTGTTTTCAGTGCGTTGCCCGATACGGCACTCTTGATCGCCTTAAGGGTCTGCTCCTCGATCTTGAATCCTAACCTGACTTCAAACCTTATTGCCCTGTATATGCGTGTCGGATCATCGATAAAACTTTTCGGGTGCAGGGACCTGATAACCGATGATTGAATCGCTTCGTAGCCATGGAAGGGATCTATGAGCTCTGTATCATCGTCATCGTTAAGCTTCAACGCCATTGCATTGATGGTAAAATCCCTTCTTGAAAGATCTGTGCGTATATCGGATACTGCCTCAACACGCGGGAGAGCACCGGGATGATCATAAACCTCTGCCCTCATGGTTGCGATATCAATATAACTGCGGTCCTGCACACCGGTGTTCCGTAACTCCTGCGTACCGTCACTTGGACGCCGGTGCGATGGTACAGAAATAGTTGCGGTCAGTCTTTCCCTGTATGCCGTTAACTCGCTGTCTCTTATCTGGTTCGCAAGCATAGCCGCAAACTTTATACCGTCATCTTTCACGACTATGTCAATATCAATGCTGTCCCTGTTGAGCATCAGGTCCCTTACAGGACCACCCACCAGATATGCATCATTACCGAGTTTACCGGCAGTATGCGCTATAATAGAAATATATTCCTGAGTTGCGGCATCCAGTTTTTTTAAAATAGTGCTTCTTTGGATCTTCATAATAAGTTATGCCGAAGCAGGGACTCGAACCCTGACAGCCTTTCAGCCACCAGACTCTGAATCTGGCGCGTCTACCAATTCCGCCACTCCGGCGCATTTAAGCAACTTAAGTTAAAGTCTATACAGGAACAGGCTTTTGTCAAGGTTAAGAAAGGGATTACATCAGATTACTGTTACCGCAATACCTCGTTCAGAACCGGACTGCAGCGGCGAATTCAAGCCCGTTTTCCGAAGGCAGGAGCAAAAACTTCGTATCGATGGCAGCACGTGGTGCAGGGTACATGCTCTCGTAGTCTTTATAATCGGAAATCGCCTTCACCGGCTCTGTCCATATCTGGAGCTCGCTTACACCGGTCCCGACAACGAAGCTTATCAGCGCCTGTTGCCATGATTGCCCGCCGGCCTTTTTTATCCTGCTCTCGTAGCCCTTCCATATGACCATGGCACCTGCTGCGTTGACAAGGACTCCCAGGGAATGCTGTACCCACGATTTTCCGGCTATTTCGTCTACCGCGGATTTCTTCAGAAGGTCTTCCGCAGCCGAAAGTTTCTTTGACCGCTCTTCCGGTGTGTTTTCAGGCATAGTGCGAAGATCATCGGCCGCACTCCTTGTAGCAAAAGGCATTACGAACATACCGCAAAAGCCTATCAGCGACTCCGCTGTAGAAACACCGCCCGTTACCTGAAGCGTTTCGTTTTTTGTCGTCAATGCAGCGGTTAAAGGAACGATGGTCGCACCGGAGTAAAATGCGAGCCACCCGTACCACCATAACTTTGCGGAGCCCGTTCCGTCATCGAGCAATTTCTGTATGTACTGAATTCTTTCAGATGTATCGTGAGAGGATGCGGAATCTGAGTAAGCTTTCCCCGGTATACCTGCAAGCATGACCATGACGGCAAATGCCGCGACAAGGGACCGGACTTTAAAACGCATTCGTTCTCTACGATACATTGCTTGAGCTCCCGGGGGAAAACTGCCGCGAACCGCGGTTTCAAACGGGGTAAACCATTTTATAAATATCTTCATGTGTTTTTGATAGCATACTTACCGGGAAACCAAAAGCAAATCTTTCGCAGCTCTCCATAGCACGCATACCGTTTTTCCTTTTTCCTGATTGCCTGTAAATAAAGCGTGCACACGGCAAAGATTGTGCATGACAATCTATTGACTAAGAAGAAGCGTATACGATATGCACAAGGAATAGAGAGGTTACTATGGAACTACCACAGACTCACCGCAGTCCTTACCGATGGATCGTTTTGATCGTGTTTATGTACGTCATAGCACTTACCCAGTTCTTATGGTTAAATTTTGCTCCCATAGAAACAATCGTCCGGAAACAGCTTGGCATCAGTGAGTTTCAGGTAAGCTGGCTGACCTCCATCTTCCCCTTGTTAAGTATACTCTTGTCGGCACCTGTCGGAACTCTTCTTGATGTAAAAGGCTTTAAATTCACGGTCTCGACCGGAGCTATCATCATGGGCATATCCGTATTTCTCAGGCTTAAATATGATTCGTATTTATGGCTGTTTGCCGGCCAATTCGGCATATCTGTCGCACAGCCTTTTATTCTGAACAGCGTATCTAAGTTCGCATCCGTCTGGTTTGACAAAGACGAGGGTGCCCTTGCCAACGGTCTTGGTTCCATGGCAATGTTCATCGGTATGATAGCTGCCATGATCTTCACCCCGATACTGGTAAACAGCAGAGGACTTGCAAATGTGTTGTATATCTATGCCGGCATAACGATACCCGGATGCATCCTGTTTCTCGTGCTCGGCAAGGATAACCCCTCACTCCTTACCACTTTAAAGGAAGAGGAAAAAGAATACAGGGGCCTGGAAGCATATAAGAGCATACTCCGGATAAAGGATATGTTCCTGCTCATAGTTATCATGTTTATAGGCATCGGCTTTTTCAACGGACTCATGACGTGGATGGATGCGCTCCTTTTGCCGAACGGGTTTACTCCGGTCCAGACAGGTATAATCGGCGGGGTCATAATCGGCAGCGGTACACTCGGCGCAGTTGTTATCCCGCTTCTTTCCGATGCATTGAAGAAGAGAAAACCTTTCCTCGTCTTGTCAACAGTCCTCGGCGGTGTCATTATATATCCGTTTTTAAATACTCACAGTCTTACTCTGGTCATAATTCTCGGCGCCATCATCGGCTTTTTTATAATATCGCTCCTGCCCATTGTATTGCAGATGACTATCGAGATTGTCGGCGAAAGACTAACAGGAACTGCTACGGGGTTGCTCATGCTTACGGGGTCTGTAGGAGCAGTGATTGTCATATACATCATGGAAGGCATCAAGAATATCACAAACAGCTTTCATAATTCTGTATGGTTTCTTATGGTATTCTTCGTGGTATCGTTCGTACTTTCCATTCTCATAAAAGAAACCTACCCTGCCGGCCCGAAGAAAGACATGCCGTAATATAAGTTATGAAAAAGAGAACCGTAAATAAATTTATATTTCACCGCAGATGTAACGGACTCTGCTAATCCTCGGTAAAACGCATTTCAGTTACTGCATCTCCCGAAGCCTGGCATTTGACGAGTTGGGACCGCACTTTCGTAGTAAATTTACTCATGATCAGGAATTGTTCGATCCAGCCCATCACAGTCCTGGCATGCGCTATATCTATATCAGGAAAGTCTTTGATAAGAATAGTGAGGTGCCTGTCTCTCCCATGCTCGGTGTAACTGGCGACTTCCACTTTTCCCGTATCGAAATAGCTGCTCCACATATTCATCACCTGAGAAAGAAGCATCTTTATGTTCATAAACTTTATGAAGACTTTGAAAAGAGATGATATATTATCACGTGCTGCGAGCCTGCCCTGTTCTATACAAAATTCCGGATTTGCTTTTCCCACTATAGTATCGAGCGCCTTGAGCATATCGATATACAGCTTATATGGATACCACTTCGATACGAGTACGTGCTCATCCAGATACCTGATAGAATCCGGCGGAAGTGCACTTTTGACCTTGGGCATCAAATCATTTGGTTGCTTTTTTATAAATTTTATCAGCCCCAGTATTGCTATACCTTTTACCTGCGCCATAATTCTCTCCTCTCTAACCCGCGGCTCATGACTTACTTTTCTTTAGTCTGCTTTAAAGTACAATTCCGTGACCCGATCACCGTATTCCGGACATTTTACGATTTTTGGCTCCACCGTTCTGGCGAACTTGCTCATGATCAGGAATTGTTCGATCCAGCCCACCACGTTTTTGATGTGAGCCATATCCATGTCCGGAAAATCGCTTATAATTACCGCAAGGTGCTTATCACTGCCGCTATCAGTATAGCTCGAAACTTCCACCTTTCCCGTGTCGAAATAGCTGCCCCACATGGTCATGGCTTTAGCGACAAGCATCTTCGTGTTGATAAACATAAGGAATATTTTGTAAATTGATGCCACGTCATGCTGTGCTGAAAGTTTGCCCTGCTCTACACAAAACTCAAGGTTTCCTTTGCCGAGTATGGTGTCCAGCGTCCTCAACAGGTCGACAAACAACTTATAAGGATACCATTTTGTCGCGAGGATATGTTCTTCCATATAGTGAGCCGAATCGGGCGGGAGAGCACTTTTGACTTTCGGTAAAAGCTCTTCCGAGTGCTTTTTCATGAATTTAATCATCCCTACTATTGATACACCCTTTACCTGTGCCATAATTATTCTATTTAATACCTTTTCAGGAATGTGTCAACTGCATATAGGATGCAGGGGCGATTCGATGAATCGCTCATTCTTCATCATTTATCGGCAGGGGCTGGCTTTACGCCTGCCGTTGAACCGGATAACCGTGAGGGTGCGTCTACACATTAGAGATCACCCTGCGTGTAATCTTTTTCTCGTGAACCAATCCACTTTCCGGAGCCTTTCGAAATGAGAACTGAGACCGAAAAAGGGCTATTGATGGACATCGATGATACATGGTAACCTTGTGTTTATGTGATATTTATGATTTTGAAAAGGACGGGAAGAATATATGAAAAACGTTGCTTTAGTAACAATCGGTAATGAGCTTCTGGCAGGTAAGATACTGAATTCGAACGCATCATTTTTAGCTCAAAAATTCAACGAGTACGGATTCAGAGTCAGTTCGATACTCAGTATCGCTGATGATAAGGAGATCATTAAGCATGAGATTGGAAGATTGTTACATGAAAACGATCTTGTCGTGGTTTCAGGCGGATTGGGACCCACGGACGATGATATAACCGTTGAAAGCATCGCAGAGTTGCTTGGTAAAAAACTGGCTCTGGACGAAAAAGCATTCTCAAAGGTACAAAGCCTTTTCCAGGCACGCAATATTCCCATGACGAAGGACAATGAAAAACAGGCGATGATTGTCGAGGGCTCAACCGTCATACCCAATGCTGAAGGACTTGCTCCGGGCTCATTGATCACTACAAACGACGGCAAACAACTTATGCTGCTGCCCGCCGTGCCCAGGGAATTACGGTCCATCGTTTCATCTGACAAAGCAAAAACCGTATTGGGCGTTTCTCCTCACCATGATGCTATTATCACGTTTAAAATATTCAAGGTCCTCGGTATTGCTGAATCCCGGATCAATGAGTTGATACGAGCGCCGCTTGCCCTGGCGGGTGACGTCGGGTTCGGAAGCTATCCCCAGGACGACAGTATTCACATTCATCTGACCGGAAAGGGGAAAAATACCGAAGAATGCAGAATACAATATAAAACTCTGATTGAGTCAATCCGAAAGATTTTAAACAATAACATCTATGCCGAAGACGATGAGACTGTTGAATCGTTGGTAGTAAAAAATCTGGCGGCAGGCAATAAATCATTGTTCGTTATTGAGGAGTATACCGGGGGGCTCGTGAGTTATAATTTGATAAAAATGCCCGGCGCTTCCTGTTGCTACCGGGGCGGCATGATAATCTACAATACGGAATCAATAGGAGATCTCGGGATAAGCCGGCAGGAATATGACACGTACGGAGCAGTGAGTGAGTACTTTGTAAAAAAGGCTGCGATGCATATGAAGACCAAAAAAGGTGTCGATTTGTGTCTCTGTGTATGCGGACAGGCAGGCCCGGACAGCTCAACCAATGATTATCCCGCGGGAATAACGTATATAGCTTTAGCTGCCGATACAGGAGTTTTCGCCAATAAATTCATCGTATCCGGGAAACGAGAGATGGCTCAAAAACGTTCATCGTTGCTGGCTCTGCATATGGTCAACCTCTATGTAACAAACAAACCGCTTGCGCCTGCTACCATATGAGACTGCATGAAGGTAATCCCTATGAGAAATAACGCAGCAGCATGTACCGAAACCCCATATCCTGTACGACTCGACTCCCGTAACGAGTATTAATCCGCAGAGAAAGTCCGGGGATATTATCGGATCATGACAAGGAGCATCTTGAACCTGTCCGCTGCATTCAGCGCGTGGGGCTGGTTTGCGGGCATAATTACCATATCTCCTGCTTTTGCGTGGATGGGTTTGCCGGAGATCGTAATATCGGCGGTGCCTTCGAGCATACATACCAGAGCGTCATAAGGCGCGGTATGCTCGCTGAGTTTCTGATCTTTGTCAAAAGCAAACAATGTAACGGTCCCGGAATTTTTGTTTATCACCGTTCTGCTCACCACCGAACCCTCCTGATAATTCGCAAGTCCTGAAATCCCGATTGCCACGGCTACAAGGTTCTCCGCAATAGTGCCAGTTTTTTCCTGTTCCATAATTACCTCCGATAACGATAAGGTATGTACCGTATTGCAGATTTTAAAGCACGGACTGATAATAAATGTCACGGGAGAAATTAGGGAAAATAGGGACATCTATGATAAGTAATGTCATGTGCTGCCCTACCGTCTTCACTAATATTCTCTTGTTGTGTATTCCAATGAATTTGTTTATAAAATACACAGAGGTGGATGGAAGATGAAGACATACCGCAAGGAACTGTGGTTCAATGTCCCTACGAGGAAAGCATTTATAAATATTACATCGAAGATCGAAGAATGCCTCCGGGAAAGTGCTGTCAAAGAGGGGCTTGTGCTGGTAAACGCCATGCATATAACAGCATCTGTTTTTATCAACGATAACGAATCCGGACTCCACCATGATTTTGATGTATGGCTCGAAAAGCTTGCACCTCATGAACCAGTAAAGCAATACCATCACAATACCGGAGAAGAAAATGCCGATGCGCACCTGAAGCGACAGGTCATGGGCAGGGAGGCCGTGGTCGCTATTACCGGAGGAAAACTCGATTTCGGCCCGTGGGAGCAGATCTTCTACGGCGAATTTGACGGCATGCGCAGGAAAAGGGTACTCGTAAAGATTATCGGCGAATGACCGGGGTAGTGCGTTCCCCGTGTCAAAGCTCCCATGTTATATCGTATTCACAGTTGATAAAAGATGTACCCGTCATAATAGGCTTTTTCTAAAGTCTCAGATGTATTGTCAAACAGGTGCTGGAGGGATATTTACACAGATAATCTGACATACTCTATCTTGGAAAGTAGTGACTGTGTTTAGATTCATTAAACGTTGGGACAGTAATGATTAACACTTTCTGTTGATAGTTAACCCCGTTGGAAAGGACGTGGCTTTAACCCACGCCCTTTCTATAAGGAATTAAAAAATTATCATATTAGCCCCACCATAAATGGCGGGGCTTTCTCACGGGGGTAAAGGAAATTTGTAATAATCTGTGAATTATGTAATGTGTAGATCTAATGCTGTTTCTAAGGAGCGTTTCATGAATGAATTTAGAGTAAATACGGTTTGTGATGA
>JBBIVV010000020.1:0-41324 GCA_037439545.1 bacterium
AGATACTGCCCTTGGTATTTTCCTCGATAAAAAACCGCACTAATTGGAAACTCAGGACATGGATCGATTCGAGTTCTTGAGAAATAACCCGTTTTTGGTATAGTTCAGAAAAAAGGGCGGTCGAATGACCGCCCTTTTTATGATTCAGTATTAAGGATACGTTATCTTGTCCATCCCACTGAGTTCCACGTTACCGGCATTGCGGTAAACGGTGTCATAACAGGGGTTGCCTGGAACATATCATACATGGGCAAAGCCGTTGCATCGAACTCTGTCATAGGCGATAACGTCTTGCCCGTCGATTGGCTCAGTATGAGCTCTATAGTCCTTAATGCGCTTGCAAATCCATAGTGTGCAGTAGAGATATATCCGTGTTTCGAATATGGACTAACGACGATGATGAACGACCGCTCCTGATCGATATGATCGAATCCCGGCTGCGGATCGTCCTCGTCTATAAATATCGCCGTAGAGCCCCAGTATTTACTGTTTGAAACCGCCTGCACGACCAGTGCCGTCGCATAGTCATTTTCCGTATATGCAGACAGAGGGGTGTCGGTCGGTTCGAATCCATCGTCCCCCATAGTCATGAATACAAAATTCGGGAAGCTGTCGCTCTTGACCATATTGTCGAATGCAGATACAAAGTAATCTGCCTTCACCACATCGCTGAAATTGCTGCCCCCATAGGTCTGATCGAATTCAGGCAACGAGTTTATCGGATTGCTGCCGTTGTAAACACCGTCGTTATAAAGGGCATTTGCACCCTGTCCAAAAGAAGAGAACGAAATTCCTGCATTCTTCAGTGCATCGAAGATCGTGCCGCTGGGAACAGACGATATCGGCATTCCTGAATCTCCTGCCCTGTTCTGACCTCCATACCCCGTATTGATCGACCAGATCCTCTGAAGATAATCGCTGATCATGCCTTGAAATGACATAGGATGCCCTGCAATAGAGGGCACGATGTCGAGATAAAAATTCGTATCCAGGGCGAATTGCTTCACCAGTGCATGAGTGTTCGGTGTCGTGAATCCGATGCCTGAAATACCGGGGTTGCTGCATCCGTAAATCGAAGGCAATGCGGCGAACGCATCGAGACTTTCTGCAGAAAGAAACGGACAGGGCACCGGCGCTGCATTTCCCTGAGTGAAAAGATCGCCGAACTCCATGTCAACGGTATGGTTTTCCCTCAAGATATAAACGATGTGCGTTATGTTCGACCATGCGCTCGTAATATTTGCCGGAACGGCCGGATGTGCCGGCTGCACGAAATCATTTGCAAGCACCTGGTCCGTGTATGCTGCAAGCTGTGCGGTGGTCGGCTGGGTTATGTCCGATACAGAGCCGTAGCAGAACCATGCGTAGTTCGCAAAATCATAAACGTGGAGCGAGGTCGAAGGTATGTATGGTCCGTGTCCTACACCATACATATTCGCTACGAAGATATGATTATGAACGGGATCGAAGGCAACTGCAGACGGATATACGGCAGTCGGTATTCTTCCGAGGACCTGGTCCGTAGCAGTATCGATCACGGCAACGGCATTGTCCGCGCCCATGGAGACATACAGATACTTGCCGTCGCCTGAAAGCGTCAGGTTGTTCGGCAGTCCTCCCATGGAGGGTTCATCGGCAGATAGTGCGAGCGCTATGGTGCCGGATACCGTATTGGTCGCCGTATTAATGACACTTACCGTGTCGCTGAGCGAATTGGCAACGTACATCTTGCTCCCGTCCTTTGAAGATATGATAGCTGCGGACCCTACCTGATTCAGAGGTATAGTCGTTACGGTATAGGGTGTTCCGCTAATTGAAAATACTGTAACCGTTCCCGTGCCTGTATTTGATTGGCGGTTGCATACGTAAGCATCTTTACCGTCGGGTGTTATTGCAATTGCCCAGGGATAAAACCCGCCTGTCGTTAAGGTGAAGGTCTGCGTATTATTTGTAAGGTCGATGATTGAAATCGTTTCACCCGGATACTGATTGCCGCTTACGTCATAGACAACGTTATTCGCAGTGATTAAGGTGTTTCCGTCAGGCGATATGGCAATGCCCGCAGCGGTGGGCCAGACTGTCATCGTGGAACCGAAGGTGGATGTCGTGTACGTATCGAGAAGTATTTCCCGCTTGAGACTAAGATTGCTGCTTGCATCTATTCCCACGTCCAAAACATAGCCTACCTGCCCGTTGATGCCCGGAACGTATACATCCGTGCCCGAGGTATTGACCGCCATACCGTCAAAACTCTCATATCCGAGTGCCGGTGTCGTAAGAGAGATGTAGGACGCAATCTTGTCCGTTGCCGTGTCGATTGCCGTTATCATATGGCTTTTACCTGCATACGTGACCCATCCCGTGCTCAGGACTAACGCTAATTTCCCATCCGGCGTGACGGTAATCTCACTCGGCTGGGGAATGGCTTTGCGGCCCGCCGCATCGAACGATGAATTCCCAATCTGGACCCCTGCGGGACTCAGTGTGTATCCGTTTGCTCCCCAGTATTGAGGTGCCGCCGGTGCCGGGCTGCTGGTGCTGGTTCTGCCGCAGCCCGTGACGGCTGCCAAACCGGTAAAAATCATCCACGAAAGAGATAAAAATAAATGTTTCTTACGCATGTTCCCTCCTCCTTTTTTGTTATGTTTTTAGTATAATTTTATAATTTACAACTATGATTCGGCCTCTTTCTGCTCTGCTTTCTTTTGCATTGCCGCTTTTTTATTCAGCTTGAGTCTCTTTTGTTTCCTTCTCTGCTTTCTGTTCAGCTCGCGGTCTTTTTCTCTCATAATGCCTCCTTACACAGCCTTTTGTATCTTGCCCGACTTGATGCATGTCGAACACACATAAGCCCTTCTGACACTGCCGTCCAGCACAATCTTGATCTTTTGGAGATTCGGCTCCCATCTCCTGTTCGTCTTATTGTTCGCATGGCTCACCTTGTGCCCATACTGAGAGCCCTTACCGCATATTGTGCAAATCTTTGACATGTTTTTCCTCCAGTCTTATTTAAATAAACCAATTTTTTTAACTCTACCTTCACTCACCCGTTCACACAGAGAGGCGAAAGAATATTATTTATTTCTGTTTAATTATCTCCGCAATCTGTCCTACAGCAGCCGCAAGCCTATCCACTGCCGGACCTCCTGCCTGGGCAAAATCCTTTCTTCCGCCGCCGCTTCCTTCGACCATGACTGCAAGATGTTTTATGATCTCTGAAGCACTGTATCTGTCCGTCAGGTCTTTTGTAACAAAAACCACGATATTCGCCTTTTCATTTGCATTGCAGCCGATAGCTCCAATGCCTGTTTGAATCTTCTGTCTCAGGATATCGCACAGATTGCGCAATTCTTCAATGGATATATCTTCTACCACCGAGCTGACGATCTTAACGCCCTGCACGGTTACCGCCTTTGAAAGTATGTCCTGCGATATCTCTGCCATGGATTTCGTGCTGCGTACGTGTTTTGTTTCGAGCTCTTTTATCTTTTGCTTCAATTTACCGGCAGTTTCAAGCACATCGTTCTCGGACGAGCCTAAAAGAGCCGAAAGCTCTTTCAGGGCGGAGAGCCTTTCCCTTACAAGATCGTAAGCCGCCTGTCCCGTTACGGCTTCTATCCTTCTCACCCCTGCTGATACGGACATTTCCTTTACTATGATGAAAAGCCCTATGTCTCCCGTGCGTCTTATGTGCGTGCCTCCGCAGAGCTCTTTGCTTATCTTATTGATCGTCACGACCCTCACGATATCTTTATACTTTTCGTCGAACAGTGCGGTGGCGCCTTCTTTGACCGCGTCCTCGAGCGAAGAGAAGTTGATGACCACCTCATGATTTTCCCTGATCCACTGGTTTACGAGTGATTCTGTCCGGAGAAGCTCATCCGGGCTCACGGCACGGTTCAACGTGAAATCGAACCTGAGTCTTGCAGGACTTACGAAAGATCCTGCCTGGTTTATGTGTGGGCCTATGAGCCGGCGCAGTGCTGCCTGAAGCAGGTGTGTCGCAGTATGGTGGAGTGCAGTGGCTTGGCGTTCTTCCCTGTTTACGGCAAGTTCCGTATTCTGTCCTTTTGTAAAATGTCCGCGCTCCACGGTCCCTATATGAGCTATGATGCCTTCTAAGGGTTTTGCCGTATCTTTCACGAGGAACCTGTTTGAGCCGGCAGTTATTGTCCCCGTGTCTCCGATCTGACCGCCTGATTCCGCATAAAACGGGGTCTCTTTAAACAGAAGGACACCGTCTTCACCCTCGTTCAGATTTTCCGACTGCTGGTTGTCCTTGATAATCCACTGCAAAGATGTTTTTAGTGACAGCCTCCTGTATCCGAGAAACTCCGTGGGTCCCGAGGCCTGTAAAATCTGTCCGTACAATGATATGTCTTTTATCTCCATGACCTTTCCGAACTTACTCGCATCTCTCGCTTTTTTCCTCTGCTCTCCCATGAGCACATTGAATCTTTCACTGTCGACGGTCATGCCGTTTTCCTTTGCGATATCGGACAATATATCTATGGGAAAGCCGTAGGTGTCATACAGCTTGAAGGCAAAGGCACCGTCTATGACCCCTGTGCCCGATGATTTCATACCCTGCATGTGTTCGTCAATAAAAGACAATCCCCTTTCGAGGGTCAGCAGGAACTTCGCTTCCTCGTCCTTGATCGATGATTGTATGAATTTTTTATGCGTGTTCAGGTCCGTGTAGGTGTCGCCGTAGGATTTTACGACCGCTTCGGCCGCCGTATACAGCGACGGCTCTTTCATGCCGATCATAAATGCGTACCTCAATGCCCTCCTTAAGATCCTCCTTAAAACATATCCCCGTTGTTCATTCGAGGGAAGGACGCCGTCGCCAATCAGAAATACCGCTGCCCTTATATGATCGGCTATTACCCTGAGAGCAGGGCCGGTCGATGCGCCGGGAGCATACGAAACATGAAGGATGTCGGACAGTGCCGTGATAATATTTTTGAATATGTCTATATCGTAGTTACTCGTTACCCCGGAGAGCACTGCGCTGAGGCGTTCCAGTCCCATACCGGTATCTATGCTCGGCTTCGGGAGAGGCAAGAGTTTCCCGTTATCCTGTTTATTATACTGCATGAAAACGAGGTTCCAGATTTCAAGGTACCGGTCGCAATCGCACCCGACCCCGCATTCCGGATTGCTGCATTTTACCGCGTCACCCTGATCGAAGATGATCTCCGAGCATGGCCCGCAGGGACCCGTTTCACCCATGGACCAGAAGTTGTCTTTTTCTCCCATTCTTATGATGCGGTGAGAGGCGACCTTAACGTCGTTATGCCATAGATTATATGCCTCATCGTCGTCCTTGAAGACCGTGATCCAGAGCCGTTCTGCGGGGAGCTTGTAGTGCTGCGTCAGAAGGTCCCATGCAAAATGGATTGCATCCTTCTTAAAATAATCCCCGAAAGAAAAATTCCCGAGCATCTCAAAAAAGGTGTGATGCCGCGCGGTGTATCCGACATTCTCGAGATCGTTGTGTTTCCCGCCGGCCCTTACGCACTTCTGGGACGTGCACGCACGCGTATAGTCTGCCTTGTCTTCACCGGTAAACAGCTTCTTGAACTGCACCATGCCTGCGTTGGTAAAGAGCAGGGTAGGGTCATCGGCAGGGATGAGCGAAGAACTGGGGACAAGCCTGTGTCCCTGTGAAGCAAAGTATTTGAGGAAGATGTCTCTGATTTCTTTGGTATTCACTGATCAAAACTTCTCTATCTTGAAATCCTCATCTTTGCCGGGGCTGGATTTTTTATCGAAGTCTTCCCAGGTCATATCCGAACTCGAGGTAATGCCTTTTACCCGTAAAGCGAAATCATCCGGATTGGTCGATTGCCTCAATGCCTCTTCATACGTAATAAGGTTTTGCCTGAACAATTGCAGGAGCGATTGATCGAAAGTCTGCATGCCATAGGTCGTAAATCCCTTCGATATGGTGTCGGTTATCTCGGTCGCTCTTTCTTCATCCGCGATAAGTTCTTTTATCCTCGCAGTCGCTATCATGACCTCGATTGCCGGGACCCTTCCTTTATTGTCAACCTTGGGCACGAGCCTCTGGGATATAACGGCCTTCAATATTGCGGAGAGCTGAAGCCGTATCGCCTTTTGCTGATAAGGGGGGAATATGGAAATAATCCTGTTAATCGTTTCCTTTGCATCGAGGGTATGCAGGGTACTGAAAACCAGATGTCCTGTCTCAGCCGCGGTTATGGCCGTTTCAATGGTCTCGAAATCCCTCATCTCGCCGACGAGTATGACATCCGGGTCTTCTCTCAGTGCACTTCTCAGCGCTGTTGCAAAGCTCTGCGTATCCACACCGAGCTCTCTCTGGTTCACGATACTCTTCTTGTCCCTGAGCAGATACTCTATCGGGTCCTCTATCGTTATTATATGACAGGTCCTGTTGCCGTTGATGTAATCGATCATCGAAGCAAGGGACGTCGATTTTCCGCTGCCGGTCGTTCCGGTAACGAGCACCAGTCCCCTCTGCTCCATTGCTATCTTCTCGATGACCTTCGGCAGGTTTAACTGATCGAACGAAGGCACTCCGAACGGTATGACCCTGAACACGCTTCCTATGGTGCCCCTCTGCTGAAACACATTGACCCTGAATCTTCCAAGTCCCGGCACCCCGTAAGCCATATCGAGCTCATACGTTGATTTAAACTTCTCTCTCTGTACCGGCGTCATGATGCCGAACGTCATCCTTCCGAGGTCTTCGGGCGTAAGCCTCGGTGCCTCTTTATAGGGCACCAGTGAGCCGTTTATTCTGAATATGGGCGGCAGGCCTGCTTTCAGATGTATGTCCGATGCATTTGCCTTGGTTGCAATCTTCAGGATGTCATTTAATTCCATTTATGCTTTCTCCTGTTCTTTTTTTTGTCCCTTTTCACTTTTTATAAGACCGAAATGATGTTTTATCTTTTCTTCAACTTTAGAAGTGATTTCCGGGTGCTCTTTTAAAAAAAGCCTCGTATTGTCCCTGCCCTGGCCTATACGCTCATTGTTGAAAGTATACCATGCGCCGCTCTTATCTATTGTCTTGATCTCCGCACCAATGTCAATGATCTCCCCGATTCTTGAAACACCCTCGCCGTAATATATATCGAATTCACTCTCCCTGAAAGGGGGCGCAACTTTGTTCTTGACAATCTTCACTTTGGTACGCGTCCCTATTATGGAATCCCCTTCTTTTAAATTGCCGACCCTCCTGATGTCTATACGGACCGATGCATAAAACTTCAAGGCATTTCCTCCCGTTGTCGTTTCCGGGTTGCCGAAAAATACGCCGATCTTCATCCTTATCTGATTGGTGAATATGACAGTCGTCTGGGTCTTGCTTATGTTTGCCGTAAGTTTGCGCAGTGCCTGCGACATAAGCCTTGCCTGTGCTCCCATCTGCGCATCTCCCATCTCGCCTTCAAGCTCTGATTTGGGAACCAGGGCTGCAACGGAGTCTATGACGATGATATCTATTGCGCCGCTTCGCACCAGGGTGTCCGTTATCTCGAGCGCCTGTTCACCTGAATCCGGCTGGGACACGAGCAGTTCGTCGACATTGACACCGAGTTTTTTTGCATAATTTATATCGAGGGCATGTTCTGCGTCTATAAACGCGGCAATACCCCCTGCCTTCTGTGCTTCGGCAATGATATGGAGCGTAAGGGTCGTCTTACCGGATGACTCGGGTCCGAAGATCTCGATGACCCTGCCTTTGGGAATGCCGCCTACACCAAGGGCAATATCGAGCCCGAGCGAGCCCGTGGGTATAACAGGCGTATCGACGATTGCACCTGTCGTCCCGAGCTTCATAATGCTGCCCTTACCGAACTGCTTCTCGATATTAAGAAGTGCCATGTCAAGGGCTTTTTTCTTACTCTGAGTATCAATAACTGTCATAATGCCTCCTTTTTCAGTTCTACTACATATAATGGGCGGTAAACGGCACCTTTTGGACTAAGTATACTTTGAAACAGTACTACCCTGTCAACAATAGAATTGCTTATAGTTTTACCATCCCACAACTTTTTAACTTTTTCAAGTAAGGGCGAATGATCATTCGCCCCTGCATCCCGGCCTGCTCTCCCGATGGTCAGGTGTGCTGAAAACGGCCTGTCTTCCCTGTTGATGTCGCGGAGAGATTCCTCTATCTTATCGAACAATGCCTTTACCGGTTCACATTGTTTTATACCTATCCACAAAACCCGCGGTCTGGCAAGAGACGGGAATGCGCCTATGTCCTGCAGGACCATCCTGAAGGCGTCCATGCTTTTGAGAGTATCCATTGCTTCCTTTGCCCGTTTGACCTGCTGATCATTTACCATACCGAGAAACTTCAGCGTAAGATGGATATTGTTTTTCTCGACCCATCTTGTAGTATTGAGTGCATGGCTCCTATCGCTGTCAGCAGGTGCTTTTAATGAGTCGATGATCTTTATGACCGCCTGCTTCGCGGTATCTTCAAACGGCAGTGCAATAAACGCTCTTATCATGCTTATAAGACCGCATAGAGAAAGATTACCGCATGGGTAACGATATTTGCGAAGACACCGGCAACAACGTCGTCGAGCATGACCCCTGTTCCTCCATGAATAGAGGTGTCGATAAAGGATACCGGATACGGCTTGATTATATCGAACGCCCTGAAGCAGAGGAATCCAATTAAAAGGTTTACAAAGCCTGCCGGTATGAAAAGCATGGTGATATACATGCCGGCAATCTCGTCAATCACGATCTTGCCGCTGTCCTGCTCGTGCAGAATCTTTTCCGCCTTACCTGCCGCGTATGTCCCGGCAAAAAGCAGCCCCGCCAACAGGAGCAGCGATTGAAAGAGATTCAGGTGCCGTGAAGCCGCATAATAAAGTCCCGCACCTATCATGCTGCCGAATGTTCCGGGCGCAAAAGGGATATATCCGGTGAACATGCCGGTTGCCACGAACAAGACGAATGTGTTATAAAGGTTTTTCATATCCTGTACATGGCTATTTTGAATAACACAGCCCAGAATTAAATGCGATACTCTAAAGTAAACCCCGTGAGAAGAGACATGGCTTTAACCCACGCCCTTTCTATAAGGAATTAAAAATTATCATAGTATCCCCACCGTAAATGGCGGGGCTTTCTCACGGGGTAAACAATTACATTGACTATAGTTACGGCGATCACCTAAAATATATTTTATCGAATCAGAAAACTGTAAAAAGGAGGTTCTATGAGGACTTCAAGATATTATTTATTTGCCGTCGCATGTGCGATGATGCTGTCTGCGGCTGCCGGGTGCGGCAGTTCGACAAAGACGGGCAATGCAAATACACCCGGTCACCTGCCCGGGGCTCACTACACGCTCTCCACTTCAGAAACGACGCTTGTCCGGACACTCGTTCCCGCAGAGCCGGCACTCAATCCTGTCGACCCGAACGCTATACCGCAGAATCCAAACTTCGGTAAATTCATAACAGGTCCCGGGGAGAATTTTACCTTCAGAAACGACCTGTCCATAGCAGGTGCGTCTGCAACGCTTTCCTCACATGCACGCTCGGTCGTTTATTTTCCTGTTATCACGGACATCCATATCATGGATACAAAGACGCCGCTCAGGTTCTTTTATACCTATTATGACAATGGAGTCATAAAATCAGCCCTGCCGCAGGCGCAATACTCTCCGCAGGTGCTCGATGCCGTGATACGGACGCTCGACGATTTCAGCAACACGAGGCACTACAACCTGCTCATCGATACGGGTGATACGGTAAATGATACTGCAGTGAATGAAACCCGCTGGTTCATAGACGTCATCGATGGCAATACCATTACCCCTGACAGCGGCAAACAAATCGACGTTGTTCCCGGTCCTCTGAATGATGCCCATGACACGTTCCTGGCATGGGGCCTCGACAAGCAGGTCCCCTGGTACACGACTATGGGCAATCACGATGCGCTGATAGCAGGGCATTTTGCCGTTACCCCTGCATATAACGCCATTGCAACGGGCGATGCAGTTTATATTTCTTCAGAAGATGATTACGGGAACGTCCTGATCCCTGGTACGAAGATTACTCCGGACACCCGCAGGGCGCTGCTCGGTCCTGTCGGATACATGCAGGAATTTTTTACCACGACAACCCTGCCCGTTGGACATGGTTTCAGCACCACCACGATAAGCAACGGCTATGGGGATTATGCGTTCGATGCCGGGCCTTCGATACCGGTGAGGTTCATCGTGCTGGACTGGCAATGCAGGGCAGGTCAAACAGACGGATGCATAAGGACGGACGAGATCGATAATTTCCTCGTGCCGGAACTCAATAAGGCCGCAGCAGAACATAAACTTGTGATCATTGCAAGCCATCAGTCTCCGGATTCACTCGATCCAAGCTCTGAGGTTACCGGTGCGGCCTTCATCAACCTTCTCATAAGTTACCCGAATGTGATTTTGCATCTCGTGGGGCATGGACATTATAACAGTATCATGCCGCGTGCAGGACTGTCGGTAAGCACACCGGGCTACTGGCAGGTCGAGACTTCGAGTCTTATCAATTATCCGCAGCAAGCACGGATTATAGAGGTGGTCGATAACGGAGACGGTACGGGCTCTATCTTTACCACGATGATCGATCATAATTCCCCGGATGGATCGATGTCTGCATCATCGCGTTCGATGTCGTTAAAGGCTGTGCAGATAGACAATGATTCGCAAGGCAAAGAGGGCACTCTTGCGGACCGCAATGCGGAGCTTGCGATAAAGATCCCGTCGGATGTAGAAACCGCGTTACAGTCTGCATCACTGCCGTCAAAGATAGAATCTCTGACTACGCTCAGGGGTAACTGATAATACTGACATGGATTTTAAAACAGGGGAGTTTGCGCCTTACACGAACTTCCCTGTCTGTTTTGCATAGAGCTTAACATAATCCTCTGCCATGCGCATATAATGAAAATGCTCAAGCACGTGTGACCTGCAATCCATCGGACTTAAATCATCGATCCTGCGCACCGCATTGACCATGTCATCCGTATCACTGCAGAGGAAGCCCGTTCTCTTATCTAAAATGATCTCAGGCATTGCCCCGCGGCATGTCGTTATGACAGGTGTGCCGCTGACCATTGCCTCTATTGCAACGAGCCCGAATGGCTCTTCCCATTGCGTCGGGAAAATAAGGGCCTTTGCCTTTGCCAGATAGGCTGCCTTTATCTCGTTTCCGACCTCTCCGACATAGAGGCAGTTCTTATGAAAATGCCTTTTCAGATAACCGAACCCTGCATAGCCTTCCACAAATTTCCGGTGAGCGTTGCCCGCAATGATAAGCTTCATTCCTGTTTGTCTGGCAACGTCTATAGCAACGGGCAGTCCCTTGACCTTCCAGTCAGCCCTTGAAAGGAACAACAGAAAGTCTTCCTTACGTTCACTGAACAAATATTCTTCGGGTTTTAATCCGTTATGCACAAACGGCAGGTCGGGTCTTTTGTAAGCCTTTCTGTGCGCATCGCTTAAAAAATTAAAATGTCCGTCAAGCTCTTTATCGAGCCAGGCGTAACCGTGGATGGATTTTAACACCGGCAGCTTATAATCCAAATATGAATAACCATAGTGATAATGAAGGATGTCCGCATCAGAGGGAATACTTTTATCGAGCATCGGCGATTCTCTCTCAATTTTCCTCACCTTTTCAACGGGGACAACCTCTGCATAAGCACAGGACGTACCTTGTGGTGCAAGCAGGTAATTCTTGTGTCCCATCTTCTGCAGTGCTTCCAACAGCCATACGATCACCCTTTCCACACCGCCGTAATAATTGACGGGCAGGACCTCGTTTGAAAAATGTGCTATCTTCATTTTTTATACCGCATATAAAGACCTTTACCGATCATAAGTTTGAACGCATTTTCTATTGCAATAGAACTGAACAGCGAAAAGGGGTTATGTTTGATGGCTTCAAGAAGATACGGCTTTGCCTTATCAAATCCACCTATGGATATGAACGCCCTCGAAAGCCTCAGTGCGCGTTCGGCAGCAAGGCGGTTATTGATTCGTACCCCTTTGTCCCGGGCATATGATGTTATGCTGTTCCATGCCGCTTCCGTCGCATTGACCCATTGAACCTTATTGTTCGAATAACTTCCGGAATGCACATGGATGTGGACCGTAGGCTTGTTCATAAAACCAATGCCGCCGATCATGGCGCACCGTGTGAAAAGCTCCCAGTCTTCACGCAGCGGAAGTCCCGTGTCGAACCCGTTCGTTTCTTCTAACAGAGATCTTCTTATAATGCAGGTTGACGGATAGCCGATCAATGCACGGAGCATAAGCTCAAGATACGAAGCACCAATACCTGTTTTAACCCCTTTGATGCCGGCAGTTTTCTCTCGTGTCTGTTCGTTGAGGAGAACCCAATTTGAAAAAGCTATTCCGGTTTTCCCGTGTTGATTTATAAAATTATTCAGTGAATCGAGATGATCGGGAAGCCAGCAATCATCGTCATCGAGAAAGGCGATGAGCTCTGTTTTTGAAAACTTTATACCGGTGTTTCTGCAGGCTGATCTCCCCCGGTTCTTTTCGTTGCTGATGAATTTTATTACGCCCGTTTCTATTTCCGTTTTAAACCCCCGCTGTACCCGCTCAGTGGTGTCGTCGGACGAAGCGTCGTTGACGACAATGATTTCGAATTTTTTAAACGTCTGTGCGAGCACGCCCTGCAATGCCCTTTCAAGCATTTCAAAGCGATTATAGGTCGGTATCACGACGCTTATCTCAGACATGGTATATTCCTTTTTAAAGAGTGTTTAAAACATTGCATGCACATACACTAAAATACCTAAAAATGAAAGTAAACCCCGTGAGAAAGGACGCGGCTTTAAACCCCGCCCTTTCTATAAGGAATTAAAAATTATCATATTAGCCCCGCCATAAATGGCGGGGCTTTCTCACGGGGTAAAGAATCAAATTTCAGCATAATTTTGTAAAACAGCCGTTGTGCGTCAATCGAGGGTGAGTCGCCGCACAAAACCTTCCCATTTTCAAAGACATTTTTCAGGTCGAACAGAAGATATGGGTCGATAAAAACAGACAAGCAATAGATTTGACTTTACACACAAAATATTATTTAAAGCATCTAATGCCTGGGTGGCGGAACTGGTAGACGCAAGGGACTTAAAATCCCTCGGGGCTCAAACTCCATGCCGGTTCGATCCCGGCCCCAGGCAGTATTGTCAAAAGGAGGCTGATATGAAAAATAAAATCTCATGGCTTGGACACTCAAGCTTCAGAATATCCGATGGCAAGGTCGTCTACATCGATCCGTGGGAATTAAAAAAATCGGATCCAAAGGCGGACATCATACTTATTTCACACGATCATTTCGATCACCTTTCTGTCCCGGATGTGGAAAAGATAAGCAAAAAAGATACGGTCATCGTAACGACCGGTGCGGCCGGGAAGCAGTTGAGCGGAGATGTCAGGATCGTAAAGCCCGGCAGTACGATGAGTATTGGCGGTATTCATATTTCTGCGACGTACGCTTACAACCCGTCAAAACCTTTTCACCCGAAGGATGCAGGCAATGTCGGTTTTATAATATCGATGAACGGAGAAAGCATTTATCATACGGGCGATACCGAATTTATCGAAGAGATGAGATCGCTGAAAGCAGACATTCTTTTAGTTCCCGTAGGAGGGCTCTATACGTCCGATGCCGACAATGCAGTGAAGATCGTTGAAGCAGTGAAGCCCAAACTTGCTATCCCGATGCACTGGGGGAAGCTCAATGATGTCGCGGGCAGAGAAGCGGCAGAAAGATTTAAAAAGCTTGCAGGCATTTCTGTAGAGATACTCAATCCGGAATAAACTATTGTTTTGACATGTTGACGACAGGGATTGTAAGATTGACATTATAATCAAAAGAAGGAGGGTTTATGGATTTAGCCTATAAAGATCTCCGTGAAATGGTAGAGAAACAGGCAAAGGAAAGCAATGATAAGGTCTATATCTATTTTTACGATGATGCCGTAACATTCCGGCAGTTTGACGAGAGGGTCAACCGCTTTGCCAACGGATTGAAATCCATAGGGATAAAAAAGGGTGATACGGTCCATATCTACATGAATAATTCCCCCGAGTTTCTCTACGCAGCACTTGCAATAAACAAACTTGGCGCCATTGCAGGGCCTATAAACTGCTGGTGGAGTCCTGAAGAGATAAAATTCCTGCTCAATGATTCAGGAGGGGAATACCTCGTTGTCGAGTCCTCGTATTATTCCAACATCGAAGGCATAAAGCCATCGTTATCCTATCTCAAGAAGATCGTTTATTCGGGCGACAATCCTCCCTCAGGCACGATAGCCTATTCAGAGCTCATGAATTATCCGGACGAACTCGGACCTGTGAAGATATCACCGGACGACGATGCATACCTTTTTTATACCTCCGGCACGACAGGGAAGCCAAAAGGTGCATTGTTGACGCATGCCAACGCCCTTTATGCAGTTATGGGGGTCAGGTCGGTGCTGCACTCTGAAGAAGAAAAGGGTGATGAAGTCGCCCTGATTTTTTTACCGTTGTTTCATGTAAATGCCATGATGTCCATGATCAGCGCACTTTATTCCGGCGTTACCGTAGCGTTAAGGCTGACTTTTTCTGCATCCGAGTTCGGAGAGGTCGTTGAAAAGTACAAGGTCACCTTCTTCAGCGGAGTGCCTGCTGTCTATAATATTCTGATCCTCATTGCAGATGACATAAAAAAACACGATCTGAGCAGCTTGAAATTCGGTGTGTGCGGTGCAGCGCCTCTTGCGGAAGAAACATTCAAAAAATTTGAATCCATCTATGACATAAAGATTGTAGAAGGATATGGACTTACCGAAGGTACTGTCGTCAGCACCTTGAACCCGCTCCATGGCGTCAGAAAGATTGGTTCTATAGGATTGACACTACCCGGACAGGAGGTAAGGGTCATCGATGATAACGGCAAGGAACTGCCGGTCAATGAAATAGGCGAATTGGTCATAAGGGGCGGTGCAATCATGAAACGCTATCACAACAGGCCCGAAGAAACTGCACAAACCGTCGTCAGCGGATGGCTGCACACAGGGGACATAGGATATGTCGATTCCGAAGGGTATTTTTACATCGTTGACAGAAAAAAGGACATGATTATCCGTGGAGGAGAGAATCTCTATCCGAAAGAAATAGAAAACGTTCTTTACGAGCATGGAAAGGTCATGGATGCTGCTGTCATAGGTGTGCCCGATAAGGTCATGGGCGAGGAGGCAAAAGCCTTCATAGTGCTGAAACCCGGGGAAAAAACAACCGGGGATGAGATAAAAGAATACCTGAAATTAAGACTTGCCGTATTTAAAATACCGAAGTATTTTGAATTCATTGACGATTTACCCAAAAATATTATCGGTAAGGTCCTCAAGAAAGAACTCCGTGCACGGGAAATAGAAAAGACAATAAAGGAAAGAAAGGCTTGAGTAAAGATTTTATAAAAGAAGCTGCAAAAGAGATTGTCAAAAGGAAACACATCGTGGCGTTTACGGGTGCAGGCATCTCTCAGGAAAGCGGCATCGCGACTTTCAGGGACCCCGGAGGATTATGGGACAGGTTCAATCCCATGGAGTTCGGCACGACCCAGGGCATTATAGATCTGGCAACGCACAATCCGCAGAAAATTATAGACTTTATCGATGATTCCATAGCCTCCCTGAGTAATGCATCCCCGAACCAGGCACATTTTGCAATAGCAGAATTGGAAAAATTGGGGTTGTTGGATTGTGTCATTACACAGAACGTCGATAATCTGCATCAGCTTGCGGGCAGCAACCATGTCATTGAAGTGCACGGGAATATTTACAGGTTCAAATGCACACAATGCAGCGAAACGATGAAATTTTCGAAACAGGATTTTCTGGAATTCTTAAAAAATGCCGTCACAGAGCTGAATTCTCATTCACTGGAACGAATATTGACTGCAATGCCTGCCTGCAAATGCGGCGGCAAGGCACGGCTCGACATTGTCATGTTCGGCGAACCCGTCCAGATGATCCCCGAATCCTACATGAAGATAGAACAGGCAAAGGTCGTTCTGATAATCGGGACATCGGGCTCGGTTTATCCCGCGTCCGAGATCCCGAGGTACGGGAAAAAATCAGGCGCGGTCATCATCGATGTAAATCCGAGGGAAACCTTTTATTCCGATATCGACAACTACTTCTTGAAAGGTCCGGCTGGCGAGATAATGCCGAAACTTATGGAAGCGGTCAAGGCTTTACTGTAAACTTTTAAAAGATTGAAACAGGAGGTTTTATGGCAACTCTCACGAATAAGCAGAAGAACTACAGGATGCTCATGATCATGCTCTTTTGGGCATTTCTTATCGTCGGATCGATGTTCTACATTGTTCCCAACCATGTTATAATAATGTTCAACATGGTTTCCGGGAAGATCGGTCATTTCCAGGCTACACCGCTCAGCATGGAAAGATTTTACATCGATCTTGCCGTTGCCTATATGGCATGTGTCACGGCAATTGCGTATCTTATAATAAAAGATGTGCAAAAGAACCTGAACCTTACGCCGGTCCTTCTTACCGGAAAGGCAGTGTCGTCACTCACCTCTCTCATAAGTTTCATAATGTATCAGAACTCCCTGCTTCTGATCTCTAATTTTATCATTGACGGTTCTATCGTTTTCATTGTCCTGGCATTCTATATTCCTGTAAAAAAAGAACAGCGTACATAATACAGTACCCGTCCGGCAATGCAGGATAAAGCGATGCAATGGGTACATTAAAGCACGTGCACCTGATCGTTCATGGAAGGGTCCAGGGCGTATGGTACAGGGCGAGTGCAAAAGAGGCTGCGGAAAAGCTCGAACTAAAAGGCTGGGTGAGGAACCTGCCCGATCGCTGTGTCGAGATCGATGCTTCCGGGGATGTGGATAGTATAGAGAAATTCATCCAGTGGTGCTATCAGGGACCACCGGGTGCCCGTGTTACAACCATCGATGTCCAGGAACTCGAAGCCGGAGTCATCATAGAAAATTTTCAGATCATCAGATGAACTCCATGAGAGAACTTTGTTCACGAACGGGATACTGTACTTACCCGGGAAGAAGAGTGAAAGAGCAGGCAACGGCTTGACAATGAAACAAGAGTTATATTAAATCTGGCACAGTGTTGATGGATTTTAACCACGGCTATTAAGGGAGAAGTATATGGATCGCACAGAAATTTATAATCTGATCGCCAACTTTTTTGTAGAACAATTCGAGATCCAGAGGGAAGATATAAAGCCAGATGCCAATCTTTTCAAAGACCTCGGCCTGGATAGTATAGATGCTTTGGATATGGTCGGTATGCTGGAATCTCAAATAGATCTCGAAGTAAACATAGAAGAACTGAAAAATATCCGCACTGTCCAGGATGTCGTGAATTTTGTTTCTTCGAAAATCAATGCTACCGCCTGACAGCTTTTTACCATGAGCGAGAAGTGGATAATTCCTGAAAAGTTCGTCCCTCATGAGAACGATGCAGAAGGACATTTTATGATTCCCGGTAATTCTCCCTGGTTTTCCGGGCATTTTCCCGGCATGCCTGTTTTCCCTGCGATCGGCATGTTAGGGCTGGTTTATGATACTCTCAAAGAGTATGCAGCACATCGCGGGATCCGGTTAACAATCATGGAAATGAAGCGGATTCGATTCAGACAGGTCCTGGGACCGGAATCACCTTTTACCGTATTCATTTCCTTAAAGAACGTCAATGGCGCATCTCAGGTCTTTTTTCACTGCGTATCGGGTGATACGAAGGTCTGTGACGGCATTTTACTTGTCAAGAGGGAACATGACGGGGCCCTGGAGAATGTATAATATCGATGATTTTTTCCCTCACCGCGGAAGAATGAAAATAATCGACGGCATTGTCGAGATCGACGATGACCACTGTGTAACGGAATCCATTGCCGCATCCCTATGGCCCTTATGCAGCGGTGTACAGATCAACTCCATAATTATCGTAGAACTTGTCGCACAGACAGCGTCTATTTTTACCGGATGGAAAAAACGCAACGAGACGAAAACAAAAGGGGAAGGCGTCATCGTTGGAATAAAAAAGGCTGTTTTGACCGCTCCGGAAATCCCGGTAGGGAGCCGCCTCAGGACTTCCTGCAGAATACGCGTCAACCTCGACGGTCAGTACGGCGAGTTTGAAGGCGAAGTAACAGACGGGCACATTCAGTATGGTTTTGTGCACCTTCAGACATTGAACCAGCAAATTTCTTTGTCAGGCAGGGAAAACTTCCCGTCAAAAAAATGATGCCATCGGACATCACAAATGCTTTTTTTCAAAGCCCGAAGGCACTGGCACGTGCCTATATCATAGGCCGGGCTTCATATGGAGAGGTTTTTAATCTGGCATCCCGGATCCATTCATGGAGTTTGCATGAAAGAAAAAAAAGGGGACCCCTTTGTCTTGCAACTCCGGACAAGGCATCACTCATGGCCGCAGTGCTTGCCTCTCTTGCCGGAGGCCCTCTTCTGGTCCTCCCTGCATCTCTATCGGACAATGCGATCTCCGATACCTGCAGGGTGGTCGGGGCATCTGCGGTGCTGTCCGATCAGCCCGTTCAATTACCGAAGGGCGTCCAGTCCCTCATGATACAGAGGAACGTGACGGATGGCTTTGCCCCGTTGGCGAAAACTGCCGGCGATGCCGGCGGCAAACTTTTCCGGCATCTTGTAAGAAGGATAGACGAGCCGTTCTTATGGCTTTATACCGGCGGTTCCACAGGGGCACCGAAGCTCTGGCCTAAAACACCGCGCAACATAATCGGCGAAGCCCTCAACTTAAAGAGCGTATTTGCCATAAACGAAAAAGACATCTTTCTTTCTACGGTCATGCCGCTGCATATCTATGGTCTGTTGTTTTCGGTGCTCCTCCCCTTTGTTTCAGGGGCACGCATCGCTGGCGGCATACCCTATTTCCCGCGTGAGATTATCACCACAGCTGCGCGTACGAGGTGCACCATATTTGTGGGCTCACCGGTGCATTACCGCGCACTTTCCACATCTCTCTTCAGTCTGTCAAACCTCAAGCGGGCGTTCTCCTCGGGAGGTTTTCTGGAAAAAGCGCACAGCTTATACTTTACCCGTGCCACGGGAACCGGAGTCGTCGAAGTTTACGGCTCCACGGAAACGGGCGGGATTGCAATACGGTGCCAGGCCGAAGGAGAATCTGCGTGGCGGCCTTTTTCGTGTGTCCGCTGGAGAGTTGCAGGCACACGGCTCTCCGTATCGTCTCCATTCCTGTCGCCGAACTTGCGAAAAAATAAAAAAGGCTTTTTCACTACCGGCGATAGAGCTGCTGATTCCGGAGACGGGACGTTCGTGCTTCACGGCAGGACGGACGGGATCGTCAAGATCGGCGGTAAGCGGGTCGACCTTACGGCGATTGAACAAAAAATAAAATCGCTTTCTTCGATCATGGATGCATGGGTCCTCTCTCTCCCCTCCAAGTCTGGGCGTGAAAACGAGATTGCAGTACTTGTCGTGACAGAGGCGGGGCTCCCTTATTTAAGGAAGGCTTTTGCCCGGGTATTGGAACCTACTCATATGCCGAGGCTGATTGTCGGCATTAGCGCTCTTCCCTTGACCCCATCCGGCAAGAGGGACCATCAGGCAGCTCTTGCAATTCTCTCGCAATACGCAAGTAACCCGACGCGAAAAATGCAATAATTAAAAAGCCTGCTTCTTCTTCGTTCTTTGCTTCGTTTTTTCTATTTTATATTTGTTCTGTGCCTTTGCTTTTGCTGTTTTCAGAATGAGTGTTTTCGGTAAATTTTTAAATCTCATGTTCCATTCCCCTTGATTATCTTATAATCGAAAACAAAAAAAATGAAAGCACGTTGCTGAGCCAGTGGAAGATGATGGAGCCGGCGAGGTTATCATCCTTTTCCCTGAGCCAGCTCAACAAAAGCCCCGGGAAAAACACGGCGAGCCTTGAAATGTCCGGGATGACAATAAGGTGTCCTGCAGCAAACAATGCATTTACAATCAGAACCGATGCACCGGCTTTAACGTTGAATATGCTTGTTTTTTGTGTGTCGCACTGTCCCAGTTTTGACTGTAAATATCCCCTGTAGAACACTTCTTCCGGTACTGCAACCATAAGCAGATTATTTAAAGCAAATCTTAGCAGGGGCAGTTGGCAAACCGTCCCTGCCGTGAAGGACGACAACCTGAGACCATAAAAATGCTTCATATAGAAATAGAAACCGGCAGAGTAAAGAGGAAAGATTATCATGGATAGAAGTGCGGCACTTAAAACGGACTTTAACAAGCCTTTACTGCGTATACCGTAAACAGACGGCTGCTGCTTTTGTATAAATAGGGAGATGATTGGCATGTAGAGGAACAGAACGGCTGCAACAACGCCAAGGTAAGGCTTGAACAGGCTAATCCGGTTTCCTGCAAAGATAACGAGCATTGCCGCAGCATAGATGATGTAAGGTATCTTACAATGCTTCATTTTTTAACTTGATCAGGAACTGGAGTGCTTCCAGGGGAGTCATGCCGTCGGGGTTGATTGATTTTAGGACATCGTAAAGTTTTGCATCGCCCGGTTTGAACAATCCATACTGGACCGTATGCGATTCGGCGCCCTCGGCAAGCCTCGGCCTGCCAAGGCTGTCTATCTCTCCATCCTGTAATTTCTTTAACAATCTTTGTGCAAGGGTGATGACATCTCCCGGCAGGCCGGCCATCTTTGCGACCTCGATTCCGAAACTTTCATTCAAGCCGCCGTCAACCAGTTTTCTCACAAAAATGATCTTTCCCTGCCATTGTTTTACCGGTATGGACTGGTTTATCGCCTTGGGATGACTCTGACCGAATTCGATCAATTCATGGTAGTGTGTCGCAAATAGAGTTTTTGCCCCGATCTTGTTTGCTATATAATCGAGAACAGCCCATGCAATGCTTATGCCGTCGTAGGTACTTGTGCCCCTTCCTATCTCATCGAGGATAATCAGGCTTTTGTTCGTGGCATTGTTGAGTATGTTGGCTGTTTCCGCCATCTCAACCATAAAGGTACTCTGTCCTTTCGCAAGATGATCCGATGCGCCGACCCTTGCAAATATCCTGTCGATGACACCGAGCCTGGCATATCCGGCAGGAACAAAACAGCCCACCTGTGCCATTAATGAGATAAGGGCTGACTGCCTTATAATAGTCGATTTGCCCGACATGTTAGGACCGGTAATTATGACGACCTGCCTGCCGGTACAATTTAACATTATATCGTTGGGAATGAACGAAGTATCTTTTAAAAATTGTTCTATCACAGGATGTCGTGCGTCTTTTAACTCTAATGCATCGCTGTCGTCAAGAATGGGTTTCACATATTTGTTTCTCACGGAAATTTCGGCAAAATTTAAAAGCACGTCAAGTGCCGCTATTGCAGAAGCTGTCTTGAGTATACGGTGTGCATTCAGGGAGATCGTTTCATTTAATGAAAGCAGATACCCGTTTTCAATTTTTTTTATCTCTTCTTCCGCACTGAGCAGCTTTACCTCCATTTCTTTGAGCTTCGGTGTGATGAATCTTTCACCGCTCGAAACGGTCTGCTTCCTTATGTAATCCGGAGGAACTAAAGACAGGTTGGACTTTGTTACGTCGATATAATATCCGAACACGCTCGAGTATCCCACTTTAAGAGAGCCTATGCCCGTCCGTGCCCGCTCTCCCTGTTCGAATTGCTTCAGCCAGCCTTTTGTGTCTTTTACGAGCAGCTTTAATTCATCGAGCTGGGCATTGATATCGTTTTTTACAAACCAGCCCGAGGTCCCCTGACCTGCGTGTTCATCCGTCAGTTCAATCGTAGAATTTATCACGGACTGAATGTCTGAAAGACCGTCTGCTGCATCGTACAACTCGAGGAGCAGGGGTATGTCTTTATTGAGTATGAGCTTTATATCTTTTACCGAATCTATGGCCTGTGCAAGCCGCTGAAACGATTGCGGAGTTAACGCATTGTTATGCGCCTTTGCGACAATTCTCTCCATATCGCCTATGTCCTTCAGCCGGTTTCTCAGTTCGGCCCTTGTTACCGGTTCATTGAAAAAATATTCTACGGCAGTATACCGTAACTTGATGTCCGGCACTGAGACGGACGGGAACCTGAGATAATTCCTCAGCATCCTCGATCCCATGGGGGTAACGGTTTTATCCATGATACCGATAAGGCTTATCTTCTCGGAACCGTCTATAATGGAATTGAACAGTTCAAGGTTGCGTATGGTTGCATTGTCCATATAAAGATAGGAAGAAGACAGGATCCTTTTGATCGTAACAGTGCTTATCGGTGTTTTTGTATCTTCAAGATACCTGAACAGGACGGCAATAAGGGAGAGCATGAGGTGCTCATCGTCTAATCCCGCGCCTGCGATCTGGTCTGCCCACATAGTCAGTGCCCTTTCCTTTACATTATCCCAGTCAAAATATTGTTCCGGCACAGGCGTCAATATAAACGGCAGCTCTGCTCCGAACAGATTGACCACCGGTGAAGGTATCGATTTATCCTTATACAGGAGCTCTTTCGGCATGAGCTTTATTATTTCTGAAAATACCTTTTCCGGATCAGAGGTTGACATCAAAAGCAATTCCGATGTGGATGGTTCAAAGAACGCTATACCATAACTGCCATGGGAGTTGATCAGGGCAGAGATGTAATTTGTTTGGTTCGATTGCAGCATGTCGGGATCATAGATGAGTCCCGGCGTTGCAACCCTTATGACATCCCTCTTTACAATGCCCTTTGCTTTTGCCGGGTCTTCGAGCTGTTCGCATATCGCAACTTTGAATCCGGCATCCAACAGCTTTTTTATATACGGTGCCGCTGCATGATACGGCACTCCGCACATGGGAACAGGGTCTGCGACATCTTTATGTCTCGATGTCAGTGTCAGGTCGAGGACGGGTGCTGCCGTGATTGCGTCCTCGAAAAACATCTCATAGAAATCACCGAGCCTGTAGAACAGGATTGCATCCTTATAGTTAGATTTTATCTCAAGATATTGCTGGACTAAAGGGGTAGGAGATTTATTCATTTCCTATTTCTTTTCGATATAATCACAGTCCTTGTTCGGACATGCAATGACCACTCCATCTTTCTGCGTGTATTTTTCTATAAGATACTTAGATCCGCATTTCGGACATGCTTTGTTCACGGGTTTGTTCCATGAAACAAAATCGCATTTCGGATAATTGGTGCAGCCATAAAACAGCCTGCCTTTTTTTGTGGAGCGCTCTGCAACATCGCCGCCGCACACAGGACATTTTACCTCTATTGCGTAGGGCTTCGTATTTTTACATTTCGGATAATTCCCGCATGCAAGAAAACGCGCGCCTGATTTTGTTCGTTTCACCAGCATCGCACCGCCGCACAATTCACATTTTAAATCGGACTTCTCGTTTTCGATTACCAGTATCTTGCCATTCTCGTCCCTTTTGAAATTTTTCGTATTTTTACATTCCGGGTAATTGGAACAGGCAAGGAACATGCCGTTCCGCCCCCATTTTATTACCATGGGCGATCCGCACTTCTCGCATTGAATATCCGTTTTTTCCTCTGTTGCCTTCATGTTCTTCATCTGTTTTCCTGCCTTGACAAGCAACTGCTCGAATGTTTTATAAAATACCTTCAGCAGTTCGATGTAATTGGTATTTCCTTCTTCTACGTTGTCCAGTTTGTCTTCCATATCAGCGGTAAATCCTATATCCATGATCTGCGGGAAGTTTTTTATAAGCATGTCGGTCACAATAGTACCGAGTTCCGTCGGGGCAAATCTGCCTTCGCTTTTCAGTACGTAGCCCCTGTGCTGGATTGTAAACAGAATCGTGGCATACGTGGAAGGCCTGCCAATGCCCTTTTCTTCCAGTTCCTTTACCAGAGATGCCTCTGTGTACCGTGGTGGCGGTTCTGTAAAGTGCTGGTGCGGTATGACGTCCTTCAATGCAGTCTTATCTTTATTATGCAAGTCCGGCAGGATGGTCTCTTCCCTTTGCTCTTCGTAGACCTTCAGATATCCGTCGAATGCAAGGGTCGAACCGATTGCCCGGAATACAAACCTGCCGCCGGTTATCTGGACGACCATTTGTTTGAACACTGCGGGCGTCATCTGGCTTGCAATAAACCTTTCCCAGATCAGCCTGTAAAGGGCGTATTCCTGGTCCGACAGGTATTTTTTTACCTTCTCCGGATTCAGGTCGAACCTTGTCGGCCGGACGGCCTCATGAGCATCCTGTGCCGATTTTTTATTTTTGTAGAAATTCGGAGATTCCGGCAGGTAATTTTTGCCGAACGTACCGTTGATGTAGGACCGGACGTTTGATAATGCCTCGTCCGCTATCCTTACGGAGTCAGTCCTCATATAGGTTATAAGAGCCGTATGTCCCTCTTTGCCGAGCTCGACACCTTCATAGAGTTTTTGAGCGATCTTCATGGTCCTGTCTGCAGTAAACCTCAGCCGCTTTATAGACTCCTGCTGGAGCGTACTCGTTATGAACGGCGGCAAGGGATAGGATTTCCTTTCTTTGAGTTCGATTCCCGTGACCGCAAAGGCCTGTTTTTTGATCTCGTCGACGAGAGAAGCAGCGGTATCTTTATCGGAAATATCGACATTCTTGTCATCGACGCTGGAAAGCTTTGCTTCGAAGATTTCCTTGTCCGGCGTTATGAAGCTCCCTGTAATCGACCAGTATTCCTGGGAAACGAAAGCTTCTCTTTCTTTTTCCCGATCGCATATAAGCCTCACTGCAACGGACTGAACTCTTCCGGCGCTCAATCCTCTTCTTACCTTGTCCCACAGCAACGGGCTGATCTGATATCCGACGAGCCTGTCCAGTATACGACGGGCAAGGTATGAGTCATACATGTTCTCATTCAGTGTGCCGTGATTTTTTATCCCGTCGAGAACAGCCTGCTTCGTGATCTCATTAAACATCACCCTGTATATTTGTATTTTCGTGTTTTGCTTTTTAAGCTCATCGGCTATGTGCCATGCGATTGCTTCGCCTTCCCTGTCGGGGTCCGGCGCAAGGTATATGACCGTTGCGTCTTTTGCTGCTTTTCTGATGGCTGATATGACCTTGAGCTTTGTTTTCAACAGTTCATACTCTGCCTTAAATGTTTTCGTATCAACGCCGAGTTTCGATTTAGGCAGGTCTTTGATGTGTCCCATTGAAGCAACGACCTCATAATCCCCCCCCAAAAACTTTTTAATGGTTTTCGTTTTTGCCGGCGACTCTACTACAATAAGATATTTTTCCGCATGTTTTACATTAGGCATGTTCACTCCGTTTTAATAAATCTCTTTCCGGGCAATTGTTTTACCGTGCCGTTCAGTTCCATTTCAGTAAGAATACTCATTACTTTCGCCGTGTCAAATTTTAATCTTGAAATCACGGTGTCGAGATCAACGGGTGTCGACGACAAAACGGAGAGTACCTCTGTATGCGATTGCGGCATCTCAGGCTTATCGCACTGTTCGAAAGGTATGAGCGCGTGTAATTCCTTGATGAGGTTATCTATGGTGTCGACCATATTTCCGCCCTGTTTTATAAGCCTGTTCGTTCCCTGGCTCATCATCGAAAATATAGGCCCGGGTACTGCAAAAACTTCTCTGCCCTGATCGAGTGCATGAGATACGGTGATCATGGTGCCGCTGTTCAGCGATGCCTCTGTCACAATCACTGCTATGGACATACCGCTTATAATGCGGTTTCTCCCGGGGAAGTTCGTTTCTATCGGCGGTGTTCCCGGAGGATATTCTGTCAGTATAAGCCCATGTCGTGCAATGTCCTGCGCAAGCTGGATGTTCTCCGAAGGATATACCCTGTCTATGCCCGTTCCCCATACGGCAACAGTGCTGCCCTTATGCAGAATTGCCGTCTTGTGCGCCGCTGCATCTATACCCTTTGCCATACCGCTCGCTATGGTGTAGCCCTGATGAACGAGCTCTGCAGCAATCTCACCCGTTATCTGTTCTCCATAGGGCGAAGGGAACCTTGTCCCAACGACAGCGATGCATTTCTGTGCCGGAGTATCCAGCACGCCCTTCGCATAGAGAAATGGGGGTGGATCCGGTATCTGCTTCAACAGTTTGGGATATTGTCCATCAGTGAGCGTAATGATGTCGATATTCTGTTCTCTTATCCGGCTCAGCTCGTCGTCGACCTCATCAAACCTGTCGAAATCCTTGATTCTGGCGGCGATTGACCCGGCTATGCCGTCAACCTTCTGCAGTTCTTCCATGGATGCAGAAAATACGGACTCGGGACTGTGGAAAGCATGTACAAGTTTTTTAAAGTATACATTGCCGATGCCTCCGACGCGCTTGAGTGCCAGCCAGTAGTACAGATCATCTCGTGTGCCGGTGTTTTTGATCATGATTGTTGCAGTTTAAGCAGAGTTGCAAATAATCATCAAGCAAAAAGAACGAGGTTTCTACACGGATTGTTGCATGTGCCGGTTGAATCGGGTATATAACTCATTATGCTTAAACCGAAAAATGCATTTGCAAACAGGGGAGTTTGAGCGAATGAGCAAACTTCCCTGTTGCATTTTTCGGGTTAAAACAGCAGTAACAAACATACCTTTGCTTGGATCGGTCAGGGTTACCGCGTCGGATAAAGGAATAACAGCCGTCGAGTTCGTAAAGAAAAAGATTTGTAACAGGAATAATGGTACCGCGAAGCGTGACCCTGCTGCACTACTGAACAAGGCAATAAAGGAATTAAGGCTTTACGCAGAAGGCAGATTGAAACGGTTTTCCGTGCCTGTTTCTCTACCTACTCTTTCTGCTTTTACAAAGCGTGTGCTGGAAGAAGTGCAAAAAATTCCGTATGGCACAACCATCAGTTATAAGCAGCTTGCATCGGCTATCGGCAGAAAAAGAGCAAGCCGCGCTGTCGGTAACAGTCTTGGGGAAAACCCTGTCCCCATAATTATCCCCTGTCACAGGGTCGTGAGAGCAGACGGTTCTATGGGAGGCTACAGCAGTGGAACAGAAAAGAAAAAAAGGCTTTTGACCATAGAAGGTGTTAAAAAAAACTAAAAATATCGAAGAAACGGCAGGATAATTTATTTGCGTGCAAGTTTTAGGATCTTTTCATAAATAGAAATGCCGTTGCCGGATTGATTGAACTTTATTTCTCCGATAAAGCTTGTTCCGAGCAAAGTCGATAGTGCATATGCATTTGTCCTTTTTGCCATGTCGTCTTTTTTGTCCCTGTCATTCAGTACAACACCTAATAAATTCAATCCGCGTGCCTTTATGGAATCAACGGTCAGCAGGGTGTGGTTGATAACGCCGAGTTTATTTGCCGAAACGACAAGAACAGACAATGACAGCTCTTTGGCAAGATCTGCGTAAGAAAGGTGTTTTGTAACCGGCACCAGCAAACCGCCGGCACCTTCTACGACAATAAGATCGTTTCGAAGGGAGAGTTCCCTGTATATTTTTTTAATCTTTCGGACATCTATAAGTATGTTCTCAAGTCTTGCGGCAATAAAAGGTGCAGCGGGTGTGTTAAACCTGTATGGATTTACCGTGTTCATATCATCCATGCCGCATGCCTTCATAAGTTGTAATGCATCAAGCGGCACGAGCTTGTTCCCCCTCAGTCTGCAGCCTGTTTCGAACGGCTTTATCGCAGCTACGCGAAGTCCTGACTTTTGTGCGGTTTTTATTATTTGAAGAGTTGTGCGGGTCTTGCCAACGCCTGTATCTGTGCCTGTAATCAGTATGCCTTTCATTTTCGAAACACTATCAAATAAATTGCTTTTAGACAATAACTTGACTACATAAAACAAAATGTATACTTAATAGTTGAGTATACTACTAATGATTAAGAATATGGAGGATACATGAGTTTTGTAAAAAGTCTGAGATGCAGAGAATGCGGTGAGCTTTATCCAAAGGAAGCTCTGCATGTGTGCGGATTATGCTTTGGGCCGCTCGAGGTAGTATATGATTATGAAAAGATAAAAAAATCCTTATCCAGAGATATAATAGCACAAAGAAAAAAAAGCATGTGGAGGTATAAAGAACTTCTGCCCATAGATGGAGAACCTGCTGTTGGTATCGATTCAGGTTTTACACCTCTGGTGAAAGCTCAAAACCTTGCAAAAGTGCTCGGTATAAAAGAACTGTACATAAAAAATGATACCGTAAATCATCCGACGTTTTCTTTTAAAGACAGAGTCGTTTCTGTTGCGATCTCGAAGGCGAAGGAACTCGGCTTTGACACGGTTGCGTGTGCATCGACGGGTAACCTTGCAAATTCAGTGGCAGCCAATGCCGCTGTTTGCGGATTGAACAGCTATGTTTTTATTCCGTCCAATCTTGAGCATGCAAAGGTTCTGAACACGCAGGTATACGGTGCAAATGTCGTGGGGATAAAAGGTAACTACGATGAAGTGAACAGGCTCTGTTCTGAGATAGCGGGCAAGTACGGCTGGGCATTTGTGAACATAAATATAAGGGCTTATTACGCAGAAGGCTCAAAGACCCTTGCATTCGAGGTCGCCGAACAGCTTGGCTGGCGTGCTCCCCAGAATATTGTCGTTCCGATGGCAAGCGGCTCTCTTCTGACCAAGGTATACAAAGGGTTTAAAGAGCTGCATGAGCTTGGGCTTATCGATGATATGGAAACAAAAATCTATGGAGCACAGGCAACCGGCTGTTCCCCAATATCGACGGCGGTAAAGGACCGTCAGGAACTGTTCAAACCTGTCATTCCCAAGACAATTGCGAAATCACTTGCCATAGGGAACCCCGCGGATGGCTTCTATGCCATAGAGACCATAAACAAAACAGGCGGCTGGGCAGAGGACATATCGGATGATGAGGTCATAGAAGGCATAAAATTGCTTTCAGAAACAGAAGGCATATTTGCAGAAACAGCCGGAGGCGTCACCGTCGGTGTTGCAAAGAAGCTTGTGGAAAAGGGAAAACTTCCAAAGAACGAATCGGCCGTATTGCTGATAACCGGCAACGGACTCAAGACACAGGAAGTATTGCTCAATAAAATCGATCCACTGACCGTAATACCTGCCAGACTCGATGCATTTGACGAGATATTAAAAGATAAAGAAAAGGCAAAATCAAAATAGAACCTTGAGATCATGAAACTGCTCAATATCAATGTTAATAATATTATCAAAGGCACAATACTCGAGCTGATCGGGAATACGCCGCTTTATAAACTGAGGAAGTTTTCACAGAGGAATGGACAGATAACCATATACGCAAAGCTCGAAAAGCATAATCCGGGCGGCTCTGTAAAAGACAGGCCTGCACTGCGAATGGTGCTTGAAGGGATCAGGACAGGCCAGTTGATAAAATCAAAAGTCATCCTTGAATCGACATCGGGAAACACCGGCATAGCTCTTGCGATGATAGGTGCCGTGCTTGAATACCGAGTAAAGCTTTATGTGCCGAAGAATGCAAGTGAGGAAAGAAAGAAGATATTGAATGCCTTTGGGGCAGAGGTTGTTTTGACAGATCCCGTTGAAGGCTCTGACGGCGCCTACAGGGAATGCGTTCTGGAGTATGACAGGTATAGTGATAAATATTTTAAGCCGGACCAGTACAACAACCCGGCAAATGTACGTGCACATTATGAAACGACAGCGCCTGAGATCATAAGACAGACGGACGGCAAGATTACCCACTTTATCGCGGGTATAGGTACGGGAGGCACACTGGTAGGAACGGGAAAACGATTAAAAGAATATAATCCCGGCATTCAGGTCATCGGAGTAGAGCCTGATTCCCCTTTTCACGGACTCGAAGGGTTAAAACATATAGAGAGTTCTATAGTGCCCGGCATACTCGACAGGAGTGTTTATGACAGGATTATACATGTCAATACCGAAGAAGCGTACAACCTCGTAAGACAGATTGCGAGGGAAGAGGGTATACTTGTCGGACAGTCCTCAGGGGCGGCACTCCGTGCGGCACTGCAGATAGCATCGGAGGTCCGGGACGCTGTCATTGTAACCATGTTCCCGGATGGCGGCTCGAACTATTTCAGCACCAAATTGTGGGATTGATCATGATAGTGAAGAACAATGCATTAAAACAAATGAAATCGCATCTTGAGCAGACATATCCGCACGAAGGCTGCGGGGTCATGCTCGGCAAGAATGATGTGGTGACCATGATACATCGCGGGACAAATATAAGACAGGACAGGCAGGAAGACCGGTTCTTGCTGGCTCCATCCGACATTATGGATGCAGAGAAGCTTGCGAAGCAGAACAGTATCGAGATCGTAGGTTTTTATCATTCGCATCCCGATCATCCGGCAAAGCCTTCGACGACGGATCTTGAGAGTGCATGGGAAGGGTATCATTACCTTATCACGTCTATTAATAAAGGCAGGATGGAAGATATAGGCGTGTTCAGACTACCGGAACAGGGTAATAATTTTGTGCAGGAAACATTAAAAATTGAGGATTAATAAGGAGGTAACTATGGCAATAACAGTAAGAATACCAACACCGTTGAGGAAATACACCCAGGGAAAGGATGAGGTGTCTGTAGAAGGAGCGGATCTAAGGGAGCTTCTCCAGAATCTTGAGAACAATTATAAGGGTATCGGCCAGAGGATTATGGATGACAAAGGCGGTGTCAGACGCTTCGTTAATATCTATCTGAATGACGAGGACATCAGGTTCAAGAAGAATCTTGAGACCGCGCTCAAAGACGGTGATGTCATCTCGATAATACCGGCAATAGCAGGAGGAGCACCGAAGAAGAGCACGGTGGTTAAAAAAAAAGTATATCTGACTTATAAAAAGGCTTTGCTGAACAAGCCTGTTATATGGGAAGCAAGCAGGAAATTCAATGTTGCGATAAACATCGGAACAGCTTCAGTATCAGGGGATATAGGGCTTGTCGGCGTTGAGCTGGTAGGTCGGAGAGAAGAGATAGAACAGATGATAAAGTGGTTTATAAAAAAGGGCGTAAAAGTCGAGCCTATCGAGCAAACAGTGCTGGAGTAAAGAGTAATGTTAACGGACCTGCAAATAGAAAGATATGCGCGGCATATTATACTGGAAGGGGTTGGCGGCAAGGGCCAGGAAAAACTTCTTCAATCAAAAGTTCTCATAATAGGCGCAGGAGGACTTGGTTCGCCGATAGCCATGTATCTTGCCGGGAGCGGAGTAGGGACTATGGGTATCGTTGATTTCGACATCGTAGATATTTCCAACCTTCAAAGGCAGATAATTCATTCTACGGCCACTCTCGGGACAGCAAAGGTTGATTCTGCGGAAAAATCGATAAAGGCTGTCAATCCGGATGTCACGGTGAACAAATATAATATCAAGCTCACGTCTCAAAACATAATGGACATAATAAAGGGATATGATCTCATTATTGACGGCACAGATTCCTTTCCTGCCCGGTATCTTATAAATGATGCCTGCGTGTTGTCGGGCAAGAAGAATGTGTACGGCAGTATTTTTAAGTTTGAAGGACAGGCAACGGTATTTTCTCCCGGTGAAGGTCCGTGTTTAAGATGTCTCTATCCCGAACCTCCTCCGCCAGGAATGGTACCAAGCTGCCAGGAAGCCGGGGTATTCGGCGTGCTGCCGGGTTTTATAGGCGTGCTGCAGGCAACGGAGGCAATTAAGTTACTGCTCGGCATTGGGAAACCATTGATAGGCAGAATGGTTGTTTATGATGCCCTGCGCATGGAAGTAAGGCAGATGAAAGTACAAAAAGATCCGGAGTGCCCTGTGTGCGGCGAGCATCCTACGGTTACCCAATTGATAGATTATGAGCAGTTCTGCGGTGTTAAATGAAGCTATGCGTACTGGTTGCAGTATCGGGCCAGGCCATAGTGAAAACATTGCAGCGCCTTTATGAAGATTGCGGGGATGGCTTGCAGGTATTTCTGTATAACGACGGGGTTTTGCTTCTCAAGGATCCATCATTTATAGAATTATCAGGTCATGTGAAAGCTACCCTGTGCGGCGTAAGTGCTGAAGAAAGAGGAATAAAGAAACAGGATGGGGTTGCTTTTGGCAGCCTGTATGATTTTTCTACGATGGCTGCGCACTCAGATAAGCTTTTATCATTTACCAGGGAATCATGAAGTTAACGGTTTTAATAAAAGATGGCAATACTGCAAGGCTCAGCGATGGTATAAGACTCGCTTTAGGGCTTACTATCAATCACAAAGTTTCAATACTCATAACTGACAAAGGTGCCGACGCTCTTTCAACTGCGTTAAAAGACGATGCATTTAAAAAGCAGTTTATGGAGGCATTAGTGCTTATTAAATCTATGTCAGGCTATATTAAAACAGAAAAAACTATCGCTGGCATTAATACAATAAATAGTCTTTCAAAAGATGATCTCACAAACATACTGCTCGAATCCGATTCAATTATCACTTTCTAACATACTGTAAAACATATAGTTTATACAGTAAAGATATTTCTTGACAAGAATACTTATAATTAGTTAATTAAATATAAGTAGATTACTCGTCTTAATGAAAGACTTTAGTTTCGAGGGGTTGTATTTTTGCAAAAGCTTAAACAATCTATTTTGTCAACTGTATATCCTCATAATGTTAGATAGAGTTGGATAAAATAAATAAATATGGAGGGCAGGATGTTAGATGTAGCAGAAATTACCGAACTTTCGTTACAATTTGAAAATGAGCAACCGCAGGATGTTGTTTCATGGGCCGTGAGCACGTTCAATAAAGATATTGCATTTGCGTGCAGCTTTGGCATGGAAGATGTGTGTATCGTGGACATGATAGCAAAGACGGGCGTGGAAACGAATATATTTTACCTCGACACCTCGCTGCTGTTTAAAGAGACGCATGAGCTTATAGAGAAGCTCGGAGACAAATACGGCATAAGGTTCGAAAGTGTCAGTACCGAATGTAGCCTTGAACAACAGGCCGAACGGCACGGTGATGATCTCTGGACTGTAGACCCTGACCTGTGCTGCAATATAAGAAAGGTTGCACCTCTGAAGAAGAAACTTTCGGCATTGAAAGCATGGATGACCGGCATAAGGAGGGACCAGACCCCGGAACGTGCACAGGCAAAGACCGTTGAATGGGATAATAAATTTGAGCTTGTCAAGATAAATCCAATTGTAAAATGGACAAACGCTGATACAAAGGATTATATAATAAAACACGGTATACCATACAATCCGCTGCACGATAAGGGATATCCAAGTATAGGGTGTAAACCGTGTACGTTTTCTGTAAAACCCGGGGAGGATCCGCGTTCAGGCCGATGGAAGGGGTTTGCAAAAAAGGAGTGCGGTTTGCACAAATAAAGCCGTGAGAGCCGGTCAGATGCCGATTCGTCTCCAAGAGAAAGAATTACTAAATTTACTATAGTAACGCCGCCATAAATGGCGGGGGAGTTTCTGACGGGGTAAAAAGGAGGTTCCAATGGAAAAAGTAACGCCGGAAAAAGCTACAATTGTCGTATTCTCCGGAGACATGGATAAGGTAATGGCTGCATTCAATATCGCTGTCGGTGCAGCTTCTTCAGGTATGGAGGTGACCATGCTCTACACATTCTGGGGATTGAACGTGTTGAGAAAGGACAAGACAGGAAGCCGGACAAAAGGGATTATACAGAAAATGCTGACATGGATAAACAAAGGCGGCACGGAAAACCTGCCGATGTCGCGTTTCAATATGTCGGGTATGGGGACATGGATGATGAAAAGACTTATGAAAAGATACAGTATGCCGAGCGTAAGAGAGCTCTACACCACTGCGAAGCAGCTCGGAGTAAAAATGATAGCATGTACCATTACCATGGGGGTTATGGGTATAGGCAAGGAAGACCTTGTTGACGATATTGATGAATTTGCGGGAGTGATTACATATATAAAAGATGCAAAGGAATCAAAGATAAACCTTTTTATATAGGAGGCGTATATGGATATAAACAAGACAGTGGATGCGGCGGGCATGCTTTGTCCGATGCCGATACTAAAGACCGTACAGGCGGTCAAAGAAATGAAGGTTGGCGAGGTGCTCGAGATTACGGCAACGGATCCCGGCATAAAACCGGACATCAAAAATTGGTGTGAGATGATGGGACATCAGCTTATTGATATTCAGGAAAAAGACAATAAGATTATAGTACATCTGAAAAAGCTCAAATAATCAGTGAGGTTAAAGCCTGAACCCGGGGTAACCGATGTAACGGTCAAAGGCATGAGTATTTCAGCGGTTGTTGAAAGTGAAGGAGAAAAATTATGACGAACAATGAAAAAACAAACAAAGGGAATGTTAAAGCGGGTGATGCTGCCCCGGATTTTACGCTTAATTCCCAGTCTGGAGATAAGGTAAGACTCAAGGATTTTATTGGAAGGAAAATTATTGTGTTATATTTTTATCCAAAGGATGGCACGCCTGGTTGTACTGCAGAAGCCTGTAGTTTCAGGGACAATTACGATGTGTTTAAACAAGCGGGTGCAGAGGTCATAGGCATAAGCTCTGATGCAGTAGAATCGCACAGCGCTTTTGTTTCGAAGTACAGTTTACAGTTTATTCTGCTGAGTGACAAGGACCAAACAGTAAGAAAGCTCTTTGGCGTACCGTCTACGCTCGGTTTGCTGCCAGGCAGGGTCACGTATGTCATTGATAAGAAGGGTATTGTCAGGCACGTATTCTCTTCTCAATTTAACGCTACCAAACACATCAGCGAGGCCCTCAAGGTGATTCAATCGCTGAATGAAGACAACGCATAAGAAATCGTAATTCCCCCAATTACTTCTTTCCTGCGTGCGGGTGTGATGCATTTATTCCACAAATTCAATCTTTACCTCCGGCACGAGCTTGAGTGCAGCCGCTTGCTTCAAGAACTCCTGCACGGCACTCCTGCCTTCTTTCCCGGGCTCCAGGGTATAATCATTCACATACATGAGAGCAAACTGCTTTACCCGTTTCATGTCCAGTCCTCTTGAGTATCGGGCAGCATAGGTCATTGCCTCATCTTCATGCGAGAACCCATAAGCTATACTGTCTTTAATAGACTGGTTGATCGTATGTTTAAGCTTTTCATCCAGGGATCGCATAATAAGATTTATACCGAGTGGCAGGGGTAATCCTGTTTTGCCGAGCCACCACTTGCCGAGATCGACAAGTATGCTGAGCCCGTCATCCGTATAAGTGATCTGGCCTTCGTGTATGATCAGTCCTGCATCCACCTCTCCAGCCTTAACAGCAGGCATTATCTTGTCAAACGGCATGATCCTATGCTTGAAATTACCAAGGTACATCTTCAATGCAAGGAAGGCAGAAGTATATTCGCCGGGTATTGCTATTTCCATTCCCTCGATATCCTTGTTCTTTCCGCTTACAACGATAGGTCCATATCCTTTTCCCATACTTGCCCCGCAGGAAAGTATCTGATAGCGGTCTGCGATGTATGGATATGAATGCAGGGACGCAGCAGTCACATGGAGCAAAGGAGGTTTGTCCGGAAGCTTTTGCATGGCTCTTTTGTTCAGCGTTTCTATGTCAGTCAATACATGCTCGAACTTCATATCCGCGACGTGTATTTTATCATGCGTCAATGCATAAAACATGAAGGCATCATCCGCATCCGGACTATGACCTATGGTAATAATATTTTCATTCATATCTTTACACCTTTAAAAGAAATAAATAAGAGATCACGGCAAAAGTAAGTTTTTCAATTGATCGGTGTGTACCACAGTATAGTTTCTGAGACAATGATTATTTGGATTTTCTCCATGTGCAGGTGTCTTTATGCACACATAACGAGGAGAGCGTTACTACTAAGAATCTTTAATTAATTTATATTTATTCAATATGCCCGGTATTTCTTTTTCACAAGACTGCAGGTCGATAAAGTCGTCGTACCCGTTCTGAATGAACAGCTCCCTCGTGTTTTCCGTCCCCTCCTGTACAAATGCTATTACCGGGACAGTGCGCGTGAGCGGATTTGTTTTGATAAGCGTTGTGAAAGTTATGCAGACAACACCGGGCGCATTTGCATCCATAAAGATTAGATCCGGGACAGAACTATGAATTATTCTCATAACGGAAAATATATTGTTTGCAGATAATACATTAAAACCACGCAATTCGAGCATGTCTCTGAGAGTATTTGAGGCTTTTTCATTATCACCCAAAATAAGTATTCTGATCATTTGACAGCATTCATATCATACAGGCACTTACAGATTACTGACAGAAAAGAAAAATCTTTGATTTACATTCCATTTTAGTTTTATTGACAAAATTCGGATTGTGAGATTAAAAAAACAGTTATGAACAAAAAGCAGATCATTTCATTTGTTTTTTTATGCTTTTTTATTCAGGGAATGACGAATTCTCCAGCGAGAATCGTTTCGTTATATTACACAAAGATCCAAACCAGCCAAACACTGACAGCATCTGTTCCAACCCATAATCAATACCGCACGTTGCGCAAACAAAAGAGATTGCAATATCCGGATAGAAATATTGGCATAAAAAATTATTTTCTATATCCTATTCAGGCATCTTCATACGCGTTTATTCATGTCCCTGTGTTCTATGTCCATTCTTATGGGTGCATAGACATCTTCATTCCTCCCCGATCAATAGCATAGCTGTTGTGCGTCCAGGACATATTAAAAGGTAAAGGGTACGCGTACCGGTTTTTGCCGGCAATCATACATAAAGGGGGGGTGAATAAGATTGCAGAATATTTCCTTTGCAAAGGTTACTAATCCAGTAATAGTTGAAGAGAATCTTCTTTTAAGAAAGAGATTATTTCATGAGCTTGATCGTGCAAGGGACAAAAGAGTTGTCTGGGTTACCGGGCTTCCGGGTTCAGGGAAGACAACACTTGTCGCAAGCTATTTATCGGGGAAAAAACTACCCTGTGCATGGTACCATGTGGACAATGGAGATGTAGATCCAGCAACATTTTTCTATTACCTCAGGTATATTATAAGGGACCCTGCAAAGCGTGTCCGGCTTCCTTTATTGACCCCTGAGTACCTTTTGAATATAGAAACATTTACATCCAGATATTTTAAAATCCTCTCAAGTATGCTTCCCCGGCATTTCATACTTGTGTTTGATAATTACCATGAAATTGGTCAGGATGCTTTTTTGCACAGACTGGTGAGTGAAACAATCATGAGAATGCCCCAGCAGGGGAATATCATACTGATCAGCAGGACAGAGCCCCCAGAGCCGTTCTCCATGCTTATAACAAAAAGTATGATGGGAATAATAGGCAATGAGTCGATAAAATTTACACCTGAAGAAACGGCCATGCTTGTCCGCCGGCTTTCGGGAAAAAATCAAGGCAAAGAAACAATTCAAAGGCTTCAACATTGGACTGATGGATGGGCAGCAGGAATTATTCTAATGCTTGAACAGCATAAAAAGCAGTTGGAGATGCCAACACGAGACAGTTTCAGCAGCCGTGAATCCATTTTTAGTTACTTTTCTGCCGAGGTTTTTGACAGGATCAATCCGGAAATCCGCGATTTTTTGATGCGGACGTCTTTTTTCCCTTCGATGACAATCGAAATGGCCATGCGGATGACACGCAATCAATCATCCGATAAAATACTGGCCTATCTCATTAAATCACACTACTTTACAATCAAACATCAGAATAATTCCTACAAGTATCATGACCTGTTCAGAGATTTCCTTTTATTGCGTGCAAAGTCACACTTCAATGAAGAAGAGCTGAAACAAATTCATCGACAGGCAGGAATAATCCTCCAAGCACATAATAAACTGGAGGATGCTATTGAAATGTTTCGCAGAGCAAGCGACTGGAAAGATGTCGAGAATATTATAAAAATCAGCGCGCAGGATTTAATATCCCAGGGGAGGAACAGCGTTCTTGAAACATGGATTAAGAGCCTGCCAGAGGAAGAATTAACTCGTGATCCTCTGCTTTTATACTGGCTTGGAGAAGCATCCGCACTCTTTAACCCTGTGCAGGGCAGGGCTTATTTTGAGAAAGCTTTTAAAAAATATCTTAGTAATAGGCGCAATTCTAAAGGTGTGACCCCCGTTAAGAAGTCCTTACATCACGGGGTTTACCTGTCATGGTGCGGCATTGTAGAAACTTTTTTTTATGAGTTCGGCAATTACCGGCAAGCAGAGAAATGGATTACCGCAATGGAGAAAATTATTGTTCATTACCGTAAGTTTCCTTCCAGGGAACTGGAGGCGCGCGTATTAAGCTTGATGGTGCAGGTCCTGACTTTCCAAAGACCCATGCATCCAAAAATTAAGACATGGGCAGAACGGGCTGTATCTCTTGTAGAATATATCAAAAACCCTGATCTGCGTGCATATTATCTGTCTTATATAACAAATTACTATTCATGGACCGGCAACATCGTTCAATTTGATATACTTATCCATTTAATGAAATCAATAACCAGGCTTGAATCTTTACCCATAAAAACAAAGCTCCTTTACGAGATGTTTATGGCTGTGCATGCACGCCACCTTTCTTTAAAAGAACAATGCCTGAGTGCTGTTCACGAAGCCCTTGCCATAGCCGATGAGCACAGCGTTCATTTTTTTGATCACCTTATCATTGCACAGGCACTTTACCTTTTATTTGGATTGGGTGATGTACAGAAAATAGAAGAATTACTGCAGATGATGGGGCCATTGGTGAATCAATCAAGCTTGCTTGAGGTAATCCAGTATAATTCCATGCTTGGATGGCTTGATAAGCTTCACGGCAACATTCAAGGTGCGATTGAAAAGATCGAACCTTCCTTAAAGATGTCATTGCAAATGGGCTCACTATTCCCCGAAGTAGTAAACCGGATTGCATTGGCAGAGTTATATTATATGCAGGGTGATTATAAAATAGCAGCCCGGTATCTCAGACGTTCCTTCTTCCTCAGCAAAAAAATGAGAAACTACATGCTTGAGTATATGTGCGGTCTTTTACAGTCCGCATGGTTTCTGGAGGACAAGATCTTTAATAATGAGCGAAAAGGATTGCGGCTTTTAAAAAGAACAATGTCCCTTGGAAAAAAATATGACATTATCAACACTTTTGCGGAAACGAGACAGATCAGAACTAAAATGTGTCTGAAGGCACTGGAAAAAGGCATTGAAGTTCCTTATGTTCATAAGCTAATACAAAGGCTGGAGTTGTTTCCTGATCCACCACCCATAGCATACGAAAACTGGCCGTGGGCATTCAAAATTTATACGCTCGGAAGTTTTAAGATTTTTAAGGAGAGCAGGGAGGTAAAATTATCCAGAAATACCCGGTCTAAACCGATTGAGCTGTTACAGTTCCTCATTGTCAATCACGATAAAACAGTCGAGCTTGATCAGATAAGCAGTGTTTTATGGCCTGATGCTTCGGGAGATTATGCTCATCAGACACTGGACACAACCATACACAGACTGAGGAAACTGCTTGGTTCCCATGATGCCGTATTCTCACAAGCAGGCAGGCTGTCACTCAATCCAGAGATGTTCTGGATAGATGTACTCGCATATGAACAACATCTTAAGGAAATAGAAATCATGCTTGACGAAAAGCGCAACACTGTGAAAGAAAAGCTCAAGACAGCAGCAGACGCTGTTTTTAATCTGTATAAAGGGCCTTTTCTTGCACAGCAAAAAATGCTGCCATGGACTATAACTTTCAGAGAAAGACTGCACGACAGGTTCACACAGTTTGTCGAACAGATTGGTGCGTATTATAGAAACATAGACGATAATCGACAGGCAACCCTGATCTATAAAAAAGGAGTGGTGATAGACAACCAGACAGAAATATTTTATCAGCATCTTATGTCACTTTATAAGTCTTCGGGCCGGTATGCGGAGGCAGCTTCGACCTATAAACGCTGTGCAGCTGTGCTTTCCGAAACACACGGGATCGAACCGTCACTTGAAACAAAAGAATTATACGAAAGCGTGAAAATATTGCAACGCACCAACAGAATGAAAGTGAAGAGGAGAAAAGAAACAGCATGAATGATACCATTGCAAAGGTAAATAGCCCTGTTATAGAAAATATTATTTTCAGAGAACGGCTATTCGATGTGCTTGATCGTGTAAGAAAAAAAAGGGTTGTCTGGGTTACCGGACTCCCCGGTTCTGGGAAGACAACACTCGTTGCAAGCTATTTATCGGCGAACAATGTTCCCCACGCGTGGTACCATATAGACGGTTCCGACGCAGACCTTGCGACTTTTTTTTATTACCTCAGGTACATGGTAAAAGGATTGACGCCCTCAAAGCGATCGAGGCTTCCTCTTTTAACCCCGGAGTATCTTTCCAGTATAACCACATACACGCGCAGGTATTTTGAAACTCTATACAGCATGCTGACCGGACAATTCGTACTCGTATTTGATAATTACCAAGAGATAAACAGCAATCCGGTGTTTCATACCATTATCCATGAAGTATTGATGAATGTACCGCAGCACGTAAATATCATAGTGATAAGCAGAGAGCCACCTCCTCCGGCTTTCATCCGTTTGAGGGCTAATAGCAATATGGAGCTCATAGACAATGAATCGATGAAGTTTTCGCCTGAAGAAGTTCAAAGGCTTATACATCTTCGCCTCGGGATAGATGCAGCGAGAGAAACGACGAAACAACTGCACAGCTATACGGATGGATGGGCGGCAGGGATTGTTCTCATGCTCGAACAAAACAAACAGTACGAAAAACTGATCGCCCGGGAGGATTTAAAAAACAAACAAGCTCTGTTCAATTATTTTTCCACGGAGGTTTTCGACAGGTTACAGCCGGAAACGCGGAATTTTATGCTAAGGACATCTTATTTTCACTCCATGACAATAAAGATGGCGGCTCAGATGACCGGGAATAATTTGTCGGGAGAGATTCTGAACAAGCTTGCCGAATCCTCCTATTTCACTATGAGGAATCAGAACAATACCTACCGATACCATGACCTGTTCAGGGAATTCCTGCTTTCCGGGGCAAAAGATATATGGTCAGAGGAGCAGCTCAGGGGGATTCAGCAGCATGCAGCGAAGATATTGGAGAATGACGGATATATCGAGGATGCAACTGCATTATTCATGCAATCCCGAAATTGGCCTGATGCCGTAAGAGTGATTCTGAAACATGCACAGGTACTTGCTTTACAAGGGAGATATCAAACAGTAGAGACGTGGTTAAAAGGATTACCTGATGACATCGTTAAAATCAATCCATGGCTGATCTACTGGCAGGGTGTATGCAGGCTGCCGTT
>JBBIVV010000021.1:0-36313 GCA_037439545.1 bacterium
CATAACGGGGCTTACTTCAGACACTTGTTCAGAGCCATCAAACCCTGCTCCGCGGCCCCGGCAGTCAATGCTGGCACGAGGGGCAGAAGAGGGTCCTTCTGCCTGCAAGCCGCGTGCTGATAATCCCGGTGCCGCACACAGGACAGTTCTTTTTGTTCTCCAGTGAAAGAAACGGCCTGTCCTCTTTTCCTGAGGCAATGGTTTTCTCAATGGCATCTCCCAGACATTTGAAGATCATCTTATGCAGGATAACAGTCTCTTGCCGTGATACATCCTTTGCCGGTCTTGCAGGAAGCAGGGCGGACTTGAACAGGATCTCGTCGGCATAAACAGCTCCAATACCGGCTATGATTGATTGATTCATAAGGAACTGTTTCATAGTGATCCTTTTTTTTGCCAAGACATCCGTAAGGTAATCGACGCTCAATGCTTCCGGTGCAGCAATCGGATCAGGCCCCAGTTTTTCAAGCGATTCGAGACCAATTCCAAACCATAGACTCGCCCATTTCAGAAGGAATAATGACTGTCGATCATTAAAAACAAAACGTGCACATAAAGAAGGTAAATTTTCTTCTGTTGGAGCTATTTTCATATCACCGAAGAGCCCGAAATGAAGTGTCATCTTTAATGCATCGGGAAACTCGAAAATCAGATACTTACCCCTCCTGCTCACAGACTGCAGCGTTTCTCCTATAATGTGTTTTTGCACATGCTCATCACCGTGTTTCACTATACCTTTTTTGTATATATCGAGCGATGTCAGCGGGTTTGTTTTAAATGATCTTTCTATTGCTCTACGCCGTGCTTCGACTTCCGGGAGTTCAGGCATCATTACCTCCTGTCCATAAGTCCATAAGTCTTAGTGCTTGATCTTCATCCCCTGAGTGATACGATAGCTGATAACAGTTCCGATGTACTGGGGAAGCGTTTACCGGGTTCTTTCTGAAGGCATCTTCTTACGAGGTTATCAATCTTATCGGGCATTGAAGGCATAGTGTTTTTAAGCGACGGTGCGGGTGTGTGCATGTGATGATAATAAATATCACCCTTTGAGAATGGAGGGGTGCCTGCAAGAATCTCATAAAGGACAGCGCCGAATGAATAGATGTCTGTCTCAAAATTTATATTTTCCCCTTTGATTTGCTCCGGTGACATATAGTACGGTGTTCCAATGACCTTTGTTGCATGTTGTGTCGTATCCTGAATGATCTTAGCAAGTCCGAAATCCATTAACTTCACCGTATCATAATCCGTTATCATGATATTGCCCGGTTTAATGTCCCTGTGGATGAGATTTTTACTGTGTGCGTACACAAGCGCCCGTACAAGCTGCTCCGATATCTTGAGTGCCAGAGAGTTGATCAGCCGCCCCTTTTCAATGAGGACGTCCTTTAATGTTTTTCCGCCGAGCAGCTCCATTGCTATGTAGTAGTCCTCGCCTTGTTTGCCCGCATCGTACACTATGACTATATTCGGATGATTCAGCGATGCGGCAGATTTTGCCTCTCTTAAAAAATCGTTTACAAGCTCAGGATGGTGTGTGAGATCGAGGCTCGGTATTTTATAGGCAACCTTTCGTTCCAGCACATTATCATAAGCTTCGTATACCTTACCCATATTGCCACGGCCGATTTCCTTTACGATACTGTACCTGATACCCTCAGTTGCTTTTATTTGCTGCGGCTTGGGCGGAAGCTTCTTCAGTCTTTCTATCCTTGCCTGTGTGTCCTGATAGTTGTAATCCTCGGCAAGGATCTTATCGTATATGATAAGTGCTTTTGACGTTTCACCCGTACTTTCCATGGCTGTTGCTATGCCGTAATATGCATCGACCGTGTTCTTATCGAGGGGTTTGTTCCCTATCGCTCTTTTATATTTCTCAATTGCCTGAACGAACATGCCTTTATTGACAAACAGGCCGCCGAGGAGCACACACGAACGAGAATACTCTTTGTCGTCCGATGGAGCGACTTTCTGAAGAGCCTGAATGGCGCTGTCCGCATCTCCGAGTTTGGTGTATTGTTCTGCAGCTTCTATGAATTTGTTCTCTTTGAGCAGTGTTCCTATGAGGTTCTTCTCATCACCTATATATTTGAAAAGTTGTTTTGCCTTTTCAAGGTTTCCGGCGCGTTGATAGAATGCTGCTGCACGCTTCAGATCATTTGCACTTTCGTACATCTGTGCAGAGAGTTCGTACTCACCTGCTTTCTCATACATCCCGGCAGCTTTGGGATGATTTTCAGCGCTCGTGTACAACTCCGCCGCATTCATATATTCATTAATACGTTCGTAGCATTCAGCAGCTTTTTGGAATTCGCCGGCACCCCTGTAATGTTCTGCCCTCACGGTGTTGGCTTTCACGAGGTCCCCTGCTTTTTCAAACGCCTGAGATGCCTCAAGCGGTTTGTTTGCAATGGTCAGAAACTCACCGGCTTCTGAAAACTTACCTGCGGCCTTGAATGCCTCTGCCGCGGGCTCATACAGTCTCATCGAAGCGTATACCCTGCCGGCCTTTTCAGGCATACCTACCTTGAGAAGGAGTGTGCCGGTTTTTTTTGCAAGGTCTGTCATTCTTGCCGTGTATTCGTGATCGACCTCCATCTTTTCTTTCGAAAAGTCGGCATTGAATGTTTTAAAATAACACTGTGCGGCTCTGCCTGTATCATTCATACTTAAATAAAGCTCGGCTGCAGGCTGAAACATCTCGGCATGTTCATACATCTGTGCAGCTTTCAGATATTCTTTCGCCTGTTCATAGGCAGAAGCAGCCTCCGTATAGCTTTTCAGGGTCGTATAGATATCCCCTGCTTTTTTAAAGCTGTTGTTCGATTTGGCTATGCGGGCCGCTGCCGCAGGATCGCCTGCTTCGACAAGAAGATTGATTGCAGCGTCGATATTGTTCAGCCTGAGCGCAATCTCCGATGCTTTCTTTTTTGCGTTGCCTTTGATGTAAAGATCGTAAGCTTTTGCTAATTTACCGTCATAAGTATAGAAATCCGCTGCTGCCACATAATCACCCTGTCTTAATGCACTTTTCGCAGAACTGGAGAAGTTTGTTCCCTTTCCCTTTTTTGACCCGACATGTTTTACAAGGAATGTGATTATAAAGTACAATAAAAGTGCTGCGCCTGCAACCTTGATAACGGTGCTGTAAGGGTCGGTATAATAAAGATACGCAAGTATATCGAATAACCTGCCGAGCAATGAAGTGAGTGTATCAACAATAGTATCCATAAGTTATATGAGGAATTTTATATAATGTCATGCAGGCAAAAGTCAACCATTAACCTCTATTTCATTTGACCTATGCATTAAAAGTTTATACTCTTACCTTAAAACGGTAGAGAGAGGAGAGAAACCATGGCAGGCGAAGTTGTATTAAAAACAGACTTAAAAGGGCTCACATTAAAAGGCAGGGGCAAGGTCAGGGATATCTATGATCTCGGAGATAAACTCCTTATCATAGCTACGGACAGGATCTCTGCTTTTGATTATATCATGCCGAACGGCATACCGGACAAAGGCAGGATACTGAACGGGCTTTCTTTGTTCTGGTTCGATTTCACAAAAGGCATTATTAAGAATCACGTGATAACGTCCGATGCCGAAAAATATCCAGAGGAGCTTCGCCCGTATACAGATATGCTCAGAGGCAGGTCCATGATTGTAAAGAAGGCAAAGCCTTTTGCAGCAGAATGCGTTGTGCGGGGATATCTGTCGGGATCGGGCTGGAAGGAATATAAAGAAACGGGCAGGATATGCGGCATCACTATCAAACCAGGACTTACAGAATCTGATAAACTCCCGGAAGCGATATTTACGCCTTCAACCAAAGCAGTCTCTGGTCATGACGAGAACATCGATTTGAAAAGGTTTGAGGAGGTTGTCGGGAAGAAATATGCATCTGCGATAATCGATAAAACCATTTCCATATATAAAAAGGCGTGTGAATATGCATATACAAAAGGCATAATAATTTCAGATACAAAGTTTGAGTTCGGGGTGACGGATCAGGACGAGCTCATCATCATAGATGAGATGCTTACGCCTGATTCTTCAAGGTTCTGGTCTCTTGCCGATTATAAACCGGGAGGACCCCAGAAGAGCTTTGACAAGCAATTCTTGAGGGACTGGCTTGAATCGATAAACTGGAACAAGAAACCGCCTACCCCATTGCTTCCTGATGAAATAGTCGGAAAGACAAGAGAAAAATATCTTGAGGCTTATACCAGAATAACCGGGAAGAGCCTGTAATGACTGCATGAATAACAGCCCGGGGAAAAATATACCGTTTATAAAATCCGATAGTACGGACAATGATATGAACAGTATTGCCGTTGCAATGAAGGCAGCGGCAGCAGGGCATCCGGATTCCCTGAATACCTATGAGAAGCTGTTCTCGGAACGTACAGGAATACCTCATACTATTGCCGTAAACTCATCGTTTTCAGCGGTGCTCCTGTCACTCAAGGCACTTGCAATAAAGCAGGGAGACGAGGTTATAGTATCATCTTTTTCTGCTCCCGAGATAGGCGGAGCTATAGAGCATTCGGGTGCTTCAACGGTGTTTGCCGATATAGAACCCGACACGTTGAATATATCTCCCCCGGCGATAAAAGAAAAAATAAACGGTAAAACAAAGGCCGTTATCATAGGGGATACCGCCGGTTTGCAGGTCGATATGAACGCTGTCATGAAGCTTGCGGCGTCAAACGGCATCTATGTTATCCACTATACCTATTACAATCCATCGGCGATTTACTGCAAAGGAGAGACTGCTCCGTGCCCGCATATGACCGTGTTTACGCATGATGAACAGTTTGTCAAAGGCGCCGTTATGGCAACAGGTATGGACCATACGGCTGCACGTATAGCACGTCTCGCAGGACACGGTATCGAAACATTGAAACAGTCTGAGGATGAAAAACAGAATGGAAGCGGCAATGACCGCCGGTCAGGCCCCCGGGTGTTTTCTGACGGGGTAAAAACAGGCATACAGGGAGAGCATGAACCGGGTGAAGACTGGTATTATGAAATTGTAAATCCTGGATTTGACTGCAGAATGACCGGTATTCAATCAGCCTTTCATACCTCATACATACGTACGGCACAGGTCCGCATGGACAGACGTAAAGCCATTGCAGAAATGTATACCGGACTGTTAAAACCTGTCAAAGATAAGCTTATACTTCCGTCTCCTCGTGATTCAGCTGCACCGCACTCGTGGCAGTTATACATCATAAGGATTATCAAGGAGGCGCTTGGCGTAACGAGAGATGAATTTGTCAAAGAGCTTTCAAAAAAAGGTATAGAGGTGCGTGTCCATTATATACCGCTTCACATCCAGCCCTATTATTCAAAAAAATACAGATGCAGATACAATGACCTTATCAACACGTACGAGTCATACATATCGGCTGTCAGCCTTCCTCTCTATGCATCGTTAGCGGATGACGATGTGAAATATGTTGCACAAACACTCATAGACATTGTAAAAAAATTCGCCAGATAACCGATCGATAACCTATGGATAATCTATGAATAAAACAGAGAGGGCAGCACATACTATCGGACTGGCAGGACTATACCTGTTTGTTGCGGCAATGCCGTATTCGCCGGCCATTTCAGAAGCAGGGTTCTGGATAAGTTTTTTAGGGGCTGTCATCCGCAGCGTGAATAACAGACGCCTTTTCCGGCCTTCGGTTGTATACGGCGTTGCCGTCCTCTTATTTTTAGCCGCCGTCTGCATAACGGTCCCGTTCTCTATGGATGTAAAACTGAGTCTTCGGAAATTCTTTATCGTAAGGTGGCTGTTTTTTCCCTATGTGCTCTTTAATCTTGAACTCGACCGTAAAACCATTCATAGGCTGTTAAGCATAATGCTGGCTGTTTCGGCTCTATTCTCGATATATCTCCTCCTTCAGCATGTTTTTGGCAGGCAGCTCCTGCCCTATAAGTTCGCTATTTATCAGACCGTTGATCCGGTAAACTCGGGCCGGTCCGACAGGATTGCACTGAGGTTCGGACAATACTATGCAATGCTGTTTACCTTTATCGTTATTTTTACTTATCTCGATACAAAGTTAAGGCACATATTCCGGGGCGTTGTCCCGGCACTGTCCTCGATTGCAGTGACCTATTTTGCATATGCGAGGAGCGGCGCTCTGGGAATATGGACTTCATTCATTGCATTTGGCTTGTTAAAATCAAGGACAATACTTTACGGTATCATTCTTATGAGCGGTATTGGGCTGGCATTTGTATTTCTGTTCCCTCACACGGAACTTTCCGAATTGGTCTACAGTACGCTGCATCCCACCCAGGTGTCAGGTGTCCGGTATGGGTCGAACGTGGCAAGGATACATATGGTCGACAATACCATAGTGATATTAAAGCAGCATCCGCTTACCGGTGCGGGGTTCAACTGCTACGGTAAATGGACGGATGTGTATAGACCGTCTGATAAAGGCTGGGAAAGAACATTCAGCGATCCGGTGGAATTCCTTGCAACAACGGGTATCATCGGCTTTGCCGGATTTTTACTGCTTTATCTCAGTATATCTTATGTGTTGTTCAAATCAAAAAATGAACTCTCGGGCCCGGTGTTCGCTGCATTCCTCGTCTTTGTGGCAGGAGGTATGTTCGAACCCATGTTCTTCAATACGGTACTCCTGCGAGCCATGATGTTTTTGATCGGGTTGAGCATGAGAGGCGATATCGACAGGGAAAGATGTTAAAAAATACTATAATTAAAACGAAGATCCTGCTCGAAATGATCAAGTTCGAGCATACGCTGTTTGCGATACCTTTTGCAATCATTGCAATGATGCTTGCCGCTCATGGCTTACCGACACTGTACCAGATGTTTTGGATCCTTGTTGCCCTCGCATTCGCAAGGACAGTCGCAATGCTGTGGAACAGGATCGTCGATGCAGAGATAGATGCAAAAAATCCAAGGACCATGAACAGGGCGATACCCAAAGGACTCGTTTCCGTTAAATCCGCAATAGTTATGCTGATCATTTCATGTATCGTATTTGTGTTTTCAGCCTCTATGTTGAATAAGCTCAGCTTTATCCTGAGCTTCCCCGCATTGTTCATCGTGTTCTTGTATTCCTACCTCAAACGATTTACATGGCTCAGTCATTTTGTGCTCGGGTTTGTGGATGCAATGGCACCGGCAGGTGCATGGATAGCAATCAGGGGCGATCTGCCTTTGAGTATTATGCTGCTGAGTCTTGCGGTCATACTCTGGGTCGGAGGTTTTGATATACTGTATTCGTTAATGGACCTTGAGTTCGACAGAAAAGAACACCTCTTTTCTATTCCTGTAATATTCGGCGTTCCAAAAGCCATATTCTTATCAAGACTCATGCATGCAATCATGGTGCTTGCACTGATCCTGTTCGGATTGCTTTATCCGATGCATCTCCTGTATTTTATAGGGGTTGCGTCTGTGGTAGTCTTGCTTGTTTACGAACACCGGCTTATAAAGCCCGGCGATTTTTCAAAGGTTGAAAAAGCTTTTTATGAAACGAATATAGGTGTCAGCGGCATTATGCTTTTATTCTCTGCTCTCGATATATGGCTCAAAATTAAATTATAGCCGATGCGTTCTTTTTTGTTGATTTTTTCAGGGTTCTTTATATAAAGAGCTTGTGAGCAGGAGGACATGCTATGACGGATTACATACTTGCCATTGATCAGGGTACTACTTCTACGAAGGTGCTGTTGGTAGATTCATCCCTGAATGTTGTTGCATCTGCCGGTTATGAGCTTCCTCAGATATACCCAAGGCCTGGCTGGGTAGAACATGATCCGAATATAATTACGAAGATAACCTATGACAGCATAAAGGCTGTTCTTCAAAAAACAAACATTGACCCTCACAGAATTGCGGTAATCGGTATAACAAATCAGAGAGAAACGACAATCCTCTGGGACAAAAGAACAGGTAACCCTGTTTACAATGCCATTGTCTGGCAGTGCAAGCGGACAAGCCATATCGTAGAAAAATTAAAATCAAAAGGGTATGAGAAAACATTCACGCACACGACAGGGCTCCTCCTTGATCCATACTTCTCTGCGACAAAGGTCATGTGGCTTCTCAATACCATTACAGGCTTGCGTACCAGAGTACAGAAAGGAGAAATAGCCTTCGGTACAGTGGATTCATGGCTGCTGTGGCACTTAACGGGCGGTGTAAGCCATTTAACCGATGTGAGCAATGCATCAAGAACGCTGTTATTCAACATAAAGCAGCTCAAATGGGATGATAATCTGCTTCGTATCACGGACATACCGAAGTGTATCCTGCCGGAGGTAAAGCCGACATCGGATATATTCGGTTATACAAAAGGACTCGGATTCCTTCCCGATAACATACCGATAGGAAGTCTTGTCGGTGATCAGCAGTCGGCATTGTTTGGGCAGGCATGTTTTGAAACCGGTGCAGTAAAGGCAACGTATGGGACAGGTTCATTCGTGTTGTTTAACACGGCAGATAAACCGATTATGTCAAAGCACGGATTATTGACGACTGTTGCGTGGCAGATAAAGAATAAAGTTACCTATGCACTCGAAGGGAGTGCTATGATATCGGGTGCCGCAGTACAATGGGCGAGGGACGGGCTCGGCATTATAAACAAGGCGGAGGACATAGAGGCGCTTGCATCCAGCGTGCCTGACAGCGGCGGCATCGTATTCGTACCTGCGTTGAGCGGACTCGGTGCTCCATTCTGGAGACCGGATGCAAAAGGAATTATAACCGGTATAACGAGAGGGACTACGAAGGCGCATATTGCAAGGGCGATACTTGAAGGTATCGCATTACAGGAATACACACTCTTGGAAGCAATGAAACAGGATACAGGGCAGAGGATAAGTTCTTTGAAGGTCGATGGCGGTGCGAGCAAGGATAACCTGCTCATGCAGTTTCAGGCAGACATACTCGGTATACCGGTGATAAGACCTCAACACACAGAAACAACGTCGCTGGGCGCTGCCATGCTCGCGGGGCTCTATGCCGGTATATGGAAAGACATTAAGGAACTGAGAAAGATCTGGAAAGAAGACAGAAAATTTAATCCAGTGATGCCTGTCGCCCAGAAAAGAGGTTTTCTGACCCGGTGGGACAATGCTGTGAAAAAGCTTCTTGTGAAATAAAAGATGAAAGGGCGGGTTTTATACCCGCCCCGGTTTCTTTGTCCATTATCTGCTTGTCTTTATGTTATTTGCCATGCATACCATTCATGTCCATGCCGCTATCATGCTGCCCATTCATATGCTCACCCATGCTACCGCCCTGCTGTCCACCCATACTACCTTCGTGTTGAATCTGCTCGTTCCGGTGCTGCATCATCTCCTGCATATTCAGTTTTTCCTGCTGCTGAACCTCATTTCTTACCTTATTGACAGCATCTACATCTTCTTTGTCTTTTGCCTGTTTCCCGTATGCATTGATGTTTGCATGGATAGATTTCATCACATTGCCGAGCTTGAGGTTATTTTTCTGTGCGATTTCGCCCCACCCCATTCCCTGTTTTCTCATCGACATGATTTGACCGATCGGTTTATTTGAATTTTTTGCAATCGCACCTGCAATGACAATCTCGCCATCACCATAATGTTCCTTATGCATTGCCTCAATACTCTTTGCATTAAGACCCGACGCTTTCTTCACGACCTCTAACTGTTCATTATTCTGTGTCTGCGTTTGAACCTGTGTCTGAGTGGCTGCCTGTTCGGCAGTTACCGCTACTACCCCTGTTAAAGCAATAGTTAACACTATTACGCCCATTCCTGATATGACCTTTTTCATATTTCTTACCTCCTTTATATTTAATAATTAGACGCAGAAGTGTTTAAAATGTTACAGACAGGCCAATTGTAAATGTCGATATGGTAGTTGTGAGATAATTCGATGCACCTGACCCTCCCAAGGGATTATTCATCGTGCCACCCATACCGTTTCCCATTGCCATGGTACCGATACCGCTTTTACCGGTTAATGTACCACTGGAATTACCCGTATATAAGGCATTGGCAGGGTTTGTCGTAATGCCCGTTGAAAGTCTGTACAATGCATAGAATCCAATATATCTGTTTATTGTGTACGAGGTGCCGATTTCAAAGGATGTATCCTGTTGTGAAATCCCCGCATCAATAGAAGTATCAGCGCTCCCTTTAATATCGACAAGCCAGTCGTAAACCGGATAAAAGTAAACCCCAAGGAATATACCTATAAAACCACCGGGACCATAGATGTAATAATACACAGGCCCTGCACTCAGACTTACCTTGTCGGTGAGTGAATACCTTGAATCCAATTTTGACGAAAGGGCGTAATATCCATCGGTGTTCGGTGTGGCGCCAAATGTGGAATTTAACACGATACCAAGCTTATACCTTCCGCTTATTTTCTGGTAAATATTTGCATAGAGAATGTGGTATTCCTGTGTTGCCTGGGTAAAGTAATCCCATTCGTGGCTGTAGCCAATGCCAAGGAATGTTTTAAAAGTCGGCGTATAGCCGAGCGATGCAGAGAGCGTATAAAATGTTTCATGTTGATCAGTGAACGATACATCACTTCCCACGCCAGGATAAAATCCGGCATAAACATTGGCGGCCTGACTTAAAAATAACAGGACCACTGTATACCGTAACAATTTTTTCATTTCATCTCCCGATATTCATTTTAATATAAGACTTCACTGCGGCAAAAACAATACATAAAATTACAAAACCGGCGGTATTTTATGGTATGACTTCAAGCATTCAAAATTATCTTGAACGCTTAATTTCTTTATGTTAAGGTGCAGCTTAATATAGGGAGGTGCGATATGAAAATGTTTAAACTTGCTCTCGGTATAATCATGGTGGGGCTGATTTTTGTTCCTTCGACTGCATTCTCAAACGGTTATACGACCCCGTGGATCGGCGGCGAACTCCAGGGTCCTGCCGTTGCGTCCGGAGCTGGCGTATACTGGAACCCGGCATCCATAGGCGGCATAGACAGTAACAGTCTATTTATCACCATTGAACCCACATATATGGCTGTCAGTTACAAGCCGGCTGGTTTTGACCAAAACGGCGTGCCCTACAATAAAGTAAGTTTTCAAAGTTGGGCTCCATTGCCTACACTCGCAGCGACTTTTAAGCTGCCTGCGGGCTTCAGTGCGGGTCTCGGTGTATATGCACCATTCGCAAGGACGGCAAATTTCCCGCTCAATGGTCCTGAAAGATACAACGGTGCCTCTGTATTTATGTTATTTGGCAGTATAACACCTGTACTTACCTACAAGATCATGCCATCTCTTATAGTCGGAGCAGGGTTTAACTATAACATTGGTTATTTAGATGAGAAACAGAGCCTTTCAATAGATTTTGCCAATCCCGGAGATCAAAGCCCATTAGCTGAGGCAAAGGTCCATTTGAAAAATAATATAGGTACGACGTATGGGTGGACAGCTGGTATATATTTTAAACCCACGTATAACTTCACCGCAGGTATCTCCTATATAGCAAGAACTTATTATACACTTGACGGTACTGCAGATGTAACTAATCCTACCTTGGGCTCGGTGACGGCAAAGACAAAAATGGACATTTCCATGCCGCAGATGATAAACATCGGGCTCCATTTCCTTCCGACACCGGATTGGATCGTAGATTTGACTGAACAGTGGATCAATTGGTCTGAATACAAAACTATACATGTTAAACTTTACGATGCATCCAGCCCATTAGTCTATCCTAATTCATTGAGTTCATCCAGAGACATAGATATCCTGACAGGGTTTGATGATGTGTTGAATTCAAAATTATGGGTCGGCTACAAAGGTTTCAAAGATTGGCTCCTTGCAGGCGGTGTTACCTATGACCCGTCAGGCATACCGTTAAACAATATCTATTCGCTGAACCTGGAGTTTAACAAGATGGAAGTATTTGGAGAGGCAGACTACAGTATATCCCCATCAACGACTATAGGTTTAGGTTATGACCATAACTTTACACAGGACGCCCAGGTAACGGACAGCGTCTCCGTGCCGTCTTCGAATGGAGTTTACAAGGCTGACATTGAAAAGATCACACTGCTGTTGAACTATAAGTTTTAGGCAGTTGGTTTATTTCAATACGTCATTCCCGCACAAACGGGAGTCCGGTAGTGGGTACACTGCAGCGTACCCACTACAACGATTTTTGAACGCCAGATCACGTGCAGAATGACATAAATACGGGCTGGCTGATCCCCTTACGAAGAAACCATGTTCGTCAAAGCTAAACTAATCATAGATGACAAAGAGTTAACCACCTATGCAAATAATCCCGGGAGTCTCCTTGAGATCATAGTCCAGGCCGGCAAAGCCGTCGATGCGCCGTGCGCAGGACTCGGAAGATGCGGCAAGTGCCGGGTTCATGTAATCGGGTCACTTCAGCCGGACAACCTTGAAACAGCACTTTTATCCCGTGAAGAAATAAAAGCCGGCATAAGGCTTGCGTGCAGAAAAAGGGATATTCCGCACGATCTTACCCTACAATTATCAAAGGTAAGAGAAGAATACGTCAGGACAGCGTATAAGATAGAGCCTGCCGATGTCGGTGTCGCTATAGACTTTGGAACAACGAGTATAGTCATAGCGCTTATAAATATGTCTCAGGGTAATATTATTGCGATGAAAAGCATGCTTAATCCCCAGAGGATTTATGGCGCGGATGTCGTTTCACGGATAAAGGCTGGTCTCGATACCGCTGTTCTCGAACAGATGAAGTATAGTGCCGTTCATGCGGTTGCTCAAGAAATGCATAAGCTGCTCGAAGAAATAGGCCTGAAGAATGAGGCGATCAAATCCGTACACATAGCAGGTAATACAACGATGGAACACATCATAGCAGGTATAGATTTGTCGGGTCTTGCAAAGGCTCCCTACAAACCTGTCTTCACCGATATGAAGCACGTCCCTGATTTAAAAACCATGTTAGGTGTCGAGACTGATGATGTTAAGCTGTTCCCCATTATAGGCGGGTTTGTAGGGGGCGATACAGTCGCATCCATGCTTGCCTGTACTATGGATAGGTCTGATGAGACCATCGCATTGATAGACATTGGAACAAATGCGGAGATTGCCGTTGGTAACAAATCAAGCGTCTTTGTAAGCTCGGCTCCTGCAGGGCCGGCATTTGAAGGAGGAGAAATAAGGCAGGGTATGCGTGCCCAGGATGGTGCAATCGAGGATATACATATTACCGGTGACTCTCTTTACCTCGACGTAAAGGGCAATAAAGAACCGGAAGGAATTTGTGGTTCCGGACTTATCAGGCTGGTAGCCGAACTTATGAAAGCAGGTGTTATTACCCCAAAAGGTGAACTACTCGAAGCAGGCAGTATCCATGATAATCTTTCTCTCAGAATCGTAAAAAAAGACGATGAACAGGCATTTATGCTTTACAGGTCTTACGATCATAATGTGTACCTGTATCAATCGGACATACGCGCACTCCAGCTTGCGAAGGCAAGCATAGCTGCAGGGTTGGATTTAATAATCAAATTATCCGGCATGAAGCCGTCAAAACTTTTTATTGCAGGTGCTTTCGGCAATTATTTGAGACCGGACGATCTCATGCTCACAGGCATGATACCGTCAGATTTAGCCGGGAACGCATACTTTATTGGAGACAGTGTCATAGCAGGTTTAAAACGGTTTATCATAAATGAACCTGAAGTTGCGATGGATAATTTCCTGTCCCATATCGAGCACATTGAGCTTGCGGACGACCCATCTTTCAACAAGAGGTTTCTGTCCTTGATTGAATTAAAGGCTTTTTAATATCTATAACCATAAAATAAAATTGAAACAGGGTGTTTCAATTTGACATAGGGCGTAAATTTCAGTAGATTAACACAATGCTGAAAAATGTTAACTACATCGCCCTCATGTGCCTGCTTCTTCTGACAGGCTGTATAAATGTAAGTGAAAATATTGTCCTTAAGCTCGATGGTTCAGGGAGCCTGCGGCTCACTTATTCTATACCGGAGGCATTAATGAAGGACCAACAGGGCCTGCACAATGCAATGACTCAAACGGGTATTATGTTTCCCTTGACAAAGCAGGATTTTAGCAATCAGTTTGCGGGTCTTGAAGGAGTTGAGATAAAGAATGTAAAAACATACACGGAAAAGGGATACTACGTTATCGATGGAAGGGTAAAATTTAAGAATATAAACGATCTAAAGACGGGCAATATAATATTTGTCCTTAAAAACAGCGGCAGCGATAAAGAACTGATAATATCTTTAATCAATTCCATGAATAAAGAAAAAGAACATGTATCCGTGAACAATAGAACGCGGCCTCATGGAAACATGAACTATGAAAATATACTGAAAGGTTCTCTGACCAATTACGGTATAAAAATTGACGTGAGCTTTCCGACGGACGTACTGTCTGCAAACGGTAAGATACAGAGCAGAGATGTAAAATGGGATGTACCCATGAACGTATTCCTCAATAGTCAGGCAAAAGAGATGGAACTTAAGGCAGTTTATTCAGGCAATCCGGGAATTTTTGACAGGATAAAGGACTTTTTCAGATAATGAAGGCGCTCATTCTCAGCGGTGGCAAGGGGACGAGATTAAGACCCATCACACATACCGGTGCAAAACAACTTATCCCGGTTGCAAATAAACCCATCCTCTTTTATGCGATAGAGGCCATAAGGGATGCGGGTATAAAAGATATCGGTATAATCGTCGGTGATACGGCTGAAGAGGTTAAAAGCGCTGTTGCGGACGGCAGGAGATTCGGCGTAAAAATAACCTATATACCGCAGGATGAACCTCTTGGTCTTGCCCATGCAGTTCTGATAGCGAAGGATTTTCTTAAAGATGACGCATTCGTTATGTATCTTGGCGATAACCTGATAAAGAGCGGTATTGCAAACCTTGTCGAGCAGTTCAAACAGCAGTCTCCCAATTCCCAAATACTGCTTGCCCATGTAAAAAATCCAAATCAATTCGGTGTGGCTGAACTGAAAGATTCGAAGGTGATAAGGCTTGAAGAAAAGCCGAAAAAGCCCAAAAGCGATCTTGCCCTTGTCGGTGTTTACATGTTCGATAAAAATATCCATACTGCGGTGCGGGCGATAAAACCGTCCAAAAGAGGCGAGCTTGAGATCACGGATGCAATTCAGTGGCTTATAGATAACCGTTTTAAGGTGCTGCCCCACATCGTAACAGGTTGGTGGAAGGATACAGGCAAACTGGAAGACATGCTCGAGGCTAACAGGATGATGCTCGATACCTATGAAACGGCCGTCAAAGGAACGGTCGATGAAGGTTCACGGGTAGAGTTCAAGGTTGTTATCGAGAAGGGCGCTCTTGTTAAACATTCTACGATTAGAGGGCCTGCCGCAATAGGGAGCGGTGCAAAGATTATTAACTCATACATCGGCCCGTTTACATCGATATCATCCGGCACACAGGTTATAAACAGTGAGATAGAACACAGTATAATTCTTGAAAATTGTCTTATCGAGGATGTCGGAATAAAGATAGAGGACAGTCTTATCGGCAGGAACGTAGAGGTAAAGAAGCTCAATGAAAAGCCCAAGGTTTATAGGCTGCTGCTCGGCGACAACAGCAAGGTGGGGCTGCCGTAGTGAGTTTATGAGTGATGGAGTGAGAGGGTGTAAGAGTTAAAGAATGGGGAAGTAAAGAATCTAAAATTAACAAAGTAGGGGCGGGGTCACTCCGCCCTATAGCTCATAGATTAGTTTATAGGAGACATAAATATGATCGACGGTGTGAAGGTTAAAAATTTAAAAATTATATGCGATGAACGGGGCATGTTGATGGAGATCCTGCGATCCGATGAAGAGATATTCACGAAATTCGGACAGGTTTATTTGACCACAGGATACCCGGGTGTTGTAAAGGCATGGCATTATCATAAATATCAAACGGATAATATGACGGTCGTCAAAGGTATGATGAAGATCGTCCTTTATGACGCCAGGGAAGGCTCCAAAACGAAAGGAGAGGTAAACCAATTTTTTGTAGGCGAGCATAACCCCATACTCGTTGCCATACCGGAAATGGTTTATCACGGGTTTAAGTGTATAAGTGAGACAGAGGCAATCGTCATAAATATACCCACGAATATCTTTAATTATAAGCAGCCCGATGAATATAGGATCGACCCCCACAAAAACGATATACCGTATGACTGGTCCAGGAAAGACGGGTAGGAAGAGAAAGCAGGATACGGCGGCTTATAGAGAGGTTTGATATCATGAAGATTCTTGTTACCGGCGGGGCCGGATTCATTGGCTCGAATTTTATACTCTACATGCTGGATCACCATCAGGATTATGACATTATTAATCTTGATAAACTTACCTATGCGGGTAATCTTGAGAATCTTAAAGATGTAACAGCCAATCCGCATTATAAATTTGTCAGGGGGGACATAGCTGATACAGAGCTCGTCGGCGGTATTATGGATAAAGGTGTGGATGCGGTGATAAACTTTGCAGCAGAATCTCATGTAGACAGAAGCATACTTGAACCGGCAACGTTCATCAAAACAAACGTACTGGGTACGCAGATACTGCTCGACAGGGCCAGGGAAAAACATGTGCCGAGATTTATTCAAATCTCGACAGACGAGGTTTACGGGTCTCTCGGCGCAACAGGCAGGTTTACGGAAACGACGTGTCTGGCTCCCAACAGCCCTTATTCCGCAAGCAAGGCATCCGCCGATTTGATTGCACGTGCTTATCACGAAACATTTAACATGCCTGTTATAACAACGAGGACATCGAATAATTATGGTCCTTATCAGTTTCCGGAAAAACTCCTTCCCCTTGCGATTACCAATATTTTAGAAGACAAGCCCGTTCCAATCTATGGAGACGGACTGAATGTAAGGGACTGGATCTTCGTTATGGACAATGCAGAGGCAATTGACCTTGTCCTGCATAAGGGAAAAGAAGGCGAAGTTTACAATATCGGGGCCGGTTACGAGAACGCCAACAGCACACTTATAAAAACCGTTTTACGGCTCATGAACAAACCGGAATCACTCATAACCTATGTAAAAGACAGGCCCGGTCATGACAAAAGGTATGCGATTGACCCTTCGAAGATTACCACTGCCCTCGGATGGTCTGCGCGCACGTCTCTTGAACAAGGACTCAAGAAGACCATTGACTGGTATGTGATGAACCATGACTGGTGGCAAAGGGTCAAGTCGGGCGAGTATCTGAAATACTACGAGAAAAATTACTCCGTGAAGGGATTATAGTGAAAGTTTTTATGGCAGGTGCAGGCGGTATGCTTGCCGCAGCACTCGAACATACGCTCAGCCCGATAGTTGATTTAACTGCTCTCACCGAGACCCAGCTCGACATAACGGACAAAGGCGCCGTTATCAAAGCAATAAAAGAAACTCAACCCGATGTGATCATCAATGCAGCGGCATACACCGCTGTCGATCAGTGCGAAACTGAGAAAGAAAAGGCAATGCTCATCAACGGCACTGCAGTCGGTCATCTTGCACAGGCTGCAGAGGTAACCAATGCACGGCTTATTCATATTAGTACCGATTATGTCTTTGACGGGGAGAAGGAGGGCCCTTACACAGAGGAAGATAATCCAAACCCGATATCCGTGTATGGACGTTCAAAATTGCTGGGTGAGCAAGAGATAGTCCGTTTTACGGATAATTATGTTATTTTAAGATCGCAGTGGATGTACGGGAAAAATGGCAAAAACTTTGTCGATACGATTATCCGGCTTGCACGGCAAGAAGATGAACTAAAGGTTGTTGACGATCAATATGGGAGTCCGACGTACACTATGGATCTTGCCTCTGTAATTCAGTGGTTCATAGAACATGGAGATATAAAAGGACAGATATTCAATTTCTCAAGCGAAGGTATTGTGTCATGGTTCGGATTTGCACGTGAGATACTAAAACTTGCCGGCATGAAAAGGAAGCTTGTTCCTGTAGATACGTCTGCTTTCCCAAGACCTGCCAAAAGACCGCATAATTCGGCACTTGATAAAACGAAGATAAAACAGACTGCGAACATTGACATAAGAACTTGGTTTGATGCACTATATGACTACATGAAAAATTCAGGGAGGATATAGGCTATGAGGCTCACGATTATAGGAACAGGATATGTCGGACTTGTTACGGGCACCTGTTTTGCCGACAGCGGCAATGATGTTATCTGTATGGATATTGATAAAAAAAAGATTGATTCCCTGAAAAAGGGGGGCGTTCCAATCTATGAACCGGGGCTCAAAGAACTTATGCAGAAGAATTATAAAGAGGGCAGGCTGCATTTTACAACGGACATCAAGGACGCCGTCCAGAAGTCGCAGATTATATTTATTGCGGTCGGTACGCCGCCAAAAGACAACGGAGCAACAGACCTCGCAACAATAAAGGCGGTTGCAAAAGATATCGGCAGGTACATGAACGAGTATAAGATCGTTGTTACCAAAAGCACTGTTCCCGTCGGGACCGCCGATTTGATCAGGAAGATTATCGCAAAGGAGACGCGTCTTCAGTTCGACATTGCTTCGAATCCGGAGTTTTTGAAAGAAGGTGCTGCAATAGACGATTTTATGAAGCCCGACCGGGTCGTCATAGGTATCAACGATGAAAAGGCGGGAGTGGCGTTGAAATCCCTGTATGAGCCTTTTACCCGCACCGGCAATCCGATCATCGTTACCGACATAAGAAGTTCCGAGATGATAAAGTATGCTGCAAATGCCATGCTTGCGACCAAGATCTCGTTCATAAATGAGATTGCAAATCTGTGTACCGCTACCGGTGCAAATATCGACGACGTAAGAAAGGGTATCGGCTACGACAATCGCATAGGACATCTTTTTCTGTTTCCCGGTGTGGGGTATGGAGGGTCCTGTTTCCCCAAGGATGTTAAAAGCGCAATACATGCAGGGAAGCACTATGGATATAGTATGGATTTACTTGCTGCAGTTGATCGTGTGAATGATAATCAAAAGGCACTCATGGCAACGGTCATAAGAAAGCATTTTCATGGTGCATTGAAGGGGAAGAGATTCGCTGTATGGGGTATTGCATTCAAGCCGAAGACCGATGATATAAGAGAGGCTCCATCCATCGTTATTATCGATTCGTTATTGAAGGCAGGGGCAGATGTCGTTGCGCATGATCCCGAGGCAATGCAGAACATAAAAACGGTATTCGGCAAAAAAATCAAGTATGTGGACGATATGTACGGCGCTCTTAAGAATGCGGACGGTCTGGTGCTTGTCACCGAGTGGAATGAGTACAGAAATCCGGATCTTGACAGGATGTTTCGACTGATGAAAGAAAGAGTTGTTTTTGACGGAAGGAATATTTTTAACAAGCGGCAGTTTCTGGACAGGGGGTTTAAATACTACGGAATAGGAAGGTAGGGGATCGTGAATAAAAGAGTCGTAATAACAGGCGGTGCCGGATTTATAGGTTCGCATCTGTGCGAGTATTTTCTTGGGAAATCTTATGATGTATTCTGTGTCGATAATCTTATCACGGGTTCTCTTGACAATATTGCGCATTTATTCGGCACCAAAGAATTCGTTTTTATGAACCATAACATAGCAAACTATCTGCATATTCCGGGTAAGATAGATTATGTGCTTAACTTTGCATCACCGGCAAGCCCTATTGATTATCTTGAGCATCCGATAGAAACACTGAAAGTAGGATCCCTTGGCACTCATAAGTCTATAGGTCTCGCAAAAGACAAAGGTGCAAGATATTTTCTTGCCTCGACATCAGAGGTGTACGGCGACCCGCTTGTTAATCCCCAGCCGGAAACATACTGGGGTAACGTCAATTCCGTTGGACCGCGAAGCGTGTATGATGAAGCAAAGCGTTTTGCGGAAGCAATGACCATGGGCTATCACAGATTTCATAAGGTGGATGTAAGGATCGTAAGAATATTTAACACCTATGGTCCACGTATGCGTCTTAACGATGGACGTGTGGTTCCGAATTTTGTTATGCAAGCATTGCATGATGAGCCCTTGACCGTTTATGGCGATGGTTCTCAGACAAGGAGCTTCTGCTATGTTGCTGATCTTGTCGAGGGTATATACAGACTTTTGATGTCCGATTATATCGGTCCTGTCAATCTCGGTAACCCTGAAGAATGGAAGATCATCGATTTTGCAAAACATATCATTGAACTTTCAGGTTCTAAAAGTAAGCTTACCTATAAGCCGTTACCGCAGGATGATCCAAAGCAGAGAAGACCGGACATAACACTTGCGAAAAAGCTGCTCAACTGGCAGCCGGGCGTGCCTCTTGATCTTGGGCTGAAAAACACGCTGGATTACTTTATAAAGAAGAAGTAGCACCGGGCTTGTCCGGTACTTAGTATCTTATGTTCCGAGTAATTCCATGATTGTAATTAATTCTTTTTTGATTGGCTTTACCTTGCTGATGGCTTCTTCAAAGGGGGTAAAGGCGATCTCATCCTTTACAAGCCCTACCATCTTTCCGCTGCCTCCTTTATTGAGAAAATCAACTGCAAAGAATCCGAACTGCGATGCGATCAGTCTGTCAAAAACGGTTGGAGACCCGCCTCTCTGCACATGACCGAGCACCGTTACCCTCGTTTCAAATCCGATTGCATCCCTGAGTTCTTTTTCTATCTGGTATGCGCTCGTTGCGCCTTCTGCAACAATGATAATGCTGTTGGAGCGTTTTTCCTCGTATCGTTTTCTTAACTTTTCTGCTATTGTTTTTATGTCATAAGGTACCTCGGGCACTATCGCAAACTCAGCCCCGCTTGCCATTGCAGACATGATCGCAAGATAACCGGATTCCCTGCCCATGACTTCTATGATGAAAGCCCTGTCATGGGATGAAGCGGTATCCTTGATCTTGTCAACAGCCTGAACAATTGTATTTAATGCCGTATCGACCCCTATTGCCATATCAGTTCCAAAAAGGTCGTTATCTATGGAACCCGGAATACCCACTGTTATCACTCCAAGCTCATGCAGTCTCAGGGCTCCCGTCAACGAACCATTACCACCTATTATTATAAGAGCATCGATACCATTTTTTTTAAGAATACTTACTGCTTTTCTTCTTCCTTCATCGAGAAAAAATTCTTTAGATCGTGCGGTTTGAAGTATCGTGCCGCCAAACTGCAGGATACCGCTGACTGATTTTGAATCAAGATGCTGGAACTCTTCGTTGATTAACCCTGAATATCCCCTGTGTATGCCTACGACCTCCCAGCCGAGAGCCAGGGCCGCCCGCACACTTGCCCGCAAAGCTGAGTTCATACCCGGCGAATCACCGCCACTTGTTAGAATTCCTATTTTTTTCATAAACAATGCCTCCTTATGTCTTTGTATAGGGGACATCCATGTGCATTACAAGCAATCCATTCGATCTCTTTGACAATCATCGAATCTCTTTTATATCATTTGACCATGGATGATCTGGAAGGACTGAAAAAATCTTTAAAGGATGTTGAGATTATTGCAACCGATGTCGACGATACGCTTACCATAAATGGCTTGCTTACGTCCGATGTCATTAAAGCCATTGAATACATTAATAGTACTGGCAGGAAAGTCATACTTGTTACGGGCAGATCAGGGGGGGCATGTACCACGCTTTCCCAGTATTTGCCGGTAGATATGGTGATTGCCGAGAACGGAGGAGTGATCATAAGCAATCATGAAATAACAACCATGAACTTGCCCGGGGATCACCTAGCACGGCTTGATCGGTGTTTTGAAGATATAAAACAGTTATTCCCCGGCATGAGACAGGCACAGGACAACCCGTTCCGTTTGACGGATCGTTCCATAGACAACAGGTCAATACCGGAGCACGCAATCGAGAAGATGAGTGCAGTTGCACAATCTTATCGACTTACATTAACCGTGAGCTCTGTGCAGACCCATATACTCTCGCCTTTTTGCAGCAAAGCAGGTACGTTAAAGTCGATAACACGGGACAGAAAAACGATAACTGTCGGGGATTCAGCGAATGACGAAACCATGTTTAATCCGGAACTGTTCCCGCTTTCCATAGGCGTTTCCAACATAAAATATTATCTTAACAAACTGAAGTATAAGCCACGGTGGATTATGTCGGAAGAACAAGGTTATGGTTTTATGGAGCTTATAGACATACTAAAATCAACGGTCTATTAAATACTTGACATTTAAAATGCAGCATTGTAAAGCTAAATTATAATATATGGAGGGCAAAAAATGAAACGTTCAATTTTCTTAACATTGGTATGTAGTTTATTGTTAGTGAGTAGTGCATGGGCAGCCGATATGCCTTCAGCCAATGGCGGCAGCGGACTTATCGCAACCAGAACTCCCGATGTGTTAAACAGGAATGCCTGGAATGCAAGTGGATTTTTTAACTATACCGGTCATCTTGCTCCGGCTGATTACAGCGGATCCTACCCTTCGGGTTCAGGTTTAAGCCGCGATTGGTCAGATGCAACGCTATCGGGTATATTTAATTATGGTTTTCTCAATAAGTTAGAAGGCGGACTTGTATTTCCTATAGATTTTAGCGGCGGACCAAAATCGCAGACAGGGTTAAACAATATAAACTTACTTGGGAAGTACGAATTTTTGAAAAGGGACAACACCCCGCTTTCGGTGGCTTCTACACTCGTTGTCGGTATTCCCTCTGCAAGTAAAAGCTCTGTTCTCGGGAGCGGCAATGTAAATGTGCAGATAGAGGCTAATCTTGGATATAGAGTCAATGAAAAAAACAGGCTCTATGCAGATGTTGGGTTTCAGGAAGGCGATTATCTAAGCAAAGCCGATCCGTTAAAGGGATATCAAGCGGTCCCCATATTATTGGCATCATTGAGTTATGAATATGCGATTCTTTTAGAAAAGGCTTACTTTAGCGTAGAACTTGTCGGCAAGGCTGCCAACTTAGGCGCTGGAAATTCAGGCTCGACAGATCTTATACCTCTCGGCGACGAGGATTTATATGCGTTGTTCGGTTTAAGATACCTTCCAACAAAAATTACAGCGCTGACCCTCGGATTAGGCGGTGGACTTCCTGATCCTGTGAGAACGGATACAAATTATCTTGCAACAATTGGTTTTTCATACCTGTTTAATCAGGCAAAATCTGCTGTACGGGGATTTACTTATAAGAAGGCTTATACTCCCGCACCTGTAAAACCAACAGGTATGGCGGAAGGGCCAAAGGTTGTTGTGGTGAATGGATGTGCTGCCGGGGACAAAGCGCAATTTTTTGGAGGCAAGATAAAATCGGCTGGATTTAATGTGGTGGAGATTGGCAGAGCACCAACACTCACCTACAATGATTCAGTTGTTATCTTCAGCGATCCATACTATAGCCAGGCAGTCAATATATTGCGAATGATACCGGGGAGTGAAAAGCTGGCACGATCAAAAGTAAAAAACTCAGTATACGATATATATGTTGTAATCGGATGTAGTGGAGTTGCGAACGCGAAATAACCATTAGCGGGATCGGTATTTAGAAAAATAGTAGTCATTACCTTAGCCTTTAGTAAAGGAATAAAGACCTTTATTGAAGGTTAAGGTTGTATCTTCTGTAAGCAATCCATAGAAAAGGTGAACACAATTGAATCTAAAAGAACTCAAAACGAAATCCATTGCAGAGCTTGCTACTATAGCAAAAGAACTGAATGTAGAAAATGCAATGAGTATGCGAAGACAAGAGCTTATTTTCGGCATATTGAATGCACAGAGTGCAAACAACGGTATTATCTACGGTGAAGGAGTGCTCGAAATATTGCCGGACGGTTATGGTTTTTTAAGATCTTCCGACTATAACTATCTGCCGGGTCCTGATGATATCTACGTATCTCCGTCTCAGATAAGGAAATTCGGTATAAGAACAGGGGACATCGTTACAGGACAGATAAGGCAGCCTAAAGAGGGCGAAAAATACTTCGCACTCGTTAAGGTTGAGACTATAAACAATGATGACCCTGAGGTTGCAAGAAACAAGATCCTTTTCGATAACCTTACGCCGCTGTATCCGGAAGAAAAGTTCAAGCTCGAGTATAACCATTCCGAGCTTTCAACAAGGGTCATAGACCTCCTTGCGCCAATAGGTAAAGGCCAGAGGGGCCTTATAGTTGCTCAGCCAAGAACGGGAAAGACAATCCTCCTGCAGCATATTGCAAATGCGATAACAAAAAATCATCCGGATTCCCATCTTATAGTGCTTCTCATAGATGAAAGGCCTGAAGAGGTTACCGACATGCAGAGATCGGTCAAAGGGGAGGTTATTAGCTCTACATTTGACGAACCTGCACAAAGGCATGTTCAGGTTGCAGAGATGGTACTGGAAAAGGCAAAAAGACTTGTAGAACATGGAAGGGATGTTGTTATATTGCTTGACAGTATAACCCGTCTTGCCAGAGCTCACAATACTATTGTTCCTGCGAGCGGCAAGGTGCTTTCCGGCGGTGTCGACGCAAATGCACTGCAGCGGCCAAAGAGGTTTTTTGGTGCCGCAAGGAACATAGAAGAAGGCGGCAGTTTGACGATTATAGCAACAGCTCTAATAGATACAGGCAGCCGTATGGATGAGGTTATTTTTGAGGAATTCAAGGGCACAGGCAATATGGAGATTGTTCTTGATAGAAGGTTAGCCGATAAAAGGATATTCCCTGCGATGGATATTAGTAAGTCCGGCACAAGGAAAGAAGAACTTTTACTGGATAAAAATATCCTCACCAAGTTATGGGTACTGAGAAGGGTCCTGCATCCAATGGGTGTCGTGGAAGCCATGGAATTTTTGATAGACAAGCTGGCGAAGACAAAGACAAATAAAGATTTCCTTGACTCAATGAATAAAGTTGAGCTTGATTAAAAAGCTGGAGGCGAAATGAAAAAAGGAATACACCCGAACTATGTAAAAGCGATAATAAAATGTGCCTGTGGTAATGTTATAGAAACGAGATCGACGAAAGGCAATTATACGGTAGAAATATGCTCAAACTGTCATCCATTTTTTACGGGTAAGCAGAAATTTGTCGACTCAGCGGGAATGGTGGAGAAATACCAGAGGAAGTACACTAAGAAGATTGGGAAAAAAGCATCGGTAGCACAATAACCTCTCTATCTATCGAAAAGATAGTGCCGCAAGGTAATAGAAAACAATAATGAATGTTCTGTTACTGAACCATACATCCGATGCTGATAGAACAGTAGCTGTGGCAGCACGGCTGTGCTATTCAAAACATACCATTAAGGACCTCAGGCAGGAACTTACCCGGGAGAAGATAGAAAACCTAATCACCGGCATAATAAGATCGGGACATCATTCTGTGCTTGAGCATGTCTCATTTACCTACGGTATTGAGGGAATATCGCGTGTAACCACCCACCAGCTTGTAAGACACCGGCTTGCATCATATTCACAGCAAAGTCAGCGGTATACGAAGTTCGACAGGAAATCAGATTTCATAATACCGGAAAGTATAAACAACAATGGCATTTTCAGGGAAAAATTCTTAGAGCTCTCGGATAAAACGCTGGAGCTGTACCACGAAATGACAGACTACGGAATTCCCGCGGAAGATGCAAGATATATACTGCCCAGTGCCGTCAATACCAGGATCATTGTTACCATGAATGCCCGTGAACTCCTGCATTTCTTTAGATTAAGAACATGCCTCAGAGCGCAGTGGGAAATAAGAGAAATGGCCGTTCAGATGCTGAAACTTGCAAAACCTGCAGCCCCTGTAATCTTTAAAAAAGCAGGGCCAGCCTGTATTTCTGGCCCATGCACAGAAGGCGATTTTTACTGCGGCAAATTAAAAGAGGTAAGGGCTTTTTACAGAGGATTGTAAAATGTTTGAAAATATCGAGAAGGTACTGCAGCGGTATAATCAGCTTAATTCAATGCTGGGCACGCCGGAAATCTTTAATAATCCAAAAGAATACACGAAGTACATCAGGGAAAGGAATGAGATAGAGCCGCTTGCGTTAACGTATCAGGCATACAAAGGGCTGGGAAAAAATATTGAGTCAACGAAACAATTGCTCACTTCAGTCGATGAGGACATCAAGCTGCTTGCAAAGGAAGAATTGCAGTCACTTGAAAAGCAGAAAGAATCGACGGAGAATAAGTTGAAAGAACTCGTACTGCCGAAAGATCCTCTGGATTCAAAAAATGTGTTACTCGAGATTAGGGCTGGCGCTGGCGGCGAGGAATCGGCGCTGTTTGCCGGAGATTTACTAAAAATGTATCTGAAATATGCAGAAAAGAAGAAATGGCGCGTAGAAATTATGAGTGAAAGTACAACGGGTATGGGAGGATATAAAGAGGTCATTGTTCTCATAGAGGGAGAAAGGGTATACAGCAAACTTAAGTTCGAAAGCGGAGTCCATAGGGTACAGAGGGTTCCAAAAACAGAGGCAAGCGGAAGAATTCACACCTCGACTGCGACGGTTGCCATACTGCCGGAAGCCGATGATGTGGAAATTGAAGTTAAAACCGATGATTTGAAAATAGATACATTCAGGGCAGGGGGACACGGAGGTCAAAATGTCAATAAACTTGAAACAGCAATAAGAATAACCCACCTGCCGACGGGTATGGTTGTTGTATGCCAGGACGAACGCTCGCAATATCAGAATAAAATAAAGGCAATGAAAATACTGAAATCACGGCTCCTGACAATGAATATAGAAAAGCAGACATCCGAGAGAGCGCAGGACAGAAAAAATCAGGTAGGGACCGGAGATCGCAGCGAAAAGATAAGAACGTATAATTTTCCTCAAAACCGGGTTACGGATCACAGAATTAATTATACAGTCTACACGCTCAGCTCGATGCTGTCGGGAGATATAGATGAATTCATAGACGCACTCACGGCTTTCTACCGGGCAAATGAGCTTGCCAACGCAATTTCTTTAAAATAACGCATGCCGCAGCTCGATATCCTCTATAGATGGGTAAAAAAGTATACTGCAGATAAAGGCACACATATCCCTTTACGTGAAGTAAACAGTATAATCTCTGCAATAGCGGGTATTCCCAGAGAGCGGTTACTTCTTGAAAAGGATATCCGGATTACCGATACCGGGGTCAGGCGTATCAAATACATCGTAAGAAAAAGAGTATCTCGCCATCCCCTTCAGTATCTGCTCGGCTCCGTAGAGTTTATGGGAATTAATTTTCTTATCAAGCCGGGGATATTGATTCCAAGACCTGAAACGGAATTACTGGTTGAAGCAGCTTTGGAAATTATAGAGGGGCATTCGTACAGCACTATCCTCGACCTTTGCTGCGGGAGTGGAGCTATTGGACTTAGTATTGCACGGAAAAATAAAAGTGTGCAGGTAAGCCTCAGCGATATATCAAGGAAAGCCATTAGCCTCGCAAAAGAAAACAGTCGGAGGCTTGGCATTGCATCACGGATAAAGTTCTTTGAAGGGGACTTGTTTTCCCCGTTACCTGTATCGGCACAATTCGACCTTATTGTTTCGAATCCTCCCTATGTGCCGCAGAGGAGGATAAAGCATTTGCAGAAAGAAGTGTTGTTTGAACCTCTTGAAGCCATTGACGGCGGTGTGGATGGTTTGGATGTAATAAGGAGGATCACGAGAAATGCCGGTAAATTCCTTAAGAAGAATGGCATACTTATCATAGAACATGATGATACGCATGAGAGTTATTTTCATAGATTCAATGAAACCGGTTTGAGAACTACACTCCGGTACAGAAAAACTATAAAAGATCTTGCAGCCCTGCCGCGTATAAGTGTTTTTGACCTGCTGGAAAACGTGATATAAAAGGATCATGTTTTCATGATCCTTGCTTATGCATGGGTTGACAATGGCATCAGCTTGTATGTAATATATATTCACTGCCATGACAGTAAAAAAAATCTCACGATATGAAATAGAGAAAGAAGTCGGTAGAGGAGCAATGGGTATTGTTTATCTTGCCCATGATCCTATTATTAATAGAAATGTAGCGCTGAAAACCATAGACATAGCAAACTCACTTGATACAGCCAAGAGAGAGGAATTAACGAAAAGAATGCTGGTCGAGGTAAGAGCAGCGGGCAAATTGAACCATCAAAATATAGTCACTATATACGATTACGGCCAGGACCTTGTACCGTTTGTGGTAATGGAGTTCGTGGAAGGAGAGTCGCTGGAATCTCTCAGAAAGAAAAAGAACAAATTCAGTCTGGAAGAACTTTATCCCGTTATACACGGTGTTGCAAAGGGCATGGATTATGCACACTCAATGGGTATTGTTCACAGGGATATAAAACCCGACAATATACTGATCACGAAAGAATACATTCCAAAGATAACCGATTTCGGTATAGCGAGGGTGCTCGATACATCATCGACCCAGGATTCGGCAATAATCGGCTCTCCTTCATTTATGTCGCCGGAGCAGATTCTTGGAGGGTCTGTCGACGGTACGACGGACATTTTCTCATTCGGTATAATCATATATTACCTGCTTACGGGTGAAAAACCGTTTGCAGCGGGTAACCCGCATGCAGTGACGTACAAGATAATGAATGAAGAACCAAAGCCCCCGAGTTTTTACAATCCATCTTTGACTTTACATGTTGACGGCGTATTGATGAAAACTCTTTCCAAAGACCCGAAGGATCGCTATAAACAGGCAGGGGATGTCGTAGAATCTCTTGTAAGGGCTCATTCCAGACGGAAAGATAGAACGGAGCCTTCTCTTCACGATCTCACTTCGGGCAAGAGGAATATACTGGCAGAAATTTCGAATGTTGATACAATAATGGAAGAAGCCACTACAAACCTGAGAAAGCATCCTTTTAATAAAAAACAGAAGAGGTGATTTTATATGGAAATAAAATGTCCGTATTGTAATAATGCTATTGAAGTAACCAAGGTAGACAATGACGGCGTTGTTTGTCCATCGTGTAAAAAAACAATAAATCCCGGAACTTTTTCCTCGAATACATTAATGGGTATAAGCAATGTTGCAGAACAGATGCCGAAAGGCATCCGGGTGTCTCTCACGGTCCTTGAAGGCAAAGATGCGGGTAAAATGGTTCAGGTGAATAAGCCCGGGTTTACCATTGGACGGGAGAATGCAGACTTTGCACTGAATGACTCGCAGGCATCGAGAAGGCATGCGGTCATACAGTTTCATGACAGGAGGATTGTTTTGAAGGATCTCGGCAGTACAAACGGCACATTTGTCGGATCAAAACAGATAAAAGAAGAAGAACTGAAACATCTGGATGAGATTACCGTAGGTGATACAAGGATGCTTATAACGATATTCGAAGATCAGGAAGCACCTGTAGTATCTCAGGAGGCCGGCAATACTATACTGCTCAAGGATGAGATGTCGGCAGAAGGTACAACAAGAATAGATAGACCGGATGACGTAGAATTTAAGCTACCTTATAAGCAGAAGGTATATCTTGACATTATAGACGGGGTACAGAAAGGCTCTGTTCATGAATTTTTGAGCGGCAGGGTTGTTATAGGCAGGACCGACGGTGATCTGATCATAGATGACCAGAATATTTCGAAGAAGCATGCAGTGATCGAGACATGGGCACGGGATACCTATTTTATAAGGGACCTTGCAAGTACGAACGGAACATACATAAACGGTCAGCGCATAACAAGCACAAAGATAAAGAACGGCGACATTATCACGGTCGGCAATACGAAGCTCAAGTTAAGGATAGTGAATGTTTGAAAGCGGTCTTTGCTTATTTTACAAACCCTAAATCACTTTTGCTATTCTTTCACATGCCTCAATGATACGGTCTTCTTTGTTTGTTACAGAAATTCTGAAGTAACCCTCCCCTGATTTACCAAATCCAACACCCGGGGAAACCACAACGCCTGCATGTTCAATAAGTTTTGTCGTGAATGATATTGAATCAATCTTGTCCGGCAGTCTTGTCCATATATAGAAAGTTGAGCTGCCATTATATGGTTTTAACCCTGCTTTTGATAGCGCCGATGTGACAAGGTTCACACGGTTCTGATATATATTTCTGAGCGGATCGGTGAGTCTGCCGGCAAGTGACAACGCCTTTATCCCTGCCCATTGAACTGCCTGGAATACCCCGGAATCTATGTTGGTTTTTATCTTTCCAAGTCCTGCGATTAACTCTTCATTGCCGCAGGCAAAACCTATACGCCATCCTGTCATACTGAAAGTTTTCGATAAGGAGTGAAATTCTATTGCAACATCCTTTGCACCCGGATACTCGAGTATTGAATGGGTTTTTTCCTTGAAATAGATTTCTGAATAAGCGGCATCATGGGCTATGATAATATTATTCTTTTTTGCAAATCCGATAATTTTTTTAAAAAAGGCTTCATCCGCTGTTGCCGAGGTAGGATTATTTGGATAATTTACGAACAATATCTTTGCTTTTTTGAGAACAGGTCCGGGTATGTCCTCGATGATCGGCAGGAAATTATTTTCTGGTGTGATCGGCAGTGCATACGGTGTCCCGCCTGCAAACAATGTTGAAGCATAATATACGGGATAGCCGGGTTCCGTGTATAACACAGTATCACCGGGGTTAACGAATGCGAGGGGGAAATGTGCAATACCCTCCTTTGAACCTATAAGGGATAACACCTCTTTCTTAAAATCAAGTTTCACACCAAACCTCTTATAAAACCAATCTGCAGCAGTCTCTCTGAATCTGTCCATACCCGAATAGGATGGATAGATGTGGTTTGCAGGGTCACCGGCAGAAGATTTAAGGGCATCTATTACTTCAACCGGCGTCTGAATGTCAGGGTCACCAACCCCGAGATCAATGATATCCCTGCCCATGGCAAGGTATTCGGACTTAATCCTGTCAAGCTCTGCAAACAGATATCCCGGCAGTTGTTCCAATCTATCAGCGTATTTAAATGGCATAATCGTCTCCTTACTTCCGATTTCCGGTGTATAAAAGATTATCTCAAAAAAAGCAATAAAAGCACTTTACCCCGTTAGAAATAACGCAAAAGAAGGAGGACATTAAGGATTGAATTTTAATCCCTGCGGGAAAAGGGTAACTTTAAACATAGAGTTTCAAACGGGGTTTATTCCCTATATTCTTGACATAGCCTGCCATAGTTATAAAATCCCGATATGTTGCCATCAGTTCAGATGAGTTAATATAATAACAGATTATGGCAAAAGGTTCATACCTTACATAAGGAGATATAATGACCGTTCAGGAAACAGATATACTTGTTATCGGCAGTGGAGTGTCAGGGCTTTACTACGCCATAAAGTCTCAGAAACTTGGAAGGCTTATGATCATCAATAAGTTAGATAAGTATGAGTCAGCTACCTACTATGCGCAGGGTGGTATTGCATCCGTGTTTTCTTCCGAGGATAGCTTTGAGGAACATATAAGCGATACGCTTATTGCAGGTGACGGTCTGTGCCACAGAGATGCAGTTGAAGTAGTGGTAAAAGATGCACCTACCCGCATCAAAGAACTTATACAACTCGGCGTGAAGTTCAGCAAGGTTCAGGATCCGACGGACAATGATGCCGTCTACGATCTTACGAAAGAGGGTGGACACACGAAGAGGAGAATACTGCACGCAGACGATCTGACCGGCAGGGAAATAGAAGTATCACTCATGCGTGCCGCTGAAGATATGGGCATAAGGGTTTCGACCCATCATATGGCAATAGACCTTATCACGATCAACAAGGTGCTTGGCAGTAAGGGCTCCAAGGACAGAGTCATCGGGGCTTATGTACTGAACACTCAGACCGGTGAAGTGGAAACTATTCTGGCAAAGGTTGTTGTGCTTGCGACAGGCGGTGCTGGAAAGGTTTACCTCTATACAAGCAACCCTGATACGGAGACGGGGGACGGCATTGCCATGGCATACAGGGCAGGTGCTTCAATTGCAAATATGGAATTTATCCAGTTTCATCCGACATGCCTTTATCATCCGGAAGCCAAATCGTTTCTCATATCCGAATCAGTAAGGGGCGAGGGAGGCATACTGAAAAGGAAAGACGGCACCATGTTCATGTCAGCGTATCATCCTATGAAAGAACTTGCTCCGAGAGATATCGTCGCACGTGCCATTGACAGTGAACTCAAGAAATCGGGTGATGAATATGTGTTACTCGACGTGACGCACCTTGATCATGATTTCGTCAAAAAAAGATTCCCGCATATCTACAACACGCTGCTGAAGTATGCTATCGATATGACCGTACAGCCCATACCCGTTGTTCCTGCTGCACACTACACCTGTGGCGGCGTCGTGACGGACCTGGACGGCAAGACGGACATAAACGGACTTTTCGCAATCGGTGAAACAGCCTGCACCGGGTTACATGGGGCCAACAGGCTCGCATCCAATAGCCTTATAGAGGGTCTTGTTTTTGCCAACCGTGTCTCACAGAAGACAGAACTTTATCTCAAGGATAAACTGCCCCATGAGGCGATACCCTCATGGACATCCGGGAATGCAGTTGATAGCGATGAGATGGTCGTTGTTTCACACAACTGGGATGAGATTAGAAGATTTATGTGGAATTACGTGGGTATAGTCAGATCTGATAAGCGGCTTGTGCGTGCAAGGAGACGTATTGAGATGATCCGTGAAGAAATCAACGAGTATTACTGGCATTTTAAGGTAAATAAAGATGTTCTTGAACTGCGCAATATAGCGACTGTGGCAGAACTTGCCATACTATGCGCACAGATGCGTAAAGAATCCAGAGGAATTCATTACAACATAGATTATCCGAATAAAAATGATACGTCGTGGCTGAAGGACACGGTCATCAGGAAGGGATAAACCGAGAAGTTCAGCTAAAATCCTAAATCCGAATATCTAATTCCTCATTAAATCCCCCTTCCTCCCCCTTTGTCAAAGGGGAAAGAGGGGGATTTTTCAAAATAATGTACAATATCTTTTCTGTATTTTGCGGAGAAGTTATAAAGTAAAAATCTATCGGGGGGGGCTCTGCGCTCGTGCACCGTTCTGCCTACCGCATGTCACTGCCGATAAACAGGGTAATGTCCCAGTTATAGGAATTCGATTGGATAAGATCAGGCTGTACGGTGAGCAGCTTTGCAATTGCAACTGCCTGAGTATAGTAAGCCTGCTTGTAAAAGATCGTTGTTTTGTTCATCCGTTTTTTCCCGCTGATAACATTGGATACATTGAATTTATTTTTGACAAGAAGTATACCCATTTTAATTTCCATTTTTGGAACACCGCTTGCATTGATAATCGAAACATTCGCAGACGGAAGGTTTGCAACCTGCACTCCAGCCTGAGCTGCCGGGGCGACAGCAGGGGCTGTCCTGGCACTTTGCCTTTCAATAACGAGTTTGGACAGAATTTGATCCGGGTCGTTCCAGCACACCACATCCGACGAACCCGAACTATTGTTTACACTGCTGTGGAACTGGTTCAGCAGCTTTGTCACACCGTCCTGAACTACGGCAGTGTAAGGTATCGGCTGTCCTTCAGGAGAGAAGGCTGACTTGAAATTGCCAGACCCTGTCCACAGCACATTACCCGACGAAGTATCTATGAAGTAGAGCTTCAACCCGAACGTATCGGCTCCATCCCAGCCCGCACCTTTTTCAGACGGATAGCTTGTCACCACTCCTGCAAAAACAGCCTGTACTCCGAGTATTCTTCCCATACCTGCTGCATCCTGCACAGGTATGCCGCTTTTAAATATGATTCTGCGTGCATCGAGCATGTCCTGTGCCTCTGCCCTTGTCATTACACTGAAGTCACCGGTGGTCATCATCTTGATTGATACAATATCCGAAGCAATCAGCCCTGCGCTGCTTTTCCCGGAAAGGTTTTCAAACGGCAGGACCGCAACGCAGCTCATGTTTTTTATTTGATCCGGTGACACGTTAAAATTGCTTATCGGAGCAGAACACCCTGCGGTAAGGGCAACGGCAATTATCAGATATGGCCTTAATTTCATCTGCCCATTTCTCCGAAAATAGTTAAAGCAAGCGTTTTAGCCGTATCTTCCAAAGATTCACCTTGCGTGCCGTTTTGTACGAATGATCCTGCAAAAAGGACCCTGCCTGTCTGAACATTTAAAAGGCTCAATTCTATTCCTACGCTTGGAATATCGGTTTTACCATCCGGTCCCTCTCTGTACCCGTAATCGATAACGGATCCGTATAAAATCATACTTACCCTGAGCTTTGACACGATGGTTTTTGCCAGCGTCATGCCGATAGGAATGCCCTTGTCAAACCCATAATGTACAAGTTGATCAGCTACCTTGTCCCAGTCGGTTACCCACACATTGCTTGATTCAATTAACGCTTCCTGCAGTTTGCCCGAAACGACTGCTGTTGCATCCTTTGTATCCGTAAGGTTTTCAAACGGAGCAACAGCTATAAAGGTGTTGTCCGGTATTTTAACTGTCCCCGGCTTGTACTCAATGCTCACAGTGGTACCGCCGCATCCGGATACTGAAGGGAAATTCCGGTCTAAGACATTTGTATCTGAAATGCGCGGCGTATAGTACGTATCGTAAACAACCTTTGCATCCTGTTTAAATTTTGCAAGCACACTCACCATACTGCTGTATAAAACCGGCTGGTCATCAATACCGATATCGTAGCCCTTTGATTTCATGAGACCGGTAAACGCAGCAGCAGACTTATCGTAGCTATTAATAACAGCCGATGCAGGCATCGGTCCTGACTGGACCTTTAAAAAAGCCGTATGCATACCTGCCCCGAGGCTGACGGCTGGAAGCTTAACTTGAGCAGTCCCCGTGTCCATTGTGCGGTACGTAAAAACAGCAGAGCTATCGATCATTACGTACCCTTTTGAAGGTCCTGCAAAGGTAAGCGTAAGAGTAATAACCGAGTTTGAAGGCGTTTGAAACATGAATTTACGTACGTCCTTCCCGGATTGAACGGTAGAGGGTATCGTCCCTGTGACAGGAAGCTGATCATATGCATGCAGCATCATTCCGAGTGTTTCACCCTCTGCTCCATAAGAAAGTGCGCCCGCTGTCTTCCAGCCCCCTGCCGGTGCTATATCGTCCGACACGAATGAACTCAGTAAAACTGCCGATAGGAAACTCCCCTCTGGCATGGTCATACTCATTTTGTGTTCGCCCCGGTCCAGTATAAATGTTCCAAGATCCTGGTATGTCCATTGGTCTACCATTTTTGAAGCTACGCTTGGCCTGTCGTCAATGGTAAAGAATACAGGACTGCCCTGTACAAATACGATGAGATGATACCTGCCGCTGTGTGCAGCATGAATCGTGTATAAAATGGTATCCGGCTGTGTGCCGAGTCTCGTCGTGTAATTCCCGAGATTCACGTTGATAAAGTTTCTGCCGGACAGCAGATCATAATAATCGGTCATATACGGTTTGGCAGGTATGCCGTCCTTCTCCCATCCGGCACTTCTGACAAGAGCTACAGCCCATGCCCCCTGGCTCACGGGTTGCTGGGCATACAATGGCGATGAAAACCAGAGAACCGAACATATGAAAAAAGCTATAAATTTAACTCTCTGCATAATATTGGACATAGATATAGTTTTTCAAAGCTTCTGTCAACATCTTGTCCCGTTTATGCCGGGTTCGAATTGTTGCTTGACTTTAAGAAAGTTTTTGTATACTTTTACAATCGGTTAAGCGGGTGTAATTCAGTGGTAGAATGTCGCCTTGCCAAGGCGAATGTCGTGGGTTCGAATCCCATCGCCCGCTTTTTTGTATTTACCCCGTTAGAAAGTCAGCCATGTATAGTGGAGATACTTTGATAGAGTTCAGAACTTTAGAGCAAGTCTGTGGTTCGGAGCAGTATCTCTTTCTCACGGGGTTTATGGCGGCATAGCCAAGTGGTAAGGCAGCGGTCTGCAAAACCGTTATCCTCGGTTCAAATCCGAGTGCCGCCTTTCTTGTTGAGGAAGCCCTCAAAGTGCTGCCCCCCAGTGGTGTAAGACACTGAATCAATATGCCGAACCCTTATCTAAACGCTCTACCCCCTATCCTTTGTTTAAGGTCCGATAAGGAACTGGGAAAGGTGTTGTCTCTTCCGGCATCAATCCGTTACGGATTCCCTGTATGAATTTAGGGGAATTAAAGAAACTCCTGAAATAGATTGTCCCAGGAGTATCCCAAACATTGCTGTTTGAGAATACACAGTTCTATTTCTTATAACGGTTTAATTTGGTATAAGAACATAGGAGGGTTCGATGCTATGTAAAAGTATTGTAGTGTGTAATAAATATCTCCTCATTCTT
>JBBIVV010000022.1:0-34792 GCA_037439545.1 bacterium
CCGACACGCGGATTTTCAGTCCGCTGCTCTACCGACTGAGCTATCTGGCCATGAAAACGTATTATGTAGAAATTATTTTTATAGTCAAGTATTTAAGCGAAAGGAAGGGCTTACGTGTCATGAAGGCTCCGTTTAATACTTTTACCCCATGAGAAAGCCCCACCATTTATGGTGGGGATAATATGATAATTTTCAATTCCTTATAGAAATGGCGTGGTCTAAAGCCACGTCCTTTCTCACGGGGTTTACCGTTTTTGATTACATAGATTAAAAAACTGTGTATCGTAATTTAACCATGGATGATGCAATTATTATAGCAAGAGCCAGGCTGAGGCAACGTATGCATCATAAATAGCTTGTTTATTTTTAAGAGTATGATAAAAATTTAAAATAAAAAAGGAGGTAAGAGTATGGCAATTCCATTTCCAAGTGAAGAATGGGTGGCAGTGTATAAGGAAAAAATCAATTCAAACCCCAATTATAAGGAATCAGGTGCAAACTGGGAGCATGGAACGATCGCCCTTGTTATTCAGTTTGATCAGGATACGCTTGAAAAGATCAAGAAAGATCCGGTACTGGGCAAACAGATGCACGAAGGCGAGACCTCTGTTGGGGCTTGGCTTGATCTGTATCACGGCGTGTGCAAGGAGGCAAAGAGAGTAACAGCAGAAGAAGCGCAAAATGCCAAGTTTGTAATAGCGGGTGATTATTCAAGATGGAAGTCCGTAATGAAAAAAGAACTCGATCCTGTCAAGGGAATGATGCAGGGGAAGCTAAAATTGAAAGGCGATCTGCCGACAATAGTCAGGTTTGTTAAAGCAGCGCAGGACCTTGTGGACTCTGCAACGATGGTGGATACGAAGTTTATAGACGAATAATACTTATTGTAGGGGCAGGGGGATGCTCCTGCCCCGATGATGGTGCAAAAAAAAGGAGTACTATATGTATGACGCAAATTTGAATTTTATATTCCGTAACCCGACAAAGATCATTTTTGGGAAAGGCTCGGCAAACGAGGTGCTCGAGGAGGTGGAGGCCCTTAAGGGGAAGAAAGTCCTTCTTGTAACGGATAAATTTCTTGAAAAGAGCGAGATGGTCGAGAAGGTGAAGAAATCACTCTCAAATAAATTTGCAGGCATGTTTTCTGATATAGAACCTGACACCGGCGTGCACATCGTCAATAAAGGTGCAGATTATGCGAGATCTATTGGTGCCGACTGTATCGTGACTGTCGGCGGCGGGAGTTCCATAGATACGGCAAAAGGAATCGCAATTGTCCTCGAGCTGGGAGGTAAAATCGAAGATCATTCAGGTATCAATTTTTTAACGAAACCTATTACCCCTCATATAGTCATCCCGACCACAGCGGGTACGGGCAGCGAGGTTACCTACGCAGCGGTCATAAAAGATCATGCAAAGCACAGGAAACTGCTTTATGCGGACAATTATATTGTCCCGAATGTCGGTATACTTGACCCACTGATGACCATCAGTATGCCCCCGAATATAACTGCGGGGACAGGTATGGACGCGATGAGCCACTGTATAGAGGCAATGCATTCCCAGCAGGCAACCCCGATAACAGACGGACTTGCGCTGCAAGGGATAAGGCTGATAGTAGAATATTTACCTAAAGCAGTCGATAATGGTAAGGACATTATGGCAAGGGGACAGATGCAGATAGGAGCTAATCTGGCCGGCGTTGCTTTCGGTAATGCACAGGTCGGTGTGGTGCATGCACTTGCTCACAGTGTCGGAGGCAGATTCGGGGTGCCCCATGGCGTTGCCAACAGCATCCTGCTTCCCTATTGTATAGAATATAACCTCGATGCCGTTGCAGATAAGTATAAGCTTGCAGCTCAGGCAATGGGCGTTGATATTAAAGGGCTGAGTGATGAAGCTGCTGCACATAAAGCGGCAGAAGCAATCTGGACGCTTACAAAGCGCGTAAAAATGCCGCAGAAATTGAGAGAAGTCGGAGTAAAGGAAGATGGTCTCCAACAGGTTGCCGAGGATGCGATCTCGGACGGCTCTATCGTATACAATGCAAAATCAATCTTCGATCCCAAAGAGACGTTAAAGATACTAAAACAGGCATTCTGAAAATGGCGGACATATCGGTAGATAAAAGTGCTGCGGATAACGGATTGGCGTCAATGATCAAAGACCTGATTTCCCAGAACATAGTGAACCATCCCGAGCGTTCAAAAGATGCAGATGCACTGAACGGCAATATTGCAATTGTTGCTCAAGACATCGATGTAAGCCTGACCCTTGAGTGTAAAAACGGCAGAATCGTGGCACATGACGGAGTAAAACAGCCCTATAAACTGAAGATAGAAACAGACTCCGGCAATATCCTTAAACTGAGTACCTTAAAGATAAAAGCCGGACTGCCTTATTACTTTGATAAGACGGGAAGGGAAGTACTTGGTTTGCTCTTTCACGGTAAACTGAAGATAGACGGAATATTGGCACATCCTGTCCTATTGACCCGGTTGACGAAATTATTCTCCGTATACTGATGCCGCTATGATAGAAGGATTTAAATTTAATGTGCAGGTACGGGTAAGGTTCGTTGAAACGGATGCACAGGGAATTGTGAACAATAGCGTCTACATGACATACCTCGAGGTCGGCAGAATAGAGTTCCTCAGGAAAGCAGGTATATCCGTAAAAGACAGACTTAAATACGGCATTGACTTTGTGCTTGTCGAGGCGTGCATCCAGTATAAGAGTGCTGCAACTGCCGATGATGTGCTGAACATTTATGTAAGGCTTCAGGAGATGAAAGACAGGGCATTTATACTGGAATATGTAATAACTCAGGCAGAGGATAACGATAGGATCGTTGCAAAGGCACATACCGTGACCGTGTCAATCAACCCTGCAACGACAAAAGCATGCATGATGCCACAGACAGTAAGAGAAATGATTTTGAATGTGTGATTATGAATATTGCCGATCTATCGATAAATACAAATTTTGCGATGAGCCAGTATTTGCAAGGCAAGGACGGGCTTTCTTCCAACTCTGTACTGGGAATCCAGAGCAATCTGAATGTAACAGCAGAAGATATTATGCAGTTGATTACCAGCAACAAGCTCGGTTTCATGTCTATACTTGACGATACGAAACTCCTGAAGGATACACGAGTACTTGCAGATGAATATCTCTCGAAGAAATATACCGATGTCCTCGTACTCGGCATTGGCGGGTCTGCACTTGGCGCACGGGCAATAAAGCAGGCATTCATAAATACATCGGGCGTAAAAATGAACGTACACATACTGGACAATATAGATCCGGCTTTGTTTTTTCATGCGGTCCAGCATATAAATCCCAAGAAAACACTGGTCATTGCGATAAGTAAATCAGGACAAACAGTCGAGACAATGGCCCAGTTGTTTATCCTCATCAACGAGTTCAAGAAGATCGCCGGGATCAGTGCGTTAAATAAACATTTTGTATTCATCACCACCCAGGGTACGGGTGCGCTGTTTCAAGTAGCACAAAAGTACCGCATACCCGTGCTTCCCGTTCCGCAGAACATCGGGGGGAGATATTCTGTGCTTTCCCCGGTTGGGCTTTTCCCTGCACTTTTTATGGGAGTCAATGTGTCTGAACTTATGGATGGAGGGAAAAAGATCAGGGATGCATTTATAAAATCAAAGGGCATAAATATCGGTGAAATTGCTGTTGTGTACTACCTGATGCATATACAGTTGAATAAAAATATTATGGTGTTTATGCCGTATTCATCTTTGCTTACGGATTTCAGCGAATGGATTGCCCAGTTGTGGGCAGAAAGCATCGGTAAAAAACACTCGAGGGACGGCCGGGAGGTGTACACAGGAAGCACACCAGTACGGTCACTTGGCGTTACCGACCAGCATTCCCAGCTTCAACTGTACAAAGAAGGCCCTCCGGACAAACTGGTAACATTTATCGAAGTGAATAAATGTAATGTAAAAGAGAAAAAGATCGTACCTGTCCCGCCCGTGGATGTTGAATTCTCATATCTTTTCAGCAAGACACTCGATGCGTTGCTGCACGCTGAAATGAATGCGACGAGGACGTCGCTTATAAACTCTTCAAGGCCTTCCGTAACACTCACCATGCCGGAACTTACTCCGAAGATAATGGGCGAACTTTTTGTGTTTTTTGAACTGCTGGTCGTTTTTATCGGATATCTGTATAATATAAATCCATTCGATCAGCCGGGCGTTGAGGAAGGCAAACAAATACTCAAGCAGCTCCTTGCATGAATCCGGCTGGAAAACTTTGCCTTCTAATCCAAAAATTGCATTTTTCGGGCTAACGATTTGCGACGGCAGAGGTTTTGACCCCAACCCTCCGGCAGTAAGATGCAACAGGGCAGACCGAGCATTGAGGAGACAAGGGACGGCAGAGCGCCTGCCCGAGTGCGACGAGCAAGTCGTTATAAATGATCCAGTATCTCCGAGGTAATGTCTTCCTGAGAGTCATTTCTGTTTCAAAGGGTGTTTTGGTCTTAACATAGCCGAACCTGTTGGAGATCCTGTGCACATGCGTATCGACACATATGGCGGGCTTTCCGTATCCGAGCGCTACAACAAGATTTGCGGTCTTTCTTCCGACACCCGGGAGTTTTACGAGCTCTTCAATGGTATTGGGGACAATGCCCCTGTATTGATCAGCGATTTTCCGTGCAACAACTTTAATCCAATCTGCCTTTACCCTGTAAAATCCGACGGGATAAATGGCATTCTGTATCTGTTTTTCGGAGAGACATGCCATTTCAGAAGGTTCGGCGGTTATCTTAAAAAGTCTTTCCGATGCCTGAGCTGTAACGGCATCTTTTGTTCTCTGACTGAGGATAGTTGCTATAAGTATTCTAAAGGGATCGTGACTCCTGTTGCTGATTAACGTTACGATAGGTACGTTCCATTGTTTATACACGGATTCCAGTTGCTTGATGATTTTTACTATGTCCGGTTTTGTTGTACTCATACCGCGATATGCTTAACGAATTCCTTTACGGATATTTCAGGATTTAATAGATCAGACAGGCTTTTTGCTTTTTGGTCCGAACCTAAAGCAGATGCAAGTTTATCCATCACCACAACCTTCCGGTCTTTTGAAGAGGCGCCCCTGGGGATGATTGACTCTGCCTCATATATCTGTCCGTCCTTCGTCACGAGCTTAACCCTTGCCCCAAATGAAAAAACAAACTCATCCATTTTGACGTGATTCCCTTTTCTCCGGATGCCATTCTTTATAGCCTTTTTCTCATGATCCGATAAAGCAAACCATGCTTTTAACAGACCTGCAGATTTGAGAGATAGTGAGGGCGTATCTTTCTTTATTCTGCGGAATGCCTTTATTAATTTTAATATGCCTGAATTATTGAGGATAAATTTACCCCCGATTGACTCGTAAAAAGCCGATTGCATCTTTAGTGTGTACCGCCATTCATGAAAAAGTTCGATCCTCTGCGACAAGGACTTTATTTCACGTTCATACGCTAAAAGCATTTCAGAGGATAAATGTCCGGCTTGTAGAGAACCATGTATAAGGGCAATTGCAAGGCTCTTGGGTATCGAGAAGTTTATATTGACAGGATGCAGTGTACCATTATCATACGTTTGATCGTATAGTTGGGACATTGCATTCATACCCACGGTAAGTACATTTGCAAAAACACCTACATGTTTTATCCCTTCAGGGGTAATCGGTTTGCCTGTCTTTTGCCTATATTCACCCATAATCTTGTAAATACAGTCCACTGCCGTATCTATGTACGCACACCCCGGGTACGGCTTGAATGCGATTGTATCCGTCACCCACCATCGTCCAAAGCCCGAAATCATGTGCGGGAGCGGAAGATAAGCAAATCGCGATAAGAACCCGTGCTCGGCTTCAAGCAATCCAACATTGCCCTTCATACCGTTCTGAGCAAGCTTCGCACAAAGCATACCTGACAATATGGGGATGGAGGCTGTCAAGAGCTTTGAATCACTCAACATGAAGCCGGGCGGCAGGGGATAATTGGGCTGATAAAGAGATAGTGAAATTGCCGATGCTATTTGTTCTTTTGACTGGCCGAGCAGTTTTGATGCCGCCGCGGCGGCACCGACTGTATGAATGTATGACCACATCTGTCCGTTGTGGGGACCTAATAGAACCGACGCGCCCAGCCTGCCCTCGACCTCGTTGGCAATGACCTGTGAGAGGATGACGTCATTCATGGCAAGCCCCTTCTCTTCCGATAGTGCTAAGGGGACGAGCACTGAGGAATGACCCGTATGCCCCATGAACAGATAATCGTCAAAGTCAAAGCTCATGGAATAAAGTGCATTGACGAACACCGCATACTCGGCATTGGTTTTCCTGCCTGTCGGTAAAACGGTGGATTCACCGTCAGGCAGGTCAAGGGATCCCATGGGCTTGAGCGGATCGCAATGCGTGCCTGAGATGACGGCTGCTATGATGTTCAGTATCTGCAGCTGCGCCTTTTCTATAAGATGCTGCGGTAGGTCATCGAATCTTAGTTCAAAAACCCATTTCGCAATGTTTTCTATCAGAGTATCCATAAGGTTATGTCTCTTATATCTGAGTTTAATAATAAAATCAAAGTGTGTCTTGTTTGACAATATCAAAAGATAGAGAGTAAAGTTAATGATATATCAAAGGAGATTATCGTAATGAATTCCGTATATCTCTTACTTGCAGGCCTCGGGGTGTTCGCACTCGGTTACCGGTACTACTCCGCATTTATAGCGGCTAAAGTACTGAGCCTTGACGAGACAAGAAAGACGCCTGCATATGCTAAGAACGACGGCAAGGATTTTGTACCGACAAACAGGTTTGTCCTGTTCGGGCATCACTTCGCTGCAATAGCAGGCGCTGGACCGCTTATAGGCCCGGTGCTTGCAGCACAATTCGGTTATCTCCCGGGCGCTGTGTGGATAATCATTGGTGCTGTTTTTGCCGGAGCCGTGCATGACATCGTTATCCTTCTTGCATCGGTAAGACACGAAGGAGAGGCACTGCATAACATAGCACGGAGATACATGGGCAGATTGAGCGGAATAACGACAGCTCTTGCAACGCTTTTCATAATAATAACAGCACTTGCCGGGCTTGCCATAGCGGTTGTCAATTCTATGAACGAGAGTTCGTGGGGCACGTTCACGATCGCCTTTACCATTCCTGTTGCACTGCTTGTCGGGTGGTATATGAAGAGTTTAAGACCCGATAAGATTGCAGAGGCGAGTGTCATTGGAGTCATACTCGTCATATCGGGTGTGATCTTTGGCAGGGTTATCCAGCAATCAGGAATTTCGTCATGGTTTATTTTTTCAAAGCATCAGCTCTCGGTCATGCTCGCCGTGTACGGGTTTACGGCATCAGTACTGCCGGTATGGCTGCTGCTTGCGCCGAGAGACTATCTCAGCACCTATATGAAGCTCGGGACCATAGTACTGCTTGCAATCGGCATAATAATAGCCCATCCATATCTGGAAATGCCCGCAATTACAAATTTCGTGCACGGCGGAGGGCCGATAATTCCGGGTAAGGTGTGGCCCTATGTATTCATAACGATTGCCTGCGGAGCTATTTCCGGTTTTCATGCACTCATTAGCTCGGGAACGACACCGAAGATGCTTAAAAACGAAAAGGACATAAGATTCATCGGTTATGGCGCCATGGTTACAGAGGGCTTTGTCGCGTTGATGGCGTTGATAGCAGCAACCGTACTGCCTCCCGGCGATTACTTTGCAATAAATACAGCACCGGCAGTATTTGTAAAACTCGGGTTAAGTACGATCCACATGAACGAACTTTCAAGACTGGTTGGAGAAAATATCGTCGGCAGACCCGGTGGCGCCGTATCACTTGCAGTCGGTATGGCATATATCTTCGGGAATATCCCGGGACTGAAAACTCTTATGTCATACTGGTATCACTTCGCCATTATGTTCGAAGCCCTGTTTATCCTTACGACCATAGATGCCGGCACAAGGGTTGGAAGGTACATATTACAGGAATCGGTCGGCAGTATCCTGCCGAAGCTCAAAGAACTCTCATGGCTGCCGGGTGTCATTGTTACCAGTGCCGTTATATCGATTTCATGGGGATATCTTTTATACTTCGGCAGTATAAGCACGATTTGGCCCATGTTCGGAGTCGCAAACCAGTTGCTTGCAGTTATTGCCCTTACTATAGGTACAACGTTCATCCTCAATCATGCGGCAAAAAAAATATACAGTCTTATAACCTTTATTCCGTTTGTCTTTATGTTTGCAGTAACATTTACCGCCGGTATCGAGAATGTTATCAATATCTACATTCCTCAAAACACCTCAACGGCACGCGTAAATATAATTCTGACTGTATCAATGCTGGTCCTTGTTTTGCTAATAGCACTTGACGGTATAAGAAATTGGTTCAATATTCTTTCGGGCAGGAATAAACCTATTATCGAAGGAACGATAGGTGACGCCCTGCCGGATGACATAAGACGCTCAATAGATAATCTGGAGTAATCCTCCGGTAATGACAATCGATTCCCTTTATAAAACGGGTAAATTATTTATTGACAAATAAATCAAAATAATCTAATAGGAATCCAATATGAGCAAGATTTATGTAAAAAAAGAAAAAACGGATAAGATGCAGGATTTGATCATCAAGGCAGCCATAAAAGTATACGCGGCAAAGGGGATGCACGGTATACGAATAGCGGATATCGCAAAAGAGGCACAGGTTTCTTACGGACTCGTTTATCATTATTTTAAGAATAAAGAGGATGTTCTTAATGCCATATTCTCCAAAAGCATAAATATCTTCTTAAGAGCCATAGAGAACGCATCTGTTCAGGATAAGACCCTGAAGGAGAAACTCGGTTCTATAACAACGTTCCTGTTCAACGCATGCAGGGAATTTCCTGAGTTTATGTATGTCATAATGTTTGAGGTCATCTGGACACCGAAGTTTCTTGAGACAAGAAACTTCGTTACATTCACGAGGGCATTTACAATATTTGAAAAGATACTCATTGAATACCAGAAAAAAGGCGAATTAAAAGGGGATATAAATACAACAGTGAGTACGTATATGTTTTTCGGAGGACTTGAAATGATTCTGACCGGCATCGTTTTAAAGGCAATACCTGCAGAAAAACATGAAACTTTTCACAACCTTTCAAGTAATTTTATAAATCAATACATTAATGGATTAACAGCAGCCCGGTGAACGGGCTGCCTGTTGCATCCCCGCTAATTGAAACGGGATCAAGGCGGGCTATAGAAGAATAAATTACCTGCCGTTTTACCGCGGGGTTCTTCAGAAAAAAGGAGGTTTGAATGGAGTTTAGCATTCCCAAAGAGGACCTGGATTTTAAAGAGAGTGTTTACAGGTTTGGCCTGCGAGATCTGGCCCCTGCATCCCAAAAGATCGAGTATGACGATAATGAAGAATTTATTCTGGAGAATTGGAAGAAGATGGGCAATTTCGGTTTACTCGGGCTCCCGTATCCTGAGAAATATGGAGGCTCTGGTGCGAGTGTTCTTGCAACGACCCTTGCCGGTGAAGCACTCGGTTATGCCGGTGTCGATGCCGGTCTCATGCTTTCGTGGGGTGCGCATATGATACTGTGCGGAGTACCGATATGGCAGCTCGGTACAGAGGCCCAGAAGCAAAAATATCTTCCAAAACTTGCATCAGGAGAGTGGATAGGAGGTCTTGGACTTACAGAGCCGAATGCGGGCTCAGATGCTGCGGGCATACAGACGACTGCCGTAAAAAAAGGCGACCGGTATATTCTCAACGGTTCTAAGATGTTTATAACAAATGGTCCGACCGGCAATGTATTCGTCGTTGCCGCTGTCACCGATAAATCGAAAAAAGCCTTCGGCATAAGTGCTTTCATAGTTGAAAAGGGAACGAAGGGCTTTTCTCACGGGAAAAAACTTTCGAAGCTTGGCGTGAGAACGTCGCCGACATCGGAACTTATCTTCGAGGATTGCGAGGTCCCTGAAGAAAACCTGCTTGGAGATCCCGATTTTGGCTTTGCCAATGTTATAAAGCTTACCCTTGAGTGGGAAAGAAGCTGCCTTGTTGCTCCTGCGATTGGCGGTCTTGAACTGGGATTAAAGAAAGCTATTGAATATGCAAAACAGAGAAAACAGTTTGGCAGGCCTATAATAAAATTCCAGGCAGTCAGGCACAAGATCGCAGATCTGAAGATGAACCTTGAGGCTGTACGGCAGATCGTTTACAAGGTCGCATGGTTAAAGGATAAAGATATCCCTGCTATGATGGAGGCGTCTGCAGCGAAACTGTTCGTTTCCGAAATTATGGAAAAGATGTCATCCGAGGTTCTGCAGATCTTCGGCGGATACGGGTTTATCAAGGAATATCTTGTGGAAAGAGGATATAGGGACTCAAGGCTTGCTTCAATAGGCGGGGGAACATCAGAGATACAACGCGGTATTATCGCACGATCGATTATGAATTTCTGATGAAATCTCAAGGGAGGAATTATGGATTTTGAACTTACCGATGATCAAAAAAAGCTGAAGGAATCATTTGCATCGATGTGCGCAAAAGAGATCGCACCGAGGGCCGAATTTATTGACAGGGAAGCTGTGTTTCCAAAAGAAAGCATACGGCTTCTTGGAAAGGCCGGGTTCCTCGGTATGGGATTTCCGGAGGAATACGGGGGCTCACCAGGCGACCCTATCATAAAAGCAGTTCTGGGCGAAGAACTGGCGAAAGCCTGCGCATCGACATACCTATCCGCCGGTGCTTCAGCTGGCTTGTTCAGCATACCCGTATTGAAATTCGGCACACAGGATCAAAAGAAAAAATACCTGCCCGATGTATTGTCCGGAGAAAAGATAGGAGCCCTTGCCATAACAGAGCCGGGTGCGGGCTCTGATGTTCTCGGCATGAAGACTCATGCCGGGAAAAAAGGCAAGAGCTGGGTTATAAACGGATCAAAGACATTCATAACGAACGGACCTGTTGCCGATTATTATGTCGTTGTTGCGTATACCGATAAAGAGAAAAAGAGAGACGGAATAAGTTTATTGATAGTAGAAAAAGGTACGAAGGGATTTTCGACAGGCAAGCCTTTTGACAAGCTCGGGGTAAGAGGCTCCCCGACTTCAGATCTCTTTTTTGATGAATGTGAAGTGCCCGAGGAAAACCTGCTCGGAGAGATCAATAACGGATTTTTTGAGCTTGCACAGACACTAACGAACGGCCGCATAGGCATGGCTGTTTACAGCCTCGGTATAGCACAGGCCTGCCTTGAAGAGTCTATGAACTACGCACAGGAAAGAACTGCATTCGGTAAAAAGCTCGCCTACTTTCAGGATATCCATTTCAAGATTGCCGATATGAAGATGTACATAGATGTTGGAAGGGAACTTATCTATAAGGCAGCATGGATGCTCAGCCAGGATGACCCTCAGACAATTTTATTTGCATCTATCGCAAAACTATTTATCTCAGAGCATGCCACAGAAATTGCGAGTGATGCAGTTCAGATCTTCGGTGGCTATGGATTCATGAAGGGCTATAAGGTAGAGAGGCTCTACAGGGATGCAAAGCTCGGCGAGATAGGCGAAGGTACTTCCGAGATCCAGAGAGCAATTATAACAAAGCTGGTAGAAGATCAGTATTGATCCCAAAAAATCAGATGCTATGATGTCGTAAATACCAATGCAGGCTGTAATACCTGTCGTTCGGACACCGGGTTTTTCTCAATTAGCGCTGCAAATTTATTTACGAACAGGTGATTAAGGCCGTGGCCGCTTTTATAGCTTGTAATATGACCTTTTATTGAACCGCCGAGGGTGTACATATCGCCGAGCATGTCAAGGATCTTATGACGGACAAACTCGTCATGAAATCTTAAACCATCCACATTCATTACATCTTTATCATCGAGTACTATGGTGTTTTCCATCGATGAACCTTTTGCAAGTCCGAGAGACTGCATCGTCGTATAATCTTTCAAGAACCCGAATGTCCTTGCCTTTGCAAGCTCGGAATAAAAATGTTCGGGTGAATTATGGTACGTGTAATGCTGTTTGAGTATCTTTGGATGATCAAAATCTATAATGCCGTCTATAATGAGTGTGCTTGCAGGAGAGTATTCTATAAATCCGGTGTTGTATTCTACTTTAAAAGCGTTCTCTATTACAAAGCTGTTTTTCTTAGCAGGAAGTGTGAATATGCCTGCATCGAGTATTGCATCGGCAAATAAAGATGCACTGCCGTCCCCACCCGGAACTTCGTCGCCTTCAACTTCAATTATTGCGCTATCCACACCAAAACCGTGCAACGTACTTAAGAGGTGCTCTACGGTAAGGATTGTAAAATCATCATTGCCTATTGACGTTGCGAACATGGTGCTTTTGACTTTATCAGAACTCAGAGGAAGGTATCGCAGCACATTACCAATCTTTTTTACGAACAATATGCCGTCTTTCTCTGATGCAGGATGAATTATTATTCTTGAAAACTCCCCTGTATGTAAGCCGTACCCTGCACAAACAATTTTTTTCTTTATAGTTCTCTTAAACATTTAGATTACATTAATGCAATCATCATGCCAATTAAGATAGTATTATATTTTAATAAGTTAAGAACATAAGTTGAAAACAGGCGTGATATTAAGATCACACCTTTGTGTTCTGAGATGCTATGCTACATGTATGTGAAGGGGGGCTCCGCCGACTACATGTAAATGTATATGGTATATACTCTGACCGCCCCATTGCTTTACATTGAATACCGCCTTAAACCCTTTTTCCGATATGCCTGTCTTATCTGCCATTTTTTTTGCCACATAAATCATTTTGCCAAGCAATAAATCATCATCGGGCGTTATATCTACGATTGTGGGAATATGTTTCCTTGGAATGATAAGCAGATGAACCGGTGCAACCGGATGAAGATCCTCTATTACAATAACATCATTATCCTCATATACTTTTTTAGAGGGTATTTTTCCTTCAATAACCTGACAGAATATACAATCTTCCATAATTCTCCTCCTTGCGGGAATCTCCTATCAAAACATGAGCCTATGGACAAGGAATTTTATTAAATATTGTTACAGTTGAAAAGGGGCTGCTTTTATATCCCTGGTCGTTGCAGCACCCATGGTAAGAATAATCTTGAATGCCTCTTCTATGGATATATTAAGCTCATAAAGGCTTTGTTTTTGAACAAAGAGAAAGAAACCGGATGTTGGATTCGGAACTGTCGGAATAAAAACGGTAATACTCTCCCCGGCTGTTTCCGTACCTTTAATCTCTGCTTTGCCCACAACAAACCCTATTGCATAACTGCCTGCTCGTGGAAATTCTACGAGTACAACATGATTGAACTGTTTTCTATTCTCTGTAAAAGCTTCTGTTATCTGTTTTGCACCATGATATATTCCCTTTATAAACGGTATATTTGAAAATATATCTCCCATCCAGCCAAGCAGTTTCTGTCCTATATAGTTATAGGTCATCAGTCCCATGATGAAGATCAGAATGATTGCAATTATAAGACTAATACCGCTTACATGTATGTATGTCTGGGGATTTATGACTGCCGGCAGAATGCTCAACAGGCTGTCGGACCAGGATATGAGAATCCTTATTATGAAAATAGTTATAATAATAGGTATAAATACAACTATACCTGCTATAAAGATATTTCTTATTCTGACGCTTAGTTTATCTTTTATTTTATTTATGCGGGGAATCGCACTATTCAACAAAGATGTCCTCTTCTATAGAACCCTTTTCATTTTCTACGTAGGATATTAAATAATTTCTGCTCTGCTCATCGAGCTCCAAAAACTTTATGCCCATTCCAGGAAGGGCATCCTGAGTGGGTTCGGTCCCCGGCAAATATTCGTGTGACCATATGACCTCACCCTTTGCTTCAATAAGCTTTATTGCACCCGGCAGCCTGAACCTGATATCGAGCATTAACCCTTTTTTTAAAGGAGTTTCTGTCTGGATAAGGAATCCGCCTACACTCATATCCGATGTATAGTCAATCTTAAATTTGTTCGCTCCCTCTATCGAGAGCAACACCGGGATGCATATCAATCTTCTTTGCTGTTTGCGCGCCTGATGTAATAAATTAAATTCATCTTTCATAGGGAGTAACTTCTACGAGCAGGCTCCTTGTTCTTGGGCCATCGAATTCGCAAAAGAAAACAGATTGCCATGTGCCGAGTACAAGTCTGCTGTTTTCAATAAATAACGACAACGTAACGCCGATCATACTCGATTTAATATGTGCATCCGCATTACCTTCTTTATGGCTGTAATCCCTGTTTGCAGGTGCAATCTTATCAAGTGTATCAAGTATGTCCTCTTTTACCGCAGGGTCTGCGTTCTCATTTATGGTAATGCCGCTGGTGGTATGGGGTACGAACAGATAGCAAATGCCCCTCACGATACCCAGCTTTTTAAGCATACCGTTTATCTCCGAGGTAACGTCTATTATTTCGATCCTTTTTTTTGTAATGACGGATATATGCTTCATGGATAAATTCTCTCAAAATAAAGCCCCTGACGCACAGGGGCTTTCGAATATTGCATGCTGATCTTCTCTAAAGGCATACTATTGGTTTGGCGGCTGAATATTGACAATGCTCACAGAACCGGTAATGGCTTCACCATAGCTCTGGCCAAGCACCGTCGTCGTGGTATCACTTGCCAAAAGTGTACCCATTGCCTGTACCTGATAGGTACCTGGCGGCACATTAAACGCTAAAAAATCACCCTGACTGGACGTCCATGTTAATGACGGTGCCGGAAGGCCCAAAGGCGGATTGCCGTAGAAAATATTAGTAGTTATGGTAGTGCCGGTACCGATATTGTATAACACTACTATGGCATTCTGGATTGCATCACCCCCGCAGTTATTCACGGTACCGACTATTGCACCCATTGATAGATCCTGCGTCACGCTGGCACTGCTGCTTGCGAGCGATATTATACTGGAGGACATTAATTCCACCGGTAATAACGTATCGCTCTGCGCAGCAGAAACGACCTCTCCAAATTGATATGTGTCTGCATAGCCTGAGTAACTTGCTTTAACAGCAAATGGAATGCCTGTCAGAAGTGTCGTTGCAACTGTTCCCGAGGAACCGGCTGTAACGACGTTGTCCGCAGGTTCATTCATAACTTTGTTGCTTGTTGAAGTATAGAGCGAGACGGTCGCTCCTCCGACAGCACTGCCAAGTCCGTAACTTAGTACATTTAATCCTAAAAGGATGGGGCCCTGTTGCGGTATAGCACTGCATGTTGATACGTACGTCCCTCCGTTTGTCACAACTATTGGCGGAGGCAGGTTTGTATTAAGCGGCTGCGGTGTTTGCTGTGGTTGACAGCCGAGTATTTTTTGCATATCGGCGGATAAGTTCTGAGAACAAGTATTACTATTACTGGCGCCTGGTACATATCCCGATCCCCCGCTGCAACCGGTGAGAAGTGTTATGGAGTATATAATCGCGGATACTGCAAAAAGCTTCAGCACATGTCTTGTTATGAGCTTCATAGAGAACCTCCTTTTATTTTTTTAAGCATACAAAAACATTTGTAGTGTGTCAAGAATATGTATGGCGAGATTAACACATGCTTACTCTTTTATTTTCTCAATCAAAATCTTTGACGCTGCTCCCCTTCCAATGGCAGCTTTTGTTCCTTCCGTAGTAATAATTATAGGCCCTGATGAGGTATTCAAAACTTTTATTGTACTGCCGGTTCTTATTCCTATATTTATTAATTTTTTGATAAAGCCCATACCTCCCGAGACCTTTTTTACCATACCTTCTTCCCCAGCCTTCAGTGAGGACAGAGGCAATAAATTGCCGGATTCTTCCTGATCAGCTTGTTTTGCTGTTATTGTACTCGTAGTTTCCATAATTCCTTTTTGATAATGATTTTCAACAGTAATGTCAACAGTTGTTTGAGGCTAAGCCTTATTTTTTAAAAATACCCTTAAAACTTGACTTTGACGCATCTGGATATTAGGTGTGTATGTATGTCTGAAAAAGAACTTTGTGATGAACTACAAAATGTCATCCCTACGAATGCAGGAATCCGGTCTTCACCTGTTGAATCACGTGCAGAACAGACCATACAGAGCCAAGGGACTTCCGCGTTCCGCATAAAGCCTGTCTTCGAACCGGCCCGGGTGCATGAAACGACAGCAGAAGATAATCCTTCTGGGAAAAATTCCCTCGATGTCCTCTTAAAGGCAAGTGTGCTGATTGCTGTAACAGGATTTGTTGCCTTCTCTATTTATTATGGTTCATTTGTTAAAATTTGGGAGATTACCATAGCCCAGGGAAAAGTTTTCAGTTTTTTTACTTATGCGTCTATAAGTTATTCTACGATTACGCTCTTATACCTTTTTTTTAGAACATTCTTATGGTTCAAATACAAACCATATACCATGAAGCAGCATGATTCGCTGCCAAGGGTGAGCGTTATAATTCCGGCGTATAATGAAGGTGCTCTCGTTGAAAAGGCAATTAAGGCTGCGGTAGAATCAGGCTATCCGAATAACAAATTAGAAGTCATCTGCGTCGATGACGGTTCTAAGGATGATACTTTTTTATACATGCAGAAGGCAAAAGCAAGGTATCATGATAATGTTACACTTATAAAACTGTCCCATAATATGGGTAAGCGTCAGGCATTATACAGCGGCTTTAAACAGGCAAAAGGCGAGATCTTTATAACGATAGATTCTGACAGTATCATAGAAAAAGGTGCTCTCGAGAATATTGTTTCGCCATTCCTGAGAAATAACCGTATCGGTGCAGTCGCGGGCAATGTAAAGGTACTGAATAAGCATGAAGGTATAATACCGAAGATGCTCGGCGTCAGCTTTATCCTGTCGTTTGACTTTACGAGGGCGTGTCAATCTACCTACGGCTCTGTTTTATGCTGTCCGGGCGCGTTTTCTGCTTACAGAGCACATCTCGTAAGGCAGGTTATGGACCAATGGCTCAATCAAATTTTCCTCGGAGAGGTATGCACGTATGGAGAAGACAGGGCATTGACAAATATGATATTGCATAAAGGGTTTTACACGAGTTATCAAAATAACGCAGTCGTGCATACACAGGTGCCGGTTACGTACACGAAACTCACGAAGATGTATCTCAGATGGGAAAGAAGCAACATAAGGGAATCCATTATTCTATCAACTTTTATTCTGAGGAAATACAGGAAAAAGCACAGGGGTCTGCCTTTGATAAATTTCGTGATCGTTAATTTACGATACCCGTTCCAGTACTATGCAATAATGTTTCTTTTTATCAATCTTTTAATTTATCCAACGAACATCTTCCGGTATCTTTCATTGGTGGGATTAATTTCAATTGTTTATATGTTCTACTACATACGGACTGAGAAGGATTCCGACTTTATTTATGGTATTCTCTACTCTTATGTCTCTATCTTCACTCTACAGTGGATATTCCCCTATGCCTTTGCAACATTAAAAAGCAAATCGTGGATGACAAGGTAAGGAAGTAAGCTTATACCCGCCCTTTATCCGGTTTGTAAAAATAGGCAGACAATTTTCTACTTGCAGCAGTGTAAACAGTAGCCGTGACATAGTGTGTGAGTTCGTAAGCAACTCCTAATACTATAAAAATAAATTTTAATAACCACATAACCTTTGCCTCCATTATCTTCATTAATCATATAAGAAAGCACTTTTTGTGCCAATGATATAATTGATATTTTTCAATTACTTAATTAAATATTTTGTGTGATATGTTGTGATTTTTTGCATAGAGTTATTACAAGAATGTCACATTGGGGAGTAAAAATCGATGTCTGATGGTGTCTTTTTACACAAAAACATATAAAAAATATCATGTGTTTAAAATTATACAATTAAAATCAAAATATTCCTTGATTTCTATTTATTAAAATTGTAGATATTAGTTTAAATATAAAAGACAAGTCTAACGAAGCCTGTTTGTTGAAAACTAAACATTGGATTTGTTGTTCGCTATTTTTTAAAAGGGATTTTTATGATACGACTTGATAGAGTTTTTAAAATTCTTATAATCGCATCAGTATCGCTTACGGCTTGTGCGATAGTATTGAACCTCTATACTGCCGAATTAAACGCAAAAGAGGATTCTCTAAGAGCCATTGTTCAATCTGAAAGAGGCGATATTGATACTATTGCTGTTTCAGTAAATAGTAATGCATCAGCGCGTGGTTTGACATCGATTATATACGATTTTGAAAAGAACATACAACTGTTATACACACAGGTGCATACGGATCCTGCTGCATTAATGAATATAAACAACATACGCTTGAAAGATAATCAATTAAAAGAAGGAATAAATAAAAACAGCCCTTTGATAATTACCAGGGCTGTTTACGGTATCCATAAAGAGCTTGACAAGCTCAGAGAAAATCAAGAGGTAAAGATCAATGTAGATGTGCGGTATCTTTACCGATCCATTATTGTAGTGCTCGTGCTTATTATTATCCTTCTTGCTGCCCTGGTTTTCTATATTTATAAAATGTTTATCGTTCCTGTGAATAGCATCGTTCCGGTGCTTGAATCGGTAGAAAGTGGAAATTTATTAAAAAAGGTTGATATACCTGATAAAGGCCCGCTTGCAGTTTTCAAGATAACCATAAATAAAATGATAGATAGCCTTGCACTTCACCATCTGCAGCAGAAGACAGCCATTGATGACCAGGGCAAGGATATTAAAAGGAAGGAATTTTATATCAATAATATGCACAATGCCTTCAGTGTTCTCGATACAGAAAACAGAATAGTCGATATCAATCCGGCATTTACGGAGATGCTTGGCTACACGCGGCAGGAGATTATCGGCAGATCCGTGTTTGATTTGTTCGATGAGGATAACAAAAAAATAATTGTTCAGGAGTTTGAAAAACGCGAAAAGGGTCAAGCATCGACGTACGAGCTCAACATCCATGTAAAAGACGGAAGCTCTCTACCCATTATTACCAGTGGCGCGCCCCTTATAGAAGACGGCAAACTTGTCGGTAAGGTCGGGATATATACGGACGTAAGTTATTTAAAGTCACTGCAGGCAGAATTGGAACTGAAAAACAGAGAACTCGAGAAGTCAAACAAGGCAAAATCTGATTTTCTTGCAAGCATGTCCCATGAGCTCAGGACACCGCTGAATGCCATTATCGGATTTTCAGAGGTGCTCCTTGAGCGGAATTTCGGCACTATTAATCAAAAACAGGAAGAGTATCTAAGAGATATCCTCGAAGCCGGAGAGCATCTGCTCTTGCTCATAAATGACATACTCGATCTTGCCCGGGTTGAATCCGGTCAGATGACATTCGAGCCGGTGGATTTCTATGTCAGGGACATTGTTGAACAGAGCGTTTCCATGATAAAAGAACGTGCATTGAAGCATCGTATAAACCTTACGTATGAAGTGCAGAGCGACATCGCCGTTATTTATGCGGATGAAAGGAAAATAAAGCAGGTACTTTATAATCTTCTTACGAATGCCATCAAATTCACGCCTGATAACGGCAGTATAAAGATTGTAGTGAATAAATCCGACGGCACCATTATGTTCAGCGTAGAGGATAGCGGTGTCGGGATCCCGGAAGAAGCCATGTCGAGATTATTTTATCCATTCTCCCAGATCCGCCAGTTACATCCATCAATTCATGAGGGAACAGGTTTAGGGCTTTCTATAGTAAAGGCAATCGTAGAATTGCATGGCGGAGGGGTCTGGGTCGAGAGCAGGGTTGGCAAAGGGAGCAGGTTTGTATTTACAATCCCTGATCATATAAAACACAGTATCGGTTTAACCTACAGCAGGGAGAGGGATAAAAAAATTGATGGAAACAAGATCCTCATCGTCGAAGATAACACTGCAATTATAAAACTTCTGAAAAGCTATCTTCAGGATGCAGGTTATATCGTTGAAGTTGCCGGTGACGGTGAACAGGCACTTTCAGAAGCTGTAAGGTTTAAGCCCGACATTATTACACTCAATCTTTCCATACCAAAGAAAAACGGATGGCTTGTGCTGAAATCACTTCAGGAATCTCAAGAAACCAGGGACATACCGGTCATCATTATTTCCTCGTTTGAAGAGGGCAGGGAGGCATTAAAACTCGGTGCATCGGCGTTTATATTAAAGCCTGTCGACCGGCAAACCCTGTTAAGAGAAATTTATAAAATTTCTAACTGGAGGCGTAGATGAGGATATTAGTCGTTGAAGATGACAGCAAAAGCGCACGGCTTATAAGGGATATTCTCGAACTGCGCGGGCATAGCATCATAGAGGCAAGCAATGGACTATCAGCGATGAGGATGATCAATGACCGCGTCCCCGACCTTATATTTATGGACATTAATCTCCCGGGCATGGATGGCATTACGCTGACAAAACTTATTAAAACAAGTTCCAAGACCAACAAGATCCCTATAATAGCGCTCACAGCCGCAGCGATGAAAGGTGACCGGTCTCGTTTTGTACAGGCAGGCTGCGATGATTATATCAGTAAACCATTCCATGTAAGAGATGTACTCGACGTGCTTAATAAATACGGCGGGAGCACGGCACATGAGTCCCCGGTACAACCGCCCGTCGTACTTGCAGCGGATGACGGACCTCAGAACATAGAATTAATACAGGCAACATTATCACCTCTCGGTTATAATGTTATAAGTGCAAACAACGGCATCCAGGCCCTTGAAAAAATAAGGACCCTTCACCCCGATATTGCACTCATCAATGTAATCATGCCCCAGTTGAACGGTATAGACGTGTGTAAGAATATCAAATCCGATGAATACTATTCTACAATACCCGTAATAATGATAACCGCATTGGAAGATGCGGATGCAAAAATGAGGGCCCTCTCAGCCGGTGCAGATGAATTTTTGACAAAGCCGATCGATCGTTCCGAGCTCATGTTAAGGGTCGGAAATCTTCTGAAGGTCAAAAAGCATATTGATAATCTGAACAATAAGATCCTTGAGAAGACACAGGAATTGCAGAAGATAAATACAGAGCTGAAAGATGCGAATGTCAATATTATCTACAGATTATCAAAAGCAGTGGAATATATGGATGTCGATACCGGCAGCCATAATATACGGGTCAGCAGGTATGTTATGATTATAGCGAATGCATTGGGGTTCCCGAAAGATGACGTCGAAACATTCTCCATTGCAAGCAGTATGCATGATATCGGCAAGATTGGTGTTCCCCTGTCCATACTTTTGAAGCATTCGGCCTTGACAGAAGAAGAGTTTGAACAAGTTAAGATGCATACAAGGATAGGTGCAAATATCCTTCATGGTGGAAACTCAAAACTGCTCGATATAGCGGAGAAGATAGCACTTACGCACCATGAAAGGATGGATGGGACCGGTTATCCGGATGGATTGAAGGCAGATAACATACCTTTTGCCGGAAGAATTACTGCAGTGGCGGACGTATTCGATGCAATGACCATAAAAAGACCGTACAGAAATGCTATACCGATAGATCAGGCCGTTGAATTTATCAATGCAAACGCGGGCAAGCAATTCGATCCACAGGTCGTAGATTCTTTAATAAACCATCTGAAAGATATTCTCGATGTAAAGTATCTCATGAAAGAATAATTTCCACGATTATATCTAACCCATAATTACTTGACTTAACAAGTTTTTAAAGTTACCGCTTTTCCATGCACGGATTTTTCAATTTCATCCCTGTTTTTATGAACCATGGAAGTGTAGCTGCACTCCATGCACTGTGGACATTCCCCGCTATTATTGTAATTGCTCTTATAATCGCATGGTCGGCGGAATCAGCCCAATATTTTATTTCACAGGGGCTTGCCCTTGCATTACTTGCATGGCTTCAGACAGCTCCGGAATTTATGGTTGAGGCTGATCTTGCATGGCACAAAGAGGTCCATCTGATGCTTGCCAACCTGACGGGTTCATTGAGGCTGCTGACAGGTGTCGGCCTGCCGCTCGTGTTTTTCGTATCGTATCTGTATAACAGAAGGCACAGGAACGGCACAACAATCAGGATAGAAAAAATACATTCCATAGAAATAGTGTTCTTTATGACAGGTATACTCTATCTTTTTGTCGTTTATCTGAAAGGAACCCTCACTGTGGTAGACGGTATGGTAATGCTGGCTCTCTATCTTATGTATCTGTTTTTCCTTACGAAGCTGCCTTCGAGGGAGAAAGAAGAACAATCCCATATGGAGTATATACCGGCAAAGATTATCGGCATGAAGGGAGTGTACCGGACTATGACCATAGGAATGCTTTTTGTCATAGGAGGGGCAGGGCTGGCATTCGTCGTAGACCCGTTTATTGAGAGTATGAAGAGTGTTGCACTTACCGCCGGCATATCGGAATTTATTTTTATTCAATGGGTATCTCCGTTTTTATCGGAGTTTCCGGAAAAATTGAGTGCATTCTATTGGGCAAAAAAGAGAGAAGGGGCAACGATGGGGCTTATGAATATAACATCATCAACCATAAACCAGCTCACGCTTCTGCCTGCATTGCTTCCTTTTATCTATTCATACGCTATGGGGGGGGTAACGGCGATACAATTTGATGCTTACCAGAAGTCCGAACTGCTTCTTACTTTTGCACAGTGCAGTACAACAATGTTACTTTTGATTGACATGCGGTTCAGTTTATATGAAGCAGGTGGTATGTTTATTGTATGGTGTATACAATTTTTTATGCCCACCACGAGAGAACTTGTGACGGGAATTTTTTTCGGTTGGGCATTCATAGAGGCTGCATTAATAATTTTTAGGATTAAAGGTATAGATGCAGCAGGCAATTTTGTCAGTACTTACAAAAAATATATAAAAAATTAAAAAGGAGGAAGTATGACACAGGAAGCACAAATTTTGACGTTCATCGTTGTGGTCAGTCTCATATCACTGGGATATGCGGGCTGGCTGGCACGTTGGGTTCTTAAAAAGGATATGGGAACACCAAAGATGCAGGAGATTAGTAATGCGATCAAGGAAGGCGCTGTTGCCTTTTTGAACAGGCAGTATAAGACGATCATATCGCTTGCAATCCTCACAGCAATCATCATCTTCGGTATATACTATGGTGTACAGAATAATGCGAGTCTTGCATGGAAAACAGGCATAGCCTTTATCTTCGGCTCTTTCTCATCAGCCCTCGCAGGTTATGTGGGCATGCATATCGCAATCAGATCAAATGTAAGAACAGCGGCAGCATCAACCCGGAGCCTCGATGAGGCTTTGAAGGTATCACTCCGCGGCGGCGCTGTTTCAGGTATAACCATCGTTGCAATGAGTCTGCTCGGTATATCGATATTGTTTTTGCTCTACGGCGGACTTTCAAACCCGGAACATGTACCCTATATGCTTGTTGGATACGGATTCGGTGCCAGTTTTGTCGCTTTGTTTGCCCAGCTTGGCGGTGGTATTTATACAAAGGCCGCTGATGTCGGTGCTGACCTTGTCGGCAAGGTTGAGGCCGGCATTCCCGAGGATGACCCGAGAAACCCTGCTGTTATAGCAGACCTGGTTGGCGACAATGTCGGTGACTGTGCAGGAAGGGGAGCCGATCTGTTCGAATCGACTGCGGCGGAAAACATCGGTGCCATGATACTTGGTATTGCACTCTATCAGCATTTCGGAATAAAGGGTATTCTTTTCCCTCTGCTTGCAAGGGCGTTCGGTCTTATTGCAGCCATGTTTGGTGTAATTATCGTAAAGACAAAGGAAGATGGAGAACCGATGCAGGCATTGAACAAGGGGTATTATCTTACCAGTATCCTTGCTGCAATCGGTTTTTATGTTGCGACAGACATGCTCCTGAACAACAATATATGGTTCTTCTACGCAGGGTTGGTGGGCATAGTAACAAGCATCCTGTTTGTTTTCATTACACAGTACTATACTGAATACAGATACAGACCGGTTAAAGAGATTGCAGAATCTGCAAAAACAGGACCTGCGACCGTTATTATTACCGGCTTTGCGGTTGCACTTGAGAATACCGTGCTGCCAGCCATAGTAATAGGCATTGCCTTGATTATGTCGTACTACTTCGGACTGAAAGGCAGTGCACTTGAATTTGCCAATAACCCGGCATACGGCGCTATAACAGGCGGTGGTTTTTTTGGTACAGCGATTGCGACCATGGGTATGCTTTCAACCTCAGCGTATGTTCTTGCAATGGACACCTTCGGTCCGATAACTGACAATGCAGGCGGTATCATAGAGATGTCCGATCAGCCCGAAGCGATCAGGAAAAAGACAGACAAGCTCGATGCTGTCGGAAATACGACAAAGGCATTGACCAAAGGTTATGCAGTCGGCAGTGCGGCACTTGCTGCCTTCCTGCTCTTCAATGCGTACCTTGATGATGTAGGCGAATTGATGCAGAAATCCAAGAATTTTGCCGGTCAATCTGCACAGCAGATATACGATATAGCACACACGATCAACCTGGCGGACGTCCACGTATTTGTTGCCGGGTTACTTGGTGCAATGCTCGTATTCATATTTGCGTCATTGGCTATAGCGGCGGTCGGGAAAGCGGCTTATTCGGTCATCAGCGATGTGCGGGCACAGTTTAAAGAGAACCCGGGCATTATGAAAGGCACATCAAAGCCAAATTACGGCAGAACAGTCGATATCGTTACCAGAACGGCACTGAAGAAGATGGTGCTCCCGGGTATATTGCCTATACTTTCACCGATTGTCATAGGATTGATATTCAGGGAATTTGGTTTTGGTGCACAGGCGGTTGCAGGCTTTATTATGGTTGCAACCATTGTAGGTGTACTCTTTGCGATTGTTTTGAACAACGGCGGTGGCGCATGGGATAATGCAAAGAAGTATGTAGAAACCGGTGCACTCGGCGGCAAAGGCTCTGATGCACATAAGGCTGCGGTTGTCGGAGACACGGTAGGCGACCCATTCAAGGACACAGCTGGTCCATCGCTCCACGTTCTTATCAAATTACTGGCAACAGTAACCCTTGTTATGGCACCTTTGTTCCTGTAAGTGCGATAGTGAAAGATTAGAAAGTTTATCAAAGCCCCCTGCCTGCGGCGGGGGGCTTTTTATTTCGTAGCGTCTCAGAACCGTTCCTTATTGCTTTTTTCCACTGTTGAGGTCTAAATAATAGTCTATGAAGATTATATTTATGGGCAGCGCTGCTTTCAGCATACCGTCATTGGATGTCCTTATTACGTCGTCACACCATGTTGTCGGTGTAATAACAAACCCGGGAAAACCGGCAGGCAGGGGGCTCAAAAACAAGTCTACGCCTGTTGCAGAATGTGCCGGTCGACATGACATCGATACCGTAACCCCGGTTACGTTAAGGAACAATAGTGAAACAGCAGAATGGATAAGGCGCCATGCCCCGGATGCTATCGTTGTCGTTGCCTATGGCAAATTAATACCGGCGGATATTTTGCATATACCTGCACTTGGATGCTTAAACTTGCATCCCTCACTCCTGCCGGAATACAGAGGGGCTGCACCAATCCAGAGGGCTCTTATGCATGGAGATATGCGAACAGGAGTGACTATCATGCAGCTTGATGAAGGAATGGACAGCGGCCCTCTTTTTATGCAGGAAGAAACCGGTATTGTATCTGCTGATGATGCTATGACTCTCGGGGCAAAACTTTCAAAACTCGGCGCTGAGATGCTCATAAAGACTTTGTCATCAATAGAACAAAGAAAAATTCAGTCTATGCCACAGGCGCATGAACTTGCCACTTTTGCCCCGAAGATAGACAAGACGGAAGGAGAGCTTCATTTCAGTAAATCAGCCTTGGAACTACACAACACAGTAAGGGCGTTGATTGAATGGCCCACTGCATGGACCTTCTATAAGGGGAGCATACTACAGGTATTAAAGACAGAGCCGGTTGCCGGGCAGTCTGTCTATCCGCCTGCAACGATTACCGGGATAGACAAAGCGGGAATTTCTGTTGCGACAGGCCAAGGTACCCTTCTTATAAAGTCCGTGAAGCCCGCAGGTAGCAGGGAAATGGATGCCCTGAGCTATGCACACGGGAAAAGGTTAAAAATCGGGGAAGTATTCGTATAACGGGCCGTAAGCAAAAAGGGTGTCCCGGCGGGACACCCTTTATATGAAAAGTTACTGCTGCTTTTCAAGCTCTTTGATTTGTTCTGGTGAGTATCCGAGTGCTTTGAAATCCATGACGCCATGCGCAGAATGGCATTTATTGCATGAAAGTCCGATCTTCTTGATGGCGTGATTGACCGATACATAAGATGTACCGGGGACCTGCATCGCCATCCATTCTCCGCTCCAGGTGAATCCCATTGCTGCAAAAGGTTTCATTCCGGCATCTATTGCTGCCTTTACATCCCCTGTCTGGTTGTAAACCTCCCTGTTCGGAGCAAGCAATAGCGGGAAATTTGCCATTTGAGGATTGTCTTTCAGGAAACCCATGCCGGGTGCCTGCCACATCTTAAGCTTTTTATCGAACAGCAAAACCTGATTTAATCCCCTTACAGGGTATATTTTTGCACCGGGTGATTTGATACTGGATATTTCAAATGCCATCCAGCTCTGGACATCCTCATGCGTCTCTGTATTCGGCACCCTCCAGATATACGATGGATGACTCATATCTATTTTTGCTTTAGGAACATAGATACCATGGATTGATGGAATCTTATCGTATCTTGAAAGTTCACTGTATTTCCCGTTTATGTCATCTTTAACCGGTTCGCCCCAGTTTTCGTATGTTATGCCGGATACAACGGGTATATGACATGTCTGACATGCTATGTTTGCAATATGCTCATTTAAAATCTTGCCAACTTTGCCTCTGTGAGGTGTGTCACTGTGGCAATTCGAGCAGGTGACCTTTACATCTGGCAGGTCATTTGCAGCCATATCTGATTCGTATTGTCCTTTGGCCATTTTATGATGTTCTGTGGCGTGACAGGTCAGACATTGAAGTCCTGCCTTTGCGTGAACATCAGTCTGTGGTGTATAAGGAGTACCCCTCTTATAATCATAGGAAAATGCATGTTCATGACATCTCAGGCACGCCTCATTGGTAGGAACCTTTGTTATGCTCAAGGCAGCTTTGAGAGACGTATCCTCTCCCCAGTGCGTGCCCGTTGCATCGGTAACCAGCGTTGCCCTGTCCTTCCAGTTGTAGTCTTTTGCATGACATACGAGACAGTCTACGGTATTAGCCTGTGCCTGTGTCGGCGGCTGCCCGGGCGGAAGCGGAGGCATAGACATACTGCCGATGTGGCACATACCGCATCCTGCAGCTTGAACCGTATTCTTCCCGTTTGTAGAAGCGGTCCAATTGGAAATAGTGAGAGAACCCGCAAGTGCGCATTCCCTGTTTAACATGCCCCACCATGAACCATCAGGTAACCCTTGAACATTTCTGATTGGCGTAGCCATGTGCCAGTGTACTGTCTGTGTAATCTCGGTTAACGCATCAGGATGACACATGACGCATGTCTGTGCGCCCTGATAGCCGTTTTCTTTTATAGTTTCTGCTCCTGGATGGACCCAGCCCTTTAACATGCCCTTATCGTTCGATGCAGAGGCGATACCAGGCAAAAAGAGTAACGCCATGGCCAATAACCCTAATCTTTTACTCATACTTTCCTCCTATATTTTATAATATAGAATATTATTTTTAGCAATTTTAGAAATCTGTCAACAAATTGACATACGGATGTATTTTTATACAGTTCAGTCATTTTAATATTAAACATACTGCCAGTATATTTTTGTGCTTGCATTATTCATCGTGAAGTATTATGAAAGTATTACATGGGAAAATATGAAAAAGGAGAGCACAATGGAGATCGATAAGGTCAATGAACTGGAAAGTAAGATTAGCATGCTGATAGATAAGTGTGTTTCATTAAAAGAGGAAAACACTACATTAAAAATAAAGGTAGACGAGATGAAGAGAGAGAGAGATGAGCTCGTCCAGTTTAAACAGGATGCAATTGCAAAGGTGGACAGGATACTCAGCACACTGGATGAAGCCAGTTTGTAAAAGGTAGAGATTATTGAAGAAGCCTTACACTATAAATATACTCGGCATCGAGCTTGTCGTAATGAGTGAAGATGAGCAGGAATATGTAGATAAGGTCGCCTCTTATGTAGAGGGTAAGCTTAAAGCAACCATGGGAGATGCTCATATCTCGGATACATCTATACTTTCTATTCTTACCTCGATGAATATCGCGGACGAGCTTTTTAAAGCTGAAAGCAGGTATAAAGAGAGGATACAATATCTCGAGACTAAAATTGAAGAATTGATTAAGATGATAGAAACAAAGGTCTCGATATGAGAGGGTCTTTTATTTTATTGTAAGGCGCTTACTCCAGTAGCAATAAAATGCAAAAATTGAATAGCAAGCCCGCCATAAGAAGCAGCATGTTGGAATGCAGAAAAACAATGACCTCACGTGACTATGAGGATTTGTGTGGAAAGATGCAGTCATTGTTCCTGCAATCTTCTATGTATAAAAAGTCAAGGTCAATAATGTTTTATCTGCCGGTCAACAATGAGCCTGACACAGACTTAATAATGGCTGACGCATTCAAGAGTAAAAGAATCGTATTGCTGCCGTATATAAAGGACGATCGCATTTATCCGGTGTTTTATACAAAAGATATGCCTCTGAAGCGCGGCAGGTACAAAATTAATGAGCCGGAAAACCCGGAGTTCTTTTTAGATAGATGTATAGATGTAGTGTTAGTGCCGGGTGTCGCATTCGATAATTGCGGCAACAGAATAGGATATGGCAAGGGATATTATGATAAGTTTTTAAGCATGCTGGACAAAAAAACTGTAAAAGTGGGGTTTTCATTTAATAGGTGTATAGTGAAGAGTATTGGGAATAATGAATGGGATATTCCCGTCGATTTTCTATTTACTGAGACGGGCCTACAAACAAAGGAGCAAAAAACATGATAAATATACTCATAGCCGCAGGTACCGGACTTGCGGGTATTGCAATAGGTTACCTGATGGCTACCTACCTTAACAAGGTTATCGGCAGATCAAAGATAAAACAATCGGAACAAAAAACTCAGGAGATACTCGAGTCTGCCAATAAACAAGCAGACTATATAAAGAAAGAAGCAGCGCTTCATGCAAGGAACAACCTTCTTGAGTTAAGGGCTGAATTTGAAAAAGAAACAAAGGACAGGAGACAGGAGCTGGTTTCACTCGAAAAGAGATTACTCCAGAAAGAGGAATATCTTGAGAAGAAAGAAGATATTATAAACAAAAAAGAAACCGACATCATGAGAAGGGAAAGAAATCTCAGCACTTCGGAACGAACCCTTTCGGGCAAGGAAGAAGAATACAGAAAGAAATTCAATGAAATTAACCTTGAGCTCCAGCGTATATCGGGGCTTACATCGGATCAAGCAAAGCAACTGCTTATGGACAGCGTACGGGAAGAGGCAAAACATGATATAGGAAAAATGCTGAAACAGCTTGAAGAAGAGGCTCAGCAAACTGCAGAAAATAAGGCAAAAGAAATTATTTCAGTAGCAGTCCAAAGATACTCGGGTGAATATGCACAGGAACATACGGTTACGACTGTCGATCTGCCGAACGATGAGTTGAAAGGCAGGATAATAGGAAGGGAAGGGAGAAATATAAGAGCAATAGAAGCGGCGACAGGCGTCGACATCATCGTCGATGATACTCCGCAGGCAATTGTAATCTCGGGACACGACCCTGTAAAAAGAGAGATAGCAAAGCAGTCTATAGAAAAACTCATCGCCGATGGCAGGATTCATCCAGGCAGGATAGAAGATATCGTAAACAAAACATCGCAGGAAATAGAAAAGAGCATGAGGGAAGCCGGTGAGCGTGCACTGTTTGATCTGGGGTTACACGGCATCAATACCGAACTCGTAAAGCTCATAGGCAGGCTGAAGTACAGGACAAGTTATGCACAGAATGTGTATCAGCACTCAATGGAGGTTGCATTTATACTCAGTATCATGGCTGGAGAGCTGGGATTGAACATTAAACATGCAAAAAGGGCAGGAATAATGCATGATATCGGCAAAGCAGTCGATCATGAGGTGGAAGGTTCTCATGCAGTGATTGGTGCAAATCTTGCTAAAAAGTATGGAGAACCGCCGAAGGTCGTTGAAGCAATAGAGCAGCACCACAATGATACACCGGCAAGCCTTCTCGGTATACTTCTCCAGTCAGCGGATGCTTTGTCAGCGGCAAGGCCTGGCGCACGCAGGGAAATGTACGAAGCTTATGTTAAAAGACTTCAGGACCTTGAAAGACTTTCAACCTCGTTTGATGGCATTGAAAAGGCTTATGCTATTCAGGCAGGTAGGGAAATCAGGGTAATAGTTTCTCCCGATAAAGTAAGTGATGATGAGATACCATTGTTGAGCAAGCAAATCGCAGACAGGATAGAAAAGGAAATGAGTTACCCGGGAACGATCAAGGTTACGGTTTTAAGGGAAACCAGAGCATCGGTCTACGCTAAATAAGATTTATTTGAACGACTGAAGCAGTTTTTAAGCGATTTTTAAAATGAACATCCTATTTATAGGAGATATCGTCGGCAAGCCGGGCAGGTATGCTGCATCAAGTCTTTTGCCTGTTTTAAAGGACAGGTTCAGGATAGATTATACCATAGCAAACGGTGAGAATTCTGCCGGAGGGTACGGCATTACACCAGACATTGCAAAGGTACTGCTGAATATGGGAATCGATCTCATAACAACCGGGAACCATATATGGGAGCATAAGGAGATCATTCCTTATTTGGCCGACAGTGATACCGTTATAAGACCTCTGAATATATCACCGCAGGCGCCGGGCAAGGGGATCGCTGTTATAAGAAAACCTGGGTTGCCGCCCCTTGCGGTCGTTAATTTAATAGGCAGGGTGTTTATGCCGCCTGCAGAGTGCCCCTTTAATGCCTCGGCTCACGTAATAACGAAATTGATGCAGGATTATCATGAGATAAAACACGTTCTTGTCGATTTTCATGCTGAGGCGACATCTGAAAAACAGGCTCTCGGCTGGTATCTTGACGGTAAAGTGACGGCCGTTCTCGGCACCCATACGCATGTTCAAACATCGGATGAAAATGTCTTGCCTCAGGGCACTGCTTATATTACGGATGCGGGTATGACAGGGGTTGTCGATAGTATTCTCGGTATGGACAGAGACCAGATAATATCGAGGTTTACGACATCTATCCAGAGGCATGCTGATGTTGCAAAAGGCAGGGAAGAACTGCAGGGAGTCATGGTTACGACCGATGAGAGAGGCAAGTCTATAGCTATAGTAAGGATAAAAGAACACGTATGAATATAATGGATGCCGTAAAGAAACCCGCTCTTATAAAATTATGGCTGGCGAGAGCACTACCGGTGTATATATTTCTCCTGTTCTCATTTATAGGCATCAAATACGGTTTAGCTTCATACCTGCAGCACAAGTACCCTCCTGTCATAAAAGAAGATAGAATCTTCGGGGTGCGGATTCCTTTCGCTAAGAGGGTATACAAGGATAAATGGCTTACCGCATACGACAAATGGTCTCCCTATTTTTACTTTACCGCACTGGGGATAGCATGCATCTGGATGGTTGTTCTTCTAAAAGCGACAGCAGAAAATGCAAATGATTTATATATGTCTGCCTTGGAGAAAGCAGATAAATCAGAAGCTGAAAATAATCTATCACAGGCAATTTTCAATTTAAAAAAAGCATCTTTTTTCAGTATAGATCCTCGGGTGATTGAAGATATAAATAAAAAGATAGAAAGACTCAAGGTGTCTTTGGCATCTAAATCAGTGCTGTTGGATAAAACATTGCAAGAAGAAAAACAGAAAGCTTCCGACAAGACGGTAATAAAGCCGAAAACGGGAGATACGAATGATATCGCACACAGATATAGAAAAATTAATAAACTCGGTCAGGGGGCCATGGGAATAGTATGGCTTTCGGAGGATACTGTCCTTGAAAGACGGATTGCAATCAAAGAGCTGCCGGTACAGGTTGCGGAAGACAGGGAATTCAAGGAAAGATTTTTCAGGGAAGCAAAACTGCTGGCAAAATTAACTCACCCGAACATAGTTCAGGTCTATGATATTATTGAAGACAACAATGTAGTCTATTATACCATGGAGTATGTCGAGGGACAATCGCTCGATAAATCATTGAAGGACAAAAAGCAGTCGATAGATACGGTATTTGATTATGCGCTGCAGACACTGAGAGGCATCGATTATGCGCACAGTATGAAGATCGTACACAGGGATTTAAAACCGATGAATATCATGGTTAGAAAAGACGGTATAATAAAGATTGCGGATTTCGGTCTTGCGAAACTCATGGGTAGTACATCCCTTACCATAGCGGGTACTGTCATGGGGTCACCCATGTACATGTCGCCTGAGCAGGCACTTGGTGAGGACGTTGATGGGAGGAGCGATCTATACTCATTATCTATGATCCTTTATGAACTTGTCACCGGTTCACCTGCATTTAAGGGCAGTACAACGGAGGTCATTGCAAAGCAGATACAGGGTATGCCGGCACCACCCTCGTCCATAGTAAATATCCCGCACTGGCTTGATGAATTTATAATGAAAGGAATTGCCAAGGATAAAGAACAGAGGTATCAGGATGCATCAGAAATGATAGCATATATAACGGAACACAGAGCGGACAGATGAAATTAAATGAGTTGTCCAAAAGGTTGTTAACGGCTATTGTCGGAGTACCGATTGTCGTGTTCGCCTTCGTAAAAGGCGGCTATGTACTGTTGACCATAGTGACATTTGTTTCTCTTGTAGGTTTGTGGGAATTCTTCAATATCATGGAAATAAGAGGGTATAAGCCGCTCAAGATAAGCGGGTATATCTCGGGTGTCGTGATTATATTTTCTGCTTATTTTCTTTATAACTTTACTCTTGTTTTATTCGGGGTCGTTCTATTCATACTGTTTGTCGGCCTTTTTGAAAAAGATAATAAAACAGCATTGTCGGGAACAGGCGGAACAATCTTTGGGGTGTTTTACATTGCCGGGTTATTGAGTTTTGGTATTAAAATAAGAAATCTCGGCTTAATGCTTGAAGAGCACTATAAAGTACTCGGTTCTTTTTTAATCTCCGCACATATTGATGATACTACAGGTATGTATGCAATCTTTTTTATTGTTGCGGTAATATTTCTCAGCGATACAGGGGCATATTTCATAGGCAAGGCTTATGGCAGGAGACGAGTTGCACCGACTATAAGTCCAAAGAAATCATGGGAAGGTGTTGCCGGCGGTATCGGCGCAAGTCTGATGACTGCATGTATCATGTGGTTTATTGCTCCGCAAAAGTTCCCGCTTCTCCATGCGATTATTCTTTCAGTCCTATTAAGTTTTGCCGGACTTGCGGGTGATCTTGTAGAATCGAGGATCAAGAGAGATGCAGATGTCAAGGATTCAGGCACGATTTTCCCGGGACATGGAGGTGTTATGGACAGGATAGATGCATTGCTTTTTGGCCTGCCGGTTGCCTATGTATATTTTCTATCTTACTTCAGGTATATACTTTCAAGGTGATCACGCACTGAATTGCGGCCGCAAGATCGGGAGGTCTTATCATAAGGGGTAAGACAGCAAATATGCATGGACACGGGCTTGGCCTGAGTATTGTCAAGTGGATAATCGAATTGCACCAGAGCGGGATTTCAATCAAACCTGATAGTAAAGGCACGAGCTTGCAGATAAGTTTCTATCAAGATTTTTAAAATTGACCTCTTGATTAAGATTATACTTGACATACATTTTAGGCTGTGTCTTTAATTTAAATCCCCTAAGGGGAATAGTTCTTTGATAAGTTAATAGTGGATAGTTATATTTCTTTGAGCTAGTTTTATTGTTAAGAGTTTGATCCTGGCTCAGGACTAACGCTGGTGGTACGCATAACACATGCAAGTCGTGCGAGAAACTTCGAGCAATCGGAGGATTAAAGCGGCGAGCGGGTGAGTAACACATGGGTAACCTACCTTCAGAATCGGGATAACCCCGCGAAAGCGGGACTAATACCGGATAATCCGATTAATTGAGATATTGATCAGCAAAGAGGCCTCTGTTTACAAGCTTTCATCTGAAGATGAGCCTGTGTCCGATCAGCTAGTTGGTGAGGTAACGGCCCACCAAGGCTATGACCGGTAGCTGGTCTGGAAGGACGATCAGCCACACTGGAACTTAAACACGGTCCAGACTCCTACGGGAGGCAGCAGTGAGGAATTTTGGGCAATGGGCGCAAGCCTGACCCAGCGATACCACGTGAGCGATGAAGGCCTTCGGGTTGTAAAGCTCTGTCGAGCGGGAAGATGGTGTTATTCTTTAACAGAGGATGACATTGACTGTACCGCTGGAGGAAGCATCGGCCAACTACGTGCCAGCAGCCGCGGTAAAACGTAGGATGCAAGCGTTGTCCGGAAGTATTGGGCGTAAAGGGCGTGTAGGCGGTTTGGTAAGTTCAGTGTGAAATCCCTTAACTTAAATGAGGAACTGCACTGAATACTGCCAAGCTCGAGTATGGGAGAGGGAGGCGGAATTCCCGGTGTAGAGGTGAAATTCGTAGATATCGGGAAGAACATCCTTGGCGAAGGCGGCCTCCTGGAACAATACTGACGCTGAGGCGCGAAAGCGTGGGGAGCAAACAGGATTAGATACCCTGGTAG
>JBBIVV010000023.1:0-33595 GCA_037439545.1 bacterium
CTGAATTACACCGGCTGAGACAGGATTTACCCATTTTATCTCTTTATCGAGGAGAGCGTAATCAAACTCTGTTAAATACTTCGCTACGAGCAATGGTGCAATGCCGGCGGCCTTACTGTGTGCATCGAGTAAGGATTGCTTTATGTCCAGTCCATCTCTGAGCAGAAAAAAAATGTCCACGACGTCCTTCGGCAACAGCCGGTCAACCAGCACAGTTAATTTATTCGCAAGGATGTTTTCCTTAGAGTCTCACGTGCCAAGGACGGAATGATTTATCAGCTTACCAATATGCGAAGGAACGTCATTTATTATTTCTATTTTCAGTTCTTCTCCTGTTACAAAAAGTCTGCAGAAACCCGAATCTTTCAACACAATCTTAAGATCAGGAAACAGGGATCCTAATTGTTCGATCTGCCTTTCTATAATTCTCTCGAAATCGGGCCGGTCATTCACAAAATAATCGAGGTCATCCGAAAATCTGTGGTTATAGTAACCTCTTGAAAGCGCCGTGCCGCCGGTAAGGTAGAATGGAGAGCCCCTGAATAGGGATATTACCTTATCCTGTATAGGATAAAGGACCTTAGTGTAATATTCTGCAAGCAAAGTCCATGCCTTCTTTAATAGATTTGACCCTTACATATCGTTTTGCTGCGTCCCACAGCGTACAGAGCCTCTCAGGCTCGACAACCTTAACAATATCATACCAATTCATGCTTTCCAACATCCTTGCCACGCAGAATGCCCTGTTAGGCCAGGTACGGTCGCTCCTGCCTTCTATGATATCAAGAAATTCATCCGGCGTAAGGTTCAGATCCCAGAGGCACTGCCGAAGTATACTTTCCTGTTCTTTCGTTAACAATCTTTTATCCATATACTCTTTATAACTCAAAACATTGAATAGTCAAAGATAGGGAGAATAATCGGGGGCGTGTCTCCACATTTGAAAACAGCACGCGCGTCTTGTTTGTTTTATCAACATCGCTCATCAGGGTTACGGGGAAGTTTCTACTTCCCTGTATATTTTTCTAACGTCAAACTTTTAACTACTATGCCCCGTTTTGTCCCTATTCATGAGGCTCTGTGGGCGATCCGTTCATTCATAATGCGTCCATAATCTCAAGACTTTTACAATGTGCTCTTTTTCGAGTACCTCATACACAACCCTATGACGAATATTTATTCTGCGGGAATAGAAACCTTTTAGATCGCCGACAAGTTTTTCGTATGAAGGGGGATTCATAAAAGGATCCATCTCAAGAATATCGAGAATCTCGTCGGATTTATCTTTCAGGCCGGAATGAGCTAATTTCTTGGTATCTTTCTTTGATTGCGTAGTGAATACGAGCTTCCACTTCACCACGGTAGTTTGTTTCTTGTTGAGCACTTTTCAACAGGTGTCTGATGTCCCTTTATTAGAGATTCGCGCATACCTCGTATGGAAAGAAGATAGAGTGTTTCTTCGATGGCACGCCAATCGTCTTCACCTACAACGACATTGTTGGTATGCTTACCAGTCACCATTAGTGGTGCATGGGATTGTGACACTTCTGCAAATAGTTTAAACCAGTGCTTACGTGCCTCTGTGATGGTTACCGTCTTCATATTTTGTCTCCTCTATTAAGATACGTTGTTGCGTATCTTATGTCAAGAGGAACAAATGAGCATCTCGATGTCTACTGTCATCTTCCTTTCGGTAGGAACAAGGGGTTTGCCCTGAGGAACTGCGGGGTCAGAGAAGACCTGCACATTACACAATTTTCGACTTATTGCAAAGAAAGACAGACACTGATTGTTTGATCCATGGATTATGATATGTATTCAATATGGATATTGTATATTCCATCAAAAAAGTTATAGAAAAGGATGAACGGATTATTTTTGCTTATTTATACGGATCTATCCTTGAAAATAAAACATACCGCGATATTGATATAGGCATTTATCTTGCCGAAGGATATGACTTTTTTCGTACCTCAAGTGATCTCCAGATAGCTTTGTTTCATGAAACAGGCATTTCACCCGACTTGTTCGATATTCAGGTAATCAACAATGCCTCCAGCCTTATTTATTTGCAGCGTGTATTAAACGGCAAACTCTTGGTGGATAAGAACCGCGATGTACGGGGCGATTTCATCGAGTCTTTTTCGATGAACTATAGGGAATCGGAGGGTATTTTAAGCGAGGCTTATTCATGAACACAGATCAAAAGCGTATCTAAGAAAACTCTATGAAATCAAAAGAAACGGCGATGAGCTTGCGGGAATACTCGAACAGTACCAAGACGATACGATACTAAGCGATCATCTTATTATAAAAGCGATCAAATATATTCTTGTCGTGCGCCTGTTAAGATTACCACTGGGTGACCTTTAATGGCATTCTTAATAAGATCAGCTTTCCATCGCGGTCTGTATAGTAAACTATTATGTTATGAAAAAGTCAACATTATAAGCTTGCCTTTATAACCCCTTCATTATATAGAGCTCTTTATTAAAGAAAAAAGGATAACAGTATGAAAACCGCACTCATTACCGGCATTACAGGTCAGGACGGGGCGTATCTCGTCAAACTGCTTTTGGAAAAGGGCTACAGGGTATACGGCTCGTACAGAAGGTTGAGTATGCCTAACTTCTGGAGGCTCGAAGAACTCGGGATTAAGAACCATTTAAGGTTTGTAGAGATGGACCTTCATGATACCGGAAACATCATAAGAGTTCTGGAAAAGATAGAACCTGATGAGGTTTATAACCTTGCTGCACAGAGTTTTGTTGCCGTATCGTTCGAGGAACCGATACTTACCGGAGAGGTTACGGCACTCGGCACTGCCAGGATCCTCGAGGCAATCAGGATAGTTGACCCTAAAATAAAGTTTTACCAGGCATCATCTTCAGAAATGTTCGGAAAGGTGCAGGAAACACCGCAAAACGAAAAGACACCTTTTTATCCAAGGAGTCCCTATGCAGCAGCAAAGCTTTATGCCCACTGGATGACCATAAACTACAGAGAGGCTTACCATATATTTGCCTGCTCGGGTATACTGTTCAACCATGAATCTCCCTTGCGGGGTATTGAATTCGTTACAAGGAAGATTACGGATGGAGCGGCAAGAATAAAATACGGGTTACTGAAGGGGTTGGAACTTGGGACACTGGACGCTTCCCGGGACTGGGGATATGCCCCTGAATACGTTGAATCTATGTGGCTTATGCTTCAGCAGAAAAAACCCGATAATTATGTCGTAGCCACAGGGAGAAACAGTAGTGTAAGAGATTTTGTTACCCATGCATTTGAATACGCTGGATTCAGGCTCGAGTGGCAGGGCAAAGGTTGCAAGGAAGTCGCCAGAGATAAAAAAAACGGGAAGGTCCTTGTGAGAAGTGCAAAAAGATTTTACAGGCCTGCCGAGGTAAATGAGCTTCTTGGTGACTACGCCAAGGCAAAAAAGGTACTTGGCTGGAACCCCGGGACCGGATTTAAGAAGCTTGTCGAGATTATGACAGAGGCTGACCTGAGAAGAGTATCTTTGTTAAAAAAATAACTTTTTTTAACCCGAAAAATGCATTTGTAAATAGGGGAGTTTGAGCAATGAGCGAGGGGTACCCACCCGAGAGGGAAGGGTCGCTGCGTCAAACGAAGGTATTCTTCGAATATCCGCAGACCTACTGCAACTGGTGTGTGCATATAAACTTACATAGGAGTTGAAAATCATTTATAACAAACTCCCCTTATATCTAAGGTGGATCGCAGGATTGAGCGAATGAACAAACTTCCCTATTGCATTTTTCAGGTTAATAGGATGAATTCAACAGCGGTTTAGAGGGTTATGAAAGCGTCTGCAAGCGGTTTTATGGAACCGTCTTTTGTTAACAGGAGGACCTGTGTTTCTTTTGAAAATGATTTTATAATAGTATAAGCAGACTGCCTGTTTGATTCATCAATTATTGCAAATGGTTCATCCATAACGACGGGCCAGGGCCATTTTTCAGCAGCAAGCTCGATCATGGACAGGAATATTGAAAACATGCATTTTTCTTTTGCAGAGCCTGACAGGTTATCGAAGGCAAGCTCTTTGCCCGAGGACTGAATGAGAGCAATCTTATTGCCGGGCAGTGATATTTCCTGAAAAGCCCCTTTCGTCAATGTGCTGAAATAACTGCTTGCCTTTGTTGAAACAAGTGAAACAATACGCTCTCTGCTGTCACCGATAAGTTCCGCCATTGTCGTAAGATACTTTGTATACAAAGGGACTGGTGCGGCTTGTGTGTCTGCATGCTTTTGCTGAGATGATTTCCGTATCACCGGCTCTTTTTTCTGAGGAGCAAAATCGGCATCCTTCTCCTTCAGCCTTTTTTTAAATGATTCTATCTCCTGTGTTATCGCATACTGGTCCATGCCCGAGCCTGTCATTGCCCTGAGCTGTTCCTGGACATTCTCTATCTCAGATTTTACCTGTTCTTCCTGCTTTTTTAGAAGTTCAGGGTTCGCTTCAGTAACACTCTCGTTGTATTTTTTCTTGGCAGATGCAAACTGGTCAAGCACCTCCCTGTATTTCTTTAAACCTTCTTTTAATGTTAACGGCGATTCGAGATTCATAGAAGTGATAATACTCATTATTACAGAGCCCTCTATCTCATACTTTTTTCGTTGTTCTTTTATCTGTTTTTCAAGAGCGGAAACCGTTGACTGCATCTTTTTAATCCCGGACCTTTTGTTTGCATCGTTCCAAAGCGCATAGACCATCATACCCAGCCCTGCAAATATCCCTGCCGACAAATAAATTCCCCATGAACCGAGGAATATCGAGAGAAGTATGGGAACTACGATGAACAGGAACGAGACGGCCCCTCCTGCAATGAACAGCTTGTCTCTGTAAAAGGGAGGAATGGTGACATTGATTTCCGTATACTGGGATCTCTGCCTCTCGATGTTCTCTATTTCTTTTTTCATTCTTGCCTCGAATTGGACATACTCGTCTACTTTTTTCTCTATATCCTCCGGAAGATCGGAGAATTTGTTGAGTTCATTGACCTGTTTTTCCATGGCATCAGATTCAATCGCACAGGTTTTGATCGTATTGAGTTTATTCTGGATGTCCGTAAGCCTCGATTCAAGCTGATCAAGCTTATCTTGCTGGGCTGCCGCACCTGCGGACAACTTAAGATCGTTTTCAAGTTTTGCTATCTGTGTCTGGATTTCTTCCTTTGTCATATTGTCCTGCTGAACATTCTCATCCGATCCGAAAGATGCCGGTCCAAAATCATCAAATTGCCCCGGCTTCTGGCCCAAAAAGTCTTCCGGACTGCTCTCCAAAGTAAATGGCTCCGGGCTTTCATTTTCCCGCACGGGTCCCTGAGTATATGGATTAAGGAGTGCATACGAATTCAGCATGTACAGCGCCTTATACTGTTCCAGCGGTTTAAAGAGAAGATCCCTTCTGAGGAAATCCTTTATTTCATTGACATCCTTTGAAACCGTATCAAACTTTTTACCTTCCTGATTATACTTTGAGAGTAAAACTGCATCAGATGCAACATCCATGAGCAGTCTGAAGGTATCGGGGCCTTCCTGAAAGGTGACCCCGAGTCTGATATCTTTTGAAGTCTGACTTTTTAGGTTGGTTTTTTGGTCTTTGTCCTGTGTAAGAGAGAGAAGAAAAAAAATGGCATCAGACACAGTCGTCTTGCCCTTTTCATTGGAGCCGTAAAATATATTCAACCCGTCCTGGAGCTGAAATTTTACAGGTTCTTTAAATCTTTTTATACCCTGTAGAATTAATTCCTTTATTTTCATGCCTGTTATGCATTCTCGCCCGGAATTGGTGGGGTTGTTTCCTGCATCAGGTCTTTTGTTTCTTTGACCCTCTTTAACCGGCTTGATTTCGTGCTCAGCCCTCTGAGGTAGTAAAGCTTTGCCCTTTTAACCTTCATTCGCTGTACAACCTCTATCTTCTCTATTGCCGGTGCATACAGGGGAAAGATCCTTTCAACGCCTACTCCGTACGATACTTTTCGTATAGTAAAATTCGTATTCATACCCCCGCCGCTTATACCTATTACAACACCCTCAAATTGCTGGACTCTGGTTTTATCCCCTTCCTTGTACTTGGTATAAACCTTTATGGTATCGCCAGCTTTAAAATCTATCCGTTTTTTTTCTGAGCCTGTCAGCTCCTTTTCTAAAAAGGTAAGACTATTCATGTTTTTCCTCCTAATTTCTTTTTTCTGTTGGTTCAATAACGCTCACTATGTGCCGATCCTTTGCGGTTGATGCCAATAGGTCAGGTCTTCTCCGGGCGGTTATTTCTCTTGATTGTTTCATACGCCACTCTTGTATTTTTTTATGGTTGCCCGACAATAATACCTCCGGTACTGAGTGGCCTTCAAATTCCCTCGGTTTGGTATACTGCTGATACTCGAGCAGTCCGTTCTCATAAGACTCATCGGCGATAGATTTGCTGTTCCCTACAAAACCAGGCATAAGTCTCGATACAGCCTCCATAAAGACGAGCGCCGCTGATTCTCCCCCTGAAAGGATATAATCGCCAATGGAAATTTCTTCATCTGCATAAAACGCCGAGACTCTTTCATCTATACCTTCATATCTGCCGCAGACCAGTATATATTTCGTATACGCCGAATACGCTTTTGCCGTACTCTGATCAAACTTTCGGCCTCTCGGAGAAAAAACAATCACCCGGTAATTGTTTTCAGCCGCCTTTGCATATTTAATCGCAGACACTATGGGCTCGGGTTTCATAACCATGCCTGCACCGCCCCCATAAGGAGTATCATCAACTGTTTTATACTTATCATTTGTAAAATCTCTTATATCTATGACATCTATCATTATATCGCCTCTGTCTATGGCACCTTTCATCAGGCCATCCATAAATGGCGATACAAAGTATTTTGGGAATATACTCAGGATCTTAAATTTAAGCATGCTATTTTATCCAGATTGACAAGATTCAAGATTGTTCGAACAGCTTACCGATCAATTCACTATTTCCAGCACAAACCTTTTCTTCAGCTTGTTTCCCGCAGCGCTCAGGATCGTTCTTATTGCTTTTGCCGTTCTTCCCTCTCTCCCTATGACCTTTCCCATATCTTCTTTTTCAACCTTAAGCTCGATGACAGATGTATGCTCGCTCTCAATCATTTTAACCTGGACATTATCCGGCTTGTCCACAAGTTGCTTTGCTATACTTTCTACCAGATCCTTCATAACCTGCCTCCCCTTATACGCTTATACGATCTTCTGGGCCTCCAGTAAAGTTTTAACTTTCGGTGAAAGCTGCGCACCTTTCCCTATCCATGCCTTTATCTTATCAGCATCGACTTGCAGTGTATAGGGTTTTGTTTTTGGGCTGAAATTACCGAGTACATCAAGCACCCTCCCTCCCGCAGTATAGCGGGCATCTTCAACCACTATTCTGTACTGCTGAATGTGTTTCCTGCCAAATTTTTTAAGTCTTATCGCTACCATTCTTTTCCTCCATACTTATTGCATGTATTTTTGTATACCTTTTATACCAGTTTTTTTAATAATGTCCATCATCCTTTGAGCTTCATAAAAACGCTTTACAAGCCTGTTAACCTCTTCAACCTTTGTACCGCTGCCTTTTGCTATTCTCTGCTTTCTGCTGCCGTTCAGGACATCCGGATTATTCCTTTCCCGGTCGGTCATCGAATTTATTATCGCTTCATACCTCTTTAAATCATTTTTCACGTCCTCTGTTTTGGCAATACCCTTGAGTTTGCCCGCCCCTGGCAGCATGCCCAGCAGTGATTCGATGGAACCAAGCCTTTTGATCATCCTGAGCTGCTTTATAAAATCCTGAAAGGTGAATTTCCCCCTGCTGATTTGTTTTGCCTGCTCGATATCACTTTCAGTTACCGCTTCGGAAACCTTCTCAGCAAGATCTTCCATGACTCCGCTGCCGATGATCCTCGATACAAGCCTCTCCGGATCGAACGGTTCCAGGGCAGAAACGGCCTCTCCGGTTCCCATGAAGAATATCGGTTTGTTGATTGTCTTTCTGAAAGAGATTACAGCTCCACCCCTTGAATCTCCTTCAAATTTCGTGAATATTGCACCGTCATAACCGATACCGTTCACAAAACCATCCGCCATTTTCAGTACATCATGTCCCATCATTGAATCAATCACAAGGATGGTTGTTGAGGGTTTTAGCTCATCCTTAATATGTTTGACCTCACTCATGAGTCCATCGTCAATATGCAGTCTGCCTGCAGTATCGACGATTATGAAATCGCACCCCTGTCTTGCTGAAGTAAGACGCAGGTCTTTCAGCCCTTCATAGCCCTTGCTTGAAATGTCCTCATTTACGGGGAATCCATTTGCCTTTGCAAGTGTTATGAGCTGTTCCTGTGCTGCCGGCCTCGTAAAATCAATGGACACCAGATAAGGCTTCAAACCCCTTTTGTCCTTCATGTATTTTGCAAGCTTGACTGCCGTAGTCGTTTTGCCTGTTCCCTGCAATCCGACCAGCATCATGACATCACCCGTGGTATTTATCCTTACCGGCGCAGCAGGACCCATTATATTTATCAATTCCGCTTTGAGTATACCGAGCAGGTACCTGGATGGATCAATACTCCTCGACAGACCTTCACCCATAGCCTTTTGCTTCACATTGTCAATAAGTTCTTTTACTACTCTGTAATGAACATCTGCTTCAAGCAGGGCGATCCTTATATCTTTAAGGACAGCATCAATATCGCTTTCAGACAATATGCCCCTTTTCGATAGCTTATCAAAAAGTTTTGTAATCTTTTCCTGAATGAACTCAAACATCAAAGCTCCATGTAATGAAACCTAATTAATATTTTACAAAAAATAGAATGTCAAGAACATAGGCAGTTATGTCCAATGCCCTCGATTTTTTACCCCGTGAGAAAGCCCCACCATTTATGGCGGGGATAATATGATAACTTTTAGTTCCTTATAGAAAGGGCGTGGTTTAAAGCCACGTCCTTTCTCACGGGGTTTACTCAGCGTGTCCGAAACCTATTGAGAAATCTCCATTTGACTAAGCGCATCATAATAGTATATACAGTCATATCTATTATGTTTATAAAAAAGTTACCGGTAGCTATCGCTTTTGTGGGACTCGGAAGCCTGCTTATGTCACCTGTAAAAACTTTCAGTTCCACGATGGCATCTGTTTCTGCTGAACTTCAGAAATACCCTGTAATGACGGGGACAACGGCAGAAACTGTATCGGTGTCCGGTATAACGTCCGGCGCCGAACTTCAGGTTTCGGGAACATCGGTCACACTCACCGCGGCACCACCGCCCCCCGCTCTCCCCATTACCGGTACAACGGTGCTGAGCGATACCCTGTATAATGTATGGAACAGCATAAGGATTCAGGGGCTTGCACCAACGCTCAGTACGGATCATACGATTGCACAGTCAATTGCCCGGCTCAACAATATAAAACTGGACAACGGCTTTATCAATCTGTATCCCTACAGTTCTGCCCTGCTCAACGAATACAACCGCAGCCATTCAAAAGAACTGCTTGAGTATGCACTACTCTTGTCGCCAGCCATGCCGGAGCCTTATTTTAATCTATCCTACCGCATGTTTAAATCAGGGGGAAGCCACTATTCACAAGCAAGTATGTATCTTTCAAAGGCTGTTCATGCGTTTTTCCAAGACCCCTATAACATACTGAGATTCATTTCCAACAGGCTTATCAATCTAAGTCTTACGGTGTGTGCGGTATTTTTTATCTTTGCAATCCTGCTCCTTGCCAGATATTCAATGCAGATCCATGCCCTTATCAGGGATTCTGTGCCTGAATATATCCCCGAGTATGTAATCATCCTCATTTCCCTTGTCATTGTTCTCCTGCCTCTGCTGTTCGGTATGGGATTTCTATGGTTGCTATTCCTGTGGCTTGCCATTACAATCGCCTATCAAAAATCCTCAGAAAGAATCTTCAGTATGGTATTTATAATCATCATGGTGATGCTGACGCATATTACACTCGTTGCAGTCGCCACGGTATTAAAGCCTGCCGAAGAACCATTTACCGGCATCATGGACATCAACTATGGCAATCTGACCCGCAATGGCATACAGGAATTGACCTCTTACGCAGACAATCATGCGTCTGATCTTTACAGTAACCTTTATGCCGGTGTGTATTATAAAAGAATAGGATTATATGACACGGCATCTGTTTACTACAGAAGGCTGCAGGATAACGGATACGGCGGTATGCCGATAGTCATTTGCAATATCGGGAACCTTGAGTATGCAACGGGCAATGTTGCTGCAGCAGGGGATGATTATCAAAAGGCTATAGCGATAAACCATGATTTTTTCCCTGCACATTACAACCTCGGTCAGCTCTATTTGATAAAAGCGAATATAGAAGGCACAAATGAGCTTGATATTGCACGAGGTATAGCACCGGAACTCTTTGCATACTATGCGTCCATATATGAAAAATCAAACACAAACCGAATATTTGCAGACGCACTGCCGGATCCAAAAATACTCGCTTATTCTATGTTTACGAACACACTGAACAGTCAGACGGCCAGAGAACTTGCAGATATTATTATGAGCAGGCTTATCGTGTGGCCGCCTGCCCGGTACCTTCACTATCTTGCCTTTTTCTTCCTGGTGGTATTCTTTATTCTCATACTGTTCTCCCGCAGGATTAAGCGGCACCTTCGATGTAAGTCGTGCGGGAGGATTTACACTATAACGTCCAACAGGAACGATGAATACAAAGATATACTGTGCGTCGATTGCCTGAGATTCCACATAAAAAACGATATAAAAGAGAGTAAAAAGAAGGTGGAGATAACTCAACGGATGCACCAATGGAAGAGGAGTTTAAAGGGCATAAATATTGCCGTGTCCGCATTGCTGCCCGGCAGCGGTTATATCCTGAGAGGCCAGACGGTAAAAGGTATGTCGGTGCTTTTCATAGTGACCTGTCTTATAGTCGAATACATCAGTTCTTTTGGCTTAATAACATCCATATTCCCGTTAAGTAATCCCTTTATTCCTGTATTGAAATTAATGGTAATAATCGCTCTGACAGTTCTCTATCTCCTGAATCTTTTCCTATCGATAAGGAGTGAAGTCAGATGGTATTAAAGGGTTCACTCGGCACATTCGATATTATATCCGTCATACAGATGATTACATCACAGCAGGCGACAGGGGTCCTGCACATCAAAGGTACTGCCAAAAAAGATACTTTTGATATCTTTATTGACAATGGAAGGCTCGTAAGAATTATCCCTGTATTCGAATCATCCAGGAATCTGCCGAAAAATTCTGCGGTCGTATACATTGCAGAAAGACTTGCAAAAGCCAAACTCCTTGAGCCGGGCCAGCTGAAGGTATTGATGAACGCGGTAAAAAAAGAAGGGTTAAATGAATACGACATACCGAAGCGATTTTCGGTATCCCAATCTTCGGTCATAAGGTTAATCATTACCATAAGCAATGAGTCCCTGCATACGATGCATCACCTCAAGACAGGTACGTACGAATTCGAATCGACAGCAATAGAATACGATCCTCAATTCTGTGAGCCTATGAACGCAGAGTTTGTGTTAATGGAATCATCCAGAGTTGTCGACGAGGTCTTGCACCTCAACCGGAGATACAGCGATGGGGTTATATTCAAGAAAGAAGCACACGAAGAACCGGTGCAGCCCAAACCAGAGCCTCCTCGAAAGAAAGAAGAAATACCGGATGATTTCATCATAGAAAGGGCAGGCACTCCTGTGGAAAAGGCAGCTACTCCCGTCGAAAAGGAACAACAGGAACAGGTATCCACCGAGAGGTATCTCTCGCCGCAGGAGATAGTACTCGAACTTATAAACGGCAAGAATACATTTACGGATATCTATGAGAGCAGCCTGTTAAGTAAGAACGAGGTAATTCTTGAACTCAACAGTCTGCTGAGTAAAAATAAAATAACCGTCGTGTCTGAAATTAAAAAGCAGTTTAAACCTGCAAAGGCATCCCTCTTATCGGCATTCTTTCATGCAGCAAGGTCGGTTATCATATTATTATTGACTATCGCCGTGCTCCTGACCATCCTGAGCTACTCCCGGATAAACCTGTTCAGAATTTCCACATCAAGAGTAAGCATCACCTATACGAACCTTTTAAAATACATAGGCAGGTATCAACAGATAAAGCTGTCCAATGCCCTGGAGATATATAAATTGGAATACGGTTCATATCCGGCATCATTAAAGACATTGGTTGACATGCATATTATAAGCAGTAAGGATTTGACATTCCCCTATGGCAGTGAATACTATTATGCTGTACAGGGCGAAAGCTATATATTACTTGCACCAAAATATGCAGCCAGATAAGGTGTCATAAAATATGGAAGTAAAAGAAGCAACACAGGTGTTCGAGTCAAACGAACTTGCGAGGCTTTTATTCGGCGTGAACAATGAGAACCTGAAGGTTATTGAAAACAATCTCGGCATTAAGCTCAATGTAAGAGGCAACATCATCAACTACAACGGTGAAGACAGCGCTATCGATTTCGCCAACAAAATCCTGACAGAACTTTATACGGTCGTAGACCGCGGGTATGCAGTCAGTCCGCGTGACGTTTTGAATGCAATAGACATTCTCCGTGAAGATCGCTCCGTAGATCTGACGTCAATATTTCTTGACACCTCATTCATCAATCTCAAAAAAAGAAAAATAATACCGAAGAGCCTCAATCAAAAGCTCTATCTCGAAGCCATAAAAAAGTACGATATCGTTTTAGCCATAGGACCTGCAGGCACAGGTAAAACATACCTCGCCATGGCAATGGCACTTATTATGCTCATCCGGAAAGAGGTTGACAGGATTATACTGACAAGGCCTGCCATTGAGGCAGGTGAAAAACTCGGTTTTCTTCCGGGTGATATGTTTGAAAAAGTTTCCCCCTACCTGCGGCCCCTTTATGATGCACTGTACGATATGATGGATCAGGATCGTGCAAACGATTTAATCTACAAGGGAGTAATTGAAGTCGCGCCCCTTGCATTCATGAGGGGCAGGACACTGAATGATTCTTTCATAATCCTTGATGAGGCTCAGAACACGACATCGGAGCAGATGAAAATGTTCCTGACCAGGATTGGATTCAGTTCACGGGCTGTGGTAACAGGGGACATAACCCAGATAGATCTTCCGAGAGAACGGCAGTCCGGGCTTGTGGAGAGTATAGATGTACTTTCGGACATTGAAGGTATAAAGTTCGTGAGGTTTTCGGAGGTCGACATCGTACGGCACAAGCTCGTCCAGGAAATAATTAAGGCTTACGAGTCAAAAGAAACCAATAAATACCAGAGCAGGAATCCGGATAAAATCTCCAGATAAAGATCATACATGAACCTCCTATCTACTGCGAGAGCAGTTGTTAAAAATAACTACACAGGATTCAAGAAGAGAGCATACTCCTTTAAGGATCATCCTTACCTTATAAAAATAGGAATGGTAGCTGTCGTAAGTATTATTATCGGATTTATCATAGCACCGGTAACCAACATAAGAAGCATCTCCCATTACCGCAGCGGTGATATTGCAAAGCAGACGATCTATGTTCCGGAGGATATTCAGGCCATTGACACCGTAGGGACGGACAAGAACACGGAGAAATTAGTAAAAGAACTCCCGCCGGTTTTCAGATACAACCCGTTTATCAAACCGCGTATGTATAATGCACTTATTACGACCTTCGCCATAGGCAGGAGCATGATACAATCGCACAAGAATGCGGATGATGCGTTCAATGCAATAAAAAGCAATATGACGAAACTCTCGGGCCTTTCTCCATCTCCCGATACCATCCTGTTCCTTTATAAGAGAGGATTCTCGAAAATGTATGAGGATGGACTGCTCGGTATAATACAGAAATTCTATGATAAATATAAGATCATCGAGGAAGGCGCCGAGATACAGAATTATACGGGCGTCGGCGTACTGCTTATGACACCCGGCATAGGAAAGCTGTTTGTCCGTGATATAAACAATTTTATAGATCTTGAGGATGCGAGGAATATTATATTTGATTCTGTCTCTGAAACCTTTCCATTCCTTCCTATAAAGGATCATATTTTACTGACGAATTTTCTCTCTACCTTCGTTTCTCCGGACATCAGGTATGACAGAGAGACGACCGAAAGTACTCTGGCAAAAGCTAAAGCATCCATAAAACCTGCAACGATGCACCTTAAAAAAGGTGAAATTGTGGTAAGAGAGGGAGAAAGAGTAGACAGCAATGTTTTTGCAAAGCTCAAGGTGATCAGTGAGAGCAAGGTTGTCAAGAAGTGGTATATATTTGTACTGTTTTATTCATTTATATTTTTTATGGCGATATTCTCAATACTCGAATTTTCACAGAAAAACATACGGAAGTTCAGCATAACATTGAAAGACGGTATTTTTCTTTCCCTGTCGCTTATCCTGACTGTTTTGATTGCAAAACTGTCCACGATGTTTTCAAGCATTTCTGAGATCGGCTCGTTCACCATCACTCAGGAGGCTTACTACTATGCCGCTCCCATAGCTTTTACCGGTATGATTGTAAGGCTCATTCTGAATTCGGAAATAGCGATAGGTTTTAGTATTATCGCCGGCCTTGCCGGTGCAATGGCCGTATCGGGCAATGTTTTTATGGCGTTGTACTATATAATCGGCGGTATTGTCGGAGCACACATGCTCGCCAAATGCGAACAAAGGACCTCGATTGTAAAAGGCGGCCTTGTAGTATCGGGGGTCAACATGCTCCTTGCCGCCATGTTTATGCTTATTCAGGGCAGCCAGCCGATAAGCTCTTTTGTGGTGAACATCTCCATGGCAGTATTAAACGGTATAACATCCGCTATACTGGTAACGGGACTTACGCCTGTTTTTGAATCTATTTTTGGCTATGCAACCGACATAAAGCTTCTTGAGCTCGCAAATCTTGAAAACCCTTTATTAAAAGAATTATTCATGACATCTCCGGGAAGTTATAATCATAGTATGATGACGGCAACGCTTGCAGAAGCAGCAGCATCCTCCATACATGCAAATCCGCTTTTAGCAAGAGTTGCATCTTATTATCATGATATTGGAAAGGTAAAGATGCCCGATTACTTCATAGAGAACCAGCAGTATATGTCAAACAAGCATGATAAGCTGTCTCCGAGTATGAGCAGTCTTATCATCATATCGCATGTGAAAGAAGGCAAGGAACTCTCAAAAATAAATAAAATACCTCAAAAGATCATAGACATCATTATGCAGCATCACGGTACAAGCCTTGTGAAATACTTCTATGAAAAGGCGAAAGAGAAGAACGGAGACAACATACAGGAAGCGGAATACCGCTACCCCGGACCGAAACCTCAGACAAGGGAAGCAGGAATTGTTATGCTTGCCGATGCTGTGGAAGCAGCCTCCAGAACGCTTGCAGAACCGACTCCCGCACAGATAAAGGCAATGGTAGAGAAGATTGTCAATGCAAGATTTGTCGACGGACAGCTTGACGAGTGCACCCTTGCCTTAAGCGACCTCAATGAAATAAAAAAGAGTTTCATAAAGGTTCTTTCGGCCGTATTCCACAAGAGGGTCGATTATCCCGGCTTCAAGTTCAACAACACGCCCACAAAACCCAATGGATATTCAAATATTGTCCAGATACAAAAAAAATAGCAGCACGTTCAAGCTCGTCTCGATCAGGTTAAAAAGACTTGCTGCTCTTCTGGAGGATACATTAACAGTATACGTCGTGTTTGTCGATGACCCTGAAATGAAGGAACTGAACCTGCGTTTCAAGAACAAAGATAAAACAACGAATGTTCTGTCTTTCCAGGTGGATCAACTGGATCCCGAAAACAGCCGGTTTATAATCGGAGAGGTTATAATATCTGCCGGTACAGCTAAAAAAGAGGCGAAAGACGCAGGGATCGCTTTTCATAAAAGACTCGAGATGTTGTTCATACACGGATTTGTCCACCTGCTTGGTTATGATCATACGAAGGGTAAAAAACAGGCGGCACTCATGAAGAAAAAAGAAGATGCACTACGACGGTTGATCGAAAGACCGTACCGGGCAAAATTACCGCAAAAACCGGGAAAAGTATAAACGGATCTCCGGCATGCCGATTTTTTTATCCATTCTCTCAGGCTTATTGACAGGGTTAAGCTTCCCGAGGTTCGGTATGCCCCTTGTTGCATGGGTTGCGTATGTCCCCCTTCTCTTGTCCATAAAAATGATCAATGGACGAAAGCCGCTTTATAAAAGCTATGCGTACGGATTTATCTCGGGATTCATCGGCAATGTTATTCTCCTCTACTGGGTCGTCGTTGCGATGAACCGGTACGGCGGCATAAATATATTCGTCAGTATATTTGCACTCATACTTCTCTCGCTGATACTGAGTGCCCTTTATTCCGGGACCTTCACGCTCCTTTTAAAATTATTCTGGAATACCTCTTCTTCAGGCGAACTGCTTTTTATACCGGTCGTATGGGTTTTGCTCGAATATATTAAAACATATCTTTTCTCCGGGTTTCCATGGGAGCTGCTCGGCTATTCCCAGTACAATAACCTTTCTCTTATTCAGATATCCAGATTTACGGCAGTGTACGGTGTCTCTTTTATAATCATGATGTTCAATACGCTGGTCTATGAGATCCTCCTCTGGTGGTATGATATTAATAGTGTGAGGACCGCCAAATATCCGTTTGTATTTACAAAAACGATTATAGTCCTTCTCCTCATAACAGGCATACTCATTTATGGCGACACCGTGGTAAACCGTACCAATAATATAATTGAAAACCCGGGCAATACCCTTGAGGTCAGCCTAATCCAGGGCAATATAGATCAAAGTCAAAAATGGAATCCTGTGTACCAGAACGAGACAATTACGGACTATTTCTCACTCACGCAAAAGGCTTATGGAACAGCACATCCGGAATTAGTCGTCTGGCCCGAAACAGCCACTCCTTTCTTCTTCCAGTCCGAGCCTTCCTATTCGGGCAGGGTAAGCGATTTTGTCCGTTCTCTTCATAGTTACCTGCTTTTCGGAAGCCCTGCGTATCAATATGCGGACACAGGCGTGGAATATTTCAACAGTGCATTTCTTATGGGCAGGGAAGGAGAGATAAGAGGAAGATACGATAAAAGGCACCTTGTTCCATTCGGCGAATATCTACCTTTGAAACACATTTTCTTTTTTATAAAGAAATTAACCGGAAGTATCGGCGATTTTACTCCGGGAAAAGGTTCAACCATGCTTCAATTCAAAAATGTCAAAATCGGCACCCTAATCTGCTATGAAATCATCTTCCCGCAACTTTGCGCTGAAGATGCCCGGAGTGGTGCAAACCTGCTTGTTACCATTACCGATGATGCGTGGTTCGGAGATACATCAGCGCCCTATCAACATTTATCGATGGCTGTATTCCGAGCGGTTGAAACCGGCAGGTTTCTTATCAGGTCGGCGAATACGGGCATTTCTGCGGTCATATCCCCTACAGGCAAAATACTTGCCTCTACAAAATTATTCGTCCCTGCTTTTATAAATTACAAGGTTCAACTCCTCGATACAAATACATTCTATACAAACCATGGTGATCTCTTCGTACTTCTATGCAGTATAGTGTTTTTTATATTTATCCTGTATCTCGTCTATAAAAAATCCTCGAAAAGACTGTAGGAGGTTTTTAAGGACTTACTTCTTATTCCGCATTATAAAAATATTTCCACTTGCATACAATATGTGCTATGAACCTGCTTATGAACATAACGCTGATCAATCTTCTGAATAAAAAACTTGATGCTTCCATGCGGGGCGCATCAAAAATGCCTTTTTTGTATTTTTTATTCTTCTTCTCTGTCATTATTGTTCTTTTTTTTCCTTTCTACATAAAAGGACATGGCAACAGGCTTATCCAGTTGCTTGTTGTCTCATTGTTCCTCGGGATCATTGTTTATCTTGTTTACATAATTTACATGACAGGCGGGTTTAATGTTTAAAAAGGTTTTGCTCTTCATACTGTTTTCCATATCAGTTTATCCCGTTTATGCACAAACAGATCAGAAAGATATTAAAAGTTTCTGTTCGACCCTTGTTGATAAAGATATGTCAAGTATGCATACAAGGAGAGTGCTGAAACAGTTCTTTTATACAGACGATGATCTGTCGAATTTCATAGTCTATATCAATGTACAGATTAAGCATACAGGATTTTCAAGTTCTGTTATCTACGGTTGCAGCGTACAGGAAGTTACTGAAACCGGGTCTACCCTTAAAGCGGTACTTGATATTACGGGAAGGGGTGCATTCTTTTTCTTAAGGAAGCATGTACTTGTGACAACGCACTGGATCAGCAATGACAACCGATGGTATTTGCAAGCATCGCCGGTCATAGAAATAAATGAATGATAACATGGGGCAGTAGCTCAGCTGGGAGAGCGCCACGTTCGCAACGTGGAGGCCGAGGGTTCGATCCCCTTCTGCTCCACCAATCATAGTTATCCTCTTGAAGGATCCCCGCAGTCCGGTGTGATCCCCGGCACATTTTTGATATAAAGGAGCTATAAATAGCCACTTTTTTATGCCTTTTTTTGACCATAAAATTCAGTAATTCCCAACCGGAACCTTTTCCTGCATGAGCTGTTTAAATGTTTAGACCTCACCAGAGAACTGATGTTCTCCAATGGGGTAAAAACAAAGGAGGCAAAAATGTTTAAAAAAGTATTAGCGGTAGTAGCGGTTTTAGGGTTAGCCGGTTTTCAGTTTGCGGGCTGCGGAAAACAAACAAGCGGGTTGAACACGACATCGGTCAATCAGACATCTGAGGAATCAATAAACTCATCTGCCAACGATTCAATAGCACTGTCCAGCGTCAGTAACGATCAAAGCCTTGGCGTTATGGGTTACGAGTCATTATTGGGCGGTTCATCATGTCCCTCGGTAACCAAAACACACGAAACGACTGCCGGTATCTATCCGTCTGTATATCTGGTAACCATTAATTTCGGCAACGGATGTATTCCTGCAAATTATTTCCGCGGTGTAATGACCAGCGGCGAGATTACCATGACAGTAACGCTCTTTTCCGATTCCACGACAAATCAAATTACAATGACGACCATAAGCGCTGTAAAAAATATCGTGAAGACCCGCCAGCTTGATCAGGCGTCACTCTACATAAGCGGCACAACGGATATAGTAAAAACTCTCAGCGGCTCCGGCGCCAGCGCAACTATAACCAGAACGATAAGCGTAAACGAGACCCAGATTGCATTGACAGGTGTTGGCAGGCTTGTCATGGATCATGATGTCGTACTCAATTTTACCATGGCTGATACAGGCGCCTGGCCGAATATAACCCAGAGGGTCATAAATGGAACAGGCAGTGTCGACCACCTGCTTCTGAAGGTCCTTGCAACGGCAACATTGACAAACTTCACCTATGCACAGGGCTGCTGTCATCCGGTAGGCGGTTCTATAGTCCTTGTTCTTACCAGCGATAAAGATAACAGTACGATAGGCACCTACGATCTTTCCTACGCAGGTAATAATCAATGTAGTGACGTGGCAAGTCTCAACGGCAAGCAGATAAGTCTTAACCCTTGCGACTAAAGTCCATATCAAAGGCAGGGGCGGTTCACACCGCTCCTGTACTCTTCTTCAATCTATTTTTTACCCAGGGACTGGAGCTTTTTCTCGAGATTTTTTGCACCCGATTTCTTTAGCATCGGCCAGAGCATAGGTATAATCCACGGAATTGACAACGCCAGCCTTGCAACCATGCCCTGAGAATGAGGTACATAAACCTCAACCTTGTTTTTTAGAATGGCATTTTTTACCGCCTGTGCCACTGCCTCGGTTGTCTGGGGTTTATCAAGAAAAGACATGGGCGAACCGCCGTGCGTAGCTTCATAGTGCAATTGCGGCGTTTCTACGGAATCGGGAAGCAGCGTTGATATGCTTACACCTGTATTCATGAGTTCAAGCCTTACGGCAAGATCAAACCCCCTTATTGCAAACTTCGTTGCCGAATATATCGCAGAACTCGGTTCAGGAACAACGCCGGCCAGGGACGCTGTATTGACAATATGTCCGAAGCCCTGCTTTTTCATAAGAGGAATTACCTCTTTTGTGCCATAGATAATACCGTAGAGATTAATGTGTATTTGCCGGTCTATGTCCTTATAGTCGATAACATCTATATCAGCGGGCAGGATAATGCCTGCATTGTTGTGGAGGATGTTTATCTTGCCGTGTTTTTGCATAGCTTTGTTGAGAAGGGCCTTTACCATGTCGAGTTTTGTAACGTCCGTCGGAACTGCCATTGCATCAACGCCTTTTGCCATCAGTTCTTTGGCGAATTTAACGATGCCTTCTTCATTTATATCCGCAAGAACGACCTTGGCTCCTTCATTTGCCAGCATTTGAATAACGGACTTGCCGATGCCGCTTGCAGCACCTGTAACTATTGCTACCTGGTCTTTAAATTGCATACCGGTTCCTCCTTTAAGGTTTTTCAGGTTCATAGCATAAACAGGCAGGATGGTCAACGCACTGCACGGAAGAAGCGGCAAGACAACTATCACTTTAAAATTTATTCGAGATGTTATATATATACATATGGTGAAACAAACCCGTGTGAATGGGCAGGACTTTTGGAACCTGCACTTTTAAATGCATGGCGGACCTGTCATATCTTTTCCGCCGTGCATGAGAGGTCTTTTACGGGGTAAAGGAGGCTGTATGGGCAAAACAATAAGATATATGCTTCTTGCGGTGATTACGCTTGCAGCATCCGGCTGTGCACCGGAGATCCCGAAAGAAGTACTCTCAAATGTCGATACGACCATTACGTTCAAAATGTTGAAGATCAATCCGGCCGAATATACAGGCAAGACGATTATTACAGGCGGTGAGATTGTCAGTGCCACAAACCAGAGCAATGGGGACACAGCGTTCGAGATTATCGAATTTCCGCTGGATAGTGACTATAAGCCGCAGAAGAGCGATCAATCCAGTGGGAGATTTATAGTGTTATATAAAGGGTATCTTGAAACGAAGATATTTGCGTCGGGCAGACTGGTTACTGTTGTCGGTACGGTTGGTGAAAGCCATAAAGGGACCATAGGAAGTATGCCCTACACCTTTCCTTTAGTGAGTTCCACATACGTAAAGCTGTGGTCCATAAAGCCGAACCCCGTGCCTGTGTATTCACTCGGTTTTGGACTGGATTATGCGCCTTATATGGCGCCTCCATGGTGGTATTACCCGTACGGACCGCTCATGTACTGAAGGCTTAACCATGGACACGAAAAAAAACAGGTTCAACAAATAAATGCTTGGTATCATAGCCGTATCATTAAGCCTGAATCTGCTGTCCCGTACCGCAATGAAGCACAATGCAGGACTTATGTATGAGACAGCGGTAAAGAATTATTACACGATCAACACAAACACCCAGAAACAACGCTACAGGGACAATTGGCTTGAAGTCATCAGTCAATTTAACGAGGTATATAAAAAATATCCCTCTTCGGAATATGCGCCTAAATCGCTGTTCAATATCGGTAACCTCTACAATAAGCTTTATACAAGATCGTTTCTTTCCACAGACCTGAACGACGCCATACATGCATTTAAGACAGTGCAGCGGCAGTATAAGAAAGATACACTGTCTGACGATGCGTTGTTCAAGATTGCGGAGATCTACAGGACAAAGAAGGGTGATACAAGTACTGCCCTGTATTTTTATAAACTTATTCTTACAGATTATCCACACAGCAATTCCGCCCCGATGGCAGATGTCTGGGTGAGGAAACTCGGCGGGTCTGCCCCCATAAAGAAAAAAACCCCGACCGCAAAGCCGCTCGCAACACTCCAGGGTATTAAGGTGTGGTCCGCAGGTGACTATACCCGTATTGTCATAAGCGTATCGAACGAGGTCGTTTATTCAGGGCACCTGCTTGAACGGGAAGAAAACAATAAGACCGGCAAAAGGGTCTACGTGGATCTGGATGGAACGATACTTACCTGCGGTACCCCGCCTGTCCTTGTAAAGGACGGACTCGTTGAGGAAATCAGGACCGGGCAGTTTAACAACAAAACAGTGAGGGTCGTCATGGATGTAGGGAACATCGATGATTATTCCATTTTTAACCTTGAAGACCCATTCAGGATCATCATAGATGTAAAGGGCAAGATAACGGAAACATCCATGAATGTGCACACCGAAAAACCTACCGCAACCACGAGTGAAAAGCCTACGGTAACCGCCGGTATAAAACTTACCGGTGAGACAGACCAAAACGGGCTTACCATATCGAGGATTATACAGGATTACGAAACTATAAACCAGCAGCCCGGGGCAGATGAAACAGTACCGGTCAAACAGATCAGCGGACTGTCGATAAAAAAAGTTGTCATAGACCCGGGACACGGAGGACACGACCCGGGGGCGATCGGCCCGGACGGCATACGGGAGAAGAATATCACACTCAGCATAGGGATGATGCTTGCAGATAGACTAAGGGCAATGGGACTGCACGTTATTATGACGAGAGACAGGGATGTGTTTATACCGCTCGAAGAAAGGACGGCGATTGCAAATATGAGCAATGCGGATCTCTTTATTTCCATCCATGCAAACGCAAGCAGGAGCAGGAGGACGAAGGGCATAACGACATACTACCTGAGCCCGACCCGTAATAGAATATCGATGCTCGTTGCCGCAAGGGAGAATGCGACATCGACAAAAAAGCTGAGCGATCTGCAGTTGATCCTTGAAGACCTTATGAAAACGACCAAGATAAACGACTCGGCAACATTTGCCGGGGACATTCAAGGGGACATGCTGAAGAGCTTGAAAAAGGATGGCTATAAGACACCGGGCCTTGGAGTAAGGAGTGCTCCATTTTTTGTTCTGATGCATGCAAATATGCCGAGTATACTTATAGAAACCTCGTTTGTTACCAACCCAACAGAGGAAAAGCTGCTTATACAAAAGGGATATGAACAGTCTATAGTGGATGGTATAGTAAAAGGTATTCTGCACTACGGATCAAAGATAAAAATGGCTGAGCAATAAACCCCGTTAACCAGAAAAATGCAATAGGTAAGCTTGCTCATTGCTCAATCTCCCCTATTTACAAATGCATTTTTCGGGTTAATCGGAATTGCTTGTATTAATCCTGCCGCCAAAAATTTGTCCGAATACTGCTGAAGCGATGTACAGGGGAATAAATTTGTAACTTACATGGGTCGAGAGTCGCATGAATATGACCAGCGGGATTGAGAGATGGACATAGAGGAACCATTTCCACGAGAACTTTTTCACCTTCGAGCGGAGGTATCCAAAGGGCAGATTAATTCCAATGGTGATTACTGCAATCCCTATTATCAGGGCTATTTTTAGCTGTTCATTGTTTCCATGCAGGTACATGGGACAGTATCCTTAAGAGTGATTTATCTTTTTATAATAATGTCCATTTCCCGGAAGATCAACAAGTACAGAACAGGACAAGGCCTGTAACCCCCGCACTTTCTATAAGGAATTAAAAATTATCATATTATCCCCACCATAAATGGTGGGGCTTTCTCACGGGGTAAAAGGTTGAAAAAGTATAAAAAATAGGGGGCATTATTGAAGATTTTGATGTTTCTTTGTAAGACAAGTACCGTAAAGCTATAAACGTTTTTTCCCCTTATACATGGCTGCAACCCCGAACGTCAACGGCACGATCATGACATCTTCAAACCCTGTTGAGTTAAGCATAGTGCCGAATACTTCCTGTTCAGGGAATGCCTCAACCGAATTTCTAAGGTAGGTGTATGCACTGGTCCTTGTGAGGATATTTCCTATGACCGGAAGGATCCTTTCAAAATAAATTTTATATGTCCTGCCGGCAATGCCTTTGGGCATTGAGAATTCAAGTATCAGTAGAACGCCTCCCGGTTTTGCTACCCTGTAAAATTCTTTGAGTGCGCCCTCTCTCGGATAGATATTCCTGATGCCGAAAGCGCAACTGATAAGATCAAACATGTTATCCTTGAAAGGCAGGGACAAGCCGGAGCCCCTTATGATGTGTATGCCGCTGTTCTCGATGCGGCCCTTTATTTTGGCTAATTTCAGCATCTCCATACTTATGTCCAATCCATAAACATGGACCCCTCTGCCTGCCTTTTTGTAGCCGATTGCCATGTCCCCGGTACCGGTGGAAACATCGAGGATATTTTTTACACCGATGTCCAGGCTCATACCGATGGCTTTCTTTCGCCATCTGACATCCGTATACCCGGACAAGATATGGTTTAACAAATCGTAGCGGCCTGATATTACATCAAACATTCCTGCTATATCGTGTTCTGTAGGTTCCATATTAGCTCTTTTAAAGAGGGGTAAACTGTTACCCCTCTTTTCAGTACAGCCCCATCCTCTTTGCTATAATCTCCTTCATGATTTCGGTCGTTCCTGCACCGATGGTAAACATCCTCGCATCCCGGTAAGCCCTTGCAACAGGATACTCTTCCATGTACCCGTATCCGCCGAATACCTGTATTGCATCATAGGTAACTTTGTTTGCAACTTCACATGAATACAGCTTTGCCATGGAGATCTCTTTTGTTGCCTCCTCGCCGTGATCGAGCAGCCATGCACCGTGGTACGCAAGCTGCCGTGCTGCTTCAAGCTGTGTAGCCATGTCGACGAGTTTATGTGCTATTGCCTGGTGCTGTGCTATGGGTTTTCCGAAGGTCATTCTTTCCTTCGAATAGTTTACCGCATCCTCGAGTGCGACCTGTGCAAGTGCAATGACGCCGACAGAGCCCATTATCCTTTCCGTCTGGAACCCTTCCATGATGTAGTAAAAGCCCTTGTTTACCTCGCCGATCACCATGTTGTCCGGAACAAAGCAGTCATCAAAAAATAATTCCGCCGTATGGGACGAATGGTGTCCGAGTTTCTTCAGTTTCCTTCCGACGGTAAAGCCCTTTGTTTTTGTATCGAGCAAAAACAGGGTAATGCCTTTATGAGCTTTTGCCGATTCTGTTTTTGCGGCAACGATAATATAATCCGCCCATGTACCGTTTGTGATAAAGATCTTTGAGCCGTTGAGTATATAACCGCCTTCTGCCTTCTTTGCAGTGCTTCGTATCCCTGCGACATCGGAGCCTGCATTGGGCTCCGTATAGCCTATTGCAAACACCGCATCACCCTTAATTACCCTGGTAAGATATTTTATCTTTTGTTCCTCTGTCCCATGTTTGAAAAGCACAGGCGTTGCCATGTCCGTATCCACCATTATATCAAGGCACATGCCCGGCATTCTTGACCGGTAAAGTTCCTCATAAAATACGATGTCATAAAAGATATCGAGTCCCATGCCCCCGTATTTTTCAGGATACCTGATGCCGAGAAAATTCATGCCCGCCAATGTCTTGAATAGTTCCTTTGGATAATCTTCAGCCTCCTCCCATTCGTTTGCATGCGGCAGAAGGTTCTTGGTTACAAAATCTCTTACGCTCTTTCTGAACATCTCGTGTTCTTCCGTAAAGAAATGACTTTTCATACAGCCTCCATTTTTATATTGGATTTACTATAATATCCCTGCGGTAAATGACAAGACTTTCTAACGGGCTGCATGCGGCATTTGAAATAAAATTGCAGGGCATTTTCTATTCCGCCTTGTCTTTTTATTAAAAAAACATTTATCGGCAGGATGCTTGCAAAAAAAACTTATAAAGCATTACAAACGTAAACAGTATAATAGAACAGGAGTAAAAAGCATGAATGTATTGTTATTAAGCAGGTTTCAGTTCGCGGCAACGGCAATGTTTCATTTCATCTTTGTTCCGCTGACACTCGGGCTTTCCGTACTGCTTGCAATTATGGAGACCATGTATGTGCGTACGGGGCATACCGTTTACCTGAGGATGACAAGGTTCTGGGGCAGGCTGTTCATCATCAATTTTGTCCTTGGAGTCGTCACAGGCATAACCCTGGAGTTTCAGTTTGGCATGAACTGGGCAGAGTATTCAAAGTATGTCGGCGACATCTTCGGAGTGCCGCTGGCCATAGAGGCTACAGTCGCGTTCTTTCTTGAGTCGGTCTTCATGGGGTTGTGGGTTTTTGGCTGGAACAAGGTCTCAAAAAAGGTTCATGCAGTATCGATCTGGTTCGTAGCAATCGGAACAAATCTGTCTGCCTTATGGATACTCCTTGCAAACGGCTGGATGCAGCACCCGGTCGGTTATGTCATAAAAAACAACAGGGCTGAAATGGTCGATTTTATGGCAATGGCAACAAATAAGAACGGGCTGCTCGAATTTTTCCATACGGTCTCTTCAAGTTACGTACTCGCGGCATTTTTCCTCATGGGTGTTTCAGCATATCACCTTCTCAGGAAGAATGAGCCCGGACTTTTTAAAACATCTTTCAGGATTGCGTCTGTTTTTGGCCTGATCAGTTCATTGGTATTGTTAGGCATTGGTGATTCCCAGGCATCGAATGTTGCAAAAACTCAACCGGCTAAGTTTGCGGCAATGGAAAGTGTCTGGCAAACGGAAAAGCCTGCGGCATACAATCTTTTGATTGTTCCCGATGAGAAAGAAGAAAAGAACGTCGTCGAGGCATGGCGCATACCCGGATTGTTAAGCCTTATGGCTTTTCACGACCGGGATGCAGAGGTAAAAGGGCTGAAAGACTTTCCAAAAGACGACAGGCCTCCTGTTCTGCCCGTATTCTTGAGTTTCAGGATAATGGTAGGACTCGGTATGCTTTTCATACTTCTCAGTTTTATAAGTGTCATACTTTCAGAAAGGGATTTACTTGAGCGCAACGCGTGGTTTTTAACGGTCATGTTCTGGGCAACCCCATTGCCCTATTTAGCGGTCCAATTAGGCTGGATCCTGACAGAGCTCGGCAGACAGCCGTGGATTGTCTATGGGATGCTCAAGACATCCGCAGGCCTGTCGACGTCTCTCAGTTTATCACAGGTTGTAAGTTCTCTGATTGGGTTCACGCTTATATACGGCTTGCTTGCGATTGTGGATATCTCTTTATTGGTGAAATATGCGAGGCAAGGGCCTGAACCGCTTCCCGCAGCTCGACGGGTTTTCAGTAATAAGGAGGCATGAGATGGAATTTCAGATTATATGGTTTGTGCTATGGTCTGTCCTGTGGGCGGTTTATTTTATGCTCGACGGCTTTGATTTCGGTGCGGGTATGCTTCAGTCAATGATAGGAAAAACCGACACTGAAAAACGCATGATTATAAACAGTATCGGGCCTGTATGGGACGGTAATGAGGTGTGGCTCATCACAGCAGGCGGGGCTACTTTCGCCGCATTCCCGACGACATACGCATTGATGTTTAGCTTTCTTTATTCTGCCATGCTTCTCATACTGTTTGCACTGATCTTAAGGGGTGTGGCGTTTGAATTCAGGTCAAAAAAAGATAGCAGTGCATGGAAGAAAGGCTGGGACTGGGTAATATTTCTCAGCAGCCTTTCACTCGCGTTATTATTCGGTGTTGCCTTTGGGAATATATTTAAGGGCCTGCCTATGGATGCATCGGGTTATCACGGCTCGCTTCTGTATCTGTTAAATCCTTACGGTGTTTTTACGGGCATATTTTTTGTCCTGCTGTTTGCAGAACATGGTGCATTGCGCTTATCAATCAAGACTGAGGGCGGACCAAGGGTACGGGCACAAGGAATTTCCCGCCTGTTGTGGCCCCTGCTGGTCCTTATAACGGCCTGCTTTCTGATTTATACCAAATTCGCAACACATCTCTCTGCAAATTATTTCCAGCACCCTGTATGGTCGATTGTACCGGTGCTGGCAGTATTGAGTCTTGCCGGCATACGGTTGTTTCTGTCATGGAAAGATTATTCAAAAGCATTTTATGCATCATGCGCTCTCATAGTGACGGTGATTTTTACAGGGGTCATAGGCTTATATCCTTCGCTTATCCCCTCTGATATTGATCCGAATTACAGCCTTACCATCTTCAACTCGTCATCGAGTATCTATACGCTCAAGATAATGACCGTAGTCGCTCTCATATTCATGCCCCTCGTTATTCTCTATCAGATATGGATATACGGAATTTTCAAACAAAGAGTTTCAGCGGGTGATCTTGAGAAGGACGATGACGCTTATTGATACGCAGGATGGTCTTATCCTAAACCCTCATTGCAATTGCAAGCACCTGTACCTTTTTCGTACCGGCTTTTTTTAAGGCAGATACGCATGCATTGACCGTAGCGCCTGTGGTAATGACGTCATCCACAAGTAAAATCCTTTTACCTTTTATCATACGCTTATTTGAAACGGCATATGCATCTTTCACGTTCTCATACCGCTTATCGGCATGCAGGGTTGATTGTGGTGCCGTTTCTCTTATTTTTTCGAGTATCCCCTGATAATATTCTATGCGCAGCTTTTTCGATAACCCCCGGGCAAGGAGCAGTGCCTGGTTATACGACCTTTGTCTGAGCCTTTTTGCGGACAGGGGAACGGGCACGATTGCGTCTATCCCTGTTCCCGGAAAATCCCTTTGATAAAGCGTGAACAGCTCTTTTATAAAAAAGGACGATAGATTCACCTGATCGCTGAATTTAAACCGCTGTATCAGTTTTGCTATGGTCCCTGAATACTCGAAAACACACCGTGCACGTTCAAATTTGTTCTTGTTCTTTATACAGTCCATGCATATATGGGATACGCCTTCTCTTGAAGTAAAAGGCTTGCCGCACCTCGTGCAAAAAGGAGGTTCCATATATTTAATATTTTTTTTACAATCACCGCAAAAACCTGCAGTATCTATCTCCTTGCCGCATGCGAGACATGCCTCAGGGAAGAATATGGCTGAAAGATTTTTTATGCCGTTAACCGGTATCATGACTATTTCATGGCTTTTGCAGGTATATGAAAAATTCCTGGTTTCCCTTCGCGCCTTTTACGGTTGACGGCACTGTATTCAAGACCGTAAAGCCGAGGGACTCTGAAATCTTTTTTATCTTTTCTATTGCAGCCTCATGCTTGTCCGCCGCTCTTACGACACCTCCCGGGTCAACATCTTTCTTGTCGAGCTCGAACTGCGGTTTTATCAATGCAAGGGCATAACCGTTTTTTTTAAGGCAGGAAAAAACATTGGGCAGTATAAGCTCGAGAGAGATGAAGGACACATCTACCGTTGCAATATCGATTGCAGACAATAATTCCTTTGGTTCAAAATGCCTGAAGTTTATGCTCTCCATAAGGACGACCCGTTTGTCCTGCCTGAGTCTGTAGTCCATCAACCCGTATCCGACATCAATAGCAAAGACCCTCTCAGCCCCGTGCTGGAGCAGGCAATCCGTAAAGCCTCCTGTGGACGAGCCGATATCCATTGCTACCTTTGATGCCGCCTCTATACCCAATGCTTCGATGACCCCCTTAAGTTTATGGCCGCCTCTGCTCACATAACGAACCGCAGGAAGAGTAAGGGATATCGGATCTGTGAATAAAACCTGGTACCCGGGTTTATATATTACAATGTTTTTCACCTGCACCTTTCCTTCCATAATATAGGCTGCTGCAAGGTTGACATCTTCTACAAGCCCTTTTTCGACAAGCATTTGATCAAGCCGTTTTCTCATGGTCTTATGAAAGGAGCATCAATTGAATGTCCACTACATTAGTGCCGGTAGGACCGGTTTTTAAACGTGCACCTGCCTTGCCTGCACCGAGAACGATAATATTTATAAAGTATCCGAAACTATAATATTTATCCGAAATTTCTACGCCTTTCGTGTGAATCCTTACAGAAGATTTTACGGCATCATAGCCTTTTACAGCCTTAACGCCTGAAAAGAATATGGCTTTCAATAGAGCGGTTTCATTTGATCTCATGAATGATCATAGTATCAAAACCTATTTTTTATGCAACCGCATATCTAAAAATACAAATTCTCTATGATATGCGTCATACACAGGGTTTTGAGGAATTGTTACCCTGTTCTCAATTTAAAATTTAAAAAGGAGGACATGTATGGAAAAGACAACGGCTAAAAGGCTGTTTGTATGGGGAACGTTAATCTCTACCTTGATCTTTGCGGCATTGACCTATGATACTCTGAAGCAGATCCCGCAAAGAACGGATAGTGCCGGATTAACACCCCAGGTTGTTGCAGGCAAATGGGTATGGCAAAAGAAAAACTGTAATGACTGCCACACGATACTCGGTATCGGCGGTTATTACGCCCCTGATCTGACAAAGGAAGCAAAATTGAGATCAGGAGACTGGCTAAAAAAATACCTGAAAGACCCGAGGGCGGTGATGCCTGAGCCGAGGCAGATGCCGAACCAGCATTTAACGGATAAACAGGTTGACGAACTTGTGGCATTTTTACAATGGGTATCGAACATTCACACGAACGGCTGGCCTCCCAAGCCTGAGAATGCCGTGGCCGGTGAAACGGCAGGTGCCGGGTCGCCGGAAGGAAAATTGCTGTTGAGCGGTAATGGATGCACAGCCTGTCACAGGATCAATGGAATCGGCGGCACAGTCGGCCCTGATCTCAGTCATGTCGGTGTAAGGAGGGATGCCCAATGGATTGCCCTGCAGATCACGGATCCTGCATCTCATTATCCGAATACCGTTATGCCTTCATTCAAGATGCTTTCTCAAGTACAGCTCGATACACTTGTGAAGTATCTATCAAATCTAAAATAACAGGAGGTAATCATGAAATATCAAACACAAAAGGTTGCTTATCCATACTTTATTCTCGCAACCCTGCTCTTTGGTTTGCAGGTAATCTTCGGTGTGCTCACCGGTGCGAAATATGTGTGGAACGTTGATCCGTTGATGCACATTATCCCGTTCAATGTGAGCAGGGAAATCCATATGAACCTGCTGGTCGTCTGGTTGTTGTTCGGATTCATGGGAGGCACCTATTATATGATCCCTGAAGAATCCGAAACAGAGCTGTACAGCCCGAAGCTTGCCTCTGTTCAGTTCTGGTTGTTTGCGGCAATCGGAGTTGCTGCAATCGTGGGCTATTTGCTTGGATGGACATGGGGTATGCCTTTCACAGAACAGCCTTTTATAATAAAGATCGGGATTGTCATCGTTGCCCTGATGTTCTTGTACAATATCCTGATGACCGTCATAAAGAGCAAAAAATGGACGGCAATTCAGGGTGTACTGATTGCAGGGCTTGTATCGCTCGCCGTGATGTTTTTGTTCGGAATCTTCTTTATGAAGAACCTCTCGACACAGTATTTCTTCTGGTGGTGGGTCATACATCTCTGGGTTGAAGGCGCCTGGGAATTGATCGCAGCAGCACTCATGGCTTTTGTCATGATGAAGATTACGAATGTAGACAGGACTGTCGTGGAAAAATGGCTGTACATAGAAGTCGGTCTCGTGCTGTTTACAGGCATTACGGGGACAGGGCACCATTACTACTGGATAGGCACTCCCTCTTATTGGTTGTGGTTCGGTGCAATATTCAGCATGTTCGAGCCCCTGCCGATCCTTTTTATGGTTTTCGATACATTGAGGATGGTGAGGGAAAAGCACCTTGAAGTTAAAAACAGGCTTGCCATGTACTGGGCAGTGGGAGGCACTATTTTACACTTCGTCGGTGCAGGCGTGTGGGGGTTTGCCCAGACCCTGCCGCAGATCAACAAATGGACGCACGGAACGCAGATAACGGCAGCGCACGGGCATTTTGCGTTCTTCGGTGCTTATGTGATGTTGATAATAACACTGGTGTACTTTATACTGCCGCAGATAAAGGGCTTAAAGAATTATAATCAGACAAAAGGCTTTGTAGTCTTTTATCTCACTGTTTTCTTTATGGTCATGATGGCACTGGCACTTACTGCTGCAGGAATCGTTCAGGTGTACCTCCAGAGGATACTTGGATTCGATTACCTGACGGCGCAATCCTATATGCATCTGTGGTATGCAGTGTTTTTTGTATCGGGCTTGTGCTTCGTGAGCGGTGTGTTTCTGTATATCTATGATTTCTTTACTCTGAAAGAAGCCCGAATACCGTAAACAATCGACAGGGGTTTGAGGAATCAGACCCCTGTTTTTATTCCCAGCCTCTTTAGATGCTTTATCAGCATGTTTTTTTCAAAAAACAACAAGGCCGGGTTGTTGATTAATGTAGTATGCGAATAAATTATACCGTGAGCAGCGAGTTCATCCAATGACAGATTTTTTTTGCTCTTTAACAGCTCCAACAATGCCTTTTCCCTTCTTTGTACATGGGATGCGAATTTATCGAGCAGTGGCAGCAGTTCTTCCTTCGTGTAAACTTTGTTCGAATGCGATGTCATGAAATACCTGGAATTAATCTGCCGCACCTTGTCTATGGATTCGAGAAAGGTGTCTATGTCAGACACTGCATTGCCATACCATGGACCGAAATCCGTAAGGTCTATGTCCGTTATCAGCGTCAACGAAGCACTTTCAAAGTACAGTCCGCTGTGGCCCTTCGTGTGTCCCGGCAAGGCTATTGCCTTTATGCCGTATTTTTTGTCGATGACATAATCTGCATCATTGAATGTCCCCGATACATGATGTTCAGTTATGTGATATATGGTTTTTACGACATTGAGCCATTGCTCCCGCAATTCTTCGTCCGTTATTCCGACCGCATCTATAAAGCGCTCATTGCTTTCGATCATCGGGGCATCGAGCGCCGGTGCAAAAAACTCGCTTTTTGTGAACAGATAATTCAATCTTCTGTGATCGCCGTGAAAGTGCGTATTTACGATAAAGTTTTTTTGTTCCGCCAGTTTCTTCAGTTCCTGCGAATCTCCGCCGGGATCAACGACGACCAGGGTTTCCCCTGATTCTACAACGAATGTGTTGGAATAAATAAGCGGTCCCTTGTGCTTTCCCCAGAATATCTTTATATTTTCTATTTTTGTATGGTCTTCCATCTGTTATATAATAAGCATAAAAACCGGCACTCGCAACATTTAGTTCAGGGACACGGTCCCGGCTGACTACAATGACAAGGAGCGGGAGTTGTGCAAGACTATCTGCACTATGTTCAAAAAATTACTCAAGGCATTCAGGCATGTTACCTTCAGGATGACGTTTAACCTGTATCCTCCTTATATCGGTGCAGGCATCCGCATACCCTATATATCGCGGGATTACACGACCTTCGATGTCACCATGAAGCTCAGGTTCTACAATAAGAACTACTTCGGCACGCATTTCGGAGGCTCGCTTTACTCGATGTGCGATCCGTTTTTTACGATCATACTCGCAAGGAACCTCGGCGGCGATTATATCGTATGGGACAAGCGGGCATCGATACAGTTCAAAAAGCCGGGACGCAACACGATACATGCGCATTTCCACATCCCTGCTGAAAGGATCCGTGAGATCAGGACACTTGCAGACCAAAACAAAAAAACAGAGCCCGTTTTCATCATAGACCTTATGGACGATGACAAGAATATAATCGCACAAGTGGAAAAAACGGTTTATGTCAGAAAAAAAGATCCAAAATAGGACAAATAGGGGACAACTACAACC
>JBBIVV010000024.1:0-7537 GCA_037439545.1 bacterium
TGACAAAAACCAATAAATGGCTCGTTACCCTGGCGGTTATACCGAGCACGACGCTTTTCAGTATAGACATGAGCGTCGTCAATGTTGCCTTACCCTATATCAAAGGGTCTATGTCGGCGTCCATAGAAGAGATAACTTGGGTAATAACAGGCTATATGCTGTCCGGCGTCGTATTGATGCCGCTGGTCAGTTTTTTTAGCTCACTTTTTGGAAGAAAAAACTATTACATGCTGTCGGTTCTTCTCTTTACGATCAGCTCTTTATTATGCGGTGTTGCGTGGGATCTACCGTCTATCGTGGTATTCAGACTCTTACAGGGCATGGGCGGCGGTGCGCTGATACCGCTTGCACAGGCAATCCTTGCCGAGACATTTCCACGCGAGGAACAGGGCACCGCGATGGCGATATTCAGCCTTGCCATTGTCCTTGGACCGGCGATAGGCCCTTATCTGGGCGGATGGATTGTTACGAACTATTCGTGGCCATGGGTTTTTTACGTGAATCTGCCCATTGGTCTGATCAACCTTGTCCTGCTGTATATGTTTATCGAAGACCCTCCCTTTATTCAAAAGCTCAAAGGAGGCGTAGATTGGTTCGGTATCACCTTTCTCACCGTCGGTCTCGGTGCGATGCAGATTGTTTTGACCGATGGAGAATATAAAGATTGGTTTTCTTCAAACTATATTGTCACTCTGACGATAATTTCAGTTGTGGCCATAGTCCTGTTCATTGCAACAGAACTGTATTCTGAGCATCCGGCTGTCAATTTAAAGGTTTTAAAAGACATAAACCTCTCTGCGAACTCCTTTCTCTCCATGGTTTTCAGTCTGGGGATGTTCGGCAGTCTTTTCCTGTTACCCATGTTTCTCCAGAATATCATGGGGTATTCTGCCTATGACGCGGGCCTGGCAATTATGTCCCGGGGGCTTGCAATGGCTTTCGCTATGCCATTGGCCGGGAAGCTCTTCAATAAATTGGGCCCGAAGTTTCTGGTCGGTACCGGATTTGTGCTGGCAATCGTCTCGTCCCTGCAACTCGGCAGCCTCAGCCTGCAAATGGGGTTCTGGGAAATATTCTGGCCGCAGTTTATCCAGGGCATAGGTTTTGGGTTTATTATCGTTTCGCTGAATGTGTCGTCGTTGCTGACCATAGAGAATGCATTCAAGACAGATGCATCGGGGTTGTATAACTTGATCCGGCAGGTCGCGGGCTCCATCGGTATCGCTATGCTTGCAACGATGATGGACAACAACGTTCAAATGAACCACGAGGTGCTCGGGAGAAATGTAAGCGTTTATAATACCCCGAGTCTCATGCTGTTAAAGCATGCGGCCGCACTCACCCATGCTCCTGTAGCTTATCCACCGGCGCAGAAGACCTTGACGTTGATAAACGGACTGGTGACGAAACAGGCGTTCATGATTGCATCCAATCATGCCTTCTTGTTTATGGCACTTGCCTTTCTTATAACACTGCCGATTGTTGCCCTTTTAAAGGGTGTAAAAGCGGCAAAGAATGCATCGGATAAAACAGAAGCACCGGCAATAGAGATATAGTTAATCAAAAAATTAATTTTTCAGGTTAAGTACCTTTTATGGAAAAACATAAATTAAATTATTTATATGCAGTCAGATTAATACACTATAAATAAAATACAGTGTAGAGGAGGTACCATATGTGGTTGAAGATAAATACTATTATTCTCTTGATACTTGGAATATCCATATCTGCAGTCAGAGCGGATCAGCGGATAATTCCGGCTGAATTGATACCGGATCTTTCAGCATATATTCAAGTGAGGGGCACCTATGGGAATATAGGACCTGCCGCCAGCACCTTTACCGGTGATGGATTTATTATAAGACGTGCAAAGGTAATAATGACCGGTAAAGCAGTTGATCACGTGACCTACAGGTTTCAATTCATAAGCAGAAGCGATCTGCCGACACCGCAGCTTCAGGATGCGTACGTTGTTTATGACAAATTGCACATTGCACAACTTGTTATAGGTCAGATGGTGCCGCCCTTTGGAAGAGAAAGATTGTCGCCGGACTGGCAGATCTATACCATGGAGCGTTCACTTATCTCGAATAATCTCGTTCCGTCAGCCCAGACCCTTGCCAGAGACATTGGCGTAGAAATGAAGGGAAATCTTCTGGATAAGTATCTTGATTATGCAGCAGGTGTTTATAATGGAACCGGAGCCAATAACGTACCGGTAAATAACACAAACAGTAATTTCCTGTATGTTGCAAGGGTCGTTACAACACCGCTTCAGGGAAATAACCATAGTGATATACCCGGGGTGAGCATCGGCGCTTCTCTTTCATATCGCAAGGCAAACGGCTTGACTGATCTCAGTAAGATAGTTAACAGCAGTCTGCCATTTACCGGTACTGATTTCAGGTATGGTATCGATGGTGAAATCAAGTTTAAAGGTTTTTCTTTTATCGGAGAATACATGAGGGCGTTTCTTAATAGCGATGAAGCGAAGATAAATTCTGTCACGCCTGACGGATATTACCTGCAAGCTGCATACTTTGCAACGCCACAGCTTCAGCCTATGGCAGAGTACCAGACATTCAATCCGGATGCGTATACAGAATCGACGAAGAACGATAAATGGCTTACAGTTGGATTAAACTATTACATCGTGGACAATAAGTTTAAGCTCATGGCTGATTATACATTCGAGCGGTTCGGCAAGCTCGAGGCAAACAATACCGATATGGCAAGAGTCCAATTACAGGTGATGTTTTAAGACGGCCGCGAAAAACATAGCCATAAAATATAATTGAAATAGGAATATATTTTGAATATAAACTATGGCATGGATGAAATCGTATCCATGTTTGAATCGTATCTTGTGCCTCGCGGTTACCCGGCAGGTAAAATACTATGGTTTCAGGGCGACACAGATAACGGTTTGACCATCATAGAGAAAGGCAGAATAAAGATTATCAGGACCAAACAGGATGGCAGTACAATCCTGTTGTATGTGTTCGGTCCGGGTGAGATATTCGGGTTTTCTCCGTTATTTGACGGCCTGGGCTATCCTGCAACTGCCGAGGCGATAGACGACGTGGAGATTAAGTTTTTACCAAAGGCGACCTTTTATCAGATTGTAGAAAATAATCAAAAGGTAGTACGAGCCCTGTTCGCTCTCCTGGGTAAGAGATTGAGGCAGTCATTCGATCGGATAGAAAACCTGTCCGGTCAAAATGTCACCGGCAGGGTTGCAGCATATATCGAGACGCTTATAACCGGTGGATTGACAGCACCCGAACAACCAGTCGTGATGATACCAAGGCCATTATATATCTCTGCCCAGGAGGTTGGTGTGACGCCTGAGACATTTTCAAGAATACTTACCAGACTCGAAAAAACCGGTATCATAAAACGGATTGACAGAGGAAAGATACAGATTCTGAATAGCGAAGCACTCTTAAGAATAGCTTCCGGAGAAGATACCGTATTCGCCCTATAAGTTCTGCCGCTCCATCTGTTTAAGAAATGGCAACGGAGTACTTCCCCACTTCTACCATTTATGGTGGGGATAATATGATAATTTTTAATTCCTTATAGAAAGGGCGTGGTTTAAAGCTATGTCCTTTTTAACGGGGTTTACTTGACAACCCCTGTTTCGATGGGTATTATATTCCTGTATCGTGATATAGGAATATAGAGATGTTGAATGATTTTATAAAGCTGTCAAAAGCTGTTTCGGACGAGACACGGGTGAGGATCCTGAAACTCCTCACGAAGAACGAACTGTGCGTGTGCCAGCTCATGGAAATTCTGAGTATGGGACAATCGACTGTTTCGAAGCACCTCGGGACACTTAAGAATGCAGGACTCATTGAATCCGAGAAAAGAGGGACATGGGCGTTCTACCGGCTTTCTCAGGACAGAGCAAACCGTCATAATCCCGGCTTCATCCGACTTCTTTCATCATTGTCCGACGGCGATCCCTTTATACAGAAGGACCGGAAGAAATTAAAAGAGGTAAATAAAAAAGGTATAAATTATTGCAATACCATGGAATTAAGCAAAAGGCTTCGGGAAAGGAGTAAAAATGTATAGTAAAAAAGTGGCGATCTACGATCCGGCACTATGTTGTTCGACAGGCCTGTGCGGGCCGGTTATCGATCCTGTGTTGGTCAGGGTAAACGACGCGGTGCTCGCATTGAAAAAACAGGGTGTAGAGGTTGAACGGTTCAACCTGTCGCAGCAAATGAAGGATTTTATGGTGAACGAGGATGTTGCAGGTTTGCTCCATAAAAACGGTAAGAAGATATTACCGATCACAATGGTAAACGGCTCTGTCTTCAAAACCGGAGAATATCCATCATACGAGGACCTATGCAAGGCTCTGGACATTGAGCCGTTAAGATATAAACCGATGACACTATCAGTACATTAAAACAAGGAGGATATATGCTTTCGTTAACAGACAATGCATTACAGAGGTTCAAGAAGATTCTGAAAGATGAAGGAAACGAACATTATGGGATCAGGATATTTTCTGCAGGTGCAGGATGCTGCGGTCCGTCGCTTGCTTTGGACATAGTGGAACAATCCCAGGATGGAGACGTAACCTTTGAGAAAGAAGGATTAAAGGTTTTCATAGAGAAAGATACGAATGAAACTCTTGCAGCGGCTACCATGGATTTTTCCGACCAACGCGGTTTTGTACTCAACGGTATGGCGGAACATACCTGTAATGACGGATCCTGTGATGATGGATCCTGTGATGAATGTGATGAATAATCACGTGAGAATTAAGGATTTTACTGTGTTTGGAGAAACGGTAGGGGCACGTTGCAACGTGTCCTTACCATCTTTGTGCATTTGAGGATAAAAGAAGGCATACAATGACAAAATACATATTTTTCTCCGGCAAGGGCGGCGTTGGCAAAACCACTATGGCTTCGGCAACTGCGGTTTACCATGCTTTGAACGGCAAAAAAACATTGATAGTAACGACGGATCCGGCATCAAACCTTGCTGATGTTTTCGAACAGGAGATAGGGTACCGGATAACTCCAATAAACGGTGTACACAACCTGCAGGCAATGGAGATAGAACCTGACAAAGCGACCAAAGAGTATAAAGAAAGAATCATCGGTCCATACCGTGATAGTATGCCCGAGGACGTCATAGCATCACTCGAGGAAAACCTGAGCGGTCCTTGCACGACCGAGATGGCTGCATTTGATCGGTTTATAGATTTTATGGTGGGCGATGAGTATGAAATAATCGTATTCGACACTGCCCCGACGGGTCATACTATACGTCTGCTTGAGCTTCCGGTTGACTGGTCCAAACATATACAAGAGGCTGCAAGCGGCAGCGGACAAACATGTCTGGGCCCTGTTCAGACTATCCAGGACTCAAAGGACAAGTATGATAGGGCAACCGCACTGTTGAAAGATCCCGAAAGGACAACATTTATATTTGTTTTGCGGCCTGAAGAGCTTTCTCTTTATGAGACGCAGAGGGCGTCAAGAGAACTTGAAACTATCGGAATAAAATCCGGTGAACTTATCATTAACGGTATACTGCCGGCAGAGGTGTGCGGTATTGAATTTTTCAAAAAGAAATATGATGCACAGCAGGTCATTATCCGTAAGACCGAAAGCGCCATGAACAAGCCTCAAAAATATATGGCATTAAGAGATAATGAGGTAAAAGGATTGAAAGCTCTTCAATCAGTGGCAGAGGAGTTGTTCGACGGCAGGAAGCCCTCATTCGAATCGGGGACAGGTTATGCTCCGTTTGCTTCTGTTTCATTAGAGAAGCCGGACATTAACAGACTTTGGCTTCCCGGAGACGGTGCAGTAACAAAATCACTGTTTTTTACTGGTAAAGGCGGCGTTGGTAAGACGACCATTTCTTGCATTACTGCACTATTCAATGCTCAGAAAGGTTTCAAAACGCTTCTGGTTACTACTGACCCGGCAGCACATATCGGAGAGGTCCTCAATGTAGAGATCGGCTCTGAACCGGCAAAGGTCACGGACAACCTGTACGCAGTGATGGTTGATCAGAAAACAGCATTCAGAGAATATAAAGAAAAGGTACTGAGTGAAGCAAAGGGAAAGTATTCCGATGACATGCTTGCTGCAATGGATGAAGAACTAAACTCGCCCTGCACCGAAGAAATGGCTGCATTCGATAAATTCATACAGTTCATTGAGAGCAATGAATATCAAACCGTCGTGTTCGATACAGCTCCGACAGGGCACACGCTCAGGCTTCTTGAACTGCCGTTTGATTACGCAAAACAGATCGAGATGATGGCAGGAACCGGGGACAATGCCGCTGTTAAAGACGCTGCACAGAGTAGATTTAAAAATATCATACAGATACTCAGGGACAGAGAACGTACTCTCTTTGCATTTGTCCTTTACCCGGAATCAACGCCTATTTTGGAGTCCTACCGCGCAATGATTGACCTGAGGAATGCGGGTATAGATACACAGCTTATCGTTGCAAACCTAATATTAACGGACAGGGTATGTATCAATGACTTTTTCAAGAACAGACAACAGATGCAGATGAAATACCTTGAGGAGATCAAACAAAAGTTCAATCTGCCTGTGCTTCAATTCCCTCTGATGCAGGATGAGATCAAGGGAATTGAGCTTCTGAAAAAGGCTGTTAATATTATACTTTAGAAAATAAGAAAGCCATGTTTAAAATAATGTTTCTCTGCACGGGTAATTCATGCAGAAGCCAGATGGCAGAAGGGATAGCAAGGATATTGGGAAAAGGGACGATAGAGCCCAATAGTGCAGGTGTTATGCCGACACCTATTCATCCGAAAACGATTCAGGCAATGAAAGAGATAGGCATAGATATTTCAAACCAGACCTCAAAAGGCATAGACGAAAATCTTTTGAATAAGATGGATATGATAATCACGCTGTGCAGCAGTGCGGAGGCAATGTGTCCCATGACACCGCTACGGATAAAACGCATCCACTGGTCTATCGATGATCCTAAGTCAGCAACGGGTACTGAAGAAGAGATTCTGAAAGCCTTTCGAAGTGCGAGAGACGAAATAAAGAGCAAAATAGAATTTCTTATAGAGGAGTTAAAACGTGTTCAGAAGATTCCTTGAGAAATTACACAACTTCAGACTGCTCCCGGTTTTTGTGATCGTCAGTATGGCAATCGGCATCGGTATCGGCAAGTTGTATGGGATTTCTAACTTTGCACTGACGCCGCCTATCGATGCTCTCAAAGCTATCGTTCATGGAACCTATGAATATAGTATACCAAACACCCTTGCCCTCGGTGTAGTGATAGGCCTTTTCATGATGATATACCCTGCAATGGCGAATATAAAGTTTGAAGATCTTGGCAAAGCTGCAAAGTCGCCAAAGCAGCTTCTTATTGTCATGTTCTTCAACTATGCAATAGCCCCGTTCTTTATGCTGTTGCTCGCAAAGATCTTTTTAGGCACGGAGCCGGACCTTTATACAGGACTCGTTCTGTACGGACTTGCACCCTGCATTGCAATGGTCATTGT
>JBBIVV010000024.1:7637-33249 GCA_037439545.1 bacterium
GTTGGACTCCTTTTTACACTCATCGTCATGTTTGCCCTGAAAGGCGATTTGATCTTAAAGAAGCCATTTTTCATAGTGCAGATGGCTGTGCCCATGATCCTATTTTTCTGGGTGATGTTTGTCGTAGTTTATCTCGTAAGCTGGAGATTGAAATTAAATTATGAGGATTCTGTTGCGGTTTCATTCAATTCTACAGGCAGGGACTTTGAGATAGCTATAGCCATTGCCATAACCGCATTCAACCCTACCGTGGCATTGGCAACAGTTATAGGCCCGTTGATAGAAGTGCCTGTCATGCTTGTGCTTGTCTGGTTCGCGAAGAAGACAAAAACGAGGCTTTTTCCCGGGGAAGAGTCCCCTGCCATAGAATGATTATCAAAGTCGATCTGCTAAGTATTACGCCTTAAGTTACGTGTTTATTGCAGATTCCGTAATGATAAATAGAGTCAGCTTGATTTTTGGCTGAAAGTCCAAATGCGTCATTATACTTTTTATGGAATAATTACCATACTATCTATAGAAGTTTGTCCTGTTGAAAGTGTAGTTGTCTCTCACCGGGTACACTATCGCATATATTCCTTGACAATAATGAGCATATGCTTACAATTTAATAAAGATACATGCAGAAACGCGTGCTCTGTCATTGAGCATGCGTTCAACGTTCAATAAATAAAAAAGGAGAAAGATATGCAGGTAAGAGTAGCTATAGCAACAGATGGCGATTTTGTATCGCCCCATTTCGGTAAATGCCATTCGTATACCCTGATTGACATAGAAGATGGCAAGGTTATAAAGAAAGAGGTTGTAGATAATCCAGGACTTGAAGGCCACGCGCCAGGTGAGATCCCTCGATTTCTGCATGAAAATGGTGCAAATTATATCATTGCTGGCGGTATGGGACCAAGGGCTGTAGAATTTTTTAGTCAATTCGGTATTCAACCAATTGTCGGTATCAGCGGGGACATTCAGCATACCATTGAAAAATTCACCGCCGGAGCATTACAGACTGGGCAAAACATGCATGAGTTGTTTGAACACGATCATGACCATAGACAATGACAAGGTCGAACACTACTGCTAAATAGAAGGCATACCGATCCTGATGAAAATACCGTAAACAAAAACAATAAGTTATACTGATAGGAGCCATTATCTCGATAAGTATGTTTTAGCGAAATGATGCTTTTTGCCGGAAATGAATTAGCCTATTTTGGTGAAAGTAGTAAACTGTTTGAAAAAATATCATTAAAATATCTTAACCGCAGCAGAGCATGAAACAATCCCGAATCCCTGATGTAGATTTCCGGAGATTTTATCAGTCGTTTCTTTATATTTATGTGATAGGGCTCCAACTGCCTTATTAAAAAGGTGTCTTTCAGGTGGAATATTTTGCAGTTTTAAACTGAGCATCTTGATTTGAATCAAGGATAGTATGGTACAGAAAGATTATATTAAAATAAAAAAGGAGAATGAACATGTGTAAAGTTCCAGATTGGGCGTATGAGTTTCATGGGCATAAGTGTCCGTTTATGCCCATAGGTTTTCGCATGGGCACAGTGGCTTTGCAAAAGCTCGGTGTCGGCAGAAGCAAGAACCACGAGATGCATGTGTTTTCGGAAATGGGTATCGGACATCCTCAGGGGTGTATGCAGGACGGGATCATGTCTGCCACAGGCGCCACTTTCGGTAAAGGCATGATCGAAAAGATTTATTACGGCAAGGTTGCGGCCATTTTCTGGTATCCAGGGAAAAAAGATGCTGTCCGCGTTGCTTTACGATCAGAGTTTAGCGACAAGCTCTCGACACATGAGTTTTTCAAGTATAGAAAACAAAACGTAGAACCGTCTGACATACCTCCGGCAGTATGCGACGATATAATAAATATCGTTCTTGCTGCCACAGAGGACGAGTTGTTCAAGGTTCAGGTGCTTCAGGATTTCAAATACACGCCGGTTAAAAGCTCGTTCAACAAAGGGAAATGCGATGTGTGCGGGGAGTATGTGTATGAACGCTATCTCAGGGTAAAAGACGGTAAAAGGGTCTGTATCCCATGTGCAGAACATATAGATGAAGAGATGACTGTTTCTTTACAGATGTTTAAAAAATAAGGAGCTGTAAGACTATGACAGCCCTTTTAGCTGGGCTGATAACCTTTGGGTTTACTGCCTTGCTTACCATCGCAGGTGTTGGAGCAGCCTTTATCCTGATACCGATATTCATTGCACTTGGTATAGAGATTCATGTGGCAATGGCAGTTGCGCTTTTGCTTAATTCCATTGCAATGTCTTTTGCCTCGTGGCGTTATGTGCGAAGTAAGCTTGTGCTCTGGAAAGTAGGCCTTCCGATATTGATTGTGGCAACAGCACTATCCCCGTTGGGGGCTTACGTGAGTCAAGGACTGAACAAATATATACTGCAGTGGTTATTTGTAGGATTTCTCATCTTTGCCGGTGTGATGATGTTATTCTATGAGCCTCAGGAAAAAGACATAGCGGCTTCAAGAGGAAAGCAACTTGTTTATGGTATAGTTATAGGCGTAGTTGCGGGATTCCTTGGAGGTTTGCTCGGCGTTGGTGGTGGCAATATCATAATTCCCGTTCTTGTGTGGATGGGTATCAATCCCAAAAAGGCATCTGCCACAACAGCCTTTATCGTTATATTTTCTTCTCTTTCTGGTTTTCTGGGTCATGCAACGCTTGGCAAACTTGATATGAACCTCCTGTTATGGACTGCTGTAGGCTCTGCACTTGGTGCAGTTTTGGGTGCATGGCTCATGACAGAAAAGCTTAAGAGAAAGCAAGTGAAAATTATTATCGGGGTTGTACTCATTGGCATTGCGGTGAAAATGGTATGGAGCTTGATTCTAAAATAGGATTATGCCTTACAAACGGTTGACATCTGTGCCGGTCTTTTTTATATTTTCTTTGACCTTGGGTGTATGAGCCGGCGCGTATTAGATCTGCATCTTTGCCCCGTTCGGATGCTGTTCAATTTTTAAAGCAGCTTGTTATGATCTTTAAAATTGTAATAAAAGGAAGGATTAAACCATGATAAAAAAAGTATTAATCTTTGTTTTTAGTATAGCTCCTATGTTAAGTTCGTATGCAAATGCAAATGTTTTCGATACCTTCGGTGTTGATGCAACAGGCATAGCAATGGGTAATGCAAGAACGGCATCCGCCGATGATTGGACAGCAACTTACTATAACCCTGCAGGCATTACGCAGACAAAACAATCGCTTGGGTTTAATTTTATCGTTGGTGTGAATCATCTTTATGTAAAGCCTTTCGGGTCCGGCTTTGAAAATACCGATAATAAAGACATTGAAGGTATTTCTGTGGGAATGACCCATGATTTTATAGCGGATTTCATAAGAGTCGGAATTAGCCTGTATACGCCATTGGGTGATACCCAGCAGCAGATAACCCATTATGCAGATGAAAGCGAGTCATTCCTTACCAACAAGCTGTATTTTGAAATGCTTGAGAATAACACAGAACAGCAGATCATACTCCCGACAATCGCCTTTAAAGTTCTGCCGTTTTTATCCATTGGAGGAGGAATCTCCCTGTTCATTAAATCTATGACCTATTCTTATGAGTATTTCCCTAACCCTTTAAACCAATCTGTATGGTATATGAACGTTAACAACACGCAGAAGTATACATATGTAGCGAACCTTGGTGTATTGTTTCATCCATCCGATCGTTTTAAAATTGGTGCTTCATATATGAGTGCAGATGATTTCCCGATAGTCGGTGGAGCCTTTGTTCATCTGAATGCGAGCGGGCTCCCCATTGCAAGTCAATTCACGCAAACGATTGATCAGATATTATTTTACACACCTGCCCATGCGTCCCTTGGTGTTATGTATAAACTCATGGACAATCTTGAGCTTAATGGAGATGTTACCTGGGTTGGCTGGTCGGGTTATATAAACAACCATGATGTGAAACCTCAACAGGAATCTTATACCGATTCTGCAACCGGGGTCACCTATGCAGGGCAGGCATTCAACGACATATACATACCGAAAATTGGGGTTGCATACAAACCCGTAGAATCGTGGTGTGTCATGGGCGGTTATGAGTACGAGCCTACGCCGGTGCCTCCGCAGATGAGGAGGTCGAATTATGTTGATAGCGTTAAGAATGTTCTGTCAACAGGTGTAAGTTATATAATGCCGTACAATGACGGGCACATCCATTTTACCGTTGATTTTCAGGGCATCATACTTGGCGAAAGGAAAACATATAAATCAGTAGCGGTTGATGCGGACCCATATACATCCGGCATTCAAAATCCCGGTTACCCCGGTTATGAAAGCAAAGGATATATTTATGATACGGGCTTTACCGTAAGCTATGAGTATTAGAAATCATAAGGATGACCGGAAAACATCAAACATAATAAACAGTTATCTTGGGCACGAAAGATTTATAATCGCTGTATTCCTTGTAATCTTTCTCTCATGTGGGTTTTATTATGTTGATTGGCATAACCATCTTCTCTGGAAAGAGGGAATGAAATTTTATGATATCAGCACCTATATCGACCGATCGATACCTTTTACGCCATGGTTTATATGGTTATACCTGCTTTATTATCCTTTCTGTTTTACTCCACTGTTTTTATTACGCTCTATAGATACGTTCAGAAGGGTTGCCGCAGCGTATCTTATGGAGTTTGTTATAGCCTTTATTGCTTTTCTTACTTTTCCTGTAAGAATGATTAGACCAGATGTGATCCCGGATACTATCAGTACAAAACTTGTGTCTTTTTTGTACCGGTTCGACCCTGGCTTTAATGTGTTCCCGAGTCTGCACGTTGCAAATTCACTGTTAGTTGCACTGATATTTTACCGTTATAATAAAACTCTCGGCGTGTGTTTTATACTTATAGCTGTCTTAATTTCCCTGTCCACCCTTTACGTAAAACAACACTATCTTGTTGATATCGTAACCGGTGTGCTTGATACTGCAATAGTCTATCCGATAGTTTTCAAGGGTCATAAGCCTGTAAACTATAAAAAAACATAATTCTAAAATATATCTTGACTTGTATACAATGCTATGTTTTATCTATGAATGAATAATCATTCATTATGGAGGTAAGTATGAAAGACAGTGGTAGAGATGCGGTGATAGTGTCAGCGGTGAGGCTGCCGATTGGCAGGGCAAAGAAGGGTTTTTTTGCAAAAACGAGGCCGGATGATCTGTTTGCCACTGCAATTAAAGCTGCCTTAAAAAGATTGCCTGAATTCGATTATAAACAGATAGAAGACATTATATGCGGCTCTGCTTTTCCTGAGGCGGAAGAGGGTATGAATGTTGCAAGGGTAGCAGGTATTCTTGCTGGTCTGCCTATTGAGATCCCTGCAACTACCATAAACAGGTTTTGCGGCTCGGCAATGACTGCCCTGCATAAGGCTTCTTATGAAATAATGGGTGGAGCAGGAGATATATTCATCGTCGGCGGCACAGAAAGTATGACCATGATACCGATGACCAGCAATAAGCCGTCGCCAAATATAAAGTTTGTACAGGATGGAACAGCATTACCCAATGTTTATATATCCATGGGAGAGACCGCAGAGAAGGTTATAGATAGATACAGTGATAAGTATAATCTGACGCGTGAAAATCTCGATAAATTCTCATATAATTCTCATAAGAAGGCTGTTGCTGCGCAAGAATCGGGAAGATTTAACGATGAGATAGCACAGGTTATTGTAAACAAGGCAAATGGAGATATCGAACTTTATAATGGCGGCAACATACCCGGCGGATGGATACTCGTTGATAAAGACGAGTGCCCGAGAGCTGATACAACTGTTGAAGCACTCGGAAAATTAAAGCCGGTGTTCAGGGCAAATGGCAGGGTAACGGCAGGTAATTCTTCCCCGACTAATGACGGGGCAAGTGTCATGGTTCTTATGTCATCTTCAAAAGCAAAAGAGCTTGGCATCAAACCTCTTGCGAAGATACGGGCGACGGCAGTAAGAGCATTAGAGCCCGAGGTAATGGGATTAGGCCCTATTTATTCAACGAGACGTATCCTTGAAAGGGCAAAGATGACGGTAAAAGATATACAGCTTTTCGAGATAAATGAGGCTTTTGCATCTCAGTCCATTGTGAGTATAGAAGAACTCGGGATCAACCCTGACATTGTAAACGTAAACGGAGGAGCTATTGCTCTGGGACATCCGCTCGGTATTTCTGGAGTCAGGATACTTACCACGCTTCTATACGAGATGACCAAGAGGAATTTGAACACAGGTCTCGGAACAATGTGTATTGGCGGCGGTCAGGGTATAGCGACGATTATAGAACGGTAAATCTACAGGAGGAATTATTATGAGCTATGAGATAAAAAAAGTAACGATAATAGGTTCTGGAGTCATGGGGTCCGGTATTGCCGCCCATCTTGCAAATGCAGGTATACCGTCATATCTCCTTGATATAGTACCGAGGGAGCTCACGGATGATGAGAAAAAAGCCGGTCTGACGTTAAAAGATCCGCAGGTGAGAAATCGGCTCACACTTGCAGGTATTGAACATGTTAGGAAAGGAAAGCCGGCTCTCATATATTCGCAGAAAGATCTATCTTACATCACGGCAGGTAACATGGAAGATAATCTTGATTTTATAAGCCAGTCTGACTGGGTCATAGAAGTAGTTACAGAGAGACTCGATATAAAGAAAAAGGTTTTTGAGCAGGTGGATAAATATAGAAAACAGGGCTCGATAATCAGCTCCAACACATCGGGTATTAAGCTCAAGGATATGGCAGAAGGAAGGAGCAAAGACTTTAAAGATAATTTTATGATCACGCATTTCTTTAACCCTGTAAGATACATGAAACTTCTTGAATTTATTATTGGAGATGAAACAAAGCAGGAGATGGTATCTTTTATGCAGGAGTTTGCGGAAAATGTACTTGGAAAGGGTGTCGTATACGGTAAAGATACGCCGAATTTCATAGCGAACAGGGTAGGTGTTTTCTCAATGCTCGATACCATGAAGGTCATGGTCGATGACGGCTATGCAATAGATGAAGTCGACGCAATAGTAGGTAAACCGATGGGCAGACCAGGCAGTGCGGCTTTTGGGACAGGTGACCTTGTGGGACTTGATACTTTTGTTCATGTCGCGAACAATGTTTATGAAAATACGCCGAAAGATGAAAAGAGAGAGGTATTTAAGGTACCGGCATTTGTTGAAAAGATGGTAAAACAGGGTTGGATTGGGGACAAATCGGGCCAGGGCTTTTACAAGAAGATAAAAGATGAAAAAGGTAAGAAAAAATTAGTGCTTGATTACAATACAATGGAATATGTCGAGAAGAAGAAATACAAGTACGACTCTCTCGACATGGCAAAGAATGCGGAGACCAACGAGGAAAAAGCAAAAGCGATTACTTCAGGAGATGACAGGGCTGCAAAGTTTGCGTGGAAAGTGACAAGAGATACCCTGGTTTATGCATTGAATAGAATTCCCGAGATTGCGGATGACATCGTAAATGTTGATAATGCTATGAAATGGGGATTCAACTGGGCTACAGGTCCATTTGAATCCTGGGACGCAATAGGTATTCAGAGTTCCTTGGAAAGAATGAAAAAGGAAGGCATAGAAGTCCCGGAAACCATTAACAGGGTCATCGATAAAGGATATGGAAGGTTTTATCTCGACATTAAAGGAGATAAATATTACTTCGATTTTAAAACGAACACCTATAAACCCGTCATAAGAAGACCGAATGTCATATCCCTCGATGCATTGAAGAAGAAGGGCATGATCCTTAAGGAAAATGGAAGTGCGAGGATCATCGATATAGGAGACGGGGTGATATGCGTGGAGTTTATTTCAAAGATGAATTCCATAGATGATGATATCATAAACATGCTGAACGCAGGTGTGGATATGTTAGAGAGCAGGCAGGATATCGCCGGTATGATACTTGCCAATGAAGGTGACACCTTCAGTGTTGGAGCAAATATTTTCATGATCCTCATGGCTATTCAGAACAAAGAGTGGAAGTTGCTTGAAGCTTCAATAGACGGTTTACATAATGCAAACATGAGAATGAAGTATGCTCCCAAGCCAGTTGTCGCAGCTCCGTTTAATATGGCTCTCGGCGGCGGGTGTGAGGTATCCATTCATACGCACAAGATTAGGGCTTATGCAGAACTTTACATGGGGCTCGTAGAATTAGGTGTTGGTGTAATCCCTGCCGGCGGCGGTACAAAGGAACTTTACCTCAGGGCCCTTGGCAACAACGTGGTGAAACCGGATCCAATAAAAGCGGCCATACATACTTTTGAAACTATCGGTATGGCAAAGGTTTCTATGAGTGCAAAAGAGGCTATTGAATTGTACGGCTTTTTGAAACCGACAGATCAAATTACCCTGAATAAAGATAATCTTATTTATGATGCAAAACAGACAGTTCTCGCCATGGTGAAAGAAGGATTCAAGCAGCAGAGGCCAAGAAACGATATTCAGGTAGCCGGCAGAGAAGCACTGGCAACCTTAGGTTTAGGAGCTGGAAATCTGAAACTGGGTGGTTATATTAGTGATTACGATGAGGTTGTCGCGAAGAAACTTATCAATGTCATAGCAGGCGGAGATGTACCGCCGGGTACCATAGTCGATGAACAAAGACTCCTAGATCTGGAAAAAGAAGCTTTCCTGAGTTTATGTGGAGAACAGAAAACACAGGATAGAATACAATACATGTTAATGAATAATAAACCCCTCCGCAACTAAAAACGGTGCAGATCTCGGTCCCCTCCGGAGGTCTGCACCACCCCTCTTTTTTTATTTGGTATAATTTTAATTGACAATCATCAATTGGCTGTATAAATTGTTTTCTTTAAGGTGTTAAAATCTACAATTTACCGGGAAGAAAATAAAAATATGGACAAAATATTAGATAAGGTGTGGCGATTTTTTAGTTCGGTCAAGCTTGCAATAGTGCTTATACTGTCAATTGTCGGGACCGCTATTATAGGGACAGTCATTCAGCAGGGGCTCCCAGTTGAAGAATATATGCAGCACTATGGAGCATCGACATATAAACTTCTTAACTTCTTTGATCTGTTTGACATGTATCATTCCTGGTGGTTTGAACTACTCCTTATACTTTTCATTGTTAATATTACGGTGTGCAGTTTAGAAAGATTACCCGCAATATTTAAGATGGTAAAAAACCCAAAACTCAAGATTCCGGCAGACAAGATAGATGCATTTAAAGAAAAACGAACCATTCATTATAGCGGTAATAAAGATGAGTTGCTCTCCACGCTACAGAACAAGTTAAAGGAGATATACAAAGAACCGGTTTATACTGCAACTGAGGAAGGGGATTTTCTTTATCTGGAGAAAGGACGTATTGCCAGGTTTGGTCCGTATGTGACCCATATAAGCCTTATTATCATATTCATCGGAGCATTAATTGGATCATTTTTTGGGTTTGATGCTTATGTTAACCTCGTTCCCGGAGATTCTACAGCCCATGTCAGAACGACAAGAGGAAATAAGGATATAACACTCCCCTTCACAATACAATGTAATAACTTTAATGTCGAGTTCTACAATTCAGGTATGCCGAAGGCGTATAAGAGCGATCTCAGCATATTTAATGGAGATCACCAGATAGCGCACAAGGTGATAGATGTCAATCAGCCTTTGACCTACAAAGGCATTACAATATATCAGGCATCTTATGGTCAGGCAGGTGCGAGCAGTTTTGATGTTATCGTAACAGACAGCCAGAATAAGCATGATGATGTATCATTAAACATCAACCAGTTATTTCATATAAAGGACGATTCTTATATAGCAGTGCTCGATTATTCATCAAATTATCAGGGATTTGGTCCTACGATACTTGTTGGTGTATACAAAGGTAAAAAGCTTCAAAGTACCTCTCTCTATCTGCAGAAATATCCGGATTTTCACGGGGCAGAAAATATCGATGGTTATAAGATAAGGTTTATAAGCGCTAAGGAAAGTTATTATACGGGTCTGCAAGTGTCAAAGGACCCGGGATTCCCGTATGTTGCAACCGGTGCAATCATATTGATCATTGGGCTGATAATGTCGTTTTTCAGCTACAGAAGGAGAATTTGGATATTTATTCCGAAAAAAAATGAGCATACATTCACCATTGCCGGTGTTGCGGATAGAAATAAATATTCTTTTGAGCTGGAATTTGAGAGGATAGTAAATGAAATAAAGAGAGGAGTAAAATAATGATACCTATGAATCACCAGACGAATACCCTGCTGTTAAGTGTATCGACATTTGTTTATGTAGGAGCTATGTTTTTGTATCTGTTTGGACTTGTGTTTAAGAAAAAGTTGCTCGATATAGCAGGTTTTGTAGTATTCATGGCTGCTTTTCTCATTGAATCAGCAGGTTTGATTGCACGATGGATAGAATCATATCGGCTTGAGTATGGTCACATACCAATAACGAATCTCTATGAATCCCTGATATTCCTTTCCTGGACAGTGGCGCTTACCTACATTATTGTAGAACTGAAGTATAAGATGAGGAAATTGGGGTTCCCTGTTTCTCTTACTGCTTTTATATTTATGGCGTATGCCTCATTTTCCCCGAATGTGAACAGTAGAATAGAGCCTCTTGTGCCGGCTTTAAAAAGCAACTGGCTCACGTTTCATGTGGTAACAAGCTTTTTTGGTTATGCATTTTTTGCCCTTGCATTCGGTGCATCGATATTCTATTTGATCGGTGATTGGTATACAAAGCACACGAACGGTAAAGTCCTCTCATATCTGCCTTCTACAAAGATTCTTGACGACATGAGCTACAAACTAATCATTATCGGTGAAGTACTTTTGGCGATCGGCATTATTACAGGTGCAGCGTGGGCTGATTATGCGTGGGGCCGATACTGGAGTTGGGATCCTAAAGAGACCTGGTCACTGATTACCTTCCTGGTCTATGTTGTTTATATACATCTGAGATACTCATGGGGCTGGCATGGAAGGGCTGCAGCTACCTTTGCAATCCTTGGATTTGCCTTCGTATTATTTACTTATCTTGGTGTTAATCTGGTATTGTCAGGGTTACACAGCTATGGGAAAGCGTAACAAGCGTTATCTATAACAACGAAACATTTATCATGAGTGAACATGCAGGGGCTTGCAATTACAAGCCCCTGCAACATTATATAACAGCCCGTTCGGGTATGTTCTTGAGTTCCTTGATGTTGTTCATGCCTTCCATGAGGAGTATCCTCGGAGCGTAATCGGAGGGTATCTCCGGTTCGGGCATGCTGACGAAACTTGCGATGATGACGGTGTCGGATTTCCTTATCAGATGTGCAGCGGCTCCGTTCGTGCCGATGACTTTCGAGCCCCGGGGACCTTTTATGGCGTACGTCTCGAGCCTGTTACCATTGGTGACGTCCCAGATCTTTACCAGCTCGTACTCCTTTATATCGGCGAGTTCCATCAATTCTTCGTCTATCTGGATACTCCCTTCATAGTCAACGTCCGCCTGGGTAACCACCGCCCTGTGTATCTTTGATTTTAACATTGTCCTTTCCATTTCTCCTCCATCTATTGTTTCAAAGAAATATTATCTATCAGCCTTGTGGAGCCGGAATATGCAGCGACGACAACCCTGCTGTTCATTCCGGCTTTCGATAAAGGTGCCAGCGTCTTGTCGTCGACGACCTCGATGTAGTCCTCCCGTAAACCGGCGTGTGTTATTTCATCTCTTATAATGCTTACAAGTTCCTCACTGTCCTCGTTGCCGTCTTTGAATGACGATGCTGCTTTTTGCATGCCTCTTGATATTGACAGTGCCCCGGCCCTCTGTTCTTTCGACAGGTAGGTATTCCTTGAGCTCATAGCTATGCCGTCGGATTCTCGTACAGTCGGCATGCCGATGATCTCTACACACATGTTAAGATCTTTTACCATCTGCTTAATAATGGTAAGCTGTTGAAAATCTTTTTCTCCGAATATGGCACTTTGCGGCATTATAATATTGAATAGCTTGAGAACGACGGTTGCCACGCCCTTGAAATGTCCGGGCCGCGTTTTGCCACACAGTACGTCTGATATCCCTATTACTTCCACTGCGGTTTTGAATGTTCCTGGATACATCTGATCAGGATCAGGGTAGAAGATTACGTCTGTACCTGCACGTTCGGCGAGTTTTTTGTCTTTGTCGAAATCCCTCGGATATTTTGCAAGATCCTCTTTGGGTCCGAATTGCATTGGGTTTACAAACAGGCTCATTACCAGTATGTCCCCATGCTTTCTGCCTTCCCTGAGCAGGCTTAAATGCCCGTCATGAAGGTATCCCATAGTAGGCACCAATGATATTCTTTTCCCCAGAGCCCTTTGCCCGGCGGAAAAACCCTGCATTTCCTTAACCGTAGTTATGATCTTCATTGTTTATTTGTAGGTATGCTCTGGTCCGGGGAATACACCCTCTTTAACCTCTTTGATATAGTGCTGAATCGCAGATATCGACGTTTCTTTAAGATGTGCGTATTGTTTTACAAATGTAGGCTGTCTGTTGCCGCCAAAACCCAGCAGGTCATGAAAAACAAGTACCTGGCCGCTTACATCCTGACCTGCACCGATACCGATAGTCGGTATGTGCAGTTTTGAAGAGATCTCTTTTGCAAGAGTTCCCGGGATACCTTCCAGTACAACTGCAAATGCTCCGGCATCCTGAAGCACAAGTGCATCTTCTATCAAAGTATTATGACTTTTCTCGTCCTTGCCCTGAACTTTATAACCGCCCATTCTGTGTATGGACTGAGGCGTAAGCCCCAGGTGCCCCATTACGGGTATATCCGCATGAACAATGGCATTGATAGCTCCTGCCGCATACCTGCCGCCTTCTAATTTAACTGCTTCAGCACCGCCTTCTTTTAAAAGCCTCCCGGCATTGTATACGGCATCTCGCGAACCCGTCTGATAGGAAAGGAAGGGCATATCAGCGACGACAAAACTGAATTCAACCGCCCTCACAACAGCTTTTGTATGATAGATGATCTCCTCCACTGTGACCGGAAGGGTGTTTTTGTATCCGTTCATTACCATGCCCAACGAATCGCCTATCAGTATAATATCAATACCTGCCTCATCGGCTATTACAGCGGATGGATAATCATAGGCTGTCAGCATGGTGATACGCTCACCGGCTTCATATAGCTTTTGTATGTTTGGTAAAGTTATCTTTTTTCTTTCCATTAAAAAACTCCAGCCGAAACGGCTGGAGTTTAGATAAAATCTACTTATTCTCCCCGTCTCGGTCTTGTTACGGATCCAAGCGGACTTTTTTTATTATAATATACAATTTCCTGTCAAAGTCAATAGAATTATGTCTCTATTACTTGAGCTCATGTATGACGCTGTCAAGTATCTTATCTGTTATTGGGATGTTATGCATTCCATTGGCCTTTTCTATAAAGCGCAGTTTGGCAGATGCGTCATCATACAATGTTTTCTTTTTCTTATACTGCTGCGTGTTTTTATCTACTCCTTCAAGCTGTATCGAGAAATTCTTCAACAGTAATTCGGTCTGCTCATATTTGCTTGTATAAGAGGTGTTCCATTTATCAAGCAAATTGCCATACATTGGAACATGACATGCTGTACATTGTTTTTTTACGTCCGTATAGACCGTTCCATGTCTTATGAGATTATGACAATCTGCACACCCGACACTGCCGGACATCACATTCGGAGTATGAGGAATATCCGGGAAGGGAATGTTCCCGTGGTAAAGTCCTGCTGAGCTCTTGTGACACAATATGCAGTTAGAGGTGGATTTATTCTGATGGTGGCAATTTGCACACGTATCGACCTTAATATTCATAGCCATTGAATGTTCTGTCGGATGACATCCTGCACAGTCTATTCCGAGATTCATATGAAAATCATGAGGGAAATTTACACCGAGCGTTTCAAACTTTATAGTTTTCGGCATACCGAGTGTGTTGTGACAGAGTATAGCACATGAAGCGCCCGCACTTTGCAGTGATAAAGGCTTGTTGTTTGCGATAGTTTCCGCACCCGCTAAATGAGAGGCCTTGTCGGCAAGATTGAGCGAGTTTATCAATATCTGCTGCGAGTATCTTATATTATGAGAAGGATGCGCCAGAGCAACGAACTTTTTATCGAATACTGCAGTGCTTAACAGCTTCTTTGCCTGCATTTTTATTGCAGGGGCGGCCGTTGAGTTATTAATTGCAATGTGTGCTTTGTTTATTGTGGTATTTACATAGTTCAACATAGTATTGCCGACTGCTATCCAGTTGTACATAAGTTTACCATAGGGTTTGCCGTGGCATTCAACACATGCTCTTGCGGTCTGCTTTAAACTCTCTGCTTTCGGCAACAGTGAATTTCCGGAGGTCAGGGAAAGCTTGTCCGGATGGCATCCTTCGCAGCTGACCTGGGTGGAAAACATTGCGTCCGGCATACTGAGCGTATTCTCGGCTCCTATGCCCATATACATCTCTCTCTGGTAATTGTGTCTGTCTTTGTGACAATCCGTACAATCGGATTCAAGGGACTGAATCATGTGTATTTCGCCGTGATTCATCCGCGCATGGCATTTGTCACAGGTGAGATGTTCCTTTGTTACATGGGTATTATGCACGAACACAGGGTTGCTGTATTTGTAGGATCTATCTTCGTGGCACTGGTGACACTTATCGCGGGGGACTTCGCCTTTCCCGTTGATTACATCGAGGTGACACTGATTACACTGCATGCCCTTGGTCAAATAAGATTTGTGATTAAAACTCATGCCGTGAAGTTCGACCGTTTTTGCCGGGCTCCCGTGGCAAGATGGACATCCCGTTATTGCCTCTCCCCTCGGTGCACCGATAAAATGGCAGGATATACACGCATCTTGGTCAACCATGGTCAGTTTTGAGCCATGGGTGGCTGAAGGATGGCATGTTTCGCAGGTTAAAAGCATTTCTCTTACGCTCTTACCGACATGCTTCGTGTGATCAAAGTAGAGCATGTTCTCATAAAATACCGGTTTGCTTATATCCGATAACGAGTGACATTTTGTACATACACGATCGCTGACGACTGTTACCGGGTTTGGGTTATATATGCCTGTTAATGTTTCAAATTCCACTCTCGTGAAATAGTTAAATCCGAGTTTATGACATGTTGTGCAGCGTACATCTTTATGTACGGATGTGTTCCACTCGTCTATGTATGGTTTCATTATATGACATGAGGAGCATATTCTTGGTGACCCTGAAAGCGACAAGAAGATTATATTGGGTAAAAACCACACGACAATAATAATGCCTGCTCCCACTGCAGCAGCGATGTGTTTCTTGAAAAAAGATGAGAATCTATGATCCATGGCGCCCTTCTTTATCTTTTATAAACTTTTTGTATTCAAGCGGGTGTTCCTCCAGCATCTGTTCTTTTGTCAGTTTACCGTGCCACCATACCATGGAGCCGGGGAATCTGCTTGGATTGAAATGAACATTATAGAAATGCCAGATAACTATTGTTAATGTTGCAAGGAGTGCCTCATCGCTGTGCGCTTCACGTGCAATGTCATACACATATTTTGGAAGGTATCTCAATGTCAGATTATGCAGCCACATGATAAGTCCCGAGCCTACCATGACAATACCGCCCCAGTACACAGCCCAGTAATCGAATTTTTCTACATAGCTGAATCTTTCGAATTCTGGTTTCTCTTTCGATAAGCCGAAAAAGTATTTAATCATCTGCAGGACATCTTTTATGTCTTTTAATCCCGGGAGCAGTGCTATAAAATCTCTTCTCCCGTCTTTATTAAAGATGGTGTACCCAGTATGAAATACATAAAAGGCTATTAATAAAACCGCACCAACCCTGTGTAATATGCCTTGCATTACAATGCCACCCATAAAAAACATTAATATTTTTGACGCAGATGACTCCGGAAACTTGATGGGCAGCCCTGTTATGATCAGGATAATCACACTCGTAAACAGCATAATATGCTGGATTCTGAAATATATATTGAACCTCTGAAATGTTTCCTGTTCCCATTGCTTCCTATTTACAAACCTGGCTTTCAGTTTCTGTTCCTTCCTTATGAGTTTGTAAACCTTTTTGAGTTTTGTAGTTAAAAGTATGTCCAGATCTTTTGCTGTTTCCAATCTTATAAGTCTTTTGACCAGGTCAATGAGTTCAGGATTATCACGGATCCCAAGCTCATCTATGGCATGTCTTTCGAGTGCTTCTATGAATGTATCCCGCGCATTATCGTATCTGACTTCCATCTTTAGTCTCCGTGTTTTGTCTTCTTACCAATCTCTCCCGCTTTGTACCTGCGGAACAGATCGAGCAGAATATGTATAAATAATAAGGTTAAGGTTGACATAGTGAGTATTTCAAAGAACATACCTATATAATATAAAATACCCGTTGATCTACTCTTATAATTAACATGAATCTTGCCCTTCGTGAAGTTTACATTGGCATTCGGATGGCATTTGCCGCATGTTTTTGCAAGGTTTGCTTTGTTTATCGATGAACGGGGATCATTCTGCGGGAGAATAAAGTGCGCCCTATGGCAGCTTGAACAATTCGCAACCCTTGCAGAGCCAAATTCATCTGCAACCCCATGATAGCTTTCCTTATAGGTGCTGATCCTTCCCCCAGGTATATTGTATTTTTTTATCAGCTCTTTGTTTTCATGGCAGTGAGAGCATACATTTATTACATTTAAAGCATATATGGTCGCTTCCGGATCGTCCGGCTTCAGTATCAAATGCTTGCCGTGGCAGGTGGTACAGGTCGGGGCTGATTGTATGTGCCTGTCAAGCAGTGCCGTGCCGTGTATACTTTGAATGTAATTATCATACTGCGCCTTATGGCATTTACCGCACGTAGAGGCAACATCCCGGTGGTTGACTGTCGATAGAGGCGAGTCTACCTTCTGAACATTGTGGCCCCCATGGCAGTCCTGACAGTGAGGCGCCTTCGGGTCTTCCTGTGCCGCGAGTTTCCCGTGGATCGATTTGAAAAATTCATTTGCAGGCAAGGCGCCGTTCGGATTATCTTTATAGTGACACCGGTAACAGTTTACCTTGCCGGGCGTCTTGAGATGCGGAATCTCCATAACATCAGCGTGACAATCCGTACAATGCAATTTTGAGTGTATAGAGTGCTCAAGTTCAGATTTATTTACAAACAACTCCAGTGTATTTCCGTCCGGCAGCATCTTTTTGAATCCCGGCCTGCCGTGACACAGGAGACATTTCTGATACAGCGGTGCCTGACTGAAGGCATTGAAGGGAACAAGTAGTATAGTAATTATAAAGAAAACATACTTAATCTTTTTCATGTTTCTTTTCCGATAGTAACCTATTATATTCAAGGGAATGTTCTTCTTTTAATCTGTCAACGGAGATCTTTCCGTCTATCCATGTCCTATTCATAGGGAAAACTGTAGGGTTTAAGTGAACATTATAGAGATGGAATACGAACAATACTATGAAAATCATGACACCATCCCATCCATGCACCAGTATTGTAGCATCGATAATCCATTTCGGCAGGATTGCCATGGATTGATTTACGAACCATAGGATAGTGCCCGTAAAGATCATCAAAATGACGCCGAGTGCAACTCCCCAGTACTGGAATTTCTGCAGATAATCGTATTTATCAAATTCAGGCAGGGTTTTTGATATACCGAGGTTATAAGAAAGTTTCCTGAAAAAATCCCGGAGATCCTTCCATCCCGGTGCAAATGCCATGAGTTCTGAATGACCTTCGTTTGTAAATGTTACCCACAGTATATGATATATGGTAAGAAGTATCAGGGCTATTGCGAAAATCCTATGGATGAGCCCCCTGACCCATATACCTCCTTCAATCTTTATCAGCCATACTGAAAATGAATTGCTGTGGAATTTTAAGACCAATCCGGTCACGGACAATACGATCATGGATATTAGAAGAATGAGATGCTGGATACGCTGGTTCCGGGAAAGCCTTTGTATTGCATTATTCATGTTTATTTACCCCTGCTTTTCTTTCGCCGTGTATTGAAGAGATCGAAAGCTACATAAATGACAAAGAGCGTAATCAGTATTCCGATAAACCAGGTATAGAATAGCCTTACGATGTATGGTCCTTTTTCCCCTTGTTTGCTTACGATAACGTGGACAGGACTTTTAACGAAATTCTCAGTTGCATTCGGGTGGCATTTCCCGCATGTTTTTGCAAGGTGAGCCCTACTGATGGATGATCTGGGATCGCTTGATGGCAGGATTTCATGGACGCCATGACAGCTTGCACAGTTTGCAGCCCTGAGGTCGCCGAATTTAAGTGCAATGCCATGAAAGCTATTTTCATAGGTCATTAATCTATTGAGCGGGAGATTGTATTTCTGTGCGAGCTTCACGGAATCGTGACAGCTTGAACACGTTTTCGGAATGTTTTCCGGATATACCTTCGCAACCGGGTTCGTTATCTTTAATATACCGTGTGCACCATGGCAATCCGTGCAAACAGGTGCCGCTTCTATGCCCCTTTTTATAGCAATCCAGTGAATGCTTTGTGTGTATTTATCATACACATCCCGATGACAGGTGGAACACATTCCCGGGATACCGGTTTTCTGAATCGTGGTCGTTGTAATATGGGGATATCCTTGTATAGCGGTGTGACATTGGGTGCAGGATATACCTTTATGGGAGGATATGCTTAAAATACCCTCACTTATATACATTCCTTCCTGTCTCACATTCTGGAACTTATGATAAAAATTCTTATCACCGTGACATTGCATACAATTTGCATCAGTCATACTGTATGCATTTGCCTGCAAACAAAGCGATATGACGCTAAAAAGCAATATAAATTTTCTCATATTTTATCCTTTAATCCATGCTATACCAAATCCTCCCTACAATCAAAAAAACACTTCGTCAACCGATTTTTAGTTTGTTAAATAAAAAGCTATATTTAATTATACAGTTTTATACGCTTCCTTGAAAATGTATTGACATACTGTTTTGCAGATTACATAATTAATCCAAATTTTATGCTATATTTCTCAAGAGGAGAGAAAAAGGTGTTTAAATATTTTAAAAATGTTTTCAGCTCAATATCGTGTGCGTTACTTCTGTACACTACATTCGGTGCAATTTATGTACAGGCAGGGACTTCGGTCAATAAAAGAAACAAATTTCAGCATGAAGTTTCAGTACTGACCGGCAAGAGGCCGCAATTCACCAGCAGTGACTGTCTTGCCTGCCATGGAGTAAAGACGGACGGAATACCATACATAGATGCGGAACATCTTAAAAAATCAATACATAAAGAGCTTACCTGTACTGATTGCCACACGGCGGTCAAAACACTCCCGCATCAGGAAAAACTTCCGCCCCCTGATTGCGGTCAGTGTCATACCGATGTGAGTGCGCAGTACAAAAAAAGCATCCACGGAGAAGCGACCAGAGAAGGCATAACCAAGGCAGCCCATTGCTGGGACTGTCACGGCAAACATGATATTCTTTCTGCAACCGATCCTTCTTCAACCGTTTTTCCCAGGAACCTTCCGTCAACCTGCGGCAAATGCCATAGCAGTTCGGACATGGCAAAGGAATACAACATACCGGTGACCAACCCGTATCAGTTGTACGAAAAAAGTATCCATGCTGCGGCATTGAAAGATGGACTCCCGGCTGCAACATGCTCCGACTGTCACGGTGTCCATGATATTTTGCCATTGAACATTACGACTTCAACGATAGCAAAGGCGAATGTTCCGAAGACCTGTTCGAAATGTCATGAGCAGGAATACGAAAATTACATTCAATCTTCACACTGGAAAGCATTTAAGCAGGGGATAGCGAGGGCTCCCGTATGTACGGATTGCCATGCGGAGCACGGAATTCTTTCAAAAGATAATCCGGATTCCCCTATCTATCCATTAAATGTACCGAAGACCTGTACGGACTGCCACGGCAATATTCAACTTGCTGAAAATTTCGGACTTCCTGCCGTAAAGCTTTCCACCTATTTACAGAGCTTTCACGGTGTTATGATAAAAGGCGGCAGTGTCGTCGCTGCCAATTGTGCTTCATGCCATAGAGCCCACAAAATTCTGCCTGGCTCGAATCCCGAGTCCTCGGTATGCCAATGCGCATTGCCGTCAACCTGCGGCAAATGCCATCCGGGTATAACCAAGGCAGACATAAAGCATTTGAAAGAAATTCATGGCCCTATGGGTAAGAATAAAGGGATCGTGGATTTAATTCAGACGATGTATGTATGGCTTATATCCGTCACTATCGTGGGTATACTTATTTTCGTATACGCAGATTTCATAAGAAAGATCATCAATAAAGAAAAAGATAAATTAATAAAACTCGATGATAAAGGAGACTATATAAGATTTACACCGGCAGAAAGGGCCATGCATCTCGTACATCTTTTCGCATTCTTCGTTCTTGCGTATACGGGTTTTGCACATCACTGGCCTGATTACTGGTGGAGTGCGTGGCTGACGCATATAGACAATGGTATTGTCCGCAGCTGGATTCACAGGATTTCCGGAGTTGTCCTTCTGGGAGTGTTTATTTTGCAATTTGTTCTTATGGTCGTTACAGAGCGCGGCAAAGAGCAGCTCAAAGCATTGTTGCCCGGATTTGATGACGTAAAGGGAGCACTGGACTTGTTCTTTTACAATATAGGTCTCACCGGTAAGAAGCCGGCGTTCGGCAGATTTACACCTTTTGAGAAATTCGAATACTGGGCGCTTGTTTGGGGCAACACGCTTATGGGAATAACCGGCATGGCACTCTGGTTTACGACCGTTACCCTCGCACTTCTGCCCAAATGGTGGCTCGATCTGTTTATCCTGATTCATTTCTATGAGGCAGTTCTTGCAACACTTGCCATACTTATATGGCACCTGTACTGGGTCGTGTTCGATCCGATAATGTATCCGTTTAATCCGTCGATGTTCACGGGTAAAATGCCCATGAAAATAATGGAAGAGGAGCATCCGCTTGACCTTACGGAACATGAATCAATAAAAGGATCCACTGGGAATAAAAATGAAACCGATCAATATAAATAAGACGATGGAGGAGGAATGATATGAGTTTGCTTGTTGTTGGTTCAGTTGCATTTGATTCTGTAGAAACACCGTTCGGTAAAGTGGAAGATGCATTAGGTGGTTCTGCTACATACTTTTCTACGGCAGCAAGTTATTTTACGGATGTAAAATTAGTGGCTGTTGTCGGGAGTGATTTCCCTGATAAGCATATAAGGTTCCTTGAGAAAAGAGGGATAGATACCAAAGGGTTGCAAAAGACGGAGGGAAAGACCTTCAGATGGAAAGGAAGATACGATTTTGACTTGAATCAGGCACACACCCTCGACACACAACTGAATGTTTTTGCATCATTTAACCCAAAATTGCCGGAAGGATATAAGAACACAGAATATGTTTTTCTTGCTAACATAGATCCGGGTCTTCAACTTGAAGTATTAAAGCAGGTAAGAAAGCCCAAGCTTATTGCATGCGATACAATGAATTTCTGGATAGAGAGAAAGCGCAAAGAACTAAAAAAGTTGCTCGAGTATGTCGATATTCTCACCATAAACGAAAGTGAGGTGCGTGAGCTTACGAAACAGTCTAACCTTGTAAAGGCTGCAAAGACTATACTTTCTTATGGACCGAAGACCATAATAATAAAAAGGGGTGAATACGGGGTATTGATGTTCTCGGATTCGAGCGTATTTTCTGCACCGGCATACCCTTTGGAATCGGTTTTCGATCCAACGGGGGCAGGGGACAGCTTTGCGGGCGGATTTATGGGTTATCTCTCGAGCGTCGATACTATAAATGACAGAAATATAAGACAGGCAATTATAGTCGGCAGTGTAATGGCATCGTTTAATGTAGAAGATTTCAGTCTTAACAGGTTTAAAAAGCTTGTGAACAAGGAAATAGAAAACAGGTTCAGGGAATTCAAAAAAATAACGCATTTTGAAGACTTGTAAGCCTGGAGCAATATGTACCTTTACGCCGTCAGAAAAAGCCACTGTCAGCGTAAGCCGTAAAAGAACGAAGTTCTCTCACGGGGTTTACTGTTTTATAAATACGGGAATTACCGTGAGGGTGGCTGGATAGCCGGCAAGGTTTGCCGGACCTATGAACGTACCTCCGGTAAAATAATCCTTCCATGTTCCTGCAGGCAGGTATACATTCCGCGCCCTTATACCCTGTGTGAAGACCGGACACACGAGATATTGATCGCCGAGCAGGAATTCATCATCAATTGTATAGGTAGTGCCGTCGGCAGGATAATTGAAGAAAAGGGGTTTGACCGGAGGCATACCTGATGTTGCAGCACTTTGTGCAAGGCCTATCATATAGGTCGAGAGTGATTGGTGAATCCCTGCATAGAATTTAGAAATATCGATGGTCTCCTGTGGAGAAGGGAACCCGGTTAATCTGGAATCCCAGGGTGTAATGGAGATCTGCATGAGCGGCATAAAAGCGTTCATTTCCATCCATCGTATATAAAGCTCGGCTGACGGAAACCCCGTGTACCCGTTGCCGCCGATCATGTCGGGAAGCACAAAGGGATATCCTATCATCTCCAGTGCAAACATCTGAGTCAGCACTGATTTCAAACCGTTGTTATTGCCCCAGCTTGAGTCCTTGTCATACTCCCGCATGATTTGACCATCGTTCTGATTGAACCATCCTGACCTGAATTCCATTGCAGGTACATGCCGATGAAGTGTTATATAAAAATCAGAGTACTGGTTCGGCGTCAGGTAGCCGGTCGTGACCCCGTCAAGAGGGAACCAGTTCGACTCCCCTGCATCGAACTTGAAGCCGTCAATGCCGTAGTGAGAGACAATACTGCCGAGCAAGCCTGCCCACCAGTCCAGGGTATTCGGGCCTGCAAAGTTGATGAGCCCGGCTTTCTTTGTGGTGAATGTGTCCCACCAAGCAACGAGTGAAACGCCCCCGGTTTTCGATTGGACAAAGTATTTTTGGGACGGTGTACCGAAGTTGGAAGAATCATTGTCTACAAACGGAGGCACCCATAATGAAACCGTAAATCCCATACCGTGCAATTGGTCTATCATTGCTTTTGGATCGGAAAATTTTGCAGCGTCGAAATCAGTGTCTCCCCAGTTTTTTTGCCACTTATCATCGATCTCAAGAATTGAATGAGGAAAACCGAGGGTCGTTATGCTCTGTGCAAAGGCGATAATATTTGTTTGATTTATCCCATAAAGATATTCCGCCCATGTTGACCATACAGGTCCTTGAAACATGGCAGGCGCAGGTAAGCTTACCGGCTGCCATGCTTTTTTATAGGTATAGTTTGTGGAGATCCAGTCCTTGTATGCAGAAGGTATATCGTTGTCTGCAAGAATATAATAAGAAAATTGGTTCGAGTTGCCTGTGAGCGTGAATATGCCGTTATCAAGGCTGACGCACAGGGGGCCATAGCTGTCTACGAACAGTCCTGCGCCGCTCGAGGTGAGCCACAGGGGCGTTATGATGTTGTTCTGGTCTGCCGTTTCGAGCGGGCACCTTGTAAAGCTGCCGGTATCAAGCGGAAACCATTGCTGCCCGGATTCTATACTCCCGTCAGCCGGGTTCAGGTAATTGCCGAGCTCTCCCTGTCCGTACCAGTGTCCTGAGGTTGTGACTGAAAATGCATCCCCGATATTCTTAACATTGCCGTTCTGGCCGGATACATCCACTTTGATCATTTTATCCATGAGCTGGAAGGTGTAGGTGATCCACCCTGCCTGATTGCTGTGCAGATAAACAGTCGCACCGCCGGATGTTTGGTCATAGCCAGACGCGGAAAATGTGCAGGCGTAGGAGCTGTTCAAAAGATAGCTTCCGGTAGCGCTTATCGAGGATGAAGAAGTACAGGGTATGGATGCCAGTATTGTTTGCCCATGAGAGGTAACGGTAAAATTATAGGGAGACCTGTTTATCGTCAGCGTATAATTCGCATTTTCCAGGACAAGTGCCGGACCCATCGGCTTAAAACTTAAGCCTTTGCCCGTGCTGGCGCAGCCTGATATCACTGCCAAAAAAAACATTATAAAAAGACCGGTTGTTCTTTTATTCATCTGTATCCATCCTTTTTGTAGTATGGTATCACAGTCATGGGTGTTTCGTAAACCCGGATACTGACAAAATGCTGGACATATAAAATAATAATTGATAATAAAATCAAAAAAATAAAAAAAGGAGGATGTTATATGAATAAAGGTCCGAAAGATGCGGTTATAGTAGCTGCGACAAGAACAGCGATAGCAAGGGCAAATAAAGGCAGTCTGATAAATGTAAGGGCTGATGATTTTGGTGCAATTGTCGTTAAAGAGGTCGTGAAAAAGACTCCGAAGCTCGATCCGAGATTAATAGAGGATCTTGTTGTCGGATGCGCAATGACAGAAGGCGAACAGGGACTGAATGTAGCGAGGGTCATCGGTATCCTTGCAGGCCTTCCGGTAGAAGTTCCTGCGGCAACCCTGAACAGATTTTGCTCATCGAGCCTCGAGGCGATAAACTTCATTGCACTGCGTATCATGGCAGGATACATCGATTCCGGTATAGGGGCAGGTATCGAGAGTATGACGCACATACCTATGGGAGGACTGAACCCGGACAAGGTATTGAATGTGCCGTTTTTAAATGATGTTCAGGACGGCAAACAGCCGAACGTATATATAACCATGGGACAGACGGCAGAGAACGTTGCGGTCGAGTACAAGATATCAAGAGTGGATCAGGACAAGTTTGCCTATGAAAGCCACATGAAGGCTGTAAAAGCGATAAAAGCCGGCTTGTTCAAAAAAGAGATTATCGGCATTAATGCACCGCAGGCAGACGGATCCATGAAGTTTTTTGATACTGATGAGTGTCCAAGAGAAGGTACATCACTTGAAAAGCTTGCGACACTGGCGCCGGCTTTTTCTGATACAGGCAGCGTAACAGCAGGGAACTCGAGTCCTCTGAACGATGGTGCCGCTGCCGTGATGATTATGTCGAGGGAAAAGGCAAAGTCACTGGGGATTGAGCCGCTCGCAACAATAAGGGGAATGGCAGTTGCAGGTGTTAAGCCCGAACTTATGGGCATAGGTCCCATATATGCTGTCAGAAAATTACTTTCCAAAGCAGGGTTAACAATAAAGGATATCGGTGTCGTGGAACTGAACGAGGCATTCGCTTCCCAGTCTCTCGCAGTCATCAGGGAACTCGGTATACCGTTCGAGAAGGTAAACCCGAGGGGTGGAGCATTGGCAATAGGACATCCGCTTGGTGCGACAGGCGCCAGAATCATGACAACGCTCGTTCACGAGATGGCCGCTAACAATATAGAACTCGGAATTGAGACCATGTGCGTCGGAGGCGGTCAGGGCGTTGCCACGCTTGTTGAAAGAGGCTAATCAGGAATTTAAGGATAATCAGACTTATAGACCGGTGGAGCCCCGCCAAAGGCAGGGCTCCATTTTAATGCATTTTTCTGGTTGAGTATAATTTGCGGAAACCGTAATTGAATATTCTCACCCTCGAGTAAGTC
>JBBIVV010000025.1:0-31306 GCA_037439545.1 bacterium
AGCACTTTAGCTCACTTGTGTACTTGAAAATATTATTCGTATGCTTTATATAATGCAATATGCCTTCTAAAGCTCCCATGATAACTAATGCACGTTTTGTAAGGATATCACTTGTATCTCTTTATTTATCCATAATCATCTTTCTTCCATTCTTGCATGATCATCCCCTGGAACTCGGCAGGCCTGAACCTCCGGATTGTCCCGCGCACTCGTTTATTATAGCAAGCTGCGGTGTCGTAAATTATGTTATTCCAACAGTACTACTGTTCTTTACTTTCATCTATGTACTGCCGGTCAGTTTCATCAGAGTTAAATATACTGTTCTTTCAGCTATCAGAGAAAGAGCACCTCCTTCGTTCGTTTTCTAATATATCCCATATCTCATAACCATTACGGGCCGGCGATGTTCCTCAACGAATACGGTATAGTGTTTTAGGTAATACGCAATTCTGTGCCTGATTCTGAATCCGGTTCTTGTCGTTCTCACAGATCAATATCGTGCATTACATTATTATACCGGAACCGGACACAATGCTCTCCCGTAATAAATAAAACAACGAAAAAGGAGGTTTCATGCAACTTATAAAAGCACTTTTACTGTTTCCGCTTATGAGCGGTTTATGCATGGTTGCTGCAAGAGCAAGCACGATGCCTTCACCAGGCACACTCATCGTGCATGTTTCAATAGGTGATACAGGTAAGCCTTTGTCCGGCGCTCTTATTACCGCATCGGGCATTGTGGCAACAGGCGGCATTACGGTTTCCGGTACCACGAATAAAGACGGTCAGTGTGTAATAGGCGGCATGATACCGGTGAAATACACACTCAAAGTAAATTCAAAGGGCTATGCAGAACGGACAGAGAATATCGATATTATGAGCGGCGAAGTGTCGCTCTATACGATAAGCTTATACAACGAGCTTGTTTATAATGTTCATGCAAAGGCATTGATTATAGACACAAAAAGTTCGGCGTCTTCTGCCAAGATCTCTCAGCAGACCGTATCAACTCTGGCAGCGAGCAATAACCTGTCAAAGATCCTGTATACCGTTCCCGGTGCCGCACAGGGACCTTTTGGTGAGGTACACTTCCGCGGCGCGCATACCGAGATAACATACAGGATAGATGGTGTTGATATACCTTCCGCTGTTTCCGGCAGCTTTACCGATATAATGGATCCCCAAGACATACAGAGCATCGATGTCCTGACGGGCGGCTATCCTGCAGAGTACGGCAACAGCCTCGCAGGTGTAGTAAACATTGTGACTAGGCACAACACAGAGAAGGAAATAGGCTTCAGCGAAGGCAATTACACCACAAACGACATCAACTTCGATGTAGCGGACAGCAAAGGGGCATTTGATTACCACGTGTCAGGCATCAGCTACCATACGGACCGGGGAGTTGATACGCCTGTCGTTACCCCCCTGCACGATGAACTGTTCAAAAATGCACTGCTCGGTGACTTCGGCTATGTGGTAGATAACAACGACAAGCTGACCTTACTGTTATCGGGCAACATATCAAAATATCAAATCCCTAATACGGACGTGCAGCAGTCTCTGGGCGTCAATGACAACCAGAACGAGTCCAATGATTTCGAGGTACTGATATGGCACCATGATTTTTCAAACGACTCAAACCTCTCCATGTCACAGTACAGGAGAGGTTCGACACTCAGCGCTGATGGAAGCCCCGCGGATCTTTACGGTGGGACTGCTACATCTCCTGCTTTTCTGAACAACGTCGTAGAATCATACCTCGACTACGGAACGCAGGCTGACTACACAAACAATACGATAAAGTACAACCGTATAAAGGCTGGCATAGGATACAAGTATATGATCAACAACCAGTCATTCTATCTCGAGGAGAATCCATCGTCATATATGCCCTTTTTTGACGTCCATGTAGACAGGTCGTATGAAGGCAGCGGCTATGTCCAGGATGAATTCCATTTCGCCCCGGTAACGGTGAACGCAGGACTGAGGTATGACTATCTCAACCAGTACATTACCACGAACCAACTCAGCCCGCGTATCGGCATAGCATTGGAGCTTTTCAGGACAAATACCATCCACGGCTACTATGGGAGGTTTTTCCAGCCCGCGCCGTTTGAGAATATCCACGTCAACTCGATACCCATGTTTGCAAACCAGAACATGAGCATACCTCTGAAGCCCGAACAGGACCACTACTTCGAGGTTGGAGACCAGCAGAAGATAGGTAATTATCTGCTGGCAAAACTAACATGGTACTACAAATTAATGACCAATGTCATAGACTATAACCAACTGCTCAATTCCAACATCTATGTGCCGTACAACATCGAGGCAGGATACACGAGAGGCATAGAATTCAGTCTGAAATCGAGAGAGGTATCCGGACTGTCGGGTGAATTTAACATGGCGTGGGAAAAATCGCAGGGGAAGGGCGCTATCACAGGCGGATTGTTCACCGTCGCTCCGGTACCGCCCGGGTATTTCTATTTTGATCACGATCAGACGTATACGTCTTCGGCACTGCTCAATTACCGGTATAACCGGTTCTGGAGCATGCTGGATCTGGAATACGGAAGCGGTCTTCCGTATGGAGACAATACCGTAACAGGTGAGATGAACTATCTCAAAGTACCTCCGCATACTATTGCCGATCTGTATCTGGGGTATAATTTCAGCAGGAGATTTTATCTCGGCAAGTCAGCCCTGGTAATCGATATCGGCAATATTCTGAACACATCGTACCTGATAAACCAGCAGAACGGATTTAACAATACGCACTGGGGCAGTCCCCGTACTATAACGGTCCTGTTTAAAAAATATTTCTGAGGTGAACAATGCAAAACATAGCTCAAGCGATAAGTTTTATAATGAAAGGCGGGGTAATGATGTACCCCCTTTTGCTCCTATCGGTAGTTTCGATGTCGTTGATCATAGAGCGACTGATATTCTTCGGCAACATAAAGGACCCGGGTATCGGACTGCTCCATAAGATAAAACAACTGGTGGATGCCGGAAAAACAGAGGACATGAGGACATTACTGTCGACCCAGAAGACGCCGGTTGCGGACGTGCTCACGGTCGGTGTCGACCATATCGATGCAGATATGAGCGATATGGACATTGCCATGGAGCACTATGCATTGAGTATTATTCCGAAGCTCGAAAGCAAGCTTTGGGTACTCGACACCATCATCACCATGGCGCCCCTGCTCGGACTGCTCGGTACCATTATCGGTATGATCAACGCGTTCCAGATATTCTCCAATAAAGGCCTGAACCAGCCTACCGCTATATCCGGAGGTGTAGGCGAGGCGCTCATAGCGACCGCGACCGGACTTATCGTGGCAGTCCTTACACTCCTGTTTTACAACTACTTCAACACAAGGGTAAGGCGCATAACGAAGGACATGGAGTTTGCCGCAAACGAGTTTATAAAGTTCGTGAAGCAGGGACGGAAATGAAGCTAAGGCAATTGGAACAGCCTAAGAAGGCACGGATAGAGGTCATAAACATGATCGACGTGATATTCTTTCTGCTTGTCTTTTTTATGGTAACATCGGCCTCCATTATAGCCATGAAGGGCATGAAAGTGAATTTGCCGCAGGCATCCACGGTCAGGGCTACGGATACCAAATTTACAACCATCACCATAACAAAAGATCAAAAACTCTTTATCGACGGCAAGGATACCGATACGGAAAGACTTTATGGACAGCTTTCGGACGAGCTGGCAAAGGACCCCGATAAAGTGGTCGTGATCAACGCGGACAAGGATTCAAACTATGGCTATGTCGTCAACATAATGGACATATCCAGGAAGGCTGGTGCGACAAAATTCGCCATCGCAGCGGTAACGAAATAATCTATGGAAGCAGAACAGCGGGAAAATTTTTTAATTGCCGGGATTATAATTGCGGTAATGTTCCATCTTGTGGTGTTTTATTTCATAGGGTGGTCAAACCTGTTCAAAAGGCAACAACCGGAAAAAATCTTGATGCCTATAACAATGCTGTTTAAGTCTCCGGTTGAGATGAACAAGCCTGAAATGCATGTTCGTGTGAAGCAGGTTGTCCACATACCATCACATCGTGTAAAACAATCTTTCAATACAGGGCATAATAAATTCCTGTCCAGTGTTGCCAAAACAAATACAAGTGCCGGGTTTTCAGTACCACATGGAGGAAATATAACACCGGGTACGGTCTTGTCCGGACAGTCTAATAGTTCATTGCCCCCTCTTCCGGTCTTCAACCCTATGCCTGTTATACCCACTGACCTCAGGGCACAAAGATACAATACATCAGTACGGGTTGAATTTATTGTAAATAAAGACGCAACATTTAGAATTAAGCTCCTTTCATCGACAGGCTACGATGAACTGGACAGAAAGGTAATAAGCACGCTGAAAAAATGGAAGTTCTCCCCTGCAACAATAAACGGCCGACCCGCGAAAGGCACCCTCAAACTCCGCATACAGTTTTCGGTAAATTAGTTCTGAAAATGTATCTGCACCGTAGTTTACAGAGGAAGACTGCCGCTCGGTTCTCCCTGCATGTTGACCCGCCCCGAGACTATTTGAAAAACTGTATTCAGTGTGTTAATTTTAATCCGTAATGGAACATACTTTTGAGGCATTTAAAACCTATCTCAGTATAGAGAAGGGTGCATCAAACAATACCATAGATGCCTACCTTTCGGACTTAGGACAATTTACAGCATTTTTAAAAAGCCTTGATCCTCGGAAGTCCATCGAGTCCGCCGGTATCCTTGAATTGAGGGGGTTCTCAGCCTCGCTTTTAAAAACCGAAAAAAAGAGCTCCGTGGGAAGAAAGCTTGCTGCATTAAAAACCTTCTATAAGTTTTTACTCAGGGAGCATGTGGTCGAGATGAATCCCGCAGAACTGATATCCATACCGAAGAAGGACCAGATGCTGCCGGGGTTCCTCAATATCGACGAGATATTCGGTTTGCTCGAATTGCCGGATAAAACAAAGGTGTTCGGTTTAAGGGACAGGGCCATACTTGAATTGTTTTATGCAAGCGGGCTGCGTGTCTCGGAACTCGTGGGACTGGATATTGAAAATATCGATATTAATATAAGGTATGTAAGAGTCACAGGAAAAGGAAGGAAAGAACGCATAGTGCCTGTCAACGACAAGGCTTTACAGGTCATTAAAAATTATCTCGAAATGAGGAAGAGCGCTTTCAAAAACACCGGCGGGCAGGCGCTTTTTATAAATAAGTACGGGAAGAGGTTAACCAGAAGGGCAGTCGGATTGATTGTGAAGAAATATATGATAAAGTCAGGCATAAACAAACATATAAGTCCTCACTCTTTACGGCATACGTTTGCAACACACCTGCTCGATGCCGGTGCTGACCTCAGGTTGATCCAGGAGTTTCTTGGACATTCCAGTATATCGACCACTCAGATTTACACGCATACAAGTATGGATAAATTGATGAAGGTTTATGACGATGCGCACCCGCGGGCGCACAAGGGGAAGTAGCAGGGAATGAGCAGCGCGGCGTGAGGACAGGAAAAAGAACAAGAAAACAGAAGGGAAATACAAGGAGATGATATGTTTGAAGGAACTACAATAATAGCAGTCAGGCACAACGGCAAGGTTGTCATGGCTGGAGACGGACAGGTAACAATCGGCGACACTATCATGAAGCATACGGCAAAAAAGGTCAGGAGGCTTTATAATGATACCGTGCTGGTAGGCTTTGCGGGCTCTACTGCCGATGCCTTTACGCTCTTCGGCAGGTTTGAGGCGAAATTGGAAGAATTCAGAGGCAACCTTATGAAAGCAGCGGTTCAGCTTGCCAAGGACTGGAGGACGGATAAGATCCTGCGCAGGTTGGAAGCACTTCTTATTGCAGCTGATAAATCAGCATCATTGCTGTTGTCAGGCAACGGAGATGTAATAGAGCCGGACGACAATATTATTGCAATAGGCTCGGGAGGAACGTATGCTCTTGCAGCGGCGAGGGCGCTGATAAAATATTCCAATCTCGATGCAAAAGCGATAGCCGAGAATTCGATGAAGATTGCTTCGGATATCTGTATTTACACAAACAGCACTATTACGGTAGAGGAACTATAAAGAGGTAAAGTAAAATGAGAAAGACGAGAAATGCTGTCAGCAAGCTTGACAGACCGGAACAAATTGAGCCAAGCGATGCACTCCTGCCTGTTGCTATAGTCCAGGAACTGAACAGATACATCGTTGGCCAGAAAGATGCCAAAAAGATGGTTGCTATAGCCTTAAGGAACAGGTGGCGCAGACAGCATGTGCCTGCTGAGATAAGGGATGAAATAGCACCCAAGAATATTATCATGATAGGTCCGACAGGTATCGGCAAGACGGAGATCGCAAGAAGGCTCGCCAAGCTTGCGCAGGCTCCTTTTATAAAAGTCGAGGCTTCAAAGTATACGGAGGTCGGCTATGTCGGAAGGGACGTGGAGTCCATCGTAAGGGACATTGTGGAGATATCCGTTAAAATGGTCAGAGAGGAGGAGGAAGACAAGCTCCTGCCGAAGGCTGAAGAACTTACGGAGGAAAGGCTTCTTGATCTGCTGCTCCCGATAAAGAAAAAGCCGGTGAATAACAAACCGCAGGAAGGCGAGCAGAAGGTGCTTGAGGTCGTTGAAGATACGAAGAGCACACGGGAAAAATTCAGGGTAATGCTCAGGGAGGGCAAATTCGACAACAGGTATGTCGAGATGGACATACAATATATGCCCATGCCGGTCATTGAAGTCTTTTCGGGGATGGGAAGCGATGAAATGGAATTCAATCTCAGAGAGATGTTTGAGACCATGATGCCGAAGAAAACGAAGAAAAAAAAGATAGACATAAACGAGGCAAGGGAACTTATCATGCAGCAGGAACTTGAAAAGCTTATCGATATGGACAAGGTTGTGAGAACAGCGATAAAAAAGGTCGAGGAATCGGGTATTGTATTCGTGGATGAGATAGACAAGATAGCAAGCAAGGATTCAGGCTATGGCCCGGATGTATCGAGAGAAGGTGTACAGAGGGACCTGCTTCCCTTGATAGAAGGCACGACTGTTATGACAAAGTACGGAATGGTCAGGACCGACCACATGCTTTTTATAGCAGCGGGCGCTTTTCATGTAAGCAAGCCTTCCGATCTCATTCCGGAACTTCAGGGCAGGTTTCCCATAAGGGTCGAGCTTGAACCGCTCACGAAGGAGGATTTTGTGCGGATACTTACGGAGCCCGACAATGCCTTGACAAAACAGTATGTCGAGCTATTAAAAACAGAGAAAGTGGAACTTGTTTTTACGAAGGATGCGATAGAAAAACTGGCAGAAATAGCAAGCATAAGCAATGAGAGACTTGAAAATATCGGTGCAAGGAGGCTGCACACCGTCATGGAAAGGCTGCTCGAGGACATATCGTTCGATACGTCAAAATATAGAGGCGATAAGATTACGATAGATGAAAAGTATGTCGGTGAAAAACTGAATCCGATCCTGAAGAACGAAGACCTGAGCAAGTATATATTATAAAAATGGAAAAGTTCATTCAAAAGGCAGCGGTTCTCATAGAGGCTTTACCGTATATAAAACAGTTTTACGGAAAAACGTTTGTGTTTAAATTCGGCGGGCATGCGATGCTCGATGAGCAGTTGAAAGAGAATTTTGCCCGCGACATTATACTGCTCTGGTATGTAGGTCTGAAGCCGGTCATAGTGCACGGCGGAGGACCGCAGATAGATGACCTGTTGAAACAGCTCGGGAAGGAAAGCAGGTTCGTCAACGGCCTCCGTGTCACGGACAGCAAGACGATGGATGTCGTGGAAATGGTGCTCGTCGGCAAGATCAATAAAGATATAGTCGGCTTGATCAATCATCACGGCGGCAAGGCTGTCGGCATAAGCGGCAAAGACGGCAAGCTTATGACCGCTAAAAAGATAGAAATGCAGAAAGGCGATGGCACCGGGCCTGATGTGGACATGGGCAGGACTGGTGATATCGTGAACACGGATGCCAAGCTCATAAGAACACTTGAACTGAACCATTTTATACCTGTTATAGCTCCTGTTGCAGTGGGTGACGACGGACAGGCATTCAATGTGAACGCGGATATCGCTGCTGCAAAAATAGCCTCGTCTTTAAAAGCGGAAAAGCTCATTCTGCTCACGGACGTAGACGGGGTCCTGGACAGCAACGGCAAACTATTGTCGGAGATAAAATCGAATGATGTCGATAAACTTATACGTTCCGGCGTGATCACAGGCGGCATGATACCAAAGGTGACCTATGCTCTTGAAGCAATAACCCACGGTGTGAAGAAATGCCATATTATCGATGGACGAATCCCTCATGCAGTACTGCTCGAGATCTTTACGCCGGAAGGCGTGGGGACAGAGATAACGTAGTCCGGAAACAGTTATTCCATTCTCCCGTTCAATTGTTGAACGGTTCTTCGCGCCAGTATAAAAGAGAGAATACGTGGCTTGACCTGTTCCTGTAATATACCGTCCTGATTATATAAACTACGCCGTTTTCAATAATACCGATGCCGTCCACTGAAAAATAATCGCTTTTCACATCAATGTACCCATTTACGGCCTGGACCTGCGAATTATTAAGATCGACGCCGACCTTTGCAAGCTCTCCGGTAAATTCCCCTATCGACATAAACGGCTTCTGCTCTCTTGCCGATACGATATCCTGCAACTGCGAATCATCCAGGCTATACATGGCTTGCAACAATACGGGCGCCGCAGTATTGACATTGATCTTGAACGGTGAATCCGGGTTATAGTATTTCGGGAATACCGTAAAAATAGGGCTGTCCATGGCATCGGGTGCGGGTATCTGTCCGGGCTGACCTGTTATACCCATAAGAACATTGAAGGCTTTGCTATCGATACCCTTTATCATTTTTAATTCTGTGATTGAATCAAGAGGCGCATCCTTGGCCATGTATGGAGGATCGAGGCTTTCATAATAATCACTCTCAGCACCGTTCGCCCTGGGCAATTCATCCGAATCTATCCAGTCCTCTATGGCGTCTACAATGGATGGATCAAGCTTCAACTGTTGAAAGAGCCTCCTGCATATGCCGTCAAGGGTCTGGTTTGCCGTTATCGTGTCAGAACCGATGAGTGCATTGAGATCGAACTTACCCGCTTCATCGCTAATCATGCCGCGCATAATGCCAATGTTCTGATCTTTTATCGTTACGGGCAAAGGGAAATTGGATATCTGCGACCATAACTGCGCATCTTTGTTCAGTTCGCCGACAACAGGGTAATCCGCACCAGGACTTGTGCTCATGTCGGTCAGCAATAGACTCTTTTGTATTTCCAATGCAGCGATTGCAATGCGCCTTGTCTGAAGACTGTCCCGCATGCGGGATGTTATGTCGACATTTACCCTCGTCGTGTATGCAAATTCGACTACCACGGCAGCAAGGATTGCCACGATGAGCAGCACAAGGATCAATGCCTGTCCGTTCTCGCTGTTCTCCTTCTTCGGTTTCATTGACCCATCCTCAATTTTACAATCTCCCTGAACGGCACATCGACGCCATTCTCATCCTTTAATACAAGCTCTACAAGCACTGCGTACGGAAGATAGTTTTTCCCCTGCAGTCTCGTGTCCCATTGGTCAACCCACTGTTTTGTGTTGGAATCAAAAAAATAAAAGGTAAGACTGACTACGGATTTTGTTATGATAAATCCCGGTCCCTGGGTCAGAGGCACGGTGGTGAAAAACGGCTGCTCCCGGTGAATCAGATAAACCGTGTTTTTTTCCTCATCAATCTGCGAATCGTATGCAATGGCTGCATAATCGGAGCCCTGTACCTGATTGCCGATGGGTATGTTGACATGGGCCATGCTTGTGAAGAACAGCTTGTCCATAGGATTATTGTTCCACTCATCCCTTATCCCTATAAAATAGGTATAGGGGCTTATCTGCTGAGCAGGATTTATATCAAGATATGCGCTTGTGAGTTCACGTTTTAAGTGTGACATGATCTGCATGCCTACCTGATAAACCTCATTGCGCCGTTCAACATACGATTTTGCATTGAAAGCCGTGAAGAAAGACAAGTAAACGAATGAAAGAATGGCGCCGAGTATTGCAACGGATATAAGCGCCTCGAGAAGCGTAAACCCCGTTACCTGATTGTCCTTCGGGGAACGATTTGATTTTTCCGGGTCTTTACTCTTGTCAGAGAAAGCTTCTGACGGGGTACGCCGGCTGTTGTTTTTATAGATATCGGACTGCATCGGCATTATGGCTTCAGCGGCGTATTTGCCGTACCCTGAGTCATGCTCAATGCCGCCGGGAGATAATCAATAATCATAAGGCTCTCTTTGTTGCTGTGAAACTTCCAGATTACATTGACTGCAAGCACATCGGGCAGGTTGATCGGCAGCTCTATGGGCAGTGACAATCCGTTTTCCAGCGTCGTATCTACCGTAAATGAGGGAAACTGTGCTGTAAATGATTTCAATGGAGGAGGGGTCAGATCGCCGAAATTAGCCTTTATCTGTTCTTCTCCGAGCCTGTAATCCGCAAGCATCATGGCGATGCTGAGATCATTTATATAATTTGAGGCATCGATGTTCTGGTTCTCAAGCGATTGTATCGATATCAAGCCCACTGCAAGTATTGCAACGGCTACGAGAAGCTCAAGCAGGGAAAACCCGCTTTCCCTTTTCTTTTTATGATTTTTCCGGTTCAAAGTATTTGTCATACACTATGACCCTGCCGGTAAAAGGATTCACCTCGAGTGAATAGACATCATTTTTATCGTCAATCAGGTGAATGACCGTATAAGGCATATATCCCTGCGGATAAAACTGGATTGCAACATCCGTCGCATCCTTGCTTACCATATCTGTTCCGACGATAATGTCTTCGAACCTTATGCCGTTTGCGAGTCGTGCCGGTTTGCCGAGAACATCATTGTCCTGCTTCCACTCACAGGTATTCGTATCCAGCGTCGGCATACATTTCTCGACCCAGTATTCGTTCTTTTTAAAATCAAACTTGATCCGGTAGTAGGAGGTTTTTGAAAAGACTGCTCTGGAATAAACATACCGTATCGTTGACGAGAGCCTCTGCGCATCCGATCTGAGCTGCACACCCGTAAGATCCATGATTCTCGGCACAACCAATCCCATTACGACGGCAATGATAAAGAGGACTACCGTAAGTTCAATGAGGGTAAAGCCTTTCCCGGATCTATTAATTCGTGTCTGTATCAAGGCTCGTTATGTCCTTGTCCTTACCCTCTCCGCCGGGTTTTCCGTCGGCGGCGTAAGAGATGATCACATAATCCGCACCATTGGGCGCAGGACTTATATAAACATAATCATTGTCCCAGGGGTCCTTCGGTATATGGCCGCCCTCTACGTATCCCCCTTCCTTCCAGCAGCATGGTATCTTCCCTGTTGCGGGCTTTTCAATAAGTGCTTTCAAGCCCTGGTCCGTCGTCGGATACATGTGGTTGTCGAGGTAGTAAAGTTTGAGTGCAGTTTCGAGGGACTTTATGTCCGCCCTTGCCTTGACGCGGTTTGCCTCTTCTTTTCTCGGCAGTACGTTCACGGCAACGATTGTCGCGAGCAGTCCTATGATAAGCACCACGACCATTATCTCAATAAGGGTAAACCCCGTTCGACGCTTGTCTGATGAGAAACGCTTTACCCCGGTCAAGAACCTGCCTCTGGTGAAGGAAGCTTTTAACGGGGTAATTCCTTTTTGCCTTTGCATCATCGTACCTCCTAATGTACTAATTGATTCATCTGAAAGATCGGCAGCAGCACGGACAGTATTATAAACAAAACAATGCCGGCCATGATAAGTATGATCACAGGTTCGAGCAGGGCAGTAAGGGCACTGATCGCCGTCGTGACGTTGTCCTCGTACGTCATGGCGATCTTCTCAAGCATATTTTCAAGTTCTCCGCTCTGTTCTCCAACCGCTATCATCCTCGTTACCATGGGAGGAAATACGCCGCTCGATTTCAAAGGGGCTGATATCGAAGAACCTTCGATAATCGAGACCTTCGCCTTTTCGATGGCACTGCCGATAATACTGTTGTTGACGATCGTCTTTACTATATCCATTGCCTTTACAACAGGCACACCGCTTCTAAGCAATGTCGCCAGTGTACGGGTAAACCGTGCTATTATGACGAGCTTTATGAGCCTTCCGAAAACAGGCAGTCTTAAAAGCATATTTTCATACTTTATCCTGCCTTTGTCCGTTTTTATGTACCACCTGAGAAAGTAATACATACCTATAAATCCACCGAGGAACAAATACCAGTAAGAAGTCATTATATTGCTCATAAAAATAAGCATCCTGGTGAAAATAGGCAAAGTCTGGTTCATGTCTTTGAATAGCTGGGTGACCTTTGGAATAACGAAGGTCATGAGTACGACAATAACAAGCATTGCAAGTAAAACCATAATCGCAGGATAAATGAGCGTTGCTATGACCCTGTACTTCAATTTGACCTGATTCTCGATATAATCGGCAAGTCTTTGAAGAACAACGTCCAGTGCACCGCTGGATTCTCCCGCAGCAACCATGTTGACGTAAAATTCCGGGAATACCCTGGGCGCTATTTTCAATGCATCTGCGAACGAACTCCCCTCATTTACCTTTGTCTTGATGTTGCTGATTATTTTCTTGAGTTTTATTTTATCTATCTGTTCAACGATGGCATCGAGTGCATCAATAAGCGTAAGCCCGGCACTGAGGAGACTTGAGAGCTGCCTTGTGACGATTGCAACATCCTGCTGGCTGATGCTCGTAAAGATATCGGATACCGTCGCCTTCGTTATGTCAGAGGCATGTTCCTCGGCCTCCTGCTTGAAATCAGTCGCGTAAACACCCATTTCCTTGAGCTTTACACGTGCCTGATGCTGGTTATCAGCTTCTACAATCCCCCGCGTCGACTGTCCCTGCACCGTAAAACCTTTGTACTCAAAAATTGGCATAAAATATATATCAAACGATCTCGGTCACTTCTTCCTGAGTAACCCTCAAAACCTCTCGTACTGTCGTAATTCCTTCGATAATCTTTTTCATCCCGTCTTCTTTTAATGATGTCATGCCTTTGTTGACCGCAGCCTTCTTTATCATCGAGGAATCGACTCCTCTCGTGATCATAGACCTTATTTCATCGTCGATGACAAGGATCTCGTAGATGCCGGTCCTTCCTTTGTAACCTGTATTGACACAGTTGCCGCAGCCATTGCCCTTGTAGATGACGCCGTCCTTTAAACTATTCCGTGTTATACCTATCTCCAGCAGCTCATCATCCCCGGGCTTGTAAGCTGTTTTACATACCGGGCAGATTGTCCTGACGAGCCTCTGCGCGGCGATTGCGACGACTGACGAGGAAACGAGAAAAGACTCTATGCCCATATCTATCAATCTTGTTATGCCGCCTGCAGCATCATTCGTATGCAGGGTCGAGAACACAAGGTGGCCTGTTAAGGATGCCTGCACCGCTATTTCCGCAGTTTCCTTGTCCCTTATTTCACCGACAAGCACGATATCGGGATCCTGCCTCAGAATAGACCTGAGACCGTTGGCAAAGGTAAGATCTATCTTCGAGTTGACCTGTATCTGGCCTATCCCATTTATCTGATATTCGACGGGATCCTCTATAGTCAAAATATTGACCTCCGGTGAATTAAGGACCGACAGCACGGAATACAGTGTCGTCGTTTTGCCGCTCCCGGTCGGACCCGTTACGAGCACGATACCGTTGCTTCTTTTTATGAGCTGGTTGATCAGTTTCAGTTTTTCTTCACTCAAGCCTATACTGTTCAAACCGATGAGTACGCTTGATCTATCGAGCAGCCTCATAACGACTCTTTCCCCGAACGAGGTCGGTATCACCGATGTCCTTATGTCCACATCCTTGCCTGCTATCTTGATCCTTATCCTCCCGTCCTGCGGCAGCCTTTTCTCGGCTATGTTCATACCCGCCATTACTTTTATTCTCGATGTGATACTTGATTGGAAACGTTTTGGCGGCTTGATGATTTCGTAGAGGATACCGTCTATCCTGTATCTTACGGATACTTCTTTTTCAAAAGGCTCGATATGAATATCGCTCGCACGCTTTTTCACCGCTTCGAACATAAGAGAGTTTATGAGCCTTATGATGGGCGCCTCATCTGTGGCATCAAGCAGGTCCTCCGGCTCGCTCAGTTCCTGAGCTACGTGATCGAGGTTCGCATCCTCGAGCTCATCAACCATGTCTTCCGTGCTTACCTGGATCCTGTCGTAGTAAATGTTTACCGCGTTTATAACATCCTTCTGGCTCACCAGTACGGGGATGACGGGCATATGTAAAAAGAGCTCTGCATCGTTGATAGCTTCGATATTCGTAGGATCGACAATGCCCAGTTTTACGAAACCGTTTGCTTTAACTATGGGTATGATGCCGAACCGTCTTGATAATGTTTTGGGAAATTTTTGGATAAGTTCTATATCCAGTTTCAAGCTGGTCAGATTGTTTATGTATTCAAGATCAAACTGAGAAGCCAGTGCCTTCATGAGATCCATTTCCGTGATAATCTTGAATTTCGTGAGAAGCAGTTCCCCGAGCCTGCCGCCCTTCTCCTTTTGATACGCAAGCGCCTCTTCAATCTGCGCAGGCGTTATTACTTTGTTATTTAATAATATCTCGCCTATTAAAGGCTTTTGTTTCATGGTTTATTGACCGTAGTTCCCGAGGTCGTATCCGACGGGGTCAATGCTTCGGTGGTAAATGCAGTGCCTGACGGTTTTTCCGAACCCGTTGTTTCCGTAACCTGCTGCGATTCCCGGGATACGGGCATCAGTTCAACCGGCGATGTCCCTGTCGTAACCGGCACGCCCGAAGAGACCGCCGAAATGGCAGCACCCGCTGTCACCGGTGACACCGTGGTCTGCGTTATCGTGGCAGGTGTTTCCGTAACTGCCGCCTGAGCGGGGAATTCTCCTTCCGGAGTGATGTATGTTTCACCGGTAAACAGGAGTGGTTTTAACGGTTGCGCATTTGTTTTTGAAGCGTTATTCATGCTTTTGAATGTTTCCGAAAAGGGGCTGTTTTTCAGCTCATAGCCGAATGCATCTTTTTCGAACTTTTTACTCTGAGCTTCCTTCATACTGTTTATTGCCGCAATATCGGACTGCCCTTTTACGATATAGGGGGTAAGAAATATCATAAGGTTTGTCTTGTCCTTTGATTTATTGGAATACCTGAACAGCCAGCCTATTATCGGAAGATCCCCGAGAAAAGGAATTTTGCTTTCACTCACACTTGAATTGTTCTGGAGCAGCCCTCCGATAACTATCGTACTTCTGTCTTTAATGGTCACAACGGTCTCTGCCGATCGTTTTGATGTCGTTATTCCGACTGAATTGGCGTTCAATCCCTGCGGTGACGGAATAATGGCTGTCAGTTCGAAATTCAACTTCAGTCTTACATAATCGCCTGCATTGATCTGCGGCGTAATCTTCAGTTTCAGACCCACATCCTGTCTCTGTACGAATGTCTGGGTGTATCCGCTGACCTGGCCTATGGCCTGCCCCGTCGGCATCGGCACGTTCTGCCCGACCATGATCTCGGCGGGTTCGTTGTCCGTCGCAAGTATATTCGGCGTCGACAGGACGTTCGCTTCACTGTTGGTTTCAAGTGCGTTGATAAAAGAAACAATATTTGGATAGGTAACACCGTTGAGTGTGATCGTACCGTTTATTATGCCCATGGACAGACCTGCCTGGCTAAAAGGACCGAGGGGACTCGTGGTCGTCGGGACTATTTGACTGCCTGCTCCCATATTGCTGACTCCGCCAAGGTGGGTCCCGCCCGCATACAGGTTCGGGATGGCGTTCAGATCGACGCCGAGCTGTTTCGTCCCGCTCATGGACAGCTCTGCTATGACAGCCTGAACATAAACTTCCCTTCTTCTTATATCGAGGTCCTGGATCACGCCTTTGATAACTTCGTAGTCCTGCGGAGTTGCAATGATGATCAATGAATTGGTTGCCGGATCAGCCGAGATCTTTACACCGCCCGCAAGCTGCGCTACGGCCGGGCCCCGCTGACCCGCGGCCTGGCCGGGCATCGAAGGTGTGCTGCTCCCTGCAAGGTTTGCAAGAGTAGATGCGAGTTTTTCGGCATTTGCATTTTTCAGATAATAAACATGTATCTGCCCTTCTCCGACAACAGGGACGTCGAGCTTTTTGATCAATGCCTCAATGGATGCTATCTCATCGAGACTTGCCACAAGGATAATGGCGTTCGTCCTGTCATCGGAAAGCACCTTGATCGGCTGCTGGGCCTGGCCCGGCTGGTTTTGCTTGAAGAAGCCGAAGGTAGGTCTTGCCTGTCCCGCATAAAGATTGTTTATTATGCCTGCCACACTCTGTGCGGTTGCATATTTCAATTGTATTACCTGTATGGTCTGTCTGTTTATGTCCGTATCGAGTTCACGAACGATCTTGAGCAGCCTATCGATGTTTGATGCTGCCTCTGTAACGATGAGCGTATTCGTCGGATCATAGGGTTGTATGTTCCCGAATGCAGACAAAAAAGGCCTGAGGACATTTGCCATATCACTCGCCGTTATATAGCGGAGCGGTATGACCTGGGTTATGTAAACATCGCTCGTTTGTTCCGGTGACCTTCCCATGTAGGTGCTGATATTGGTCCCTTTGGCATCCCTTAACGACAGGATCTTTATAATGCTCCCTGTCCCGACGGTGGTAAGCTGATTGACCTGCAGAACAGATTCGAATACCTGCCACGCCTCGTCTATTGTTACAGAAGTAGGTGAAATGATCGTGACCTTTCCGCTTATGCCCTGCCCGAGTATAAAGTCTTTTCCCGTGATCTTGCTTATTACCTTTATAAAATCCTTGATATCGACATCGTTGAAATCCATAGTTACCTTTTGAACTGCCCTGGGCTGTATCTTCCTTGCAGGTGTGTGGACTGTTACCGAAGTAACGGGGTTTCCGGCTTCCTGTGCCATCAGGGATGACGGCAGCAAGAGCGTCATTATGCATAAGAGAATATATAAAACTGCTTTTTTATTCATTTTTCACCTTTTACTGTACCGTATAATTTAAGGTCATCGACTGACCGTTCCTGCTTACATTAACCGTAAACCGTCTTTCATTCTGCAATTGCTGGAAAAGCTGCATGGCGCTTTCCGGCGTCGTAACCTGAATACCGTTAACGCTGTGTATGACATCTCCGTCCTGTAATCCAATATTTGCATACAGACTTCCGGGTGTTATTGCAAATATTTTATACCCGTCTATTCTGCCGTCAGCCAGGTTTGGGACAACTCTTGCCTGTGTCAGCAACGTGCCCATGTTCTGTGTCGCCGACTTAAACTGGTTCTCGGGTATTACATAATTGCCCTTGCTGACCTGCTGTATGTTTTCTCCTGCCGGCGCCGAATTAGCACCTGACTCCGGACTTCCCTCTTCGAACATACTCAATTCTTCTTTAGCACCATTATGCAATATTATCACTTTTTTCCGTTCTATGGATAATATGATTGCGTTCCCGAGGTGGTCTTTCACCCTGTAAACGCTTGTATCGCTGTCAAGCTGAATGACTGCATATGCATACTCGGGCGATCCTGAGACAGTACCAAGCAGCTTGGCATTAAGGTTGGTCTTGGATACGGGTCCGGAGCCGCCGGTGGTCATCTCATCGAGACCCTGTGCCGAGGAATTAAATATATTCCGTTCTACGATACTCGTGTAGTACCCCTGGTCCTTCTTTACCTGAGATACCATCGTCTTTTGCTGCACGGTTGCATTGCCGGCCCCTGCAGAAGGCAGGATGAATAGTTTCGATCGTACATAGGCCGATGTAAAGGACGCCAGTATGTACGCCAGTACAATCAGTAATACAAGATTAATGAGCCATGAATACTTTTTAAACAACTCTATGTAATTCATTGTTATCCCATAATTTGGCATGATGCCTTATCAATATAAGTTCTTTCATTATCATATCTTTAAGCGTGTCTATACCCGTTCCATCTTTTGCCGATATAAGAACACTATTCTCATAGCTATCCGTTATTCCTGTCAAGGATATATCCTGCCCTATCCTGTCGGCTTTGTTGAAGACATAGATTGCAGGGATCCTTTCAGCTCCCATTTCGCCGAGAACACCTTGAACGACTTTTATATCGTTTTCATATTCCACCTTGGACACATCGACCACAAAAAGCAGCAGAGCGGCATTTGCTACATCCTCAAGGGTGGTCCTGAAAGCCTTTATAAGCTGCACCGGCAGGTCCTCTATGAAGCCGACTGTATCGGTAACGAGCGCAAAAGTTCCATCTTGCAGCCGCAGCCTTTTTGATACCGGATCAAGGGTGGTAAACAGGCTGGCGCTTGATTGCATATCCGTCCTCGCAAGCTTATTGAGAAGAGTAGATTTGCCTGCACTTGTATAGCCGACGAGAGAAATAAGAGGTATGCCTGTCTTTACTCTCCTGCTTTGTTGAACCATCCTTTGTCTTTTAACGGTATCCATAAGCTGTTTTATCCTGTTTAACCTCTCTTTTATCTTTCTCCTGTCCGTCTCGAGCTTTGTTTCGCCCGGTCCTCTTGTCCCGACACCACCGCCCGTCTGCGACATAACGACGCCTTTGCCGGTAAGCCTCGGGAGCATGTATCTCAGTAATGCTTCTTCCACCTCGAGTTTTCCCTCTTTTGAGTGAGCCCTTCTTGCGAATATATCTATGATCAGCCTGGTTCTGTCTATGAGTCTTCTGTCAATTATTGTTTCAATGTTTCTCTGCTGCTGCGGGGTGAGTTCCCTGTCTAAGACAATCACATCCACGTTCAACTGTTCGGCAATCTCGTTGATCTTAACGACCTGTCCGCTGCCGAGCAGAGTCGAAACGTTGGGCTGTTTGACCCTCTGCACAATGGTTTCTACGACATCTCCTCCGTCTGCCTGGATAAGTCCGCTCAGCTCATCCATATACCTTGCCGTATCTCTGCCGGCCTCCCTGCTTGTCTGTATGTGTACGGCAAGCACCTTTTCATTGCTGCTTATCATTTTAATCGCCGGATTACCGGTCAGGCAGCGCTCCACTTTATCAGGACGATGCCATGTTTGTAGATGAGCTGTTTCCCGTCATTATCAAGAATGATGGAGTAGTTATCGAAAGCAGTTATCTCTCCCCGGACAACAGTGCCCGATAACAGCTCCACGGAAACTACGGCTTTATCCTTTCTCAGTTGATTCAGCAGTTGGTCCTGTATATTTATTGACTGGACTTTATGTACGTTGGTTTCCTGCTGCACCTTGATGTTTTCGTTATTCCTGTTTTTTTGAAACTCTCCTATCTTTGCCATAATCCCTCCATTATTGCTTATGAGAATATATCTTTGCTTCACCAAGGATATCTTTTATCTCTGTAAAAAATCTCTGGTCCGGTGTTATTTTCAGATAATCAGGGAGTTCAATGATGTATTCCTTCCTGCCCTCTCTTACATAGTCAAAATATACTTTTGTTGTTCCCCTGTGTTTATTGAAACAATCCTTTATCATAAACAGCGCTTCATCCGTAAGTCCGCTGAAATTTGCCTCTATGTGCACCTCGTCGACAAGATTCGATGCAGCCTGATCTATGGAAAAGATCTTTTCTGCAATAACCTTTACCGTGCTCTCCGCTTCATCGATATTTTCATCGTTTCTTTCTTCAACCCTTACCGTGCCTCTTACAATCATCGGCTTGTTGCTCTTCATGGTATCTCTGATACCGCTGTACACCTTTGAGAAAATGACAACCTCAACACTGTCCTCATCATCGGACAGGGTGCCGAAGGCCATGAGCTCTTCCGACTTTTTTACTTTAATTTCCTTAATCGATGTCATCATACCGCCTATGGTGACGGATTCTCCATCCTTTTCTATGAGATCACCTATGGCAATATTCGTGAATTTCCCAAGCTCGGAGCTGTAATTCCGCAACGGCGTGCCCGATATATAAACATCGAGGAGTTCCTTTTCGTATGCCAGTTTTTCAAGCTCGTTCCACTCCTGCACATCCTCGGGCTGTTCCCGGTAAAGAAGTTTGTCCGTCTTGAACAACTGGTTCTGATCCTGCGACATGCTCATCCTGCCGGCCTGAGCATAAGAACTTTCAAGACTGGCAAACAATGCTGCCCTGGCACTACCGGTAAAATCAAATGCGCCCGACTTTATAAGGCTCTCGACGACCTTCCGGTTTACCTTTGACTGATCCACCCTTACGAGAAAATCCCAGAATGATTCGAACGCCTGTTCCTTTCTTGTTCTGAGGATCGAGTCAATGGCCGCTTCGCCGACATTCTTAATCGCAAGGAACCCGAACCGTATTTTGCCCTGTTCGATCGAAAAATCTTTATTCGACCTGTTTATGTCCGGGCCGAGCACCGGTATGCCGAGTTTTTTGCAGTAATTGATATAGTGCGACAGCTTCGATGACTGCTGGCTTTTCTTCGTAGCTGTATTTGAAAGGTTAGCGGTAAGGAATTCTATCGGATAATATGCCTTGAGGTATGACGTCCATATGGCGACGATCGCGTAAGCTGCACTGTGTGATTTGTTAAATGCGTACTCCGCAAAGCCCTTAAGTTGAGAGAATATTTCTTCCGCGTCCTTCTTCTTCATGCCTTTGCCGACCGCACCCTTGACAAATTTTTCATGGAGGATAGGGAACTCTTCCCCCTCTTTTTTGGAGATGACCTTCCTTACGTAATCTGCCTCTTCAAGGCTGAAGCCCGCTATCTCGCTCGCTATCCTCATAACCTGCTCCTGATACACGATAACACCGTACGTCTCCTTCAGAATGTCGTTCAGCGCGGGGATCTTGTTTGCGGTAACGCCTTTCTCCTTGTTCTTCACAAAATCGTCTATGAATTGAATGGGCCCCGGCCTGTACATCGCGTTCACGGCAATGATATCGTCGATCTTCGACGGCTTGACCTTCTTCAGCGTGTTCTGCATGCCGGAGCTCTCGAGCTGGAACAGCGCAACGCTGTCACCCTTCTGCATGGCTTCATACAGCTTCGGATCATCGAGGTCTATGGTGTTCAGGTCTACGTCGATGTTCCGGTACTGCTTTACGAGGGACTTCGTCTTGTCGATGACCGACATCGTCGCGAGCGCAAGCAGGTCGAATTTTATCAGGCCCGTCTTTTCCAGGTATTTTCCCTCAAACCCGGTTACGATATTGCCGCTTTTATCCTTGTACAGCGGTAGGTATTCGTAGAGCGGTTTGTCCGAGATGACGACACCGCTCGCATGGAGAGATTTGTCCCTCAGCAGGTCTTCGAGCTTCAGCGCGATTTCGAGCATTTCCCTGATCTTTTCGTCCTTTGCAGCCATTTCCTCAAGCTGGGGAATGACCTTGACAGCTTTCGTGAGAGGCATATTCTGGGGGATCATCTTGGCTATACCATCAACGATACTGAGGGGTATATCAAGTACCCGTCCTGCATCCCGGACAACTCCCCTTGACTGAAGTGTGTGGAACGATGTTATTCTCGCAACCTTTTCAGAACCATATTTTTCTTTCAGATAGTCTACGACCTGATCCCGCTTGTCCGCACAGAAATCGATGTCGATATCAGGCATGCTTATCCTGCTCTTGTTCAGGAACCGCTCGAAGTAAAGCCCGTATTTTATCGGGTCTATCCCTGTTATACCAATGCTGTACGCTACCAGGCTCCCGGCAGCAGAACCTCTTCCCGGACCTACCGGTATGTCATGAGCCCTTGCATAGTCGATCATGTCCTTCACGATCAGAAAATAACCCGAGAACTTCATCTGCCGGATCGTATCGAGTTCATGCGCAAGCCTGTCCCTGTATTGCTGCTCATGTGCCTTTATATGTGCATTGCGTTCCACCAGCCCGTCCAGGACAGTATTGGAAAATGACGCAAGCAGCGTGTCATAATCCTTGCTGCCCTCTATCGTTATCTCCGGAAAGTGGAATGTACCGAGCTCGATCTCGAGGTTACACCTGCCCGCTATTTCCCAGGTAGATTCAAGTGCATCCGGGTGTGATGAGAACGCCTTTGCCATCTCCTCCTGCGTTTTCAGGTAAAGATCCTGAGTCGTGAACCTCAGCCTGTCGGGGTCCGTTAATTTCTTTTTTGTCTGTATACAGAGCAGCGCATCATGAGATTTTGCATCGGAGCTGTCAAGGTAATGGACGTCGTTCGTTGCAACGACAGGAATATGGAGATTCCTGGAAAGGTCATACAATAAATTATTTACCACTGCCTGTTCTTTGATGCCGTTTGACTGTACTTCAAGAAAAAAATCGTCTTTGAATATTTCCCGGTACTGTTCTGCTGCTGCAATCGCCTCCGCTATGTTGCCCGACAGTAGTTTTGACGGGATCTCGCCGTGCAGGCATGCCGACATTGCGACCAGTCCTTCATGGTTTTCAGAAAGCAGGGTTTTATCTATTCGCGGTTTTCCATAAAAGCCTTCGACATGTGCAATACTGGCAAGCTTCAAAAGGTTTTTGTAACCTTTTTGGTCTTTTGCGAGTAGAACGATGTGATACAATTCCGACTTTGCATTCTTATTTTTTATCGTATCGTTGGTAATGTATGTTTCGATGCCGATAATCGGCTTTATGCCTGCTTCGCGCATATGCAGATAGAAATCGATAGCGCCGAACATATTACCGTGATCCGTCATTGCTGCTGCTGTCATACCGTAGGACTTGAGTCTCTCTGCAAGCCGGTCAATATGTACAGCGCCGTCGAGCAGGCTATATTTCGTATGCAGGTGCAGGTGTACAAAATTATAAGACGACATCGATGCTACTCCCACTCTATGGTGCTTGGAGGCTTGGAACTGATGTCATACACAACCCTGTTTATTCCATGGATCTCGCTGATGACCCTTGCTGACAGCCTGTCTAAAAGCTCGTGCGGCAGTCTTGCCCAGTCCGCAGTCATTGCATCATTGCTGTTGACCGCCCTTACCGCAACTACATATTCATAAGTCCTTTCATCACCCATGATACCCACGGTCTTTATCGGTAAAAGCACGGCAAAATACTGCCAGAGCGTTTTTGATTCTGGCGACTTATCTATCTCTTCCCGTACAATTCTGTCGGCTTTTTTAAGCATGTCTATGCGGGCTTGCTTGATCTCACCCAGTATCCTTATGCTGAGTCCCGGCCCGGGGAAAGGCTGTCTCGAGAGGATTGCACCGGGAATGCCGAGCATCTTTCCTATGGAGCGCACCTCATCCTTAAAAAGCAGCCGTAAAGGTTCAAGCACTTTTAATTTCATGATCTTGGGCAACCCGCCTACATTGTGATGGCTCTTGATTGTCTGTGAAGGCCCTACATATGATATGCTTTCGATAACATCAGGATACAGCGTGCCTTGCAGGAGCCATTTTATGTCCTTGCTGCGGGCATGTTTTTCGAAAACATCAATAAATGCCTTGCCGATGATTTTTCTTTTCTTTTCAGGATCGACAACACCTTTTAACCTTTTGAGGAACAGTGAAGAAGCATCGACATACCGGACATGAAGCCCCATTTCCCGGAACACTGCCATAACCTCTTCCGGCTCTCCCTCGCGTAGTAAACCATTATTTATAAATACAAGTTTTAGCCTGCTGCCTATTGCCCGCTGGGTAAGAACCGAAGCTACTGTCGAGTCCACGCCTCCGCTTATGGCACCTATAACATGATCATTCCCGACAGTCTGCTGTATATCCTTCGTTGTGCTGTCTATAAACCCGCCCAGGTTCCATTTCTCTTTTATATTACAGCAGGCGGTAAAGTTTCTAAGGATCTGCATGCCTTCAGCCGTATGCGACACCTCGGGATGAAACTGAAGCCCGAATATATGTCTCGTGTTGTGTTGAAAACCGGCTATAGGCGAATTCCCCGATGAAGCAATCAGTTTAAATCCCTGGGGAAGTTGTTCTATTCGATCGGAATGACTCATCCAAACAGTGTGTTTTGACGAAGCAGAAAGGTGCTTGAACAACGGGGATTCATTCATCACGTCAATCTCGGCCCTGCCGTATTCCCTTGTCTTCGATCTTTGAACGACACCGCCGAATTCGTGCGTTATGTACTGCATACCGTAGCATATACCGAGGACAGGCAGATCTATATCAAGCACTGTTTTGTCCGGTTTTGGCGCTCCTTTCTGATAAACGCTGTAAGGGCTTCCTGAAAGTATTACACCCTTTGCGTTAAGCTCTTTTATTCGTTCCCATGGAGTATTATAAGGCAGGATTTGAGAATAAATACCAAGTTCTCTTATCCTTCTTGATATAAGCTGGGTATACTGAGAACCAAAATCCAGAATAACAATAGATTCAATCATAAAGATTATTATCGATCAAAACTCCAGTCTGTAATTGGGGGCTTCTTTCGTCACAGAGACATCGTGGACATGACTTTCCTTCAATCCTGCCGGAGTGATCCTGACAAACTTTGCCTTCAGCTTCAGTTCGTTTATATTCTTCGCTCCTACATATCCCATACCGGCACGCAAGCCTCCAATAAGCTGGTATATCACGGAAGACAATGAGCCTTTGTACGGCACCCTGCCCTCGATGCCCTCGGGCACGAACTTTGCTTCATCCTCGAGATACTCCTGGGCATACCTGTCTTTCGATCCCGCTTTCATGGCTTCTATGGATCCCATACCCCTGTAGGTCTTGTATGTCCTTCCACCAAAGAAGACCATGTCTCCGGGACTCTCATCCGTACCTGCAAACAGATTTCCGATCATGACCGTATCTGCTCCAGCTGCAATGGCCTTTGTAATATCCCCTGAAAATTTGATTCCGCCGTCGGCTATAATAGGTATGTTTTCAGATTTTGCTGCGAGATAGGCATTCATTATGGCACTGACCTGCGGCACTCCTATGCCTGCAACTATCCTCGTCGTACATATGGAGCCGGGACCAACACCGATCTTCACGGCGTCAATACCCGTATCCATCAGCGCTTTAGTGCCTTTTTCCGTTGCAACGTTCCCTGCTATGACATCGACATTTGAATATGTCTTTTTCAACTCCCTTACAAAGTCAATGACACCTTTTGAGTGTCCATGTGCCGTATCCACGACGAGACAATCGGCACCGGCCTTTACAAGCGCATCCGCTCTCTCCTCCCTGTCATGGGATATGCCGAGTGCAGCTCCGACCATAAGCTTGCCGAGCCTGTCTTTTGTGGCTAAGGGGAACTTTATGGTCTTTTCGATGTCTTTGACCGTTATCACGCCCCGCAGCTCACCCTGTTTATTGACCACGAGCAGTTTCTCTATCCTGTGCTTGTGCAAGAGCCTCTTTGCTTCTTCAATGGGAACATTCTCTTTTGCCGTTACGAGATTACCGCTGGTCATTACCTTACTGACCGGCTTCTCAAGGTTATCCTCAAATCTCAAGTCCCTGTTTGTAAGTATACCGGCGAGCTTTCCATTCTTTACGATAGGCAAGCCAGATATGTTGTGTTTCCGCATTAAAGCAACTGCTTCTTTCAGCTTACGCTCGGGCGACATGGTTACGGGATCGGTTATAATATAACTTTCATACTTTTTTACCCTTGAAACCTCTTCTGCCTGTTTTTTTATAGTCATGTTTTTGTGGATAATGCCTATGCCGCCGTGTTGTGCCATTGCAATGGCCGTTGCCGATTCAGTAACGGTATCCATTGCTGCACTGACAAGCGGGATATGCAGTGTTATGTTCCTTGAAAAACGGGTTTCCAGAACTACGTCTCTGGGAAGCGTTCTCGATTCTGCAGGGAGTATCAGCAAGTCATCGAAGGTAAACCCGTCTACTATATTCGTATTGCCTGCTGCATCTGCGGGAAAATCTATTGCCATTGCACTGTTCCTTTCTTTTTTACTGTTTCGGCGGAATAACGAGTTTTGTTCCTACTACCAGATGGTTGGGATCCTTTATCAAATGTTTATTGGCATCATAGATTACGGTCCACATCCTTGCATTGCCATAGTATTCCGCAGCAAGCCAATGAAGGTCCTCTCCTGTTCGAACAGTGTGGGTTGTCTTTGCATTGATATAAACCGGCATGCCTTTGAGTACTTCTCCCGGGACTATAGCAGGATGTTTTGTTATTTTCTCGATCTCTGTCGTAGTGACTGGCTGCTGCGCCGGAGTAATTTGCGGCTGGCTTACGACCGGTGCTGGAGGAACTGATTGTTCTGGTTGTGCTGCCGGTGCTGCGGGCATTTCCATCGCAGGTTGAGGTGCTGCAGAAGGCATTGTTTCTGTAGTGGTCGGTGTAGGGGACAGCTCTGCGGCTGGTGCCATGGGCATCTCAGAAGGCGGCTGTATTGCTGCGGGTGCCGGCTGTTGGGCTGACACCGGTGCTGCCGCCGGAGTGGGTGCCTGTGGAGCTTCAGGTACCAAAGGCATTTCAGGCGGAGGCGGGGCTGCTTCCGATGCAGGCTGTTGAGCAGGCACTAATTCTGTTGTCGGAGTGGGTGCCTGTGAAGCTATGGGTGCCAGAGGCATTTCAGGAGGAGGCTGGACTCCTTCGGGTGGCGCTCCGGGCAGCGGCTCTGCCGAGGGAGTAAGTGCTTCTCCGGCTACAGGTGCTAAAGGCGCCTCTGCTGGTGGCTGCGATAAAGGAGCCAAAGGTGGAATTTCTGCCGTCGGTGCGATGCCTGTTTCAGGCGGTATATTCTCCGGTACCTGCTGCGGTGACGGCTGTTGTACTGTGGTTGCTGTTTCAGTATTACCTGTTGTTTGCGGCGGTATAGCCAATTCTTCTGTATTTCCTGTCTGTGGAATCGATATGGTCGTTGCTCCGGACGGCGGCGGCACTATCTCTGAGCTGTCAGCGTTTGCTACCCGCGTATATGCAGATGACATTATTACGGATGGCACAAAGAATACAATGGCTATAACATAGACCAGTTTCACCTTTTTCATTTTATTATCTCCTTTAATGATTCAGGATTATTAAAAGTATGAACAAAATACTGCGTTATGTTCAATAGGACCTGATACGCTGCATGTATATTGTTATTCACAAGTTTATTAAAGCTGTCTTTGGTTATGGTTATAAGTTCTACAGGTATTTTTGCCTTGACTGTCACAAGCCTGTTACCTTCCACATTGTCTTTATGAAACAAAGACATTATTCCAAGCACATCGCCTGCTCCGAGTTCGCCTATCAAAACTTCTTTGCCCTCTGCCGTATCCTTCATTACATCCACACTGCCCGATACAATCACGAACAGGGCATCGGCAGGCGCTCCTTCTGCAAATATCACTGTTTCTGCCGGAACACTTAACGTTTCTGCAATACTTGCGAGGATGTTTATAATCCTTTCTTCAGCCCCTTTGAAAAGCATGTTTTCCTTTAAGACTTTAACCGTGTTCATACACTTTTATATATTTATCTTAATCCTTAAAATTATCAAGTAATCAGTACCGATACCTCTATGATGAGTTGTCTTATATCATAACATGTAAGGCCGGTCTATGAAATAGCCTGCGGGTGATTAGCCTTCAATAATTGTATCGGCATCAATATCCGGTTTTTATGTAGTAAGCGGTAAATTCCACATAGTTCCTTGATGAATCTATGATATAATCGATGTCCTCCTGTGTCAGCTCTCTCTTTACGACTGCAGGCACTCCTGCAACAAGGGTGCCGGGCGGGACAATCATACCCTCCTTTACCACACTGCCTGCCGCCACTATGGACTGTTCTCCAACAACAGAGCCGTCCAATAGAATGGCGCCCATACCTATGAGACACCTGCTTTTTATCCTGCAGCCATGGATAATTGCACCATGACCTATGGTAACATCATCGCCTATGAACAGCGGATAGGTCTGATGCGTCACATGCAATACACAGTTATCCTGTATATTGGTCCTTGCTCCTATTCTGATATAATTTTCATCACCCCGCACCACTGCATGAAACCAGGCAGAGCTGTTCTCTCCGATAACGACATCACCTATAATAACAGCGTTGCCGGCAACATACACGCTCTTATGGACATCCGGTAATTTTCCTTTGTAATCTAATTTCATATTTTCACCCTTGACTATATGCTTAACATGAGTTTATCTATATTGTAAACCAAGTTAGGAATCCGGGGCTTTACACCTTGCATTCCTATGATGGACCCGCGGTTTTTTTACGCTATAAACCCTCTTATGGCTCAACTTTTATAAGTGAAAAACCGCAAAGGAGATTTTCATGAAAATATATATCATCTTGCTTGTAATAACAATAAGTTTAATGAACGCGCATAGTGCTCTTTCCGACCAGGGACAGGTATCTTTGACCTTGAATCCAGGATTCACGGTTTTCACAAAAAACAACACCTATAAGTTCAACAATGGCCCAAAGGCCGATATCGGCATTGGCTATGATACGTCGGATGAATCGAGTGCAAGCTTTGTCTTAGGAGCGAACAGGTTTGTCAATTCCGTTGATACGGACATATCGATGAATCTCCTGTATGCCGGGATGTCTTTAAAGCAATACCTGAGCAACGGCGTATCCAAAGGTTATCTCACTGGCGGACTGAATTTCGATTATGCGAACTTTTCGGGCACGCCGTCCGCGTCTTCAAATATGTCGAGACCTGCTGACGATGCCGGGATCGGGTTCAATGCCGGAGCAGGGGTGGATATAATGGCATCATCGGGTTTTTTCTTTGGTCCTGTGCTGAAATATGAGGGCATCATACTATCAAAAACCTATTTAAGTATGATAACTCTCCAGTTATCCGCAGGACTTTTATTTTAAAGGAGGTCATATGAAACAAAAGATTTTAGTGATAATTTCGACGGAAAATAAGTTAAAGGCGCTCAGTGCGCTCGTATTTGCACAGACCAGCATAAAGAACAACAGATTCGAGGACACCAAACTCATATTGTTCGGACCGAGTGAAAAATTGGTTTCCGGGGATCCCGCACTTCAAAACATAGTGTCGGACATTGTCGCGATGAAGGGCGAACCAGTTGCTTGCAAATTCATATCAGACATGGAGAATATAAGCACCAAGCTTACCTCTATTGGTTTCAAACTGGAATACGTCGGCGACCCTATCGGACAGTTCATCAATGACGGTTATATCCCGATGGTGTTCTGACCTGTAGTATATTGTCGGGTCATTCCTGCAAAACTTGTCCTCGTGAAAACGGGGAGCAGGAATCCGGTAAGATTCGTTTCTGCGGTTTTCAAGAAGAGCCGGTTTAAAACCCGCCTCTGTAAAACATGCCCGGTCTTTCCCGGGTTCACAGCTTTATGCTCTGATAGAGCTTTTTTGTTTCTTCCGACGGTTCGACGCCGAGCATTTCAGGAAGGACACCAGCACAGCGTCTGTATATCGAGGCAACTTCAGAATTGCGTCCCAGAGATTTATATATCACCATGAGCCGCTGGTAAAATAATTCGATCTGGTTGTCTATTTCCAGTCCCTTCTGATAGGTCAGGATTGCAGAGTGTACATTCCTTCTGTCCTCAAAATACATGCCGGCCCGCTCAACAAACCTTAGAAATTTTGCGTGCAGCTTTTCTTTATTCTGTATAGACCATGCCGGGATGTTGCTTCCTGAGGAGAAAGGCCCTTTATATAGATTAAAAACGGTATCTACCGTTGTTCTGACCTTTTCTTTGTCGGTATCATCTCTTTGTTCGCTCAAGGTAATATCTAATTTTTTGACGGCAAGTTCGAATGCCTTAACATCGGTCCAGCATACGCTCTGGTTCAGCAAGAGCTTACCTGCCTCTGACAGAACTGCATTATTCGAACCAAGCAGCCTCCTCAACCGGTGCAAGGTTATATCGAGAGTTCTGTGTGCATAATCTCCCGGAGCTTCTGGCCATAAAACCGCGCCTATCCGATCAAACTCAACTGCCTTTCCATTATTCATAATCAGGTATTGCAACAGTTCAAAAGGTTTGATCTGAGCTTTACGTGAGAATTCTATGGGTACATCATCTTTTAAGACCCTAAAACTGCCGAGCGTATAAAACCGAAATGCCCATGGCCAGTCTTCGCATGCTGTGGGAGGCTCATCCGGCACAAGATCGCGCTTTTTAATCAGACTTCTGACATACTCTGTGCTGATTCCATGTTCGAGCGCCTTGACACAGAGCCGTGCCATGACGGACGGCCGCCAACCTATGAAATTCACATATCCTTCAGCCTGTCCGATCTGCAGCGCCTGACTCAACAATCTCAAACCGGAGCGCTCGTCATTCCGATCGAACGCAAACAATGCCTTTACTATTAGATATATGTAATTGAATTGCTTCTGACCTTTGCTGATTGTATGTGCTTTTTTTAGATAGTACAATGCTTTCTTATCATCTGAGAGTTCATGGAGTATTTGAGAAATCTGCAGAGCGCTCAGCACCATCAGATTTATGTCGCCTGAATCGCTGGCCAGTCTCATGCCCCTTTTCTGACTATTGAATGCAGAAATAAAATCTTCTCTTATCATAGCCTCACCGGTTAAAACAATATAATACAAGACACGATCGTAGGTACCGACACGATCTATTATTCCAGAAATCTTTTGTAAAAGCTGTTTCCCATGCTGAACATGTCCGGTGGTCAACATCCAACCGGCACCAAAAACCGACAGCGTGAAATCCATCACATGGATGCCGGCAGTCTCGGCAAAATTTATCCCGTCATAAAATGACTTGAATTGATAATCATGTTCTGCGGTATTCCAATTGTATAAAACATCTATACTTTTGAAAGTAAGAAACGTTAACGGAGACACATGTTTTGAATAAGCAAGTTTTCTTAGGGGAGATAGTATACTGTCTCCTTTCGTGATATTCCCTGTCGCTAAATAATAAAGTGCTATTATGGTGTTTAACTGTATTCTGAAATCAATATTGGCATTGTTATTTTTCAAGAGTTCCAGAGCACGTTTGAGCCATTTTTTTATTTTAGGGTTAAAATGTTGTCTGAAAACCATTGCAAACAACATCTTCATGGTCGCAATAGTCTCCACTTCACTGACCGGAAACCTTTTCTCTTTTGCAAGTTTCTCCATGATGCTGATCCACGGATCATAGAGTTTATAGCTCCCAAACCCATACGTCACCGAGTCAATGGCTCCTGTCCATGCCATAAGCATTCCATTGCGGTCTGAATTTTTTGTGAAAAGCTTGAACGTCTTTTTGAAAAGGGTATAGCTTTTTTCTGGATTAAACGGCAGCCTGCATACACCCTGCCAGTAGATCAGCCATGGATTGATTTTAACGA
>JBBIVV010000026.1:0-31113 GCA_037439545.1 bacterium
TCCGGCATTGTTCAATATCATGCTCTGGAAAAGGTTGTTGGTATTCTGGTTGACCGCTTCAGGCGCCGTGAAAACCGCGCCCGTAGTCCCGTAACCCGGTATGATCTGGGTGCTCATCGTTATGGGGTTTGCCGTCGTATCTATGACCGATATGGATTGATACTGCATAATGGGCGGGAGGGTCCTGTCGGTGCAATCCCATGCTTGATAATTCCTTCCATAGCCGCTGTTCAGCACAAACACATTCTTTCCGTCTTTAGAAAGCATTAAAGCATCGGGGAACGGGCCTACTTTAATCTGTGTGCCGAGAGGTGTAATGGTCTTGCCATCCGGTATTTGCTGAGGTTGGATGCCAAGCGTTGGACCGGGACAACTATGGATTACAGTACCGCTGTTACTATTGTTCTTACTTGAACATGAAACAAAAAATACGAGCAACCCTATGACAGCGTAATAACCCTTACTCATAGAACCTCCTCATAAAACTTAAGATTAGCATTAGCGTCCAAATCCGGTGAGAAAGGCCGCATTTTGAAACTACGTCTCTTCTACAACGGATTAAAACTTCTATATCATCCTATTAATAAATGACAAGACTTTCTCACAGGGTAAAGTCTTATGAACCGCATTCTTGCGATCAATATAAGAAAAAAGCGTTCTTGAACTATGAGTTTCAGATGGTAAGATTAAGAAATTATTGAAAAACAATAATATACATGATACTCACCATCTGAGGGTATCAATGAAATATGCACTTATACTTATGCTTGCTGTAATGCTGATGTCTGTAAATGCCATGGCACTACAACCGTCTCCCCTGCCGGACCAGATCCATCTTACGTGGACAGGCGATCCGGCAACTACCGTTACCATTCAATGGAGAACGGATCTATCTGTGCCGGATGGTTTTGTAAACTATGGCCCGGCAAAGACCTATGGTTTAAGTGTAACGGGCGTTTCGTTCACCTTGAGCGGGAAAACAGCGACAAATTCCACCTACACCCAGGTCGTCATGCTTCATAGAGTAACCCTCCAGGGGTTAAGCCCTTCGACGACATATCATTACCAGGCAGGCAGCAGCGGTCAGCTCAGCGCGGATTATTATTTCACGACAGCACCAAAAACAGGGACAACCGGTACAAGCTATGATTTTATCACCTGCGGTGACTCAAGGGGCACGTCACTCGGCAGTTCTCCTGATGCAGGCATCAACCCTTCACTTTCGACATTTGCGGCAACGCTTATGCAGAAGCATCCTGCATTCGTCCTGTTCAGCGGAGACGCAGCGAGTACGGGTATGATAGACGAATGGGACGACTGGTTCGCTGCAATGTCTGCCATTAGCCCTTATGTGGTCATTATGCCCGTAGACGGGAACCACGAATATTATTCTCCGGACTTTTATTCCCAGTTCGCCCTCCCACTTGCAAACGGCAGGACAGACCAGAATCTTTCCGTAGAAAAGGGCGTATATTATTCGTTTGATTTTGCAAACGCGCACTTTGACATGCTCGATGATCAGTCATTGTTCGGTGTCCCGGTGCAAACGGACGAACTGACGTGGTTAAAGTCGGATCTCCAGTCAACGCATGCTGTCTGGAAGTTTGTTTCCAACCATGAACCTGAATTTTCCTCAGGAGGGCATGGCGGCAACTCACAACTCCAGCAGTACTGGGTCCCGGTATTCATGGATAATCATGTCGATATGGTGTTCAACGGTCATAATCATTTTTACGAAAGGACATATCCCCTCGATCAGGCAGGCACACCGGTAACACCGGCTTCAAAAGGCACTATCTATATTGTTGCAGGCAGCATCGGTGCGCCGCTGTATTCTGTAACACAGGCTCCGTTCATTGCTTATGAAGAAAACACCTACAACTATGCCGTTGTCCATGTAGCCGGCAATACCATTTCCATGGATGCTTACCGGCTCAGTGACACACCGTCGATCAATTATGATACGCTTATGGACAGCATACCCGCGTATACAAAACCATTGCCATCGGGGACAGGCTCTGCGGGCTGTTCCTGCAACACGGCAGGCACTGCAGGCTCTCCTCTTGACGTGTGGTCTCTTCTTGTAATACTTATTGCAGTGTTAATAGGATTAAGGAAGTTATTAAAATATTCACATTGAATCAAAGGGGGTAACCATGAAACAAAGGATAGTAATCACACTATGCTTTCTTGTTTTAACCGCAGGCAATGCATTGGCTGCGGAACAACTCGTTTCATTCAAATTCTTTCATAAGCCGATACTCAGTACAGCGCCGGGGCAGCCGCTCACCGTGTCGGCGACCATCGACCCTGCCAATGAAGTCGCGTATGCCTCGGTCCTCTACAAATCGCCTTCGGATAAGTACTTCAGGGCGGTTTTCCTGAAAAGGGTATCAGGAGACATGTTCGTGGGCACCATACCCGCAGTCGATATCATACCTCCGAAAATGCAATACTATATAACCGTCATCGATACAGACGGCCAACCCCATCTATTATTCATGGGCCCGAACAATCCGCAGAACGTAGACATAGGCGAGGTGAACATTAAATCCGCAGAAGAGTCGGCAGCTCTCGAGCAGGAGCTTGCATTGTTCAGCTCAGAGGACATCGTCTATTCCGCTGCAAAACATAAACAGAAGATCACGCAGGCACCTGCCGCAATAAGCGTTTTAACTGCAAATGACATAAAGTACAGCACAGGTTGGTCGTTATCCGATGCTTTAAGGACAGTCCCGGGTATGGATGTCTCTTTTATAAATCCGGCGTATCCTATTTTTAATGAAAGGGGATACGGTACAGAGGAAAACAACCTTATGCTTGTCCTTGTTAACGGCAGGGTGCTGAACAATACGTTCTACGGCCCCCCGTTTATTGAAAGTCTGCCGATACCCCTCGACGATATTGAGAGAATAGAGATTATCAGAGGAGCAAGCTCTTCACTGTACGGTGCCGATGCAGTGACCGGTATTATCAGTATCACGACGAAAAAACCGGCAGCCACTCCGACTTTTACAATCGGAGCGACAAGCGGACTTGTCACGGAAGAGCCTGCCAAATTTTTCAGTACTATCGACACCTATGTCGAGGCACAGGGCCAGACCGGCACGACCGGCTTTATCACTGCTATAGGGTACAAGGAAGGAACGGATTTCGAGACCCCGGATCATAATGCGGCACTCCTTCCAAAGGCATGGCTCTATGTAGACCATGCCTATTCCGATGACCTGAAGGTATCGCTCGAAGGCGGGTGGGACAGACCGCAGTTTCAATTATATACCTTGCTTCAGAATCTCTGGGCTTATGCGGAAGAAACTTATTTAAAACCTACCGTTGAGTATAAAAACCTTAAGATATCCGCTTACTGGTTCAGGTTTAATGTAAATGTGCCGCTGTTTATCACTCCATTCAACACACAGATACCCCTTCTTTCTTCTAATCTTTCCGGCACGACAAACACCTATAATCTTGACGTCCAGTACAACCTCCCGGAGATACCTTACAACAAGGTCATCGTAGGATTAAACACGGTTTATAACACCTATTCCTTTGCCCAACTGGAATCGAGTTACAACGGCACTGATCTGACAAAAGAGCTCTTATACGGAGGTTTCATACACGACGAGGTCGGACCGTTCTACGATTTCCTGCTCACACTTGACGGTCGTTATGATCACTTCTCAATCACACCTGCAGGATTAAGCTACAGGGCAAACCTCGCCTATTCTCTGACACCCGACCAGACACTCAGGGTATCCTATGGCACTGCATTCAGAAAACCCATCTATGTTGAAGCCCAATTCCTGCCAAAAGTATCTCCCTCATTCACATTACCTATTCAGGGCACGCTTATCGGAAATCCAAACCTGAGCAATGAGCTGATGCATACTTCGGAGTTAGGATATATAGGCCAGTGGGGAACACACGTAAGGACAGAGCTTACGGTTTATTACCAGGAATTGTATAACCTGATCTATTTCTATACGAACCTTTCCTCTTCTTCACAGTTCTTATTCCTGAACAGCAACGCCAGATATGTTTCACACGGCGGTGACGCAAGCATAGAGTATGAGCCGATCAAGGAAGTAAAGACCTATGTAAATTATTCATACCTTGACAGAGAAGATAATCTTACCGGGTCTGTCGGTAACTATACGACCCAGGATTTCAATGCGGGTGCACGGTATGCATTAACGGGAAACTTCTTTGTAAACGTTGACGGACATTATGTCTCGGCAAGGACTGCCCATATTTCAGATCCTTCGACTTTATACACAAATGTTATCGTGCAAATGCCTGCTTACACCATAGTAAACGCAAAAGCAGGATACACCGTTCTGCCGAACACCTTTGAGATTGGTGCGTATGTGTTCAACATATTTAATGACATGCACCATGAGTATCCTTATTTAACCCTTTATAACAGCTCTCTGACACAGGGAAGCACGTTCGGCGGCGAGGACATCGGCAGGATGCTCCTGCTCTACGCAAACATATACTTCTAAAAAGCCTCTTCACTTTCAGAAAATAGATTAAGAAACCATAAGGGCGGCCTGCAGGCCGCCCTTATTAAATATATTGCAATTTCTTCTCTACGAGTTTATACACTGAAATTATGAGAGCGCATATTGAATCACTTGTTCAGTATATGCAATATTTGAAAGAGCTTGGCTATGACGGCTTTCCTGTGTCCCCCTCACCCACCACATCACAAACCGACACTGTTGATTTACAGGACAATAAACAGGTTTCCATTAAAAACATTCAACTTGCCGTATTCGAGTGCGGCAAGTGCAGACTGAAGCAGACAAGGACTCATGCGGTGCCCGGTGAAGGCAGTCATAATGCATCTTTGATGTTTATAGGAGAGGCTCCGGGATACGATGAAGACCGGCAGGGCAAGCCTTTTGTAGGCAGGGCGGGCAAGCTCCTGACCGATATTATACACGCAATGGGTATGAGCAGGGAGGATGTATTTATAGCAAATGTCATTAAATGCAGGCCTCCGGAAAACAGAGAACCTCAGGACGACGAGATACAGGCATGCTCTCCGTACCTGTTCAATCAGATTGAGATCATCAAACCCAGAATTATTGTTACACTCGGCAGATATTCCACATCGACCATACTCGGAATGCCGGACAACATGAGAATATCGGATATGCGGGGTAAATTTTTCAATTATCATGGTATGAAAGTCATGCCGACATTTCATCCCGCTTACCTGCTGCGAAATGTAAAGGACAAACGGCTCGTATGGAATGACATGAAGCTCGTATTGGAAGAACTTGGGCTGCCTGTTCCTTTAAGCCCAGCTCAAGAACGAAGTTCCTTGAGGAAGTAATTTACATAGGAGGTAGCGTTATGAAGGAAAAAATAATTTTTATATTTTTTTTTCTGACAGTCCTTTTGTGCATGAGTATCGACGCCATTGCCGCACCGCAGCTCGTTTCATTCAAATTCTTTCATAAGCCGATACTCAGTACAGCGCCGGGGCAGCCGCTCACCGTGTCGGCGACCATCGACCCTGCCAATGAAGTCGCGTATGCCTCGGTCCTCTACAAATCGCCTTCGGATAAGTACTTCAGGGCGGTTTTCCTGAAAAGGGTATCAGGAGACATGTTCGTGGGCACCATACCCGCAGTCGATATCATACCTCCGAAAATGCAATACTATATAACCGTCATCGATACAGACGGCCAACCCCATCTATTATTCATGGGCCCGAACAATCCGCAGAACGTAGACATAGGCGAGGTGAACATTAAATCCGCAGAAGAGTCGGCAGCTCTCGAGCAGGAGCTTGCATTGTTCAGCTCAGAGGACATCGTCTATTCCGCTGCAAAACACAAACAGAGGATCACACAGGCACCGGCTGCGATAAGCGTTTTGACTGCGGATGATATAAAGTATTCCACCGGATTTTCGCTCTCAGATGTATTAAGAACTGTACCCGGTATGGACGTTTCTTATATAAACCCGGCGTACAGTATTTTTAACGAAAGGGGCTATGGCACGGAAAAAAACAACCGTATGCTTGTCCTGTTAAACGGAAGGGTATTGAACAACACGCTTTTTGGTCCTACCTTTCTTGAGAACTTGCCTGTCCCGCTGGATGCCATCGACAGGATCGAAATTATCAGAGGTGCAAGCTCCTCTCTGTACGGTGCCGATGCGGTGACGGGCATTATCAGTATAACGACAAAAAAACCGCAGAACAGTCCTACTTTTACCATTGCAGGCACCGGCGGATTAACGACAGAACAACCTGCTCAATTTTTCGGTAACTACGATACATCTGTCGAAGCGCAGGTTCAAACAGGTACGACAGGGTTTATCGGCTCTGTAGGCTATAAGCGGCTTATGGATTTCTCGGACCCGAACCAGGTGGCCCTTAACCTGCCCAAGGCATGGTTTTACGTAGACCATGATGTCTCGAATGATTTAAAGACTTATTATGAAGGCGGCTGGGATAAGCCCGATTTCGAGCTCTTTACGGATTTATATATCTTTAACGCGCATTTCGAGGAAAGCTACTTAAAAACAGGCCTTGATTACAAAGGACTTAAGGTAGATGCATACTGGAACAGGTTTTACGCAGACATACCTATGACCGTCCCCCTCTATGGTGCACCTTTGTCCCTCTTCCCTACCGATTTTGCAGGCACGACAAACACCTATAACCTCGACCTGCAGTATAACCTTCCGGAAATACCTTATAACAAACTCATCATCGGCGGAAATACAATCTACAACGCCTACGACTACCCCTATTTATTAAGCAGCTATAACGGCATTGATCTGGCAAATGAATTTATCTATGGCGGTTTTCTGCATGATGAGATTGGACCGTTCTATAATTTTATGCTTACGCTCGACGGCAGATACGATCACTTTTCAGTCACCCAGCCCGGTCTCAGTTACCGGGGCAATTTGAGCTATTCGATAACACCTGAGCAGACCTTAAGGGTGTCCTATGGGACCGCATTCAGAAAACCCATTTACATGGAAGCACAGTTTATGCCCGCAGTTAATCCTTTACAGGGAATAGTTGTCCCTCCTGTCATCGGCAATATAAACTTACAGAACGAGCAGATCCGTTCCACGGAGTTCGGCTACATCGGTAAGTGGGGGCCGCAGGTTACCACAGAGCTTACTGCATATTATGAAGAACTCTTCAACATGATTAATTTTGAATTCCTCTCCAATCCCTTACGCCTGGAATTCCTCAACTCGGCACCGAGATTTGTAGCACACGGAGGGGAAGCTGCAGTCGAATATTATCCTTTGAAAGAAATGAAGACCTTTGCAAACTATTCGTACATACTCAGAGAGGACAGTATCGGATCCTCAGTCGGCAACTATTCGACCGAGAAATTTAACGCCGGTGCACGGTATGCATTGCCGGATGATTTCTTTATAAATGTGGATGGTGACTATGTCTCTGCAAAGGTATGGTCCCTAACAAATCCGTCGGCCGCATATGCTTCATCCGTGATGACCCTGCCGTCGTATTTTATCGTCAATACCAAGGCCGGGTACACCTTAATAAAGGACAGACTGGAGATCGGTGCTTATGTGTTCAATCTGCTGAACGACACGCATCACGAGTTCCCGTATATAGAGATGCCGAACAGCGCTCAGACCCAGGTTAACACATTCGGCGGCGAGGACATCGGCAGAATGCTTCTCGTCTATGCAAATATATACTTGTGATGAAACGATTAATCCCTTTACTATATTTATCCGGGTTTATTTTACTGATAACCCTTTTATTAACAGGTATGCCTGCTGCCGGTTCACCGGAGCATGTAGACCGGGTTTCTATCGATGGTCCGATTGGTCCTGCGTATGCAGGCTTCATAGCACAATGCATAAAGAAAGCCGAGTCGGACCACGCAAATGCCCTGCTTATAACGATCGATACTCCAGGGGGACTTGATACATCCATGAGATCGATTGTAAAGGCAATTGAATATGCGGAACTGCCTGTTATCGCCTATATTTATCCGTCAGGCTCCAGGGCTGCTTCAGCAGGTGTTTTTATCGTCATGTCATCAGATGTCGCGGCAATGTCACCCGGTACCAATATAGGTGCCGCGCATCCGGTTACTATCGGGGGGAAACTTGGAAAAGAGATGCAGGAAAAGGTAACAAACGATGCAGTCGCTTATATAAAGAGCCTCGCCTCACAGAAAGGCAGAAATGCCGGCTGGGCTGCACAGGCTGTAAGGAAAAGCGTTTCCATACCGGCAGAAGAGGCTCTGAATATACATGTCGTTGATGTCATTGCCCCTACCATCCCTGCCCTGCTTACAAAGCTCAACGGCATGAAAATAACGAAAGCAACAGGCACCTATGTCCTGCGCACGAAAGATGCTGCGGTTGACCGGCTTAAAATGACTTTGAGAGACAGGGTACTGCTCATCATAAGCGACCCAAATATCGCTTATATATTTATGGTCATCGGCATGTGGGGAATATTTTTCGAGCTTGCAAGTCCCGGAGCGATATTCCCCGGTGTAATCGGAGCCCTATCTCTTATACTTGCATTTGTTTCATTTCAGACTATACCTGTTAATTATGGCGGTATGCTTTTGATAGTGCTCTCGATTGTATTATTTATTCTGGAGGTAAAGATAGTGAGTCACGGGATGCTTGCAGTCGGAGGTGTAATTTCTTTTGTGCTTGGGTCAGTGTTGTTGTTCGACACATCGTCTTCTTCATATAGCATATCATGGTCGCTGATACTGACTGCAGCCGGACTTACCGCCCTGTTTTTTATTGTTGCGTTCGGATTCGCACTTAAGGTAAGATTGAAGAAACCGCACACAGGGAAAGAAGGACTTATAGACCAGGAAGGCACGGTAAAGAGCGTAGAGGGGGACAAATTAAAAGTATTACTCGATGGGGCATACTGGGACGCACTGTGCGATCGGAAAGACATTAAGGTTGGCGATAAAATTATCGTGAACGATGTAAAAAACGATTTGTTATTAAAAGTAAAAAAGAAGGAGGATTAATCATGACCAGCGTATCAGGTATCGTTGTTGTTTTTGTTTTGTTGCTGATTATTTCAGGGGTAAAGATATTGAAAGAGTATGACAGGGCGGTAGTTTTCAGACTGGGAAGATTGATAGGCGCAAAGGGACCGGGTATCATCTATGTGATCCCTTTTATAGACAAGATGTTCAAGATAAGCACGAGGGTCGTCACCCTGGACGTCCCTTCTCAGGATGTAATCACCAGAGACAATGTTTCCATCAAAGTCAATGCCGTGGTGTACTTTAAGGTCATAGATCCGAACAAAGCAATCACAGAGGTCGAGAATTACCTGTTTGCAACATCACAGATTGCCCAGACAACGCTCAGAAGTATATGCGGACAGGGTGAACTCGATAAGCTGTTATCCGAGAGGGAAAAGATCAACATGGAACTCCAGGAAGTTATAGACCAACATACATCCCCATGGGGCATAAAGGTATCCACAGTCGAGGTAAAACAGATCGATCTTCCCCAGGACATGCAGAGGGCAATGGCACGACAGGCAGAGGCAGAAAGAGACAGAAGGGCAAAGGTCATCAATGCAGAGGGTGAGATGCAGGCTTCCCAGAAGTATTCAGAGGCTGCAGCAATACTCAGCAAGGAGCCGGCGTCATTGCAGTTAAGGTACCTCAACACCCTCGCTGAGATCGCAACCGAAAACAACTCGACTATTATATTCCCGTTACCATTGGATATATTGAGCGCATTTGTCAAGAAGCTGCAGGATAATAAATAAAGTATTGGTTCGGCGATGGAGGGGCTGAATTACACCGCCCTTACCCGTATAATGTAATTTTGAATGGTACATTATAAATACCGGATATACAGCCAATGGGCAGAATAACCAAAGAAGAAACATTTATAGACTCGGCAGGTCAGCGTATACACCTTGACATATTCAACAACACGGGTGAGAACAAAACGATCATTTTTTTCCCGGGCACCGGCGCTGCCTCTGAATTCTATGCCACATTCCTCGAGGCACTTGCATATAAGGGATTCAACGTAGTCGGCATAGACCCTATGGGGCACGGTCATTCCTCGGGCAAACGGGGTGATTTCACCCTTGAGCAACTTATTGAAAACCTGAATGACACCGTATCGTATACAAAGCAGAAATTCACCGGCAAGATAGGTATTATGGGGAGCAGTCAGGGAGGGATTGTCGTTTATTATGCTGCGCTTGAGGGATTATCAGTGGCTGCTGTTGTAGCGCATAATGCGGCCCTGCTGTACCAGGAATTCTTGCATATTGTCAGGTACCCGGAGCTCAATAAAAAATTGCTGGGGGGGCTGGATTATCTGAACAAGCATTTTCCGGCACTGAAACTGCCGACATCGAGCTATCTTAATTGGCACAAGGTTTTTAACAACCGGAAGATGCTGAAGATATTCAAAGAAGATAAATTGTTCACAGGGTATTATACGGTCCGCGCAATAACATCCTTAAAGGATTACAGGCCAAAAATAAAAGGACTCCCGATGCCACCCACCATGATCATGACAGGGACACAAGACGAGATTATACCGAAAGAGGTTTCAGAAAGAGCTTTCTATGCATTGAAGGGAAATCTTCATACCTATGTCGAGATTGAAGGTGCAACCCATATGCTGCTGCTTGAGTATATGTCCCAGATCATGCCGAGAATCGTCGACTGGTTTGAAACAAGGCTTGAATAGGTCAGCGGGGTCTACCCGGATCTGGAAGTATCCCACTTGCAATTTGCAGTAATTATTCTATGATATGAATAGAGAGAGGTGTGGCATGAAAAAGACCATAAAAACAACTTTCTTTACACGTCCGTTTGTACTTCAAAACATTCTGTATCTCGTCTTGAAGACGATGTCGATGAAGTTTGTCTTCAGTAAGTCATTCAGAAATCTTATAAAAAACGAGTACGATACTTTTAACAAGACCATTGCCCTCCAGACCAGGGACAAATCTATAAAACTATACGTTGAGTTCCATGACGGGAAAATGACCGTAAGACATGGAATCCCCGAACACGCGGATGTGACGATAATCTACAGAAGCCCTCAGATAGTAAAAGAATTTGCGACCCTTTCACCCGAGGATATGCTGAACTACCTCCTGACCAATAAATTGACCTTTAAAGGAAATCTCAGCTACCTGTCCAGATTTGCATATATCTTAAACAATTTCGCACCACAAAAGGGCAGTGGGTCTGTGAAAAACAATGCCATAATACCTCCAGGGACAAGGCCTGATTTAATATCGAAACGGGGTATGCTGACTGCAAAACCTTCCGACAGGGTCCGATATCTCGATGAACCGTATCTTCAGGCATATACCATAGCCGATTTTCCGGGTCTTAAGTCACAGAGAGAACTTCATTTTTCTATAAAACCCAGTGTGTGCACGGAACGCGCAAAACTTATAACAGAGTATTTTACGGAAACCGGGTTTGAGCATGATAAATCGGGTAACCGGCGTCAGCCAATACTCAGGCAGGCACAGGCACTTCATTATATCCTGACGAACAAAAAACCGATTATCAGAAAAAACAACCTGCTCGCAGGCACAACAACAGCCAGGGACGTCGGGGTTGTGATTTACCCTGAGGGGCACGGCATTACACTCTGGCCGGAGCTGAAGACAATTTCGCAAAGAAAGATCCAGCCTTATGATATTGAACCGAACGACAGAGAACTGCTGGACAAGCAGGTATTTCCGTTCTGGTCTGATCGCAATGTAAGGGAATACGCAAGGTTTACCAATAACTCCCCGGTGTATCAGGAACTGGACGAGAAATTCGTCCTGTACTTTATGTGGAAAACAGTCGCACTCTCACATACAGTGCCCGATTTCCCAAGACTGCTTGCATCAGGCGTTACTCCGGTTCTGGAAAATGCAATAAAGAGAAAAAATAATGCAACAGACGAACACAGCATGATTTTTTACAACGCAACTGAAATAGCACTTCTGGGCGTTCTCAATTACGCAAAACATCTGGAAGAAGAGGCGCAGAAGCTTGCAGAAGAAAATAATCCAGACCGTGTTTATAGAGAGCATTACAAAAAACTCGCAGACATGCTGAACAGGGTGCCTGCTCATGGAGCAAGGACCCTCGACGAGGCAGTTCAATCTCTATGGATACTGTGGATTTCCCTGCACAACGAGAGTACAAACGCCGGATTATCACTCGGCCATCTCGACCTGTGGCTGCAGCCGTACTTTGAGTCGGACATGGAAAAGCTGAAAACAAAACAGGATCGTGAAGTATATATAAAGCATGCCATGGAATTGATCGGTAATTTCTTTTTTAAGTGTCAGGATCATCTGCCTCTCGTCGCCGATGTGGGCAATAAGCTCTTCGGCGGATCATCATCCGATCAGGCAATAACCCTCGGTGGCATCGATGCAAACGGCACCAGCGCGGTAAATGACATGACGTATATATTTTTGAAGGTCACAGAGATGCTGACGATCCGTGATCCGAACATGAATGCACGTTATCATCCAGGCATCAATTCCGATGAATATTTAAGGCGGCTTGTTGAGGTGAACATGGTAACATCGGCAACCCCGTCGATTCATAATGATAAAGTAATGATACAGTCATTGAAAAGCATCGATTTCAAGGAAGCAGATGCACGGCAGTGGTGTGCGACAGGATGTGTTGAGCCAACCATCCCCGGGAAGCACTTTGGCCACACGAACAGTATGATGTTCAACATGGTCGCTGCACTTGAAATGGCTTTAAACAATGGTATCCATCCGTTGATAGACGAGCAGATCGGGCCAAAGACAGGTTCTCTCGAAGAGGATGCATTCCCGACGTTTGAAGATTTCTTTCATGCATTCGAAGTACAACTACGCTTCCTTGCGTACCAGACGATAGATTATAACAACAGCCTTGGGCAGGCACATCAGGTGATCAGACCGACACCGATACTTTCATCCATGTTTGAAGGACCGATGGACAAGGCAAAAGACCTTACTGAAGGCGGTGCACTTTACAATACTTCGGGCGTTGCATGTATTGCTCTTACAGACATAGTTGACAGCCTCATGACCATCAAGAAACTCGTTTATGATGAGAAGAAAACGGATTTTAAAACTCTTCACAGGGCACTTGATAATAATTTTGAAGGTTATGAGAAACTGCATACGCTGATTCAGAACAAAGTTCCTAAATTCGGTTCCGATAATCCCCAGGTAAACCAGCTCGCACAGCGCGTCGTCGATACTGTATTCGACCTGTTCTACCACAGGACCAATTACAGGGGCGGGCATTACCTTGTGGGATTCTGGAGCATGTCAAACCATGTTGCCTTTGGTACTCTTTCGGGCGCACTGCCGAGCGGCAGGTTAAGATATAAACCGTTCACACCCGGGCTCACGCCTGAAAATGCAAAGGGTGTCGATCTTCTTTCAAGCATCAGGACTATAGCGGGGTTAAAGCCGGAAAAGATGCCAAACAACATAGCTTTCAATGTAAAGATAGCTCCTGACTCGAGAGACACCCATGAAGAGACTGTCCATCAGATCACTGCGTATGCAAAATCATACTTTGAACTCGGAGGCATGCAGATGCAGTTCAACATAATAACGACGGAGACGCTGAAAGATGCAATGGATCACCCTGATAATTATCGCAACCTGCTGGTGCGGGTCTCCGGCTATAACGCATACTTTGTCGAGCTGGACAAAGATTTACAGCTTGAGATTATTGAAAGACAGCAAATGAAGGTATGACCCGTTTTACCCCCCTGCAAAACGTATCCGGACGGATACATTCCAAACAAAAGGCTTTAATTGTAGATCTGAAAAGAAACTCCCTTGATGACGGTCCCGGTATCCGGACTTTAATATTTTTTAAAGGCTGTCCCCTGAGGTGTGTGTGGTGTCATAATCCTGAGACCAAACATGCTTATCAGGAACTCATGTTTGATGCAAAGCAGTGCATCTCATGCGGTGATTGCGCAAATATTTGTATTCCGAAAGCCATTGATCTTTCCGCCCAGGAGAGGATCAACCGCGAGTTGTGCACAAAATGCATGGACTGTATAGATGCATGTCCTTCCGGTGCGCTCAAGCTTGCCGGCAGGTTTTACACAGAGGATGAGCTCTTTTACGAAATTATGAAAGATGAGCCGTTTTACCGGTATTCATCGGGTGGCGTAACCTTTTCAGGCGGAGAGCCTGCGGTATACCTGCATTTCGCATCGGCTGTCGCGGGGAAACTTAAAAATGCCGGCATCCATCTTACTATGGAAACATGCGGTTTATATAATCATGGACTGCTGAAACAATTACTGCTTCCCTCCCTTGATATGGTGTTTTTTGATATAAAGTTTATCGATCCGTTCCTGCACAATAAATACACCGGACGAAACAATAAGGTCATTCTTGAAAATTTCTTAAAGCTTTACAAGGAAGAACGCATTCACGTAATACCCCGTATACCGCTCATACCTGACATAACGGCAACAGAAAAGAACCTCTCCGATATAGCAGATTTTCTCAGCCGGCAGGGAATAAAAAGGGTTGAATTGCTTTCATATAATCCTTTATGGACAGACAAAGCGTCAGGATTGGGACATAGGCTGGAGTATAACAGAAAAATATTTATGGGTAAAGATGAAATAATTAAGATAAAACAGTTATTTAGCAATTTCGATACAGGAAAGTTTTAAAAGATGCGTGCACTTGACTTTTTAAAATTAAGTGCATATAGTATGAGGCTTAAGGAAGGAGGAGATAATTATGCAAATGGCGTTAAATGACAACTTAACGAAGTACCTTGCACAGATAGACAAGTATGCTCTTTTGACTCCTCAGGAGGAAAAGAGACTGGCGATTAAGTATTATGAAAGAAAAGACATTCACGCAGCACATAAGTTAGTGACGGCAAATATGAGGTTCGTTGTAAAGATAGCCCTGGAATACAGGCATTACAATGTAAAGCTCATGGATCTGATTCAAGAGGGCAACCTCGGACTTATGATGGCGGTAAAGAAGTTCAACCCTCACAAAGGATTCCGGTTAATCTCCTATGCAGTATGGTGGATAAGGGCTTATATACAGAACTTCATAATGAAAACATGGAGCCTGGTGAAGATTGGGACGACACAGCTTCAAAGGAAGTTGTTTTATTCCCTGAACAAGGTTCAACCGGAAAGCAACTCCGATATGCTGATTGATGAAAGGAAAATAGAAAAGAAGGCAAAAGATTTTGAAAATAGGCTGAGATTGAGGGATGTCTCTCTCGATATTACCCTTGATGAAGAGAGCAGGGAATCACACCTTGACCAGATTGTCGACGAAAACGAGAACATAGAAGAACGGATAAGCAAACAGGAAGAAGACTCTGTATTAAAACAAACAGTGAGTCAGGTCGTAAAAACTCTACCTGAAAGGGAGCAGTACATCATAAAATTCAGGGTCATGTCGGACAATCCGCTCTCTCTCCAGGAGATCGGCGAAAAATACAGTATATCAAAAGAAAGGGTAAGACAGCTTGAACAAAAGGCTTTAACAAAACTAAAGCATTCCATCGTTCCGGCATTGGCATAACAATTCATCAAGATGTACATCGAAAAGGCGGCAGATTCTGCCGCCTTTTTTTAATGGCTGGACATTTTTTAATAACTGGTGTATATTTTTAAATAAAGGAGGACAGAGCTATGAAACTAACTCCGCTTGATATCCAGCAGCAACAATTCAGAAAAAGGCTGCTGAAGGGATATGACAAAAGGGAAGTCGATATGTTTATGGAGCTTATACGCAACGAGATGGAAGAACTCATCACCGAGAACATGAATATGAAGCAACAGCTTAAGGAAAGGACTGAAAGCCTCGATGGATACAAGGATAGAGAGCAGACCATCAAAGAAACGATGATCACGACACAACGATTGAAAGACGATATCCATTCAAATGCAGTAAAAGAGGCACAGCTCATTATTGCAGAGTCCAAGATAAAGGCAGAAGAAATCATAAACAGTGCACAGAACAGATATATGGAAATTACAAACGATATAAAAGAATTGCGGAAGCAGAAGATACAGCTCGATGCAAACCTTAAAGCCGTGCTTGAAACACACTTAAAAATGCTCGACACTGAATCGGGACAGGGACACAAAGATATCGACGACACGTTGACGGTCATGACGGGGAAGACAAAAAATTCTACCAATGGCAGATAGCAGGAAAAGCATATATGTACAGGTTAAACCTTTATCAAGGACAAGCGAGATAAGACAGGAAGAAAACAATTTAAAAGCTTATTTAAAATCTCCTCCTATTGACGGTAAAGCCAATGAAGAACTACTATATTTAGTAAGCCGTTATTTTAAAGTGAGACAATCAGATATAAAAATAAAAAGCGGCAAAAATGCGAGAAATAAATTAATTCAGATTACAAAGAAGGGAGCATAGCAGATGCCGATTTATGAATATAAATGCACCTCATGTGGTTACACGTTTGAGATGCTTCAGAAAATATCAGAAAAACCGATAGATAAATGTCCGAAATGCAATGCAAAGGTTAAAAGACTCATATCAAACAGCGGTTCTTTTATTTTAAAGGGCAGCGGCTGGTATGCCACAGATTATGTTAAAAAAGATAAACCTTCAACACAGGAACACAAAAAAACAAGCGCCCAGTCACCAAAAACATCTTCAAACGACAAATAGATTGGAAAGAGGTGTTCCTCTATTCCATGGGTATTCACCGATACCCGGTATGCTGCCCAGGATAATCTTATGGACAGTTTTAATCGTTCTTGTATTACCCTCGAGGGGCTTTTGCTGGGGGGCAATCTCGCATATCGATATTGCTACCGAGGTGTTGAATTTTTCACAATTACTTGTTCCACAGGTCATGGACGTCATACGGAGTTTCCCGTACGATTACCTCTATGGCAACATTGGTGCTGATATAGTTATCGGCAAGAATTTTACCGAATATGAATACCACTGCCATAACTGGCTTATAGCCGATCAGGTATTCAAATCAGCCTATAACGATCATCAGAAAGCTTTTGCATACGGATATATCAGCCATCTCGCATCGGATGTAATAGCCCATAATTATTTCCTCCCCAGTATGATCATCACCATGTATAGAAAGAGAGTGTTCTCACATGCATACTGGGAAATGAGATTCGATAAACTGGTCAACGACAGGGCAGTGGCTACAGTAGGGAAAACCATTAAATTAAGACATAAGGATGATAACGAGCTCTTAAAGCACACACTCGAGAAAACACTGTTCTCCTTTTCTACGAATAAAAATATTTTCAACAGCATGATGCTTGTGAACAGGAAGAAGACCTTGAGGAGCGTTTTCAAAGGTTTCACTTCGGACAGGAGATGGCAGTTGTCGCAGCAGGAATTCAACAATTATAAAAGCTATGCCGTCGATGCAATATTTGATGTGCTCAATTCAGGCGATACGTCCTTTTATACGAGATTTGATCCCACCGGTTCTGAGATCATACAAATAGCGTCCGGCATACGGAAAGAACTGAACAGACTGCACAGGAGAAGAAAAATATCAGAAAAGGACATACGTGATATTGCACGCAGCATAGTGCCGGAACTTCCCGCCGGAGTATACTCGCACATGAAAAACATCAAGACAGGATGACACCGGTCACCTCAAACTGCAATTTTTGGGATCAATGCATCAATGACTGGATGGACTGCATGGTAAGGGACATGATACCTGAGGGCATAATGCCAAGCTGGATAACCCCCCACAAGGCTATAATGATACCTACGGATATACCCACGGTAACAGAGGTGCTTGTCTGCCTTTCGGGTTCTTCAAAGTACATGGCGTAGACGATTCGCAGATAATAATATAGTGAGATTACACTCGTTAAAATGCCGAAGATCGCAAGCCCCGTGTAACCATTCTTAATCGCAGAACTGAAGACATAAAACTTCGCCATAAATCCTGCTGTCGGAGGTATGCCCGCAAGCGACAGCATAAATACGGACATCACGAGACTCAATACCGGATGGTTTTTCGAAAGACCGCTGTAATCCGAAAGCTCATTCCCGGTACCGTCTTTTTTCTCGAGGTACGTGATTATTGCAAATGAACCCGTAATGGTGAATGTATAAGAGATTAAATAAAACAGAGCCGAGGACATACCATATGCATCTCCTGAAACAAGCCCCACGACAATATAGCCGGCATGGGCTATACTCGAGTATGCAAGCATACGTTTCACGTCCTTTTGTAAAACAGCGATAATATTGCCCGTGAACATAGTAATTGTACTCAGCCACCACAGCGCCTCTGATACAGGTACATGGTATGAATTGAAAACAATGAGTACAAGTTTTATAATCGCAGCAAAGCTCGCTGCCTTGACCGCAGCGGCCATAAACCCTGTGACCGGTGCAGGCGCGCCCTGATATGCATCCGGTGTCCATGCATGAAACGGTACAAGTGCGACCTTGAAAGAGAATCCGATAAGTATCAAAGCAACCCCTGCCATCATAATTATATTCATCATGGGATCCGGCCTGTCTGAGAGCGTTTTTGCAATAGTGTACATGTTTGTCGTCCCAAGCACGCTGTAAACAAGAGCTATACCGTAGAGCAGGAACGCCGTTGCAAAGGCACCGAGTATAAGGTATTTCATGGAACCTTCAAGACTTATCTGCCTTGATTGTGTAAAGCCTGCAAGCGGATATATGGACAGGCTCATGAGCTCAAGTGCAAGTACGAGGACAATCAGATTCGTTGCTGAAACAAGAAACATCATGCCGAGAATCGAGCTTAGAATCAGGAGATAGAAATGCCCCGCTTCCGGCTCAACATCATCGACGTATTTTAAAGATACCAGTACCGTGATAAAACCGGCAATCATGACGGTAATGGACAATAGGAGAGAAAAATCATCCGTTGAAATCATGTTTGAGAATGCAGCGATTTTTCCACCCCACAGAAAGAGAGAGGAGACAATGCCAAGTCCGAGCCCGAGGAGCGTAATGATACCTACAAGCCACTTTTTGGACGTGATAAATGCATCGAACATTGCAGACATAAAAATTGCTGCAACGATGATTAACTGTGGAAGTATAGGAAAAATTACTGACGAATAATTAAGATTGCCGTACATATTATTTTTCCCTCTCTGGCATCTGTGATTGCTGCAGGATATTTCCTGCAGATGCCGGTTGTGACGGCTGCGGCTTAACGTACTGTATGTATGAGCTGCTTGCATTGTGTATTATCTTGAGGAATGGCTTTGGGTAAACGCCGATCCATACGATCATAATAAGTATGGGTGCCATAACAATGATCTCCCTTATATTCAGGTCCTTTAACCCTGAGTTTGCCTCATTTGTTATCTTACCGAAGAATACTTTCTGATACGTCCTCAGCATATACACAGCGCCGAGGATTACCCCTGTACCTGCAAAAACAGCGTAGAGAGGATTTGCAAAAAATGAACCTATCAGTATAAGGAACTCACCTATAAATCCATTTAATCCCGGCAACCCAATCGAGGAGAGTGTAACAATCATAAATATGGTTGCAAATACGGGCATTACCTTCGCAATGCCGCCGAATTGAGAGATCTCCCTTGTATGCCGGCGCTCGTAAAGCATACCGACGAGTAAGAATAAGGCACCGGTAGACAGCCCGTGGTTGATCATCTGAAGTACGCCGCCATCCACACCCTGAATGTTCAGTGTCATGAGTCCGAGTATGACAAATCCAAGATGGCTGACTGATGAATAGGCGACCAGTTTCTTTATGTCGGGCTGCATCATAGCAACAAGGGCACCGTAAATAATGCCTATAATTGCAAGCAGTGCAATATAAGGAAGAAGTGCATTTGCCGCAACAGGGAACAGCGGCATTGCAAGTCTCATGTATCCATACGTACCCATCTTCAATAAAACACCTGCAAGGATTACACTGCCTCCTGTCGGTGCTTCAACGTGTGCATCAGGCAGCCACGTATGGAACGGGAACAAGGGTACTTTTATTGCAAATGACAGGGCAAAAGCAGCGAAGAGCCACGCCTGTACATGGAGCGGGAGTGAAATGCCGTACAGTTTGAGGAGATCAAAGGTATAGGTGCCTGTCTGTGCACCATATGCAAAATAAAGATATATGATTGCAACAAGCATGAGCAGGCTGCCGAACATTGTATATATGAAGAACTTAACGGCAGCATATATACGCCGTGGTCCGCCCCATATGCCGATAATAAGGTACATGGGTATCAGCATTGCTTCCCAGAACACGTAAAACAGGATCAGATCGAGTGATGCAAATACGCCTATCATACCTGCTTCAAGAACCATGAACCATAAAAAGTATTCCTTCTCCCTTTGCTTTATGTAGGTCCATGAACCAAGTAAAACGAGCGGTGTAAGGAATGTCGTGAGCAAGATCAGTAAAAGGCTTAACCCATCAATACCAATGTGGTAGTTTATATTATAAACCGGAATCCATGAATATTTCTCTACAAACTGCATACTTGTGATTGAAGAATCGAACCATAGCACCAAAAACAGCGACACGATAAATTCCAAGACAGTCAGTATCAGTGTAAACCATTTTATGGCAGACTTATTGTCTTTATTTATGAATGCACCGGCAAGTACACCGGCCAGCGGCAAAAATATTATAATTGAGAGTATATTTTCTTTAAATCCCATTTTGTCCTACCTCAGCACAAAGTACGCTACTATCGAGAACACACCTATTAGAAAAATCAGCACGTATGCCTGAAAATCGCCCGTTTGAATTTTTCTCAGCCTCGTTGATGCCCATTTTGTAACATATGCTGAACCATTGACCGCACCATCCACGATCCACACATCGAAGAACCTCCACAGGAAAAATTCCGAAATCCACATCAAAGGCTTTATTATAACTGTATTGTATATCTCATCGACATAGTATTTATTGAGCAATAGATTGTACAGTCCCGGAAGTGTCTGTACCGTGCTCACTGCCGGCTTCATTTTTGCTTTGAGATAAATATACCACGCAGCAAAAACGCCCGCAAATGCCATCGCAATCGAGGCAATCATAAGTATCGACTCTGTCGAAACAGGCATTTCATGCCCGGTTGCCGAACTGAAGACTGGCGCAAGGTAATTCGTAAATATATCAGAACCATGCCATCCGATAAGATTGCCGAGCAGCTGCGGAACACCGATGTAGCCTCCAAGGACCGACAGCACGGCAAGAATTATAAGCGGTACCGTCATAATCTTCGGGGATTCATGGATATGTCCGGCAGTATGCTTGTCAACCCTGCTCTCACCATAAAATGTCATATAAACGAGCCTGAATATATAAAATGCGGTCAGGAGGGCTGTGATGAATCCGAGCAGCCAGATTCCGGTATGTCCTGATGCGTAGGCCGCAGCAAGAATACTATCTTTACTGAAAAAGCCTGCCAGTCCCGGAATACCTGAAATCGCAAGAGCTGCTGCAAGAAATACTGCATGGGTCACAGGGATCTTATTCTTGAGCCCGCCCATTTTCCTAATGTCCTGTTCTCCTGAAAGCGCATGGATCACGCTGCCGGCCCCGAGGAACAGAAGTGCCTTAAAAAAGGCATGCGTCATAAGGTGGAAAATACCCGCACTGAATGCTCCGACACCGACTCCAATGAACATATATCCAAGCTGACTGATCGTTGAATAAGCAAGTACCTTCTTTATATCGTTCTGGACAAGTCCGATGGTTGCCGCATACAGGGCCGTAAGTCCGCCCACAATTGCGACGACTTCAAGCGCCGTTGGAGCAAGCACATAGAGAAAGTTCATCCTCGCTATCATATAAACACCTGCAGTAACCATTGTTGCGGCGTGGATCAAAGCACTGACAGGAGTCGGACCTTCCATAGCATCAGGTAGCCAGACATAAAGGGGTAATTGCGCCGATTTACCTGTTGCACCTATAAAAAGAAGAATACCGACGATGGTGAGCACGTGCGCAGGGACCAGCGATATTTGCTGTGCCATCATGGCAAAATCAAGCGTAAGCACGCCTTTTGATGCAAGTGAGGATGCAAGAAGAAAGACGCCGAGAAGGAATGCATAGTCTCCCACCCTGTTTGTTATAAATGCCTTCTTGCCTGCATTTGCCGCCGAGTCCTTCTCATACCAGAATCCTATGAGAAGATAGGAGCATAACCCGACACCTTCCCAGCCCACGAACATCAATATTATGTTCGATGAAAGCACGAGGAGTAACATAGAGAACATAAACAGGTTAAGGTATGCAAAGTATCTTGCATAACTCTTATCCTCATGCATGTAACCCACGGAATATATGTGTATTAAAAACCCGACACCGGTAACGATTAGCAGCATAACGGATGTAAGGGGATCGATCATCAGCTTAAAATCTATCGTAAGACTGCCGGAACTGATCCATGTGTACACCGTATCTGTTATAAGCCGTGCATTCTCCGGTTGTGAAATCAAGGTAAGAAAAAGATACACAACAGTCGCGAAGCTTAAAAACACCGCTGTGTTCGCAACCAGGCCAACTGCTTTGTGACTCATCTTTTTTCCTGCAATACCGTTTATCAAAAACCCGAGCAGGGGAAATAGTAAGATATATCTTACAATATTCAGTTCCATCCCATCACCATTTAAGTTTCTTCAGATCGTCTATTTTAACTATACCAAGTGATTTGAATATCCTAACGACCAATGCAAGCGCTATTGCCGTTTCTGCGGCTGCTATGGTTATGACCATAATCACAAAGATCTGTCCATCCAGAGTATGCATGTATTTTGAAGCAGATATAAAAAGTACGTTCACTGCATTGAGCATAAGCTCAAGGGATATAAGAACGACAATAATATTGCGTCTCATGGCAACACCGATCATACCTATGCTGAAAAGTACGAAGCTTAAGATAATAAGAAACTGATAGCTCATGATCCCTTCCCTTTCCTGATAAAGGTGATTGCACCGAACACGCCTGCAAGAAGTACGAATGAGGCAAGCTCAAAAGGAAGCAGATAATTTCTCATCAGGTTAAAGCCTATATTTTCTGCAGAGCCAAACCCCCTTATGGTAAATCCTTCAGGCATCCTGAGAACGCCCCTTGCCATATAAAAGCCTATAAGAAGGATAAGCATTATCAGCAGATAAGATATGATGGTTGACGGCTTATATCTCACAGGAGAGACTGCGGACTTGTTGAGATCGAACATCATGATGATAAACAAAAACATTACGAGCATTGCACCTACATATATGATTATCTGAACAGCTGCTATAAACGGGGCACCGAGGATTACGAACAGCAGGGCTGTAAAAAAGAACGAAATACCCATTGCCATGGCACTGTAAACCGGATTATTTGCAAAAACAGCGTATGCGTATGTAATGATGAGAAAGACTGACACCGTGTAAAGAAGTATATTGTCGATCATTTTATCACTGTCCTCAAATCTTTTTTTTGCAGAACAAGATCAGGCCTCTGCTTTGCTACGAGACTGTAAAACGACGTCATGGTAATTGCATTTTCAGGACAGGCTTCCACACAATAACCGCAATAAGCACATCGTGTCAGGTCGACCTCGAATATTTTCGGGCTTCTTTCTTTCCTCGGATCAGGCGATTCTTCCGGTTCGATATAGATGGCAAAGAACGGGCATACGGTTTCGCACATCTTGCATGCAACGCACCTGCCGAGATCACCGTCGACGAGCAGCGCGTGTTTTCCTCTGTAGTTCATTTCAACTTCTACTCTGTCTATAAGCTGTTGTGCATCCTTATCCATCACCTTTATGGTTTTCTGCGTATTGCCGAGGATATGAAGTTTTTCTTCCGGATAATTTATCGCGAACTTGTTTTTCCTGAAGAGATGCTTGAGTGTTACACCAAGCCCCTTCAGTATCTCTACAAGATATACGGCTTCTTTTAATGTATATTTTTTCTTTTTGATGTCCATGGTTAAATGACCCTCAACACCATAAGAACGCCTGTTATAATAATGTTCAAGATTCCGAGCGGTACAAGGACCTTCCATCCAAGATCCGTCAGTTGATCGAACCTGAATCTCGGAAGGGTCCATCTCACCCATAAGAAGAAAAACAGGAAGAACCCCACTTTTATTGCAAAAGAAACTATCCCTATGACAGCTATGACCCACTGCGCCACATGCAGCATGCCTATCCCTGGTACGATGAAACCGACGTTGTGAAGATAGGGAACCTGCCATCCTCCAAAATAGAGCGTTACCAGAAGTGCCGATGCGGTAATCATATTTGCGTATTCACCCATAAAGAAGAATGCAAACTTCATACTTGAATATTCCGTGTGATAACCGCCGACGAGTTCCGATTCTGCCTCGGGAAGGTCGAACGGCACTCTGTTTGTTTCTGCGAATACACTCACGAGAAAGATTATAAAACCAAGCGGCTGAACGAGTATGCCCCATTTTGGTATAACGCCGAGCCATAAATTCCCCTGATACTGTGCGATAGTGTCCAGTTTTAGCGAGCCGTAGACCATCAGGATCCCGATAACGGCGAGTCCCATCGAAATTTCATAGCTGATAAACTGCGATGCAGACCTCAAACCTCCAAGCAAAGAATACTTGTTGTTCGATGCCCATCCTCCTATGATGATTCCAAAGATGCCCATTGAGGCAATGGCAAAAATATAAAGTATACCGATATCAAAGTTTGCTATTTGAAAATTAATAATCCTGCCTGACAAAAACAGATCATGTCCAAATGGGACAACGGCAAAGGTGAGCATTGCGGGAACGATGGCTATAATGGGAGCAAGTATATAGAGTATCTTGTTTGCTTCGAGAGGTATTATATCCTCTTTCATGATAAACTTTATGCCGTCTGCCAAAGGCTGGAACAGACCGAAAGGCCCGACCCTGTTTGGCCCGAGTCTGTCCTGCATGAATGCGCTTACACGTCTCTCTGCAAGCGTCAGAAAGGCGACGGTCGTAATGAGCACTGCAAATACGATCAAACTCATGAACGCATAAATACCTATCGTTAAATAATCTACCATAAACGCCCCGCTGCCTTTTTAAGGCTCATCCCGTCGGTTAATTTGTCATAATCAGCACTGTTAAAAAATGATATGTCTTTCATAATGACACCCAGTACCTGATCAAAACTACCGAGCCTTTTCCCAGTTATGCTGTAAATGATTTCTGTCAATATATCAAGATCGTTCTTGACATTATCCGGTGCTTGCACAGCCTTCCTCAATCTCTGGACCTTACCGTCCTCGTTCGTATACGTGCCGTCTTTTTGTGCAAAATTCATCCCTGCAAGGACAACATGGGCTTTATCTGTTGTTTGAGAAGTTTTAAAGTCCTGAACAACGACATAGTTTATGGTACTCAGTTTTTCAGCATACGCATCCATCCGGCCAAAGGATGGACCAAGAATATAAACCATCTCGGGTTTTGCTGAAAGCAATTCATCTACGCCGATGATCGTTACCCCCAATGCCTTTGCGATTTGTCCGATACCGTTCAGGTTTGGTACCTGTATGCCTTTACGGAGCTTGAGTTTCGTCTTACCGCTGAACTCTTTTGCCTCCTGAAACTCTATGACGGCAATTTTCTGGCTGCCGGCAACATGCTTTAAAAGGTACAACATTGCATAAGCCTCTTCATTTGTCGCAAATGGTGAGATAATACCCGCGGTCTTCGCGCCGGACTGTTTTATCCTCTGAGCAACAAGAGCTGATATGCTATCCCATGTGTCATTACCCGGCTCAAGCCTGTTTTTATGACCTTCGATAAGTTTACCTTCTATGAGCTTTTTGTATCCAAACCTTCCCTCATCACAGATAAATGAACTTCTTAAAATAGCGTCTATTAATGGTTTTGGATAGAGAGCTGCAACATCCCTGCTGGGATTATTCTGTACACTTGTCGTAAGCGGATTGCGCGATCGTATTCTATAAACAGTTGTCTTTTTCGTATCAATATATATCAAGCATCCTGCTTCACACAAGGGACAGATCGACTCTGTCGTTCTCAGGTTGAAAACCCTTTCCTTGAACCTGAAATCCTTTGTAGTCAATGCTCCTACAGGGCATATATCCGCTATATTGCCGATATATCCATAATCCAATTGCTTGCCCGGGAATGTCGTTATCTCCGAATGGGCGCCCCTTTCCATGACCGCGAGTTCCTCGGTGCCGACGATATCCCGGTAATATCGTACGCATCTCTCGCACATGATGCACCGTTCGGGGTCATAGGCTATATGCTCACTTAACGGTATATGCTCTCTGAGTTCCTTCGGTTCCCGGAAAACACTCTTGTCCGGTCCGTATTTATGGGAGTATTCCTGCAAAACGCACTCGCCTGCCTGATCGCAGTCCGGACAGTCGAGCGGATGATTTGTAAGTATAAATTCAAGTATGGCGCTCCGTGCCTGTTTTACCCTGTCCGTAGCCGTTTTTACAACCATGCCTTCAGTGGCGACCGTTGTGCACGATGTCTGAAGCTTGGGCATTTTCTCTATCTCGACGAGGCACATCCTGCACAGTCCGCCGCTCTTGAATGATTCGTGATAGCAGAAATGCGGTATCTCGACACCGTTCGAGCGTGCTGCTTCAAGCACTGTGGTACCCTGTTCAACCGTTATTTTTTTACCATCTATTTCAAAAGTCGGCATATAGCATCATCCATTTTTTTTGTCTATCGGGCATTTACCCGACTTAATATGCATCGTAAACTCATCCTTAAATTTCTTTATAAATCCCAACATCATCATTGCCGCGGCATCACCGAGCGGACACAGGGTGTTACCCATGATGTTTGCCGATACCCTTTCCAGCAATTCAACATCCCCTTGCCTGCCACCACCATGTTCGATCCTTTCGAGTATCTTTGTCATCCATACAGTGCCTTCCCGGCACGGCGTGCACTGACCGCATGATTCATGCGCATAAAATTCGGAAAGTCTCAATGACTCTTCAACCGTACACACGTCTTCGTCCATCACAATTACGGCCGCAGAACCAAGCATGGAACCTGCTTTTGCAAGCGAATCAAAATCCATACTCACACCAATCTCTTCGGGCAGGAGAACCGGTGTGGATGAACCTCCCGGTATGACACCTTTCAGCTTCTTGTTGTCTTTCATACCGCCTGCGTAATTATAGATCAGATCCTTCAATGTCGTTCCCATCGGCAGTTCATAAACCCCGGGCTTGTTTACATGTCCGCTTATCGCATAAAGTTTTGAACCTGTATTCTTCGGAGGCACTCCAATAGCTGCATACCACTGCCCGTTGTTTCTGATAATCGACGGAACGGCCGCGAGTGTCTCAACATTGTTCACAACGGTAGGTTTACTGAACACACCGACGACCGCAGGAAACGGGGGCCTTACCCTTGGGTTACCGCGCTCTCCTTCGATAGATTCTATCAACGCAGTTTCCTCACCGCATATGTATGCGCCTGCACCCCTATGAACGATAATATCGACTTTTTTATCAGTTCCAAAGATCCTTTCTCCAAGGAATCCTTGTTTCCTGGCCTGAGCAATGGCTGCCTCAAGAGTGTTCGCAGCCTTAACAAACTCACCCCGTATGTATATAAAAGAAAGCTCTGCCCCTATTGCATAACTCGCTATGATCATACCTTCAATAAGCAGGTGCGGATTTTTCTCAAGTATCTCTCTGTCCTTGAAAGTGCCCGGCTCACCCTCATCTGCATTGCAGCAAAGGTATCTCGGCCCTTTGAAATCCTTGGGAACAAAATCCCATTTCATACCGGCAGGAAATCCGGCACCGCCCCTGCCCCGTAACCCTGATTTTTTAACTTCATCGATGATCTGGGCTATGGACATTGAAGTAACGGCTTTTTTTGCCGACTCGTACCCGCCGACAGCAATATAGTTGTTTATATCGGTAAGCTTTGTGCCTTCTACATTTTTCAAGAGTATCTGTTCCATCACTTCTTCCTCAGATCAGCTACTATTTTTTTTATCTTGTCTTCCGTGCACTGCTCGTAATAATCATCGTTTATCTGGACCACAGGACCGAAACCGCAGGCCCCGAGACATTCAACCGTGGACAGCGTAAACATATTATCTTTTGTCGTTTGGCCGTCCTCTACACCTAAAACAGCTTTCAGGGTATCTACGATCCCGGCAGAACCTTCAAGGTGGCAGGATATGTTCGTGCATACTTGTACATGGTATTTACCTACGGGCTTTTTGTTGTACATGGTATAGAACGTAGCAACACCATAGACCCTAGCCGGCGGCACACCGACCAGCCCTGCAACATACTCCATTACCTCCGGAGAAATATAGCCGAATTCCTTCTGTGCGAGATGCAGGACCGGAAGCAGGCATGCATCCTTTGTCGGATATATTTTCTTTAATTCTTCGACCTTATTCATCACAGGCTGTGAAAACTGGATCATCTGTCAAGCTCCCCTGCTACAATGTTAAGGCTTCCGAGTATTGCAACAGCATCCGATATAAGGTGTCCCTTTATCATTTCAGGAAATGCCTGGAATATGGCAAAACAGGGTGGTCTTACCTTTAACCTATAGGGATATTGCTGTCCGTCACTGACAATATAGAACCCAAGCTCGCCATTGGCGACCTCGGTACCGAAATAGACATACCCCGGTTTCGCCTTAATGCCGTACATGACAAGCATAAAATGGTGGATCAGCCCTTCCATGGTATTATAAACGTCCTCTTTTGGAGGAAGCGTGATGTGCGGATCATCGATACTTACAGGACCTCCCGGAAGATGATCAACCGCCTGCTGAATAATTCTCAGGCTCTGCCTCATCTCTTCCATTCTCACGAGATATCTGTCGTACGTATCCCCGTTTTCACCTGTCGGCACATCAAATTGAAAGTCTGAATAACTCGAGTAAGGCTGTTTCTTTCTTAAATCCCATGCGAGGCCTGTCGCACGAAGCACCGGTCCTGTGAAACCGTATTCAAGTGCTCTTTGCTGTGAGATTGCGCCGACATCTACGGTTCTATCCATAAATATGCGGTTCTTTGTCAGCAGCCTGTCGACATCCTTTATGGACTCCGGTATCTCCTTGAGCAAAAACCTCACATCGGATTCGAAATCATCGGGTACATTCCTTGCGATCCCGCCTATCCTGGTGAAGGTCGTCGTCAATCTTGCACCGACCACCTTTTCTATAAGATCATAGATCCGTTCCCTTTCTTTAAAGAAATAGAAGTAATTCGTCAGTGCGCCTATATCGACGACGTTCGTTCCGATTGCAACAAGGTGATCCGCTATTCTCGTAAATTCATTCATGATGACCCTTATGTACTGACCGCGCTTCGGAACCTCAATGCCCAGCAGTTTTTCTACAGCAAGTGCATAAGATACGTTGTTCATTATCGGCGATACATAGTTCATCCTGTCGGTGAGCGGGATAAAACCGTTGTACGTTCTGTGCTCCGCCATCTTTTCGATGCCTCTGTGCAAATACCCTATCTCGAGCGTCGAATTGACGATTCTTTCACCTTCGAGCTCGAGCACGATACGCAATGTCCCATGCGTCGCATTATGGGACGGCCCCATGTTGAGGATCATGGTATCTTTCTTTTTTTTCTCAAAGGTAAACATCAGTATTCCCTTGTCCTTCTCTTATCCCACGGAGCATACCTCTTCTCGGGAGGTGTCGTTCCCCGGACAGGGAAATCCTTGCGTAAAGGATGTCCTTCAAAATCCTCTGACATTAAAATTCTCTTTAAATTGGGATGTCCATTTACCTTTACTCCGGACATATCGTAAAGCTCTCTCTCGAACCAGTCCGCACCGCACCATACCCCGGTCAGGCTTGGGACCGATCCAAGCTCATCGATATCCGTCTCCACAATCAATCTGTGGTTTTTTGCCGTCGATAGTAATATATATACGATAAGAAATCTTGGTTTCTGATTCAGAAAATCCACACCGGCTATGTCCAATATTTGATCGAACTGGAACGGCTCCTCATTTTTCAAGGCTGTCATTATTTCCAGCAGATCTGCGGCGGCAACCTTAACCGACCTCGGCCTGAACTCCTCCTGTGTCGAAATAATTTTTCCACCGAATTTATTTTTTATGTTTTCAATCAATTCTGACATATCTATTTTATAGACATCGCCTTTCTCGGTCTTCTTACTGATTCCTGCTTTATAATTTCCTGCAGCTGCATAATCGCATCTATCAATGCTTCGGGCCTCGGCGGGCACCCCGTCACATAAACATCAACGGGGATAATGGTGTCAATGCCCTGCAATGTCGGATAGGAGTCGAATATACCGCCTGATGTAGCACATGACCCCATGGATATGACCCATTTAGGTTCAGCCATCTGGTCATAAATCTTCTTGAGAACAGGACCCATTTTGTTCGATATTGTTCCTGCTACAAGAAGCAGGTCAGACTGCCGGGGAGAAAACCGCATTGCCTCTGCACCAAACCGTGCAAGGTCAAAACGTGTTCCCACGGCAGCCATAAATTCTATCGCACAGCAGGCTGTGCCGAAGGGCATAGGCCACAGTGAATTTTTCCTTGACCAGTTGACAAGGGCATCGAGCTGGGTCGTAAATATGCTGTCGCCGAGCTTCTCTTCTAATCCCATTCGAATGCACCTTTCTTCCATGCATAAACAAATCCAATAAGTACTATAAATATAAACAGTGCCATCTCGTACATGCCGGAGATACCCATTGCCCTCGATATAATTGCCCATGGGTACATAAAGACCACCTCTACGTCAAACACGAGAAACATCAGGGCGATAACATAATATCTGACAGGAAAGCTGAATCGTGCATTACCGACAGGTTCGGCACCGCATTCGTACGGAGAAAGCTTTTCTTTGCTCTCAGCCTTTGGACCTACCAAAGCTGAGAGCAGGACCGTAAAGACTGCAAACCCTGCAACAATTACCGTATATACGGTTATATTTATAAAACTATATTCCTGCATATAATTAAGCCAATTTTAAAGACTTCGTTATGTAAATTATGTTCTGTTTCCTTTGTCAAGGAAATTTACATTTTTTGTTAAAGAAGAACCCTGCGGTGTACCGCAGGGTTCTGTTAGTTAAAATGGCTCC
>JBBIVV010000027.1:0-25105 GCA_037439545.1 bacterium
TAAAGAGGTTGTTTTAAATTACATACCCCCTCCATAACTTGTCAAGGGTAATGCTCTCAAAGCCTTACTTAAAATAACTTTTTCTCAAAGCGTTTTTGCGGCAAGCTGGCCGGTGATAATGAGACTGTTACAACGGGTATAGGAATGATTACAGGATGTAAACATTTTACAGGATCAGCCGTAATATCGGGTGTCAAATTTTCCGTCGATGCATGGTACCGGCAGGGGGTCGGATTGGTAGCAGGGAAGGTGAACTGGCCTCCTCCCAACGGCGTATCCATTAATCTTCTCTCAACGCAGGATCTCGGTTCAGCACAGGCAGGCTTCAATACCATCGAATCCATGACTGTAATAAGCCCCAGCAATCCAAATTTCAAGCTTGATACGTATGATGTCAACAATCAGTTTGATGCAGATAAATATACCCATGCACAGATGCTGCTTGAGATGCGCTGGGTCGACGATGCCTTGGCGAAGCAGGCAAACCCCACTTCTCCCTTTCTCTCCGGAAGTTCTAACATAGAATTTGGAGATGTGTACGGCTATTTTCCTTTCGATCTCATTGCATCGCCGGTAAGCATTCTCCATCCCGAGGAAAACGGGAAAGGATATACCTATTGGATCGGCTACGTGAGTGCAGCTGACAAATATCAATCCGGCCCGAATGGCATTGAATACCATATCTATGTAAAACTTCCGGACTATGTTTCTCACGCGTTGCGCGTAAGCGCACGGATACACTACCACCTGGTTACTCCGTAACCTTTTCCACAGGGGGACGTCACAACGCATCCCCCTGTTTGATTATTATGTGATCAACCCGAACACGATGCTTGCCTGACCAAGATTTGTGATGTGTATAGTGTCTGCCGGCGAAGGAACCGAGCTATCGACAGTGTAGTTTCTTACCCGTAATGTGCCTTTTTTTTTGCTGAACGATCGGGACCTTAAAAAAGTTTTCCTCTGAATGCCTGCACTGCAAACGATCCGAAGAGAAGAAGGAAGACGGAAACAAAGATGAATAAAAGCGGGAAGGTCATTTTTACGGGTGCCTCCATGGCAAGCTTCTCGGCCCTTTGGAACCGCCGCGTCCTGTACTCTTCCGATTGTATGCGGAGAGTCCTTGCAAGCCCAGACCCGAGTTCATCGCTCTGGATAATGGCATTGACAAGGGATGCAATCTCAGGCACACCCACACGCTGAGACATGTCGGTCAAAGCCTGTTTGCGTGCCTTACCCATCTTCAGCTCCTGTAAGAATTGAAAAAGCTCCTTGCGAAGTATACCTTCCTTCGATTTCTCGACGACCCTGCTCACACTGCCGGTCAGATCAAGTCCGGCTTCAATGGACAAGGTCAGCAGATCAAGCACGTACGGAAGCTCCTTGAGTATTGCAGCCTTTCGCTTCTTGTTAAGCTCCCTGAGCCAAAGGTCAGGATAAAAGAACCCTGTCATAGAAAGTATAAAAGTAATGGCGATTGAAAAACCGAGTATCATACTAATAAAAAGTACGACTATAGCAGTTAGTTCTTGAAGTGCTAAAAACTCCCCTGGTGACAGATACAGCGGCTCGCCAGCACGCAAAAGCCGTTTCCTAATTCTGATGAAATAGCCGGACAGCCGCTCTTTTTTCGGATGAACACGTACAATAAAATCCAGCACCATTATAAACCATTTGTAAGAAGATGATTTCATCATGGTTTCTCTCGCGGGTTTGATCCTGTCCTGCTTTTCCATCACCCGTTTACCAAGCAATGCCGTTGTTATCATATACGCACACAGTGACATAAACAGGCTCGATAGGATTAGATACGTTGTACTCATATATCGATCCTTACGATCTTTGCTATAAAGAATGCACCGATCGCTTCGAATAAAGCGATTACAATCAGGATTGCCCAGCCGACAGGGTCTTTGAATAATGGCATGATGAGATTCGGATCAAGCTTATACAATATAAATCCCAGTGCAACAGGCATAAGCCCTATCACCATGCCCTGCATCCTGCCCTGTGCTGTCAGAGCCTTGATCTTGCCCTGAATAGTGTTGCGCTGCCGGAGTGTGTCTGCGATGGTATCGAACATCTCGGACAGATTCCCGCCGACGTCCTTTACAACATTGGTTGCGGTCACGAATAGATCAAGGTCCTCACTCTCCACCCGTGTGCTTAAGTTTATCAGTGCCTGTTCCAGCGGCACGCCGAGCGCCACTTCTTTGCTTACCATTGAAAGCTCCTGAGACAAAGGTGCCGGATACTGATTCGCAGCCCTTGCAATTGCCTGCTGAAGCGATAAGCCGGATTTCAGGGCGTTGCTTACAATGCCGACTGCATCGATGAACTGTTCATTAAATAATCTCAAACGCCTCTTTCGCATAAAACCTATCCATACTTTTGATACAAATATCCCTGATGGGGAAACAGCGATACCCGCAATTATGCTTCCTGTAACAATGGATATAATTACGAACATAACGAAAGAGGAGATGATATTGAGATAAAATATCTTCTGAGGCTCCACCGTTACATAGAGCTCATCAAGTTGTTTTACCTGATTCGCAACCCTGCTCATGTAGACATCGGTACCATATTCAATAAACCCCATGCTTTCAAAGACAATGAGAAACACTGCTATACCTGCAAATATTGTTGCACCGATCATGAACAATATCATTGAAAGATCTCCTGCGGCACCTCTCTATGGCGGGCTCGCAGCTCTTCTACAAACTTGGGGACAAAACCTGTTGGTATGAATTTACCCATTACCATGCCATTTTGATCGATTCCGGTTGTTTCGTATAAAAATATATCCTGGAGTACTATGATGTCCCCTTCCATACCCTGGACCTCTGCTATAGCTGAGATGCGTCTTGCACCATCCTTGAATCTTGTCTGCTGGACAATAAGGTCAATAGCTGATTTGATCTGCTCCCTTATTGCCTTGACAGGCAGCTCCATGCCTGACATCAACACCAAGGTCTCCAATCTTGATAAACCATCCCTCGGGCTATTTGCATGCAGTGTCGTGAGCGAGCCGTCGTGGCCGGTGTTCATTGCCTGAAGCATATCAAGTGCTTCTCCGCCCCTGCATTCACCGACAATGATCCTGTCGGGACGCATTCTTAATGCATTGCGTACAAGATCTCTGATGGTTATCGCCCCTTTGCCCTCTATGTTGGCAGGTCTTGCCTCGAGCGAGACAACATGAGGCTGATTCAATTTCAGTTCCGCAGCATCCTCAATGGTCAGTATTCGTTCATCGTCGGGAATAAAATTAGAAAGTACATTGAGCAGTGTTGTCTTGCCGGAGCCTGTGCCGCCTGAAACAATGATGTTCTTTCTTGTTTTAATTGCTATCTTTAAAAATTCCGACATCTTGTCTGTCATGGAGCCGAATCCTACCAGATCACGAATGGTGTAAGGTATTTTTGAAAACTTCCTTATGGTGATCGTGGGTCCCTTTAGTGCAAGGGGCGGTATGATAACATGCACCCGTGAGCCGTCTTTCAACCGAGCGTCAACGGTAGGAGAGCTTTCGTCTATCCTCCTGCCAAGGGGGGAAACAATCCTTTCAATAACGCTCAGGATTGCTCTGTCGGATGAAAATCTCAGTTGTGTTTTTTCAAGCCTGCCGTTCTTTTCTACGTATATTTGATCCTTTGCGTTTACCATAACCTCGTTTATGGATTTATCTTCAAGTAATGATTCTATCGGGCCGAGACCAAGCACCTCATCAATAATATCTTTGATCAATGCCGACTGATTAATGGAATCATCTAATGCGTTATTTGTTTTTAACTGCGAGATAATACTTTTTATAATCTCATTGGCTTTGTATTTTACTTCCTCTGTTTTCAATTTTGAAAGATCGATGTTTTTCAGATCGAGCTCGTCGAGCAACTGTCTGTGTATTTCCTGCTTTATGTTGTCCAGTTTTTCTGCACTTATTATATTCTGAGGAGAACAGGTTTTCACAGACTCACTAAAGCCATTGTTTTCTGCCGCATGTTCTTCCGGACTTTTTTGAGCGTCATAGCCATGTTCCCTGCTCGCAATATTGTTTACGATAATCTCATGAATACCTATTTTCAGGCTGTCTCCTGTATTCAAAACAACGGGTTTTGCCAACTGTTTTCCCTTGTAAAATGTGCCGTTCGAACTGTTCAGATCTTTTCCAAGCCATGTATTGTTATGCCTGTAGATCTGCAAATGCTTTCTCGAGCACAAGCTGTCATCGAGCTTTATATCAGCATCTTCTGATCTGCCAATAATAGCCTGCACCTCTATTGCCGTTGTAAGAATTATTTTATCCTGCCTCATGATTTTTATCTCGAGCATAGATCAGTCCATCGGGTCATATCCTATGGATTTGTCTGCATCATTATACCGTTTCTTCATATCTTTGATTTTGGTATCATCAATACTACCGGGCCTTATTATTGCCGGCGTTATAAATACAAGAAACTGTGATTGCGATTGCTGATATTTCCGTGATTTGAAAAGTTCTCCAATAATAGGTATGCTTCCCAAAAGGGGAAACTTCGCAACATTTTTAAATCCCTTATCATTCAACAACTCTGATAGTACGAGCGTTTCTCCCTGCGTCAGGTTTACAACTGTCTCCGTTTTCCTTGTCACAAAAGCAGGAAGGTTTATGCCGTTTGCAGAAATTGCATTTCCCATATCAATATCACTAGTCTCAGCATGTATTTTAAGACTTATGTTGTTAAACTCATCTGTAGCCGGCTCTATGTTAAGTATTACGCCAAACTCTTTCCAGTTAACGTTCGTTTGTCCAAGTGCTGATGAAACAGGTATCGGGATTTCCCCGCCTGCTATAAAGTTAGCTTTATCACCTGAACGGCATACAAGCACCGGGTTGTTCAAAACCCTGCCAAGATTATTGGTAACCATCATATTAAAAATGAATGCAAAATCAGAAAGGATGGAACCTCCGACAGAAAAAACCCCTATCTTCGGCTGCCCTTGTATTGCAGGATAAGCACCCTTGAACTCCGCTGACATTGGTATGGTTTGAGGCCAGCCGATACCGATGTTTTTTGCAAATCCTTTGTCCACTTCCATCATCTTCACATCAATCTGTACCATTTTGTCCATGCGCACTTCGTTCTTTTTTGCGAAGCTGATGACCTGAGGATATAATGTTAAAACTTTTTGCACCTTGTCATAATCGTCAGACTGTAATACCTGTCCTTCGAGAACGACCCTGTTACCGATAACATTGACATTCACGCCTTCAACATCGTGCAGGAGTTCTTTCACATCAAAGGCAACAAGCTTTGGATCTTCTATGGTCACACGTATGGTATAATCCTGTTTTCTTCCCGATATCTGCCATATGGAAAGGTTCGTTATGCCTTTTACAAGGGCTGTTATCATAAGCTGACGTGTATTGATGACCCTTACGCTTGCTATGGTTGCATCTCCGATCGCAACCTTTGAGATGTTTGTTTGTTCTATAATTCTGGTCTGCCCCTGGACCAGGGAAATGATGTCCTGATCTGCATGTGCACTCTGTGGTATCAAAACAGAGAGGCAAAGAAAAAAATAGGTCTTATATGTCCTATATGATCTATAGGTCCTATATTTTCTATTTTTACCCATTTTCCTATTCCCCTCCCTTACCCTTTATTACCCTTATGTTACGTTCATGCTGAATCTGTTTGAGGTTACCGATCTTCATAATATCCTCCCATCCCACAAGCGGCATATTCTCCTCTGTTTGTATATTGTCTGTACTCCTGAGGACAAAGTTTAAGCGTGCCCTTTCCGAAGCAAAGGTAAGAAGCTCTGATTCAATTGGGGATACGGCAAGAGTTAGACTGTTATAGCTGTAGGGGTCTGATTCCTGCAGTCCTTTGCCCCATATACCTCCTGTCGCAAGTACGGTAACGTTCTGGAGCAGGGTGATGGTTGCGAGTTTTGTGGCACCTGAGGCTGATGGAAATGAGAACGTGCCGAGTATGTCTACATGGTCACCCGATCTTATCAAGCCGGATACACTGCTCTGGTTATCGACTGCTATCGATATCGCCCTTTCGCTCTCTTTTATCAAAGAAGTAAATCCCGAGCCTTTTGCAGCACCGAGCATTGTCCATTGCAGCGGTTCTCCCTTTTCTACCTGCATTACAGTCCTGTGTCCCATAACAGCGTCTTCATCCTTTTGCTGAATCGTATTGTGAGAAATGTATCGTTTTGGCTGCGGCACAGAGGTAAGATGATCCTTTGTTATAATTGCGCCAGGTTTAATATCTGTTTTTGCTACAAGCACATCCACTGTCTCAAGCTCGCTGTAAACTGAATGTCTGAAAGCCGCAAGATAGAGCTGTATCAAGACTACGGCAATGATGCCGCTGCCTACACCTATGATTAATTTTTTATTCTTATCGAGTTTCATAATGCCTCCTATGGAATAGGCAATGATATAAATGCGATCAAAAATCCAAAATACCTTCCCATTGCGCTGCCAAGCAGCTTGACCGCAGCCCCGGCGCTTATCGCAAGAACAAGGGTCACTATGAGATATTCGATCATTGCCTGTCCGTTATTTATTTTTGATTGCATAGGTAATAATTGAAACATACCCCGCCTCTTTCATCTCAACATTCAATAGAAACAGCCGTGTGCCTGTCTTATACAATGTAAGCCCCTGTTCCTGACGCATTTTTTTATAGCCTTCAGTTTGAAGTCTTGAATCATAATAAAGCTCAACCGCACCTGGAGTGGCTTCTGCCGTATAGTGCCCTATTGAGAATTTTGCTGTCTGAATGGTATTGATTTTTACCGCAGACGGGTAAACCGGAAGGTCTTGTGAGTCATGGATGTTTCTATCTATAAACTGGTTAATGTCAAAGCCTTTATCAAGCTTTAAGGCTACATATTTGATGGAGTGATTATCGTTATTGGCAAAACCCATTAAAGGCTCTATCTTTGACATCAACGCACCGGGTGTTGTTGTGTCCTGCCTATTGACTGCACCGTTTAATTGAACCGCAAGTCCGCCATTTTTATCACGATAAAACGGCAAGGATTTATCATTGCGCACCATGGAAAGCAAAGCACCATCATCTTCCTGTGTGCCAATAATCATATCCATATTCTGGCCATTCACCTTAAAATGCGTTGTTTGATGAGGTATATTATTTAGAATTCCTTCAGAAGAAAACAGCTCATATACAGTACTTTTACCCCTGGCTACAAAAAATAAAGTGACCATGAGAGTAGTTAAAATTGTTAATAGTATGTGTTTCATACGACATTTACCCGCTTTAATTACCTACTATAGATGGATTTTCGAGACTAAAGTCCGTACCGCCGCCACCGCTACTATCACCGCTGCTGCCGCCTTTAAACCCTTTGGCTACTGCAATGGCCCAGAGTCCATATTTTAATATCTTCCCTGTCGTACTGCTTTCTTTCCATGTATCCATAAAGACAAAATGCTGCGCGCCTGAATGAGAAATTTTAGATGAAAAAGGATAGTTATAGCCAGTCACGTCTATGGCAATACCTTGTATACCGGCAACGTCTGCTAATATGATGCCGAGATCTCCGAGCGAGGCTCCGGCAAAGCCGACAGAAGGTTCCGGATGGCTTACGCTGATAATCGAGTCCTGATTGAAGAAAAGGCCTTTTATTATGTCTGCTGATGGTACACTTTCGTCGTGTCTGCCGGCATACCATGCTGCATATCTTGCTGCTATAATTGTTCGTTCTTTTAATACGAGCAGCCTTGCAAAGAAAATCACACTACTCAGCATGAGCAGGAGCACGGGAAAGATAATTATAAACTCCGTGAAGGATTGGCCAGCTTCATGTAAAGACTGTGTCACCAATCCCCCTCCCCCCTTTAGAGGCTGTCCGACAATTGTCATCCCGAACTTGTTTCGGGATCTCAAGATGGTATAACAAGGTAATAATATGAGATGCTGAAATAAATTCAGCATGACAACCCTGCTGTTTTTTGAATTGCCGGACAACCTGTTTACTAAAGGGGGATAAAAGGGATTAGGCATGACCCTGTTTGTACAAATAACCGTATTAATTGCTAACCTCCTTTTTGAATTTTTTTGATTTAATGAAGTATGAGTTTTTCATCTATATATTTAATTATACTGTTTGTTGATTTTAGTCCGAGTTGCTCTGCAATGGCTTTGACAGCAGTAAACCTTGTGAGGTGTGCGTCCCAGTCCATTTCAAGAAGTATATCCCCTGGTTTTGTGCTTGGGCTTTGAGGTTTTGCCTGAGAAAGCGCGATGAACCCCCATGGATTTTTGTCTTCAGGAAGCAGATTTTTATTACGTATGAACACCGTGGATCTTTTTTTGCCGAGGTCTGTTGTTGCGACCGCCGTATAGAGAAACTCCTCCGCTCTTGGATGGAGCTTCATTGGAAAAGGCAATTCTGAAGGCGGGCTTGTCTTCGTTGTCGTTTCTACTGAGAGCTCAAGTTTACAGAACATCTCTTCTTTAAGCGGAACGGATATAAGGCCTCCTGTTTTACTCCTTGAACCTCCTGCACAATCTCTCGGCATACAATCTGTAAAATCAGACTTTATATCTTCCTGCGGTTCTTTGGTATGTGACCATGGTATTTTACTGCACATGCTTTGACTTTTAATGTATGTTGAACAATTGTTACATGGGTTTGGTATGCTATAGATTGTGGTAGTATAAAACCAGCCTGCTTTAGTTTTTTTTGTGCTCGTTACATCCGTCGCCGAACCGGCAGGTTCGTTTGCCTTATTATTTGCATCCACAGCCTGGGTATAAGTATCATAGCTATGGCTGTCTTTAAATGTTGTTGATATTGCTCCATCCGATGACAGTGAGCTCAGATCAATTGATTTGCCGAGTAAGCCCAAAGCCTCGGACAAAAGTGGGAATATTTTATCGAGCGTTTTACTAATTTCCTTCATAATGGCCTCAATGAGATCCTGGAACGTTCCTTTGTCCACATTCAATGAAATTTCCTGCGGTGTAAGCGGCGGCGGTACTTTGTCGGATGGTTGATACGGATAGGGTATAGACACAGGGCTGTTTGAATTTGCACCGCTTGCAATCTCAACTGCAACGGGGACAGTATAAGGGAAGATTTTTGCTATCTTTTTTTCAAGATTAGACATCTCCACTGCCGTGTTCCATAAACGCTTTATCGCTTTATTTGCGAAATTCAGGACTAATGGCAGTGCAGTAGCACATGCTTCACCGATGCCTGCCCACCATAAAGTAGCTGAACATACACCAAGGATGGCAATGGCTGCTACTATGATTATAATCAATTCAACACACAGCACAATACCCTGATTCAAACCCGCTATGAGGTTCAGTCCCCGTGCCTCCCACACAGCCCCTGCCATGGAGGCGCTGTCCGCAGTATTCTGCATTTCCATCTTGTAGGAAAGTTCCCTGCCGACATTGGCAACCGAAGCAATGAATATAATCAATGTTATGAGTGTTATCACAACAAAAACTATTGCCTGCCCCTGCTCTCCATCCCTCTTATATCTCAACCGGTTTATACTCATGGACACTCCTGCCTGACGATCCTGCTTATGCCGGTTTTGTCTTTATCTGTATGATATTGAGGCCTGCCGTTTTTGTACGTACCTGACCGGTACACTTCATCAATTGTATATGAGTGTTTTACGCCCTGATTGTCAACATAGGTATAGACACATTTGGATATGTCCTCCGGCGGTTGTTCATGAAGGTTTTCTACCGTGAGTGTCGCTTCAGACGATAATGAATAGAAATAGTCGGACCCGATGATCGACGAAAGTGTGCTTATCCATTCATTATCAGCATCCATGTAATTGGAGAGTATGGTTAAAATGCCGGAACTTTTAGTGCCTATTATTCTATTAACAACCGGTATGGTAAGCAGGGCAAGATAATCTACATGAACAGTAATATCGTCATCGGACTGGTGAGGGTTTGTTACGATCTTTGCATCGGTAAATTGTTTTGCATAAGCATATCTTAACAGTAAGGTGCTTGCGTCTCCAAACAAGTCTGCGATATTATTTACCGCGCCTGCAGCAATAGATAAGCCGGACATTGCATCGATACGCGGCGAGACAGGCATCATGGATAGTTTTGCCGATTCAGAAATATCATCCGGGTTATCCGGCTGGACAATAGCCGTACGTGCGGCATTAAAGGCTGCGTATTCAACGAAGAGCTTTGCCTGTGCAAGCAGGGATATCTGGACGATTGCAAGCACGGTGATCAGGACAAGAGGGAATGCAAGCAGGAACTCGACCATTGCCTGCCCATGTTCACATGCAGGGCGAATCATTAATTGCCCCTACTCTCCCGCACTTTCTTTGGCCGGTGCACCTTCATTGCTCTGATTTGTCACGCTCTCGATCTGCTGGCCTGCGGTCTTTACACCTTTGATGAGTCTGTTTCTGAACACGCCGAATACAGCAATGAGCGCTATGGCAATGAGCAGGACGATCAGGATGTACTCTGTCATACCCTGGCCGCTTTGCCCGTTCTTTTTAATCTTTGGATTAAGATTTATGCAAACCATATTAACCTCCATTTTGACGATTATTTATCGTTAAACACTCACGGGGTTTGGTTTGTCAAGAGAATCGTGCATAAGAGGATTTATCGTACCTCAACGCTTGGATTTATTTGCTTGAACATATTGTTCAAGAGCCTTGAAGACCGCAATGAAGTTGGAGTTACCGTTGCGAATATACTATTTGAAATCTGTTCATGTATCATAGATTGATTATTTGACCGTCATTTATTTATTTGCTACGTAGCAACGATTGTGAAAAAATATTTCTTATATAGTCCAAAATACGTCAAGTACCTCCTGCCCTTGATGGTCTTTGGGACATTTCACCCGTCCGTACTGTATGCTCTCGGGGAGAATGTATCGCATGCCAAAGATGCTACTCCGAAGATCAGCACAGCCCAGTCTATGATGAACGGCGTAATCCTTGACTTGCTGAAAAGGGATGTCGAAGACTTAAAAAAGATAAAAAGCTACCACTGCACTTTTATAAAACAGGAGATGTTCGACGGCAAGCTCAACCATGAAGAAACGATTAACTATTACTTCTGGACTCCGTGCAGAATTTACATGAAATGGACGAATAAACAGGACAAGGGGCTTACTGCTGTGTATGACTGCCAAAAAGATAAAAATCATTTCTATGGAAAGGACAGCGGAATTGCAGGATATTTCGGGTTTATGAAACTTACCATGAATAGCCCTTTTATAAGGGTATTCCATCCAAACCACTGGCAGATAGATCAGTCAGATTTATTCTTCATTATCAACATGATCTTCCAGCAGATGCAGGATTCCATAAAATTAGGAAAGTTCAGGCTAACCTCGATCCGTGAAATGTATGACCATGAAACGGATGTTGATACCCTCCGGTTCGATGCGGTACTAACCGACCTGCCCGTCAACGGTGTTTCTTACGGTAAAGTATCAATATGGGTCGACGCAAACACGCTTATACCTGTCAAGTTCTTGTTGTATAATGTAAAAGGAGAACTTTACGAACGGTACATATTGAAGGATATGGAACTCAATGTTGACCCCTCACCCGAACTGTTCGCACCCGTAAAGTAATACACCGGGTGAACACCTTCCGGCTATTTCACTTGCCAAACAAAATGAACAACGGATCTTTATGATTTTTTCTGCATAGCTACGCCGCAGCATACGAGTTCTTTAAACTCAGGTCCGCACTCTGTCATGACTACCTCGGACCCGCAGGGTATGCAAAGGTATCTCGGTCCCTTTGCTGCAGGTGCTTTGCGCTTTGCCGGTTTCCTGGCAATGGCTTTCTTTGCTTTTTTAACTGCCATAACAATGTTCCTCCTTTCTGTTTATATGTATATATTAATCATTCATCTGAAAATATTCACATGCATCCAAGTCCTCTTGAACAAGCTTTTATCGTGCGGGTGCTGTCCGTGCCTTCGCTCCACGTAAATCCCGTGAGAGAACTTCGTCCTCTCACGGGACACTATGTTGAAACGATAAAGGAACAATGGGGGCAGCAGTTCCCTATGATACCCATTGAATTCGCTACCCTCCTCACGGCCATTGCGGGCCTTTGTACGGAAAGTACTGGGGACCGGCTGCCACTCCTACCAATTCAGTGACCGTATTATCACCGCTGTTCGCCACCCAGATATCGCCGTAATCATCTATTGCGACGCCTTCGGGCTTAGTTCCTGCCATATACGTCTTTAAAACTATGCCAGCCGGGCTCAATGCCGTTACAGTATTACTCCAGTAATTGGCAAACCAGACATTGCCTGTACTATCTATAGCTATACTTTCAGGACTAATGCCTACATAGTGCGTTCCTATGGGTTTCCCGGTAGGACTTAACGTAGTTAGACTGCCACTGCTATTGTTAATGACCCAGATATTACCGGAAGGGTCTATAGCGATATCCATAGGAGTGGCTCCTACACCGTAAGTTCCTATTATTGCTCCGGCAAGGTTTAATTCGGTTACAGTATAAGAGAGTTGATTGACAACCCAAACATTGGCCGAACTGTCAATGGCTATACCAACAAAAAACCCTCCGCCAATTTCATAAGTACCTATAGTGGTGCCGGCAGGGCTTAATTCTACCACACCGCCATTCCCGGTATCAGCGACCCATACATTGCCTGAACTATCTATCGCTATGCCTTCAGGTACACCGCCTACAGTATAAACCCCTTTAGTTGTCCCGATAGGGTTCAATTCAGTTACCGTACCACTATACGTGTTGGCAATCCAGACATTGCCCCCAGTGTCTATAGCTAAATTCCCTGGACTCTTGCCAGCATCATACGTTCCAATGGTTAAACCGGCGGCAGAATTTATTTTGGTTACCGTGCCTCCACTGAAGTTTGTGACCCATACATTGTTCGAACTGTCTATGGCTATTCTTACAGGAACAGTACCTCCCGAGGAATAGATTTTGGCTAAGACAGGAACGGCACCTATCTCATTTGAATATCCGCTTTCTCCTCCTGCATTAACAGCAGTTACTGCAAAATGGTATGTGTTTCCGTTGATAAGGCCGGTGACCGTATAAACTGTTGCAGTGGTAACCCCCGATTTGATAGAAGATGTACTTGTTGCAGGATCTAAACTATAGACAGTATACCCCGTTGCGCCTCGTGAAGCCTTCCATCCGAGCGATACCTGCCTATCTCCGATTATAGCCGAAAGGGTTGCCGGTGCTGCGGATATCAGAGTAATTCCGGCTTGATTGGAGTATCCGCTTGCTCCTGCTTCATTCGATGCAGTAACTGCAAAATAGTATGTCTCACCGCTTATCAGACCTGTTATCGTGTCAGCCGTGATAGCGGTAGAGCCTATCTTTACATAAGAGGGATCAGAAGATATTTTGTAATAAATACTGTAGCTCGTTGCACCGGCTGATGTGTCCCATTTCAAGTCTACCCGTTCATTACTGACAGTGGCTAAAAGGTTGGCTGGAGCAATGGGGGCACTTTGCGTATTTGCTTTGTCCCTCCCGCAGCCCGATATAATGAATGCTATGAATAAGAAGGAGACAGTGAAATATTTTTTCATTTTACCCTCCTTGCCCGATCGCTATAGATCGATATATTTATAGTTTATAGGAGAATATTCGTCAAGGGATGGATTCAAAAGAGGACGGGAAAACCCGCCCCTACCCTATGAAACATAAGGGGTAGACGTATAACCTGTCTCTACTACAATTGACCAATAGAAAAGGGCGATTCACCGAATCGCCCCTACATTTCTACTTTCTCATTCTTATTGTCAGATTCTTTTACCGCTTCTTCAGGTTTCCCTGAAACTATTGGTCTTGTGATCTTCCTTTGGATTTTTCCTTGGATTTCTCTGCGGATTTCTGTTCTCCCCGCGGTTATCTCTGTTGCGGGTGTTGATATCTCTTTCCCTGCGGGTGTCTTTTCTGCTGACGCATCTGCTGCTGATGCCTCTGGACGTCAGGCCGCCTTTGATATTCCCGTTGTCTTTGGTATCTTAGTTCCTGTCTCTGATGGATGGTCTGGGGGTGATAGTCCCGGACACCCCATGCTTTTTGCCTTTCCCAATATCCATTATTATGCCAGGTCCTCCAGTTCCGTCGAAGGTCCCTGTCATGAATTCGTTCATAGTTCCACGGGTGCCCCCGCCAGTCATGGTCTCTGTAGTATCCTCTCCAGCCCGGGTCTACGTCATAATAGAACCTTGGAACACGGTTAAAATAAATCCAACCGCGGTTATAAAAGCGTGCTCTATACCAGCCGCCTTCCCATGGACGCCACCACCATCCATTCCAGAAAAACATGTCCGTCTCTATAGTGGGAACAACGTACACATCGTTCGTATCAGGAAGCACTATCACCTCCGGCGGTTCTTCGAATACAATGGGCGGCGGCAGGGAAACCCCGACACTTACATATACCCCTGCCATCGTTGGAAGAGGAACGGCAATGGATACCACAAAAAGAATGAGCATTAAAAGAAATTTTTTCATTTTCTTTCCTCCTTATTCAGCATATCTTTCCCCCTGTCGTGAAATCTGAATCTTATCTACTTCATACTATTAAAACTATAATCGGTCAATATAACGGGTAATAAAAAAGGCGACCTCAGTCGCCTTTTTTATAAGCTTCGTGGGCTTCTCGCCGCAAGCTTATTGTCATTTATAGGTTTAATATAAGCACTCACGAATGAAATTCAATCCTTGAAGTCAAGCCGGGGCGAGCGAATGAACAAATTCCCCGTCATATTTTTTGAATTAATTGATTTAATTGACTGTACTGTCACGATGCCTTATGAACCTATTCCATGAGCATGATCTATATGATCAGACACGGCCAGGCTTCATTCGGCAACGATAATTATGACAAGCTGTCTGAGAAGGGTATTCTCCAGTCAACCATACTCGGGAAACACCTCGTGAATACCGGCATAATCTTTGATGCTGTTTACTCAGGCCCTCTTATCCGCCAGCAGGCAACAGCCTCTCTGGTGCTCAACAGCTTCAGAAAAGAAAACCTTCCATTCCCTGAGGTAACCGTTATGCAGGAATTCGAAGAGTATGATCCGACCGCAGTCCTGATGTCCCAGATTCCGCTTGTGTTGAAAGAAGATCCTTCATTACAGCCTTATGCTGAACTTATTTATAAAAACAGCAAGGCATTTCAGAAGATCTTTGAAAAAGCCCTGTTAAAATGGGTGTCGGGCACGAACGACAGTCCTGGCGTAGAAACATGGGAGAGCCTGAAGCTTCGGGTAAAAAAGGGTATTGAACATATCATGAAGACCCAGGGCAGCGGTAAAAACATCGCTATTTTCACATCCGGCGGACCGATATCCGCGACAATGCACCTGTGTCTTGGTCTTACAAACGAAAATGCCATAAAACTGAACTGGCAGGTCATCAATGCATCCATAAGCAGGTTTATGTACAATCCGGAACGCATAACACTTGCAGGCTTCAACACTATATCCCACATTGAACTTACGACGGACAAGACATTGATAACCTATAGATAAAAAGGAGGATATATGGATTTTGAAGTGTCTGAAAAAATGAAAGTAATCATAGGCATGATCAATGAATTTGTAGACAAAGAACTTATTCCGCTCGAGCCTGAATTCGTAAACAAGAGCATAAAAGACATGCTGCCTGTACTCAAGGAAAAAAGGCAGATGGTCAAAAAAATGGAACTCTGGTCGCCCAATCAGCCGAAAGAATACGGCGGTATGGGGCTTGACCTCGTTGAGCATGCACTAGTGTCCGAAGCCCTCGGCAGAAGCCCGCTTGGTCATTATGTGTTCGGATGCCAGGCGCCTGACGCGGGAAATATGGAGATACTCTATCTTCACGGAACGGATGATCAGAAGAAAAAATACCTGAAGCCGCTCGTTGCAGGCGAGATCAGGAGTTGTTTCAGCATGACAGAGCCTGAGATGCCGGGATCAAACCCTGTTATGCTCGAGACCACGGCTGTCAGGGACGGAAACGATTATGTGATAAACGGACAGAAGTGGTTCTCTACGGCTGCCGATGGTTCTGCGTTTACCATAGTCATGGCAATAACAAACCCGGATGAACATCCGTATATGCGTGCGAGCATGATCATTGTTCCGACAGGTACAAAAGGCTACAGCCTTGTAAGAAATATCCCTGTCATGGGGCATTCGGGAGAGGATTACTTTTCTCACGGCGAGGTAGCATTTCAATCGTGCAGGGTGCCTCAAAAAAACCTGCTCGGTCCTGAAGGCATGGGGTTCGTGATTGCGCAGGAACGGCTCGGACCGGGGCGTATACATCACTGCATGAGGTGGATAGGCATATGCAACAGGGCGTTTGACCTTATGTGCTCGAGGGCTTCGAAGAGAATCATGTCTCCTGACGGGAAAACGCTTGCAACAAAACAGATTATTCAGGAATGGATAGCTGATTCTGCTGCAGAGATCTGTGCTGCAAGGCTTATGGTACTGAATGCCGCATGGAAGATAGAGAAGCTTGGACAGAAAGATGCACGGGATGATGTGTCCTTCATCAAATTTTATGTTGCCGGCGTACTCCAGCGCGTCGTAGACAGAGCTTTGCAGGTGCACGGCGGACTCGGCGTGACGGACGACACGATACTTGCGTTTTTCTACCGGCACGAGCGTGCCGCAAGGATATACGATGGCGCAGACGAGGTGCACAAGATGTCGGTAGCCAAAAGGATACTCAAAACATACGAAGGGAAGGATGTGCGTTAGGCAATCATGGATCTTACCGACAAATCGAAAAAGATACGCGAAGGCGAGCAGTTCGATATACTAAGGGTCGAGAATTTTCTCAAGGACAGCATACCGGGGCTTACGGGAAGCCTTGCCGTCGAACAGTTTCCGAGCGGGTATTCCAACCTTACCTATATGATAAAGGTCGGCGAAAAAGAACTCGTGCTCAGAAGACCGCCATTCGGCACAAAGGCAAAAACAGCACATGATATGAAAAGGGAATATACGATCCTTAATGCCCTGAAGCCGGTTTTCCCTTACTGTCCAAAACCGCTTTTGTACAACGAAGACCCTTCGGTCATGGACTGTCCTTTTTATGTCATGGAACGCATATGCGGCATTATACTCAGAAGGGACCTTCCCCAGGGACTTATGTTTAAGCCGGAAGATGCGAGAAAGCTCTGTGAGAACCTGCTCGATGTACACCTCGAGCTCCATTCGATTGACTATAAAAAGATCGGACTTGCCGATTTTGGAAAGCCCGGGGGGTATGTCAAAAGGCAGGTTGACGGATGGTCTGAGAGATACAGGAATGCACGGACCGAGGATGCCCCGGATTTTGAGCTTGTAATGAAGTGGCTGCAGGACAAGATGCCGCAAGAAACGAGCCTGCCCTGCATTATCCATAACGACTACAAGTTCGATAATGTTGTTTTGTCCACTGCCAATCCTCTTGAAATTATCGGAGTACTCGACTGGGAAATGGCGACCATCGGTGACCCGCTCATGGACCTCGGGAGTTCGCTCGCATACTGGATTCAGGCAGATGATCCGCCGGAATTTCAAGCAATACGAATGATGCCGACCGATATGCCGGGTGCCATGACAAGGGACGAGCTGGTAAAGCGGTATGCGGAGAAATCGGGCATGCGTATCGATAACTTTGATTTCTACTACTGCTTCGGCTTGTTCAGGCTTGCGGGCATTGCCCAGCAGATATACTACCGGTACTTCCACAAACAGACAAAGGATGATCGCTTTGCACTGCTTATTTTTGCCGTAAAAGCGCTTGAGCTGGCGGCATCGAGAGTCATAGAACATTCCGCACTATGATGCTTTGCAAACCTAATGAAACTTAGATAAAGGAGAATGATTATGAAATTATTAAGCAAATTCCAGCCGGACTGGAGAGAAGACGCAGCAGTTGAAGGTTCTTACCGGTCTGTTTTGAAATACGATCCTAAGAAATTCCAGCACCCGAACGCTGCATGGTATGAAATGTTCAAAAAAGAATTCAACATGAGCGATAAGGACTTCGAGAAGAGGCAGCCTGGCGGGGATGAACATGTCGTCCTTGGACGCAAACCCGGATTGAGCGAAAGCCAGATCAACGCTCTTATCGCTATCGTGGGCAAGGACAATGTATCCACCGACGACTACAGCAGGGTCAAGTACGGTCATGGAAAGTCACTGGATGAAAACCTTGCGCTGAGAAAGGGGATTACAGGCAGGGTCCCTGACCTCGCGGTGCATCCGCGTAACAAGGAAGAAGTGGCAAAGATTGTCGAATACTGCAACTCTCAGAGGATCTCCATTATTACCTACGGAGCAGGGTCGGGTGTTGTCCTGGGCATGAGGTCGGACAGGGGCGGCATCGTACTGGTCATGAAAACCCACATGAACAAAGTCATGTCGATTAACGATGCGAACCAGACTGCCGTGGTCCAGCCCGGTATGATGGGACCGGACTATGAAACCGCCCTGAACAATGCGCCGGCTTTATTCGGTACCAGCCGCAGATACACCTGCGGTCATTTTCCCCAGTCCTTCGAGCTGTCATCGGTTGGAGGATGGATCCTTGCACTGGGCGCAGGACAGGCTTCCACCTACTACGGCGATGCCTACGATATAGTCCTCAGCCAGGAATATGTGACTCCGGCAGGTGTTATCAAGACCCGGGACATTCCCGGGACAGCTACGGGCCCGAAGGTAAACGACATTATGAAAGGAAGCGAAGGAGCGTACGGGATCCTGGTAGAAGCTACTATGAAAATATTCAGGTATACTCCGGACGACCGCCAGTACTTTGCATTCATGTTCCCGTCCTGGGAGTCAGCGGTCAATGCGTCGCGTGAGATTGTGCAGGGTGAGTTCGGATTGCCTGCAGTATTTCGTATTTCGGATCCCGAGGAAACCGAGATCGGTCTAAAACTCAAGGGCTTCAATGACGGTCTGTTTGACAGATTCTTGCGCTTCCGTGGATTTATGCCCATGCAGCGGTGCCTGTGTGTCGGGACCGTGGAAGGAGAAAAAGGCTATGCAAAACACGTAAAAAAGATGGCTTCGAAGATTTCGCGGAGGTTCGGGGCAATGTCATTGACCGGTTATGCAGCCAGACAATGGGAGCATGGCAGATACTCGGATATTTACCTGAGAGATGACCTTCTGGATTACGGTATCATAATCGACACACTGGAAACCGGCGTAACCTGGGATAACCTGCACCGGCTTCATCAGGGCGTACGATCGTTCGTCAAGAGCAGGCCCGGGACCATATGCATGACCCATGCTTCGCATTTTTATCCTCAGGGCACGAACCTGTATTTCATCTTTATAATAAAGCCGAAAAACAATGACGAGTTCTTCCAGTTCCGCACGCAGGTCGTGGATAAGATTGTCGAACACGGTGGGTCAATCAGCCATCATCACGGGATCGGCAGGATGTTTGCCCCGTGGATGAATGCGTATCTCGGCAAAGAACAAATGGACGTGCTGCGGGCACTGAAGAGGCATTTTGATCCGAATAACATCATGAACCCCGGCAGAACATTGGGGCTGGAAACAAAGGATTGATTTTTACCGAACCGTGATTATTTCTCTCTCAGAGGAGGTGATATGTATGGCAAGGTCAACAGCACTTCACAAAGGCACACCATCCCACAAGGCGATAGCACTTCGTAAAGCCCCGGTGGTCCCCATCCACGGAAGAATCCCGAGAGACGTATCCGCAGCAAACCTTGCAAGGTTTGAAAACTTTGACTTCAAAGCTTTTAACAAGCAAGATTGGGACCTGCACAGGGAGATCCTCTCTCCGGACGTGGTAATTGCAAAATAATCTCCAATACCACTTATCTGGATGTTCCAGGTTTGAGTTCTGGGCAAAGTTATGAGTTTTTTATAGCAAACGGTACCAATTCTTATATTTATTATTTCCTTCCTCAGATTGTGTTGATGACAACCCCTGTATCGTTTTACTCCTTTGTATTATATTTTTTCTCATAATCAACTTTTCTTTCTTCCCTTTATACACAATTTTCTGTGTACACCCGTTAGATAGATCGCGGCATTAACCCACGCCCGTTACTGTGAGTGGTATTTGTTGACAAAGGAATAAGGAGAAGTATATCTGCGGGTCAGGAAGATCAGATTCTCATATCGGGCCTGCTGGCAGCGGTTAAAACCGCGGGACTTCCAAAGAATGAAATGGTTATGAAACATAAAAATATGAGAGTCTGATCTTTTTGTTTTAAGATTGGCTCTCAAATGGGAATAGCGACACACATGAATATTTGGGCCAGGATATTTTATAGATACCGCAGAATCTGGAAGACGCTCAAGCTATACCTGATCCTCGCAGGGCCCGGCATCATCGTGATGGTTGCCGACAACGATGCCGGCGGTATAACGACGTACACCGTAACCGGTGCCAAATACGGAACACACCTCCTGTGGTTCCTGATCCTGCTGGGGCCTGTAGCTTATTATGTTCAGGAAATGACCGTGCGCCTCGGTGCGGTAACCAAACGGGGACATGCCGAGGCGATCTTCTCCGCGTTCGGCCGTTTCTGGGGCTGGTTTTCTTTACTGGACCTGGTCATGACCGACTGGCTGACCATGATTACCGAGTTTATCGGTATGACCGCTGCCCTGAGTATCTTCCACATCCCGCCCGTGGTGACGGTCATACTCGCATGGGTGCTTATGTGGGCCATGATCCTGAGTGGCCGCTACTGGACATGGGAGAAAATCGCGCTCCTGTTCTGTGCGGTCAACCTCATCTATATCCCGGCGGCGATCATCGTTCACCCTTCGGTCAGGGACATAGTATTCAACAGCTTTGTCCCGCATTTCCCGCCGGGAGGATTTACCAACGATCTGTTTTTCATGCTCATGGCCAACATCGGCACGACGATCGCACCATGGATGCTCTTCTTCCAGCAGAGCTCAGTAGTCGACAAAGGACTCCGTGAAAAGGACATCAATTTCGGAAAGGTTGATACTGTTGTTGGCTCGGTACTGACGGTTGTGGTGGCCATGGTCTTGATCATTGTCTGTGGTAAGCTGCTTTATGGCGTACCGGTGAACGATGCTGCAGCAGCGGCCGCACGGATCATGCCGGGCAGCAGGATCACCGGCACCCTGATAGCCATCGGTCTTTTTGACGCAGGGTTCCTTGGTGCGATCTGTATCTCGCTTGCAAGCTCATGGGCATTCGGGGAGATATTCGGCTGGGCTCACTCTCTGAACAACAGAGTCAGGGAAGCGCCGTGGTTCTACGCCTATTATTTCTTTGACCTGACGCTGGCAGGGGCCGTCGTGCTTATACCGGGTGCACCCCTCGTCCTGATCACACTTTTCGTCCAGGTCATAGCCACTACCCTGCTGCCCCCTGCCCTGGTGTTCCTTATCCTGCTGCTGAACGACAAGAAGACCATGGGCGAGTTTACCAACACCCGGTGGCAAAACATTGTTAATATCGGTATTGTCGCCATGATCATCGCCCTGTCGACGATGTACGGCGTAAGCACCCTGTTCCCGAACATGTTCAAATGAAGGAGGATGACCGTGATAAAGAATTTTTTCAGTCATAGCTATGCAAAAGTGCGCGAAATCAACAAGGAATACAAGACCCCGGGCATACAGATGTCCGGATTGGTAAAGTTTTCACTTTTGCTATTACGGATCTATCTTATTACACTGATAGGCTTATCTCTCTATAAATTCATTACGATGTTGAGATAAAGGAAGAAGCCATGAACACCACGATAGAAATGAAACCGGAATCGGGCGAAGACACCTATTTCCTGAGCGATATAATAAAATCGCCTGTTTTCCTGTCTGAAAGGAAGGTTGGCAGACTGACTGACCTGATTATAGAGGACAAGGACAAGATCGCAGAGGTAACGCACCTTGTCGTAGGTCGTCCATTCGGCGATCTCCCCCTGATCGTATCGTGGGACAAAGTACGCTCGATCGCAACAAAGAGGATTGTCATAGATATAGAAAACTTAAAAGCGTACGCCGTTGATCCGCCGAAAGGTGCGGTACTCTTGAAGGACTACATACTCGACAAGCGGGTGCTTGACAGCAAAGGCAGGGAGATAGAAGTGGTCTATGATGTTAAACTGGCGCTCAGGAACAACAGACTATACATAACCGATGTCGATCTGAGCAAAAAAGGCCTGCTCCGGAGGATCGGCCTGAAGTGGCTTGCCGATTTCATCAATACCCTGGCCTTGAACATCACAAAGCAGACGGTCGCATGGAGCTATGTGGAGCCTCTCCCTGAGCAGATCAGCAGCTTTAAAGGCGACCTGAAGCTGAAGGTCCTGAAGGAGCAGCTTTCGGACATTCCCCCGGTAGACCTCGCGGACATTCTCGAAGAACTAAATCCTGAACAGAGGATGGCGATATTCGGGCAACTGGAGACCGAACATGCGTCCGATACCCTGGAAGAGATCGACCCCAACGTCCAGAGGGACATGATCGCCGCACTGAATAAAGAAAGGGCCGCCCAGCTTATTAGCGAGATGACGCCCGGACAGGCAGCGGACATCCTTTCCGTGCTCCCATGGTGGGAAGTGGAGGCGATCCTGAAGTTGCTCAACAACAGGGAAAACGCCATGAAGATCATGGACATCCTGAAGAAGCAGGAAGAGAAGATAGCCAATTATGCGGCTTCCAATTTCTTAAAATTCACGCCGGACAGGACTGCGCTCCAGACACGCAGATCGTTCCAGCGTGCAGCCAAGGGCAAGGAAGCGATAATGTACCTCTATATCCTGGACGAGCAGGAGAAGCTGCTGGGTGTAATCGATCTCAAGGAACTGCTGATGGCCGACGAGAATGCTTTATTAAAGGACATCATGACCACCAATGTAATAAGCCTGGACCCGGACAGCACGCTGAAGGAAGCGTGGGAGATGTTCAAGAGATACGGCTTCCGCGCCCTGCCGCTTATAAACGGAGACGGAAAAATGCACGGGGTCGTGCCTCAAAGGGACGTAATGAATCTTACCCACCGCTTTGTGGAATGACTTCATCGTGAAGCTGTACCCTTGGACGGGATATTCCGAAATTTTTAATAAACCCCAAAAGTGCATTTGAAAACCGGACAAACTTCGTTATGGAAGTTTCGGGGATAAAAGGGACTGATGGGAACGCATGGTCCTTTCAAGGGTCATGGCCCCGAGACGTGCAACGGTTTCCATGACCAGCTGTTCTTCGGGCAGCAGAGCGTGTTCTGTTTCTTCGAACAGGAAGCCGATCACACCCGTTATGGTGTCCTCCACTATCATAGGCTGGTAAAACGCCCTTTCCTGCGGGAGCGTACTGGTCCCGTGTCCTGCCTGTTTTTTATTGGTGAAAACCCATGACGCTACTGCAGAGGCCTTCCGGTCGACTTCAAACCCCGAGGTTTTTGCTTTCACAATCAGGTTATCGGCGGAAGGGAGAAAGATCGCCGCATCACAGCGGAACAGTTCGGTTGTGTGGCGGATAAGTACTGCAAGGGTCTCCTCGACATTATTCGCTGTCATCAAGTCCCTGCTCAGACCGTACAGCGCCCTGTTCTCTGTCTCGCTCTGCCTTAGCAGTTCCATCCGGTTGCGCAACTTATACGCAAGATCACTTATCACCATGACGATAATGATATAAAGGGTATACGACAGGAAATATCCTGTATCGGAGACCGCAAAACTGTAATACGGCGGTACAAACAGGTAATCGAAGATCCCTATGCTTATCAGTGCCGCAACGACAGACGGCCCCCTGCCCAGATAAACGGCACTGCCTATAACAGGCAGCAACAGCAGAAATAACAGGTTAATCTGGCTGAGGTTGTTTCGGAAAATAAATGCGAGAAATGACATTGCGGCGACGGAAAGAACGCCCACTATATATTTGCCCGGGCCTGACGTAAAGAATGGTTTCCTGAACCGTGTGTGCTGCCTTTCGCCGCCGGTATTCGCGTCTATCATATAGACATCGATATTCGGGGTTTTTGCCAGAATTCTTTTCGGGATAGATAGCAGTAGGCCAAAATGACGGCTTTTCCCGATCACGACCCTGGTTACATTATTGTCCTGAGCGTAATCCGCTATAGTCTGTGCCACATCGTCCCCTTTTGTCCAGACCACTCGGGCTCCCAGTTTCTTGGCAAGGTCCATTGCCTTATTCAGCCAGTCCTTTTCCTTGAAGGAAAGGTGCTCATGTCCCGCTGTTTGAACGTAAAATGCAATCCATTCGGCATCGATCCCGCTGGCAAGCCTGAACGACGACCGGACCAGTTTTTCAGCATACGGACTGGCATAGACGGCGGTGAGAATGCGCTCCTTTGCAGGCCAGGGACCTGCTATGGCATGCGCCTGCATATAACCCCGCATCCTTTCGTCCACCCGGCCCGCAGCGATCCTGAGGGCGAGCTGCCGCAGCGCCAGCAGGTTTCCGGGACGGAAAAAGCTGTTAACTGCAAGCCCTGCCATGTCTTTCACATAGACCTTGCCCTCTCCGAGCCTTTTGATAAGCTCCTCCGGAGTCAGATCGATCAGCTTGATCTCATTCGCGGATTCGATAAATGTGTCGGGGACCGTTTCCCGTATCCTGATGCCCGTTATCTGGGAAATAGTATCGTTCAGGCTGTCAATATGCTGGACATTCAATGTCGTATAGACATCGATACCGGCGTTGAGTATCTCTTCAATGTCCTGATAGCGTTTTGCATTGTGTGAACCGGGTGCGTTGGTATGGGCGAGTTCGTCAACAATGACCAGCTTCGGCTTTCGCACGAAAACCTTTTCCAGATCTGTTTCTTTGAGCTTTACTCCCATGTATTCTATGACGAGCGGCGGGACGACCTCCAGCCCCTCGAGCAGGGCATCTGTCTCACTCCTGCCGTGGGTCTCCACATAACCTACGGTCACATCCGTCCCTTCCCGTTTCCGAAGTTTCGCATCGGTCAGCATGGCATAGGTCTTTCCCACGCCGGGTGCAAACCCGAAATAGATGGTAAGTCTGCCCCGCGTCTTTAAAGCCTCTGCTTTCTGCGAAAGCTTCAGGAGCTCATCGGGTGACGGCCTTCTGTATTCTTCGT
>JBBIVV010000027.1:25205-28886 GCA_037439545.1 bacterium
GCTTTCTGCGAAAGCTTCAGGAGCTCATCGGGTGACGGCCTTCTGTATTCTTCGTCATGCATATGTTATTCCAATCCTTCCTTATCTGTTTTTATCCTCAACCCAATTCCTCTTTCGTAAAGGGGTGGCTGCGATAGCAGGCGGGGTATTGCTATCATTCCCCCGCTCAGTAAAACGAGCCACTGTCCTTCTTTCTCATCCCCTCATTCTCCCTCACCATGATCAAACTGTCAACACTGCGGAAACAACATTTTGATTATTTTGGGCTGTGTGTATAGTATAACGCCATTCTATGTTTCGACAGGAAATCAAAGAACTACATCCGGCAACAGCAAAACTGCTTGCAGCGCGTATGCTCCGCAGCATCGGACAGGGAATACTGATTGTTGATTTCACCTTGTACCTGCATGCAATGCATTGGAAGGGCAGCTCTATCGGTATCATCCTGAGTGTGGCGGGACTGTTCGGCGCGCTGCTCAGCCTCATGATAGGTGTCGGCAGCGATCGCCTGAAGAGAAAGCCATTTTTACTGGTTTACCAGGTCATTCTCATCCTCAGTGCCCTCACCGCTATGGTAACCGCACAGCCATGGCTGATCGGCATCAGTGCCGTCCTGGGCGGTTTTGGCCGCGGTGCAAACGGGGCTGCAGGCCCGTTTTCGCCCGCTGAACAGGCATGGCTTGCGGAAAATATACGCCCGTCAAAACGGGGATTGATCTACAGTATGAATACGGCACTCGGCTTTTTCGGGACAGCCATCGGTGCCCTCCTTGCGGTCCTGCCTGCGGTGTGGTCCTCGTGGTTCAGCGGAGCACTGGCCTACCGTCCTTTGTTTGCTATAGTCGGCATTCTCGCGCTCGCTGACCTTGTCCTCATCGGGGCAACCGAGGAGAATTACCGGGGGAGTAAACATCACACGGCAAACGAAACGCACAAAGACAGACGCACCAGGACCACAAAAGAAAACCATGCCCTCTTGAAACTGGTGTTCGTCAATGTATTCAACGGTGCTGCCATCGGCATGACCGGTCCTCTCATTGTGTACTGGTTTGCTCTCAAGTTCCATGTAGGGCCTGATTTTATAGCTCCGGTCATGGCAATCACCTTTGTGGTCACCGGCATAGCATCTCTGATCACGGGAAAAATGACCGAGCACGTCGGTCTCGTGCAGTCCGTCGTTTTCCAGAGGACCTTCGGCCTTATCATGCTCTTACTGCTGCCGGTCATTCCGTTCTACTGGCTCGCATCGCTGGTGTATCTGCTCAGGTCAGCATTCAACAGGAGCACCGCAGGCGCACGCCAGGCATTTGCCATAGGACTGGTGAGAACCGAGCGCCGGGGGCTCGCGACGAGCCTCAATACAGTCTCCATGCAGATACCGTGGGCCATCGGTCCTACCATAACGGGTTATTTTTTTGAGGCAGGACAGCTCGTTGTACCGTTTTATATGGCAGCGCTCCTGCAGGGTGTGTATATCGTTTTATACAAGAAATATTTCGGTCATTATAAAACCCTGGAAGATGAGTGACAGCCTATTCTGTGCGATCCCGGCACCCGACCATTTTTCCCGATCTTCGGTTCACGCGGTTTCCAAAAACTCAAAGCCTGTATTTTTGTCCTTTGCCCGCCGGGCCGAAGAGCCGGTCAGCTCCACAATGATCACCTCGCCTATGTGCCAGACATCGACACCCATGCGCACGCATCCGGTAACCGCATGTTCACCGCGGCCAAAGCTTGCGTGCATATGAAGCATCGGACTTCCCTGTTCATCGGTGAAAATGGTCCCGACACCGCAGGCCTCGTGCACGCCTTTCAGCAGCGTCACCATGGGATCCGGCGGGAGCGCCTTGCCATCCCGGGGACCCACGACGACCTTGCTCCCGTCTTCCGCTCCCCCTAAAAAAAAGCACAGAGCGCCGGAAACATGCTCCTGGACAGCGAATTGTTCAATAACCTCGTGAAGACGCTCTCCCTGGTGCAGTCGCAGAACAAAAACCCTTCCCAGTTTTGCTTCAGTTACGTCCATAATTTTCCTCGCTCTCCTTCATGATCATGTCCAATACCTTCTTATCCAATTTTTGTCCTCTTCCCAATTCCCCTCTATCGAAAGGGGCGCAGGGGTGTGTAATTTTCTGTCTCCCTTTCAGTCATTCCCGTCCCGCCTTGGCGGGCTAAACTCCAACGGGAATCCAGCATCTCAATATTTAAGTCTGACACCGCTATTCTACCACTATTCTATCTTAAAATCCAAAATTCCAATTTAGAAAATAATTAGCAGGTGAGATTTTAAGGTTATTTTTCCTGAGTTTACAAATTAATGCGGTTTCACACAAATCTTTTACGTAAATTGAATTGGAATCGAATCGGGGTCAGGTTTGCCCCTAATCCTTCCATGACCCAGTTCTTCCAGTTTCTTCCTGTTGCAAATCTCACCTTGTTGTAGCCGTCTATTTGATTTATCGGGATCTTGTTGTTATATTTTAAAAAACAATATCAAATTTGAGAGCAAATCAATGAACCAAATGAATCAAATGAACAGAATGCAAATGATAAAAAGTAAGATAGATTCTTTACCGAAGGGTGGTGTATCGGCATCGAACCATTATTGGTGCGTGACATGTAAAAAATTCTTTGTGCTGGATAAACCGGAATGCCCATACATGTCAGGCATGTGCGTTAATACGCCTATTTCAGTTGAAAACTTTGCTCCCGAAAGCACGGAAGCTCTTGAAAAATTCGGCTTGTTTTATCCAAAGATTCCCCAGAAAATTCTCAGCTCGATCATAAACACCAATTATCTCGAAAGCGGTGAACGCTTGGCTAAAATTTATCTTGATTTTCTAAAGGAGTGGAAGTTTGATCTTTCCAAAGAACAACCTTTGCAAACCATCAAAAGCTTTATTATCCTTTTAACAGGTTGTGAAACCGCTCAAAGAATAAATGAGAAATCCATTACCTTTGTTTTGATGGATGCTGGGAAGATCTGGGATAAGGGAAAGATAAAGGACATACTCACAGGAAGCCTTACATATTTAAAAACCGTGTTAACCATAAAACATGAGCTGAATCTCGATTTTATAGATATTTTGGGAGATCGGCAGATTGGGAAATATTACTGTGCAAAATGCGGCATGTTCTTTGAGTTCGGACTAAGACGGGATACTGTAACCTGCCCTCTAATGTCCCAGAAATGTATGTTCGATCCTCAGCATATAGAAAAAACTAATTATACCTCTGATAAATTCATAAAACAGTTTGCGATAACACCGGACATTTTCAAACGATTTATTCGCAGTATTGAAGAGAGAAGTTTGTCTTCCGGTAAAATGAATGACCTATTTCAGGAATGGAAGATTACAGACAGGCAAGATGAAATAATGGATAAGCTGTTCTGAAACAAAGGGAATGTTGTCTGCTATATTTTTATAGTGTATTGGATCTGCGCAATGTTTAGTTCTGCCTACTGTCCTTACATATGGGGTGTATCTTCCACATCTCGCAACTCCGCGTAATCTTTCTTAATGAAAGAGGGACCGGGGCACCCAAGCGGGGCTTGGGTCGCGGGACGGGGTATTTATTCCAATCTTCCCGACTCAATAAAACGGCTATCTGTCCCTCATTTTTCATATTGAGCTTCAAGTGTAAATGTCAAATGTGTAGCCCTGACCCCAGTCTTTGCCT
>JBBIVV010000028.1:0-28509 GCA_037439545.1 bacterium
ATCCTGTTATATGCTTGGCTGCTTTTTTGACAGCTTCTACGATATCGGCATCTTTTACCTTCTCCTGAACGCCGTCAGACAACCGTTTTAAGGTTATAGAGCCATCCTTTAACTCATCTTTACCGATGATTACGACCAGTGCGGCATGCAGTTTATCGGCACGCCTCATCATACTTTTTATGGTTTTTTCTCCATAACCAATCTCGCATGTTATATCAAGCTGTCTAAGATGACCTGCAAGCTCAATGGCCCTGTATCTTGCCTCTTCAGTAAGGGGTATAAAGAACAGGTCGAGCCCGTGTTCCGCGGGCATATCGATAAGTTCGGTGATACGTTCGATACCCAGTGCAAAGCCGACGGCAGGCGTATGCGTGCCCCCGAGCAGTTCTACGAGATAATCATACCTCCCGCCTGCAAGTATTGCATTCTGTGATCCCATGCTATCAACGGTAAATTCAAAAACAGTCCTTGAGTAATAGTCAAGGCCCCTGACAAGGCGGGTATCCAGAGAATAGGCGAGTTTAAGCTTATCGAGTCCTGACGTAATGACATTGAAATGAGATGAACAGACGGCGCACAGGTGTTCTGTCGTCTTAGGTGCATTTGCAGTGACTGACAAGCATCCCTGCTTTTTGCAATCGAGCACACGCAGTGGATTGGTGTCGATCCTCCTCTTGCAGTCATCGCACAATTTATCTTTTACACTGTTCAGGAATGATTTTAGTTCTTCTATGTAAAGTGGCCTGCATTCAGGGCATCCTATGGAATTAAGCCTCATGGTTACACCTTTGATACCGAGTGATGATATGATCCTGCTTGCAAGGACGATCACCTCGATATCGATGAATGGATCCTCTATTCCCAGTATCTCAATGCCTGCCTGATGGAACTGCCTGAACCTGCCTTTCTGGGGCCTTTCATGTCTGAACATAGGACCTATATAAAACCATTTCTGTATGGCTTCCTGCTTATCGATGCTGTGCTCAAGGTATGCCCTGACAACGGACGCCGTGCCTTCAGGCCTGAGTGACAGCTTTTCACCGCCTTTGTCCTCGAATGCGTACATCTCTTTTTCAACGATATCGGTGTTGTTGCCGATGCTTCGCACGAACAGTCCTGCCTGTTCAAGAATGGGGGTTTTAATCTCTTTTAAGTTGAACAGGGTAAAATGGTATCTTGATACAGCTTCGATGTGCTGAAATTTTTTAACCTCGGGGTACAATATATCATTAAAACCCTGAATCGATTGGAAGTGTCTTGTCATACCCGCTCCGCGCAGCCTGGAGGTTGTCCGACATCTGTCATTCTGACCCGCCTGAGGCGGAGAAGAATCTGAAACCACAGGCTCTTCGTGGTGCCAAGGCACCACTCAGAGTGACATGAGAGATTCTTTACGGAGTTTAGACTGAGAAAAACGAAGGTGTTCAGAGTGACAGACTTGCTGGTTTTTGAATTACCGGACAGCGCACTTGCCATATTCCCCATACTATTCCTGAGACTTTTTGTATTTCAGCAGCTTGTAGTTTATACTGTCGACCAGAGCGAGCCAGCTCGCTTCTATAATGTTCTGTGATACCCCTACCGTCCCCCACCGGTGTAGACCGTCACCTGACTCTATGAGTACGCGTACCGCAGCGGCGGTACCCTCACCTGAAGAAATGACGCGGACCTTGAAATCGAGTAACCGGACATTGACAAGTTCGGGATAGAACTTTTCAAGCGCCTTCCTGAGTGCATTGTCGAGCGCGTTTACCGGGCCGTTGCCCATTGCCGCGGTGTGCTCGAGTTTACCGTCGACCTCGAGCATAATGGTTGCCTCTGCAATAGGCGGCTCGTCTTCTTTTCTTTTCTCATCGATGACCCTGAAGCCGACAAGCTTGAAGAATTTCTTGTGCCGGTGAAGGGATTTGTTGACGAGCAGCTCGAAGGACGCCTCGGCGCCCTCGTATTGGTAACCTTTATTCTCGAGCTCCTTGACAGTCCTGACGATGTGTCCCGCGTCTTCGTCGTTGTCGAGTTTTATTCCGAGCTCTTTCGATTTCATCAGGATGTTCGCACTGCCCGAGAGATCTGACACGAGGATGCGCCTCTTGTTCCCCACGAGCCTCGGCTCTATGTGCTCGTAGGTCTTCGGGTTCTTTACGATGGCGTTTACATGGACGCCCGCCTTGTGTGCAAATGCGCTCTCGCCCACATAGGGCAGGTATTGGTTCGGCGGCAGGTTTGCAAGCTCGTCCACGAGCCTGGAAACGTCCCGGAGTCTCTTAAGGTTTTTGCCGAGTACGTCGTACCCCATCTTTAATTCGAGTGAGGGTATTATGGAGCACAGGTTTGCGTTCCCGCACCGCTCTCCGTAGCCGTTTATGGTGCCTTGGACGTGGCGGACGCCCTGCCTGATCGCTGCTATCGAGCCCGCGACCGCGGCGTCTGAGTCGTTGTGGAGATGGACACCGAGCCTGCCTGCCTTCATAAAACGCTTTACGTCCTCTATGGTCGCTTCGATGTCCCACGGCATCGTACCGCCGTTCGTATCGCAAAGCACGATCCTGTCGGCACCCGCCTGCTCCGCAACCCGGAGGGTCTTCAATGCGTACTCCCTGTTGTACCTGTAGCCGTCGAAGAAATGTTCCGCATCATAGATGACGCCATCCATGTGTTTTTTAAGAAAATGTACGGAGTCGAATATTAGATCGATATTTTCTTCGAGGGATATGCGAAGTGCGTCCCTGACGTGCAAGTCCCAGCTCTTCCCGAATATGGTCGCATAGCTTACGCCTGATTCAACGATGGCCTTTAGGTTCGGGTCGGATTCAGCGCGAATACCCTTTTTTCTCGTACTCCCGAACGCAGTGAGGCATGTTTTTTTGATCTTTATGCCTGCAGCCCGTTTGAAGAATTCAATATCCCTCGGGTTCGAGCCTGGCCAGCCCCCTTCGACATAGGTAACGCCTATATCGTCAAGGGCCATGAGTATCCTCAGTTTGTCCTCTACTGAAAAGTTTACGCGCTCGGACTGGGAACCGTCTCTTAAAACAGTGTCATAAACCTCTATCTTTCTCGATGCCATCTATCAGCCTGTCTATGCTCAGTTTGCCTTGTCAAGACCGAATGCTTCGTGCAGAACCCTTACTGCAAGCTCTGTGTATTTTGCTTCGATTACACAGGATATTTTTATCTCGGAGGTGCTAATCATCTGGATGTTTATATTTTCCTTTGCAAGGGAAGAAAACATCTTTTGGGCAATACCTGCATGACTCCGCATGCCTGCCCCCACTATAGAGATCTTCGCAATGCTCTGGTCCGAAACGACATTCTGTGCATTTATCTGACTTGCAATGTCTTTGATTATTTCCATGGCACGTTTAAAATCGCTTTTTGCCACAGTGAATGTGAGGTCTGTATTCCCTTCGGTGCTGATATTTTGTACGATCATATCCACATTAATGTTAGCGTCTGTAAGCGGTTTGAAGAGCTTAGCCGCTATGCCTGGTTTGTCAGGTATTTTTACCAGTGTAATCTTTGCCTCATTTTTGTCATAAGCTATGCCAGAAACAACTGCTTCTTCCATTTTTTTATCCTCCGTTACCAATGTTCCTCCACTGTCTGTGAAGGTAGATTTTACCATTACCGGTACCTTATACTTCATTGCAAACTCGACAGACCGTGTTTGCAGGACCTTTGCTCCAAGACTTGCCATCTCAAGCATCTCCTCATAGGAGATCCTGTCAAGCCTTCTTGCTTCCGGGACGATGTTCGGGTCTGTTGTGTATATGCCGTCGACGTCCGTGTATATTTCACATACATCCGCCTTGAGTGCTGCTGCAAGTGCGACCGCTGTCGTATCAGAGCCGCCTCTTCCGAGTGTCGTAATGCTACCTTTCTCATCGATGCCCTGAAAACCTGCAACGATAACGATGTAGCCGTCCTTCAATGATTTTCTTATTCTTGCATCTTCTATTCTCAGTATACGGCTCTTTGAAAAGGCGGAATCCGTTATAATAGGTATCTGGAAACCGAGGAAAGATACTGCCTTATATCCCATTGCATTCAGCGCAATGGCGAGTAATCCGATCGTTACCTGTTCACCGGTTGAAACTACCACATCGTATTCCCTGAGATTCGGTATCTCTGCCGTTTTATTCGTATAATCGACAAGCTTGTTCGTTTCACCGGACATTGCAGATACGACGACTACGAGATCGTCTCCCTTATCTTTTGCCTTTACCACTTTTCTTGCTACGTTCTTAATCTTGTCTATATCACCGACCGATGTCCCGCCAAATTTTTTAACCACTAAAGCCATAGCTCCTACCTCTCTTGAGATTTTGTACTTTTTATCAGCCTTAACAAAAGTTCTTTTTTACCCTTTATTTCTATACCTCTGCCATCTTTTTTAATAGAAAAAGTTAAAAACAGATCAAGATAATTTGCAAGAGATTTAAATTTTTCTGGCCATTCTATGATTAAGAACCCCTTACTCATGTCAATATCATAGATGCCCGTGCGGACGAGTTCGTCGTCTGACGCTATTCGGTACAGATCTGCGTGGAAGATGACCGGGGTGGTTCCGTACTCGTTTATTATGGCAAAGGTCGGACTGGTGACCACATCCCTGTTGATGCCAAAGGCCGCGGCAAAGCCCTTTACGAATGTCGTTTTGCCTGCACCAAGCTGACCGGTAAGGCCGATCGCGGTGCCCGGCGGCAGGAGTTTTGCCATACGCTTTGCCACCCGCATCATTTCTGCGGGGGTCTTAATAAACATGTTAAGGTTCTTTTCCAAGTTAAACAATTCACAGGGCATGACCGAGTATGTTCTTTAATACTTCGGCACTGCTTTGAATTTTAATTTTTTCCCTTCGTATTCAACCTTGAACTCGACATCCCTGCAGTTATACTGCTTCAGCAGTTCCTTGCGCTTTGATTCAAGTGTTTGTTTAATGGCGTCATAAGACGTCAGTTTTGTAGATGGGTTCAGGGACGTCACGAGTTTTACATAGTCGCCATACACCTGTTTATAGGTCTCATTTTCAGCCGGCGGCTGCGTAACTGCTCCTGCTTCCGTTTTTTTCGCGGGAGCAGATTCAAGGAGTCTTAGCTTTTTATCCCAGACGCTTTTTAACGATATGAGTCTTGAAATTATATTCTCATAGGTGAACTTCTGGTTTACTTTTATAAAATGAATTTTGCTCGCTTTTATGACAAGCCTGTCGACATCGTCTCTTTTTCTCACAGGCTCTAATTTCAGATCTTTGTTAAAGTACCTGTCGTAATCAAACTTCAGATCCCTTATCCTTGCTTCAAGCTGGCTCAACAATGAATCGATATTTGTTTCTTCTTCATTCATATAAATACCCTTTCTGTGATGGTACGGGAACAAATTCTTCTTGACTTAGCTGTCTTATTTGATACTAATGCAAATATCTTATAAAGTAAAGGAGGGCACATGACGAAGGCAGATTTGGTAAAGAAACTTGCCGATCAGGGAGAAGTTTCAAAGGCAAAAGCGGAGGTAATGTTAAACGCTTTTATCAGCAATGTTACTGCATTATTAAAAAAGGGGGATAAATTGACATTGCCCGGTTTTGGTACGTTTTTGGTAACAAAAAGGGCAGCACGGGAAGGTATCAATCCTCAAACGAAAGCGAAGCTCAAGATACCCGCAAGAAGGGTCCCCAAATTCAGAGCAGGCAGCAATCTAAAAAAAGCCGTAGCTAAATAATTGTATGAGTCGTGATGGGGCATCTGTCCCATCACAATTCCTTTTCGTTTATAAGATGGGAAGGAGGATATTCTTATCTTCTTTAAAAAGAGAACGCAATACAACTATGATGAACAATTGGCTTACTGGGCGATAAAAGCCCGTTATATAGTCTATCCGGCAGCACTATTTCTATTCTTATTCTTTTTCAGGCACCACTCCGCTCTGTATCCTTATTTTATATATGCGGCAATTATTCCGTTTATTCTCAATTTCATTGTAGATTATATTTATAGGTTCGATAAATCCATATACATTACCGGTGTTCTAATGGCTATCCTGGACAGTGCGATCACTGCGTATATCGTTTTTCTGACAGGCGGTTTCCGCAGTCCGTTCTTTTTTATGTTTTTAGTACAATTGCTCGGAGTCGGCCTATTAAACAATGCTTTTTTTACCCTCATGTTTCTTTTCATAGATACACTCGTATATGCGGCTGTGGCAGATTTGAACATCTTACTCCGTGAAGGCAAGTTTGTCTTCGTAAATCAGAATATAACCGGCATCATAACGCAGCTCAAACCGGAGAGAATCGATTATATCGTTATAAATATAGTCCTCTTTACCGTGATTGTACTGATACTTGCGTTTATCAATTACCGGTTGAATATTATTTTTGCAAAGCTGGATTCAAGTAGAAAAAAAATAGATTTACTGCTGACCATGGCGAATAAATTCAGGAACCTGCAGCCGCTCGGGAACTTCCTGGATGAAACGACAAAAATGATCGCCGATACGCTCGGGTATAAATACAACGCCATAATATTATTAAGTAAAAATAAAACTGTATTACATATGAATTCCCATAATCCAAAAACCGGTGAGGAAAAAAAGACAATAGAACATGCAAACGATTTATTGGGCTATGATCTGAAAAGCATGAGCGTTCCCATGTCAAGCGAGAACAATATCGTCGTAAGGGCAGTAAAAGAGATGAATACACTGATAACGAACGATCCGTGGGACGTGCTGATCGATGTCGCACCGCCCGTTACACGAGAAATAGCACAGCATTTACAACAGCTCACGGGAAGTAAAACATATATAGTCACTCCTATTGTCGTGCTGGGAGAAACTATCGGTGTCCTTGAAACAGAATCTCAATTAAGCCATATAGATACAGAGAACATAGAATTGCTCGAAAGGCTTTCATCTCAGATAGGCGTAAGTATTGTAAACAGCAGGCTTTACACCGAGACATTAAATCAAAAAAAAGAAATAGAAAGCCATTACCAGGAAATGAACAATATTTTGAGCGAGCTTCAAATGTCTTATTCGAAACTCGAAAGTTTCACGTCAGAACTGGAGATCTCAAAAAACAAACTGGAAGAGATGAAGGGGATTTTATACCATTCGGATAAACTTGCGACCATAGGACAGGTTATTGCAAGCATTACACATCAATTCAGCAGTCCGATTACCGTGATAACCGGTCAGTCCGACTTACTTATCAAGGAACTGAATGATAGAGGTATTGAGGCAGGAAAGGAACGGATTGAAAAGATCAAGTTGAGTGTCAGTAAATTGAACGAATCCGTAAAAAAACTCATGCTGTCGGTGAGGCAGTCAAAGCCCGAGTTCAGAGACATCAATATAAACACTATCGTCAATTCTGTGTCCGGTCTGTGGGAATATGAACTGAAGGTCGCAGGTATGAGATTGGATAAAAAACTCGATGAAACACTCCCCTTGATAGAAGGCGTACCGGACGCATTGGAGCAATTGCTCGCTAATCTCATTTCAAATGCAAAGGATGCAATGGAAGAGAGAAAAAGTACTATTACCGTATCGACGCGATTGTTTGACAAGGACAATATTGAGCTCGAGGTAACGGATGAAGGCATGGGCATACCGGATAACCAGCTCGATAAAATATTTACTCCGTTTTTCACCACAAAACCTGCGGGTAAAGGCACAGGACTCGGTATGGTCATAGTTATGAATGCAGTCGAAGAACATAACGGCAGGCTTATGGTGAGGAGCGAGCTGAATAAAGGCACGACTTTTACCATAATACTGCCCATAAAACATCACAAAGAACAATCAGATGCAGTATGATGAAACAAAACATCCGGTGAGCATACTTGTCGTTGACGACGAGAGTTCTATAAGAGAATTACTGAAGGAGTACCTGTCGCTCGAAGGCTACAAGGTTGATACGGCAGAAAACGGCCACGATGCCTATGCATACCTCAAAAAATCTTATTATGACCTTGTACTTACAGACCTTGAAATGCCCGGTATGAACGGTATAGAATTGCTCGAAAAGGCGAATGCAGAAGGACTGAACCATAAATTCATCATTCTCACAGGTTTCGGCACTGTTGAAACCGCGATCATGGCATTAAAGCTCGGGGCCATCGATTATATATTAAAGCCTTTTAAACTTGAAGAGCTTGGATTTGTCATAAGCAAAGCGGTTCACAGAAGAAGGCTTGAAGAAGAGAACATACACCTCAAAGAAGCACTGTCGCTCTATCAGATCAGCGAGGCAATGATCCTGAACAATAATGTGAGGGCAGTACTCGAATTGATTCTCGAAAAGGCAATGCATGAACTTGAAGCGGATATAGTTATCCTATCCCTGAAAGAGACCTTTTCCTCTCCCATGATTACAAGGCTGTTGAAATCGTCTTTAGATATTACGCCGGATGAACTTGAATCTGCCCTGGACAAAGAAAAAATCTTCCGGCATCTGGAACTGGAACGCTACATGATCCTGACAGGAAATCAGGTCGAGCAGATAAAGAGCGGGAAAACTATCGGTGTCGATATTCATTCATACCTTTCCGTTGCAGTAGGATTCATGGATAAATTCTACGGCGCTTTATGCGTACTCAGGGTAAAGAATGATACGCCGTTTACCGATGCTCACAGGAAACTTGCCACTATATTTGCAGAAAGGATAACGTCGCTGCTTGAGGTAAAGCGCTCCGATGAAGGGCTGCAGCTCGCCATAATTGAATCCATAGAATCACTGGTCAAGGCACTTGAGGCTAAAGAGCCTTTTACACGTGGTCATTCTGAAAGGGTTTCCATCTATGCGCATATGCTGGCGGAAAAGATTAAGCTCGATGAAAAAATGGTTTTGAATATTACCCAGGCCGGCCGGCTGCATGATATAGGCAAGATAGGAATCCGGTATGATGCATTGACAAAAAAAGACGGACTCGATAAAGAAGAATACGAACAATTTAAATTGCATCCTGTCATAGGTGCAAACATACTGAAGCCCATGTCATTTCTTGCGGACATAATCCCTGCGATCCTGCATCATCACGAAAGATACGACGGCACAGGCTATCCGGACCGGGTTTCGGGTGAGGATATCCCAATAGGCGCAAGGATCCTTGCAATCTGCGACAGCTTCGATGTAATGACATCAGACAGGCCTTACAGGACGACCTTGCCCAAAGAAAAGGTAATCTCGGAGCTTAAATCCAACAGCGGCACGCAGTTCGATCCTGTGCTTGCCAGTACCATGCTCCTCCTTTTAGAAGATGGAGAAATACCTCTAAAAAGAGAATCAGCAGGAGAAACTAAGAAGTAAGCACTATGGCAGCATCGGGTATTTCAATGTTTGATGGTGTTCTCGTAGGCGAGTATACCGATAAAATCAACAGAACAGGCGTGAGTGTTATATACTTCGAGAATGGGGCGACAGCAGGCGTATACAAGTATGGAAATGCTACCAGTACGAGGCAGATAGATTCACTCGAGGCATCCCATACAGTGTCAAGGATCGATGCCCTTGTATTCTCAGGCGGCAGTGCATTCGGACTGGATGCCGGATGCGGCGTTATGAGATGGCTGAAAGAAAAGGGTAAAGGAACAGATATACGCGGGATAACTATACCTATCGTACCGACCGCAGCAATTTTTGATCTCAGGTTCTCGACAGGCGTAACGCCCGATTGTACCATGGGATACCGTGCATGTAATGCGCTGTCAAAGGACATACACGAAGGCTCATTCGGTGCCGGTACAGGTGCAACAGTCGGCAAGATCAATGGCATGGATAGTGCCGTTAAAGCAGGGGTAGGGACGATTCAAGAAACGCTGTCAGACGGTGTCCGCGTCGCTGTTTATGTCGTGGTCAATGCATTCGGCGATGTTATGGACACCCGTAGAAAGATTATGGCAGGGGCAAGGGTAGGAAGCACATCGAACGAGTTTATCGATACATCATCGTTTATCAGGAATAGCACTGAAAAGCATACGGACAAAAATACGGATCAATTATCGGAGAATACGACTCTCTGTGCGGTTATTACCGATGCAGGGTTTGACAAGGCATCTCTTATTACCATAGCAAAAATGGCTTCAGCAGGGATTGCCAGAGCAGTATCCCCTGCCGGTGCAAGCTTTGACGGTGATTTGATATTTGCAGTATCGGTCGGTGAAAAGAGCGGACTCATAGATGTCGTCGGCGATATTTCCGCGCATCTTTTGGAAGAGGCCATAAAAAGGGCCGTACTCTATGCGGACGGTTTCGGTATAATCCCGTCGTACGGGGACTTGAGGGCAGGGAGGATACTATGAAGCTTTCAAACGTCATAATTTCTTATAGCGTGCTCCACGGCTGCCCAATCCTGTCATTCCCGCGAAACTCGGAATCCATGACTTTTATCATTAAATATATTGAACTGAATTCCTGTGTACACGTGAATGACAATAGTGATGAGCGAATATGTTGAAGGATAGAATAGAGGTATTGAAAGCACTCCTGAAAGACAGTGATGAGCAGGTTAGGCAGGCTGCGTCCCGGGCAGTGGAAAAAATGAGCGTAAAAGCCGATATCGGTAAATTCGGCGATGCGCTTGCGAACGAGGATGCTCTTGTAAGATCGAGGGCTGTGTTCGGGCTTTCGGGTATCGATGATCAGAAGGCGGTAGAGTATCTTGCAATGGCAACAGCCGACAAAGAAACCACTATAAGGGCACATGCCGTACGTATACTCGGCGAGAAAAAGGCGGTAAAGTACATCGAGGTCATCGTGAAACGCATGTCTGATCCGGAACCTGCAGTAAGGATAGAGGCAATAAAGGCAATCGGTAATATCGGAAATGCATCGCACCTTGCGCATTTGCTGCAACTGCTGAAGGACCCTCACAATAGCATTGTCGTGGCTGCACTTTCTGCGATTGGGAAGCTCAAAGATCCAAGGGCAGAAAAAGCACTTGTTATACTATTATCCCATCCTGATGCAGAAATCAGGAGCGCTTCCGCCTCGGCACTTTCCGAGCTTGAATGAAATAAATCGCGGCAGAAACCTTCTTTGACAAGAGTCTTTGTCAAAAATTATTGTATTCCAGCTCTATTTTTGATTAAACAAATCAGGAGGATTTTGCATGGACATGGATATGAGTGACTTTCCGCGGATCACACGGCTGCCGTACTATGTATTCAACATAGTAAACGAGCTCAAAATAAAGGCTCGCAGGGCAGGGGAAGACATTATAGATCTCGGCATGGGTAATCCGGACCAGCCGACACCTCCTCATATTGTAAACAAGCTCGTGGAGGCAGCAGAGAACGGAAAGAACCACCGGTATTCCGTATCGAGGGGCATTTATAAACTCAGGGTAGCTATAAGCGACTGGTACAAACGCAGGTATGATATTTACATCGATCCGGAAGCAGAGGCAATAGTGACCCTTGGAGCAAAGGAAGGTATCGCTCATCTTGTGCTCGCGATGATGGACAAAGGCGATGTCGCTATAGTGCCTGGTCCTGCTTATCCCATACATCCTTATTCCGTAATAATCGCAGGCGGCGACGTAAGGGCAATACCGCTTGCGACAGATCAATCTTTTTTTGATGAACTTGAAAAGGCGATCAAGAACAACTGGCCCAAGCCAAAACTACTTATTATCTCGTTCCCGCACAACCCGACAACCGCTGTCGTCGATCGCGAGTTCTTCGAGAAGATTATTGCGTTTGCGAGGGAAAACAAGCTATACATAATACACGATCTTGCGTATGCAGATCTCGTATTCGACGGATACAAAGCTCCGAGCATTCTCGAAATACCCGGGGCAAAGGATAGTGCTGTGGAATTCTTTACTCTGTCAAAGAGTTACAATATGCCCGGCTGGCGCGTCGGGTTTGCGGTAGGCAACCAGAAAATGATCTATGCGCTTTCGAGGATTAAGAGTTATCTTGACTACGGTATGTTTCAGCCTATACAGATAGCTGCAATAACGGCATTGAATGGTCCTTATGAGCCTGTCGTGGAAATAGCGAATCTTTATAAAAAAAGGCGGGATGCACTGATTGATGGACTTGAAAGGATCGGATGGCATATAGATAAGCCCAGGGCAACCATGTTTGTATGGGCTTCTATACCGGAACAGTTTAAAAAACTTGGTTCTCTCGAGTTTACGAAGCTTTTGCTGAGCGAAGGCAAGGTTGCGGTTTCTCCGGGCATAGGTTTTGGTGATTATGGAGAAGGCTCTGTGAGATTTTCGCTGATCGAGAATGAAGAGCGGACCCAGCAGGCTGTAAGGGGCATAAAAAAGGTTTTGCATAAATGAAGAATGGTAATATGAGAATAGGACTTGCAGGTTTCGGAACCATCGGTACCGGTGTTGTCAGTACGATCCTGGGCAGGGATAAGATGCTGACAGCGAGGACAGGCTATAGCTTTGAGCTCGTAAAAATTGCCGATCTCGACATTAAAAAAGGCCGGGGGCTCGGGATCCCTTCCTCCATGCTGACCCGCGATGTAAATGAGATCCTTCGTGACGATTCTATAGATATCTTTATCGAACTTATAGGCGGGATACATCCGGCAAGGGAATTTATTATAAGAGCAATGGAAAAGGGAAAGAGTGTCGTGACTGCCAATAAGGCACTCCTTGCCAATCACGGTTCTGAACTTTTCAGGATTGCAGAGAAAAACGGTGTTTCCATCGGTTTTGAGGCATCCGTTGGAGGAGGAATACCTATCATCAATGCTATGACCAACAGCCTTGTCGCAAACAATTTTTTATCCATTTCAGCCATTATCAACGGCACTTCAAACTATATCCTTTCAAAAATGACCTCTGCAGGCGGAGAGTTTTCAGAGGTGCTTGCTGAGGCAAAAGCACATGGCTATGCAGAAGCCGATCCGTCCTTCGATGTGGACGGTATCGATGCAGCGCATAAGCTCGTTATCCTGCTCGTTCTTGCGTACCGCAGTGCAGTATCGATGAAGGATATCTATATCGAAGGAATAAAAGATATAACGCAGCTCGACATACGGTTTGCCGATGAACTCGGGTATGTCATCAAACAGCTTGCCATTGCAAAAGTGGAGGGCAGTGCGGTAAGTGCAAGGGTCCACCCTGCAATGGTCGCAAAGGGAACGATTATTTCCATGATAAATGATGTATATAACGGAATACACATTGTCGGCGATGCAGTGGGTTCCCAGTTGTTCGTCGGCAAAGGTGCGGGCATGATGCCGACAGCAAGTGCAGTGGTCAGCGATATTGTTGATATATCGAAAAAAATAAGAGAGAAGAATGTATCGCTGCTGAAGCACACTATTTTTACGGGTAAGAAAGCATTGCGAATTATAAATATAGGGAGTATAAAATCACGCTACTATCTGAGATTTACCGTGCTTGACAGACCCGGCGTGCTTGCACGTATAACAAAGGTCCTCGGTACGCACAACATAAGCATAGAATCCGTTATACAGAAAGGCAGAAATGTGGGTGAGTTCGTGCCTATTGTCATCATGACCCACTCTGCCGCAGAGGTGAATCTCGTAAGGGCACTGAAGATTATAGACAGTTTCGAGGTCGTTAAAGAAAAGACAAAGTTTATCAGAATAGAGGAAGAGGTAATATAGAAATGACATTGCACAGAGGTATAATAAGGAAGTACAGGCAATTCCTGCCGGACATAGAAGAGGATAATATTATTTCAATTCATGAAGGAAATACACCGCTTATTTATGCAAAAAACCTGAGCTCATTTATAAACCCTTCGCTCCATATCTATCTGAAGTATGAAGGTTTGAATCCGACAGGCTCTTTCAAAGACAGAGGTATGACGGTTGCCGTGTCTATGGCAAAGCAGCAGAACTCAAAAGCCGTTATATGCGCTTCAACAGGCAACACTTCGGCTTCGGCGTCAGCGTATGCAGCATCGGCAAACATCAAAGCTTATGTCATTATTCCAGAAGGAAAGATAGCGCTTGGAAAGCTATCGCAGGCTATCGTTCATGGTGCAATGGTAATACAGGTAAGAGGCAATTTTGATGATGCATTGAAGGTCGTGAGAGAGATATCGCAGAGATACTCCGTGACGCTTGTCAATTCTTTAAATCCGTACAGGCTTCAGGGGCAAAAGACGGCAGCCTTTGAGGTGTGCGATCAGCTTGCACGCGTGCCCGATTATCACTGCCTGCCGGTCGGCAATGCAGGCAATATAACGGCCTATTGGATGGGTTACAAAGAATACAGGGACAAGGGGTATACCGACAGAATGCCTGTTATGGCCGGTTTTCAGGCAGAAGGTGCTGCACCGATAGTCAGAGGTTATGCCATAAAGAATCCCGAGACCATTGCAACGGCGATCAGGATCGGCAATCCTGCAAGCTGGAAAAAGGCAGAGCAGGCAAGGGATGAGTCAAGCGGGATTATTGATATGGTTTCGGACAGGGAAATCCTCGACGCATACAAGCTTGTTGCAAGCATGGAGGGCGTGTATTGCGAGCCGGCATCGGCAGCGTCCATTGCAGGGTTGATTAAAATGAATGCCAGGAATTATTTTAAGCCGGATTCGCACATAGTATGCACGCTTACAGGACACGGATTAAAAGATCCCGACACCGCATTGAAGATGTTCCAGAAGCCCGTTGTTATGGACCCCGTTGTCGAAGATGTGCTTAAGATCATGAAGTTCGAGTAGGGGTTATTCGGTGAATCGCACCTATTTTGGTCTCGCGGGATTTATTTGTTTTGCCCGCTCTCTCTCAGTGTCTTAATTAATTTCTGCCTCTGTTCAGGGCTCATGCTTTTCCATATCAGATATTTTTTTCTGAGTATTTCTTTTTCTCTCGGGGACAATGACTGATAGATCGTATAATTCCTGAGGATCATCTTTCTTTTGGCAGGAGGAAGCGTCAGCCACCTCTTATATGAGTCGATGATCAATTCCTTTTGTTCTTCCGGAAGGCTCCGGAATGTTCTGAAGTTTTCTATAATCTTCTTTTGCTCCTCGGCAGGCAGGGATTTGAACACCGTGTAATTATGGATGATCAGTTCACGCCTTTCCTCGGGCAGGGACTGCCATTTTTCATACATCTTCCTTAGTTCCTGCTTCTTCTCAGGACTTATCTTGTTCCACTGTTCCTGTTCATTGAAGGTATTGCCCGCGCTTTCACTTATGGGCTGTGCCGTTACCACGGATGGGATTATAAGAAGTACGTAGATAAATATTACGAGTCTGAATATCTTCATTGTTTGCCCTCCTGTTCGAAAACATTCATATACTTATAAAGTTCAAGATGCTCATACATGTCCATGTGCTCCAGTATATCCAGATGCTCTATGATGTCCGCATCCTCTTGTTTCGTATTATTCCGTTCGACGGCTGTTGAAGTTTGTATGACCGCCGTCGTTTCAGCAAATCCGGTTTGAGAATTTCGTCCTCCGCCGGTTGCCGGGGTAAAGGTGGCAGCATACAGTGTTAAAGGCAGGCCTATGATTATAAGAAAAAGCAGTATATTGCCTCTCATTTGATACCCCCTGTGTTATCATTCTGATTGACCGCCATTACCTCATGCAGGTGTTCTATCATATCCATGTGTTTGTAAAGCTCCATATTCTGATACATATCCATCGAGCTCAGCATGCCTCGTGAAGCTTCAGACTGTGTTTTAAAGCTGTGGATACCCACTACAGCGATGACCGCAAGCATGACGGCAGCGAATGTTCCGGCATATATCCATGTCAAACGATGTCTTGCAGCGGAAAATCTTCCCGCAGGTTTTAGATAGGGCATATTGATGATAGCATTATCAATCTTGTGTTTCAGCTCAGCGGGCGGGGTGTGCTCAGGCATTCCCTTGATCTTACTGTCAAGTTCTAAAGTCTTTTCATAGTATGCCTTTGCATCGGGACACTGCTCCATGAGATTATCGGCCTTTGCCTTCGATACCCGATCAAGCTCATTGTCGAGGTACGCTGAAATAAGCCCTTTCGAGAAGTAAAATTTCATTTTTACATTCATTTTACCGATGTTCATAGAGAAACCTTTATTAACTTTTCTCTGGCCCTGCTTAAGAGTGATTTTACGGCTTTTTCGCTTACCTTCAATACCGTTGCTATCTCTGTATAATCCAGGCCTTCATAGCTTCTTAAAAGCAATGCAGTCCTCTGGTTTTCCGGTAAGCTGTGTATGCTGTTTAAAAAATCCTGTTCCATATCATTCAAAATGACCCTGTCATCCGGGAGCAAACCTTCATCATGGGCAGCATCAGCTTCCAGTGATTCTAACTTTCTGTTCTTGTGGTGTTCATTGATTGCGAGATTCGTTGCAATAGTAAAGAGCCACGTTGAAAATTTTGCAGTCGGCTCATAATTTTTAGCTGCGACATACATCTTTACAAATACCTCCTGTGTCACATCCTCTGAAACATACCTGTTACCGGTAAATCTGAATACATAGTTATAAACCTTTTTGTTGAATCTGCCGTACAGTTCGTCAAATGCCGCCCTATTACCTTGTTTAAGTCTGAGCATTGCATTTGTATCATCATCCATAGCATCTCTCATAATGTTAAACCATTGAATATATGAAAAGTTCCGGTTCGCCCCGTGAAAAGTATATCTTTTGAATAAAACAAACTATCCTCATCAGAAACTTGCCTCCCATACAGGAAGATTCTCACGGGGTTACCACTTAATATCAGCGCCGAACAGCACCTGGACAACCCTTTTAATGTCGTATTGCTGGAAGAAATCACCGGGCTTAAAATAATCCAGCTCAAAGGGAAATGAAAGGTGTTTGTTCGGCATATAGGTAAAGATAAAGTCAGTTTCAAAGCCATAGGTTGAATCTCCCACTTCAGGGAATATGATTGCCGGTATCATCATAAATTCTATCGGTTTTGCGGGATAAAAGTCGAGGTTTGCTCCATAGGCGACATTGCCAAGCCCTCTCCTGCCTGCAAATGCAATGGTTCCGGTATTGATATTTTGATTTATACCGCCATTGAAGAACAGGGATGTTTCTGTATTGTAGGGGAAGATAGTAAGAAAGCTGTCTAAAGTTCCCTGCTTTTCAATAGCTTCTACAGGGGTTTTATCTCCGGATGAAAGATTGAAGAATATGCCGATTGTTGCCTTGTCTTTTATATGATATTTAAGTTTGGCGTCCGTCAGATAGCCATAGGTGCCGAAGCTGCGGCTGAAAGGCGGGTTATTGACGGCAAAGCAATTATTCCCATCTATAGTGCCATTGCCGAATTCGAGTATGCCCGTGAGGTTTGCTTCAAATGGACCGAAGTATCTGTCCCCGGTAATGCCCCACCAGTTTATAGTGCTGTTTGATGAATACAGAGGTCCTCCATTCGAGTATTCCCGCTGCAGACATGCCATGATCTGGGCGGCTTTTGTTTTACCGTATTTATTTACAAGAGCATTGTATGTCGTGCGGTTAAATAGTGATGTGTAAATAATACTGTTCAGCATTGGTGCGAGGGTATTGTCCGTGTCCTGAAAATGAGAGTAGAATGCCGTCAGATATTCAAATAAAGAAAAGCTGTAGCTTAATTCCGCATCATAAAACATGCTTGTTCGTGAAGTGTCATAAAGTTTGTAGGGCTCGACTTTGGCAGCATCAAAATAAAACGTCAACGGTAAATTAAGCTTATCGGTCATATCATAGGAAAAGGTGATGGATGGCTGATAGTTGTCGAATAAAAACCTTGAGCCTCCGACGATCTCCTGTTCCCCTGCAGAAATGTTCATAGAATCAGAAGGACTCAATACTATAAATGCCTGTCTGAGGAAGTAGGTATCGTTGAAATAATCATTTGCATTCTCGACGCCGTAAAGATTAAGACTATTCGATGAGAATGTTCTTGCAGACAGCTCGCCGGTGTAGAGCTCGATCGTCCCGTTGAACCATTCACCCTGACTGATATCAAGCTCGGGCATAAGATATGCTGCGGCAAATCCAGCATCGGGATAATCAACGCCCGGGTTAAGAAGTGAAAGGTTTGACCCTGATTGATACCTCAGACTGACGACACCTGTCGTAGACGCAGTAAACGCATAGGCGTCGAAGGCCGCGAGCTCCACTATGCATAGAAGCAGTATCTTAAATTTGAAAAGCATAAGATGTTATTTTTTTATTATATCAGCAGGGAAAATGCAATAGGAAATTTGCCGGGTAGTTGAAATATTCGGATAGTATGATATATAATGAACCATGCTGTCTCAATTGTTAGTGATACTGGCAAATATCGCCGATGCAGTATTTACCATATACTATTGGCTTATTATCATACGGGCTCTGCTGAGCTGGGTGAACCCGGATCCGTATAATCCTGTCGTAAAATTTTTATACAGAGTTACGGAACCCGTCCTTGCTCCATTGCGGAGGGTCATACCGGTAGGCGGCAACTATAGTATCGATCTCTCCCCGTTGATAGCAATCTTTGCGATCTATTTTTTCAAATCCTTGATTGTCAAGGCGCTGTTGATGCTTGCATTAAAGCTCAGCGCATAAATTGTTTAACATAGCGAACTATTTATTCAGCGTGGTTTAGGCGTATGGAGAACTGAGGATGGATTACAAAACCAATAATTTTATGAAAACGACGATGACCGACATGCTGTCCCTGTTTTTCATATTTTTATTCGCATTTTTATTCACGTTCAATAACATCTTCGAAGGCGATACATTATGGCATTTGAAGCTGGGGCAATATATAGTAAGCACGCATCATCTGCCCTATAAGGACATATTTTCATACACCATCGCAGGCACACGGATATATCCCGTGGAATGGCTCTTTGAGGTTGTCTGGTTCTTTATTTATAAAGCATCGGGCGTGGCAGGCTTGATCACAGTCAAGGCCATAATCGGAGGTCTGACTGCCGGTTTCTTATATTTTTCTCTGCAGCATTATAAAATCAATAGATATGTAAGCATTCTTCTTATAAGCGGTATTTATATAATATCATCAGGTTCTCACTCTTTTGTAACGGCAGCAGGCTCTTATTTTGTCGATAGACCTCAAATCATCACATATCTCGGCATTGCCTTGTTTGTATATATAACATCGATATATGACATAGATAAAAAAAAGACTTCGTGGCTTATACCTCTTATCATGCTCGTATGGGTCAACATGCATCCGGGCGCTGTGTTCGGAATGATCTTCCTGTCTGCATGGCTTATGGAAGGTTTTATAGACCTTTTGAAACCTCATGGAAAGAGCAAAGTATTTTATAGAAGATTGAGTGTATTTTTTCTATCACTTTTTGCAACGGTTATAACCCCGAATTCCTATCACCTCTATACGTTCCTGTTCCATCATGTTGCATCACTTGGCTCTGAGGGTGGACTTGAATATATCGCTGAATTCATGCCTCCGTCATTATCGCAAACGCCATCCATGTTCATAGGGCTTATTGTTTTTACCGTAATATTTTTGACAGGTATTTTTAAGATGCCTCTGCGTTATGTGTTCTTCGGACTCGTGATGCTGCCGCTGTCCTTTGATATGCGGCGTATGGTCATCATGGCGTTGATAGGAATCGTATGCGGAATAGGTAGTACGGTTGACGTATGGATAAGATGGGTTAAGGAACATAGGAACGGACATTGGTTCCTGATACCGTTTTATGCGTTCGTACTTGTCGGTCTGTTTACGTATGAGGTATATCAATACAAAACAGATTTCATAGGCTTCAAAGGTATCGGCATACAGAAACAGTTTTATCCTGAGGAAGCTGTAGATTTTATCCTCAGTCATCATATTCAAGGCAATATCTACAATGCCATTAACTTCGGCGGAGCTGTAATATTTCTCGGGTATCCGGAGATTAAGGATTTTATAGATACACGCCTGGATCCTGAGAGGTTTTTACTGCCGGAAGTAAGTCAATCCATGAATAATCCTCCTGCATTTGATAATCTCCTCGACCGGTATGATGTTTCTTATGCCCTCGTGGAAACATACATGCCAACGGACTATACCAGATTATTGCCCGCACCGGAGTGGAGTCTCGTTTACTTCGATGACTACGCACAGATTTATGTGAAAGCAGGGACAGACAATGACGGTCTGATAAAAGAGTACGCTTACCATGTGTTCAATCCCTATTCTTTCCTGTTTACCGTTGCACCATTGCTTTCACCCGGCACATATTTTACGAAGCCCGGGCTTCTCATTGACGTGCAGAAACTCGTAAAAGAAGTACCTTACAGCGCAATGGCAAATCTTGCATACGGACTTGCACTTATTTATAATCATGCGGATTATGCGGGAGGCCTTAAATATATCGATGCAGCGAAGCGCATAATGCCGTTTAACCCGAGAATTCTGTTGTGGTATGGCATAGAGCACGGGCTCGATGGTAATAGCCGGTTAATGCAGGAAAGCTTTAACCTGCTCAATACTGTTTTAAAGTATCAGGAAGGTGCATCGGTCAAGGATGTCGCATTTATGAATTATGTAATGGGGTATTATTATTATGTTGCGGGTTTGAACAAGCCGGCGATAACGAGCCTGAAGAGGGCAGTCAAACTGAACCCGGACATGACGCAGGCATCTTCGCTGTTAAACACCATTCAATAGTAATAAACCCGTGACGTCCTTGAGCAAATAATCCTCTCTTTGCAAGTAATGTATCACCGGTGGAGCATTAACAAAAACACTCTTTCACAATAATACTTGACATGTTCGTATATAAACGATTATTATGCGTGGACATGGAGGATAGAATGGATAATAATAGGATAGCGGTACTATTTACAGTGTTTTCTTTATTGATCGCAGGATGCTCGGTCAGCAAAAGTGCGTCAAACACGCAAGCTCATAATGACAATGACACTACGGGCAGCTCTATTATGCTGTATTCAGTGCAGCCTGCGGGTGCTTACGCAGGTACTGCAATAGTTATAACCGGAACAGGTTTTGGTGCCGACAAGGGCACTGTTACATTCGGCGATACTGAAGGTGCGATAAACTCATGGTCTGATACGTCGATAAACGTAGTCGTACCGGACATAACTGCTGGACTTATTAATATAAATGTTGTGTCTGGGACGAAAACAGGCAGTATTGATTTTACCATCCTGCCGTTCATATCCGGAATCAGTACTCAGGATGCAGTTTTAAATGATCCCATGGATATCCAGGGCACTGGATTTGGCACAAGTCAGGGAGACTATACTGTAAATTATGCAGGCACTGTTTTACCGGTCACGGCATGGTCAAATGACCGGATAACAGTCGCAATAGGCAATATTACACATGCAGCAGCAGGATTGCTGAACGTCCTTATAAACAATACGGTGAGCAACGGGATTACGCTTACCGTGCATCCATCGATATCATCTCTTTATCCGGATACAGCAGAAAGAGGCGATGAGATTTCTATAGCAGGTAATCTTTTTGGTCCCAATAATGGAACCAACAGCGTTACTTTTTCAGGTATGACAGCTACGGTGATAAGCTGGTCCGACGACATTATAAAAGCAAAAGTACCGGTTACTGCGGTAAAAGGCGATGTGATTGTGACCGTTAATGACATTCCCTCATCCGGACAGGGATTTACAGTAACCGGGACATTCCATTCAATTAATCAACCTGCAGGACTCGCAGAAGATCTGAGCGGGAACATGTATGTTGCAAACTACACAGACGGAACAATTATAAAAGTTTTGCCCGGTGGTATCACACAGACGACGGTTTTTAAGGGACTCAGCAAGCCGATGGGTCTGTACTATCGGCAACCATCAACTCTGTATGTCGCATGCGAAGGAGATGGGACCATACAAAGGCTTACCCTCGACAGCACAGTTACAGGACAGACTTTTGCATCAGGTTTTTCAATGCCGGCAGCAATGGCCATCGATGATGCGGGCAATATGTATGTTGCGAATTACGGAAACAATACCATTTCAAAGATTGATTTAAGCGGAGCAGTATCAACTTTTGCCGTTGGATTAAACAAGCCCATGGGCATCGTGTTTACAGGACCGACAGGCGGGAAGACATTCAAGGTTATTAATAATGGGAATGGGACTATATCCTCAGTTGACCTATTAGGAGCTGTTACCGCTTATGTTACAGGTCTTGATACACCGAAATGGGTAATAGCTGATAATGCATACAATCTTTATGTCGCATCCGGAAATAATATCATCAAGGTTTTATCACCGTCCGGATTTATCGTTACCTATGCGACAGGCTTATTCAATCCTTATGGTCTTGTGATGGATCTGTCAGGGTATATCTATGCTTCTAATTTCGATACCAATACCATAGCAAAGGTAGACAACAATTATCAAATTTATGCAAAAGGCCTTTATAATCCATGGGGAATCACATTCAGCCCGTCCGGAACAATGTTTATTGCCAATCAAGGGGATATTTATGGCATGGGTGGCGGGAGTATATCAATGGTAACTACAGGCGGCGTTGAAAAGCCATTTGTTAAGCCGTTTGATCGGTCTGTTTGCAAGTCATCTATCTTTTTATCAACTAAACCTATGGGCATTATCTTTGGGTTCAATGGAAACATTTTTGTTGCGAACAATGGCAATGGTAGACTTGAAGCAACCTCTATCTCAGAGGTTACAGGAACAGGAAATGCACAAGTATACGGTGATTGTTTTCTCTATCGCTTTGTGCAAAGCCTTTGCGGTATTTCTTTCAGTTCCGGAACAGGCTTGCTTTATGTGTCGGACCCACTTTCGGGTAAGGTATTCACTTTGACATCGAACCCTTCTAAAATTTATAGTTTTGCCTCTGGGTTTAATTCACCGGAAGGCATTGCAATAGACTCATCGGGTAATGCGTATATTGCAAATGCCGGCAATGGAACGATCTCGCAGACAACCTCGTCAGGCACATTTACGACGACTTACGCCTCAGGATTTAATCAGCCATCCGGTATAGCGTTTGACAGAATTGGAAACCTTTATGTGTCTAATTATGCAAGTAACTCTGTCTCATTGATCACGACCGGACGTCAGACATATACAATCGCCACAGGTATACAGGAGCCAAATGGTATTGCCGTCGATAATGCCGGGTATGTGTATGTGGCAAGTGAGACAACAGGCAATGTATATAAATTAACACATTCTGCAGTTGTGTATGCATCTGGGTTCAATGCACCGAAAAACCTCGCCAAAGGCATAGACGGGTTGATCTATATTGCTGATAGTTCCAATAATGCTGTCTACCGTATCGATGCCGCAGATGTACTGACAACCTTTGCGCATAACATTACCTCTCCATCATGGTTTGTGTTCGATAGCACAGGCGATATGTTTTTGTCCGATTTTTCCACCAGCACAATCATCAAATCATTAAATGACAGCCTGACCACATTTGCAACCAGCTTAAACGGACCTACGGGTATTGCTTATGACAGCCTTAACAATCTGCTGTATGTAGTCAACTATCTGAACGGAACATTGTCTGTAGTGAATAGTTTCGGCAGTGTGTCGACATTTGCAGTAGGGTTATCAGGACCCATGGGGCTTGCCTTGTTATCACCCGGCAATCTGTATGCTGCGAACAGCTCTAATGGAACAATCGCAAAAGTAGTGCAGGGGAGCGGTGTCAGCGTATATGCAACGGGATTTGTAATGCCAATAGGGGTCACACTCGATGATCAGTATAATTTATTTGTTGCGGATCAAGCCGCCGGCTTTGTTTATCTAATCAGCCCTGACCGTAAAGTATTTTCGTTTGCAAAGATAAGCACGCCTTATGGCATAAGCTTTGACGGCAACGGCAATCTGTTTATTTCCGATACCATGCATAAACAGATAAAAATGATAATACTGCATTAAAGAAAGGAAAAATTCATGTACAGAATATGGTATAAAGTATTTATTATTTCAATAATTGCAGGTATGGTTGGATGTGGTTCACAGAACAATACTGCTATAAGTGCGACGGATACAGTGGATCATACTACTCTATCTAAGCCTCCTGACATAGCTATAAATATCCAATCAAATGAGCTGTTTGTAAGTAACAATTTAAAACATTCAATCCTTGTATTCAAAAGCACAGACAATGGAAATGCATTGCCGGCAAGGGTAATGAGCGGTACAAATACGCTTCTCAATAAACCGGTTGAAATTGCAATGGATAAAGTCGATGACGAGGTTTACATAACAAATACCGGAAACAATTCAATCACCGTGTATTCAAGGACGGCAAATGGCAATACAGCACCATTAAGGATTATAAAGAGTCCGGCAAAGAATTGACCGATATTATTTTATTTCATGGGTATATAATGAAAAAAACAACAGTATACCGTTACGGTGTCGTTACGAATTGCGTCTTGGCGTCACGAAGCAATCCCACAGTCTGCTTGGCTCTTAACGGCTCACGGTTGTCTTGTGTGTGGATCGCAAGGTTAAGCGAATCAGTAAGCATAAATATTCCCCTGTATTGCTTGATACTCATCCTACCTTTTCTATGCATAGGTCTTATCTCCTGCAGCAGGACTGAGAACTATGGTGATATTTCAATCAATGCTCATTATATCCCGCCGCGAGTACATGCTTCATTCAACATTCTTACCCTTCCCCCGGGTTCTGACAAGGTCAGTATCTCCATAACGGGTACGGACTTTAATCCTATTGTCAAAAATATAACTATTGCAGCTAATCCTTCCGGTGTTACCATCAGCAGCATACCAGCAGGTGAAAATCGTACAGTAAGCATAGATATTAAAGATGCAGCCGATGCAATTATTGCAAAGGGAAAGACAGCAGGCGTTAAAATAAAAGCAGGCAGTGTCAATAATGTAGACATCCTTGTTACGCAAACAGGATTGTTTACACAACTTGAATCGAAAGTAATTCCAAGGGCTTTTGCCGTATCAAGCCCTTTGCCCGACGGGACATATATGATTATGGGAGGTGTTATAAACCGGCAGTCTTCATGCGGTCAGGGCTGTATCCAATTGAAAGCAACATCACAGACAGAAATTTATAATCCTGAAACAGGCATATTCAGGCAGGGTCCATCGATGATAGAACAGAGGGCGTTCTTCACGGCCAATGTATTGTCAGATGGCAGCATTGCAGTTGCAGGCGGCACGGATTTTGTAAAGGTAAGCTGTACCATGACCGCGTGTTCCATTGTTTTGCCGCAAGACCATACGAAAGCGTCGGTAGAGGTTTACGATCCGCGATCAAATAGTTTTTATAAAGCCCAGACATTGACTATGCCAAGGGCAGGACATACAGCTAATACACTATCGAATGATACCATTCTTTTTGCCGGCGGTATCAGCACATACGGCGCTTCCGATAGTGCAGAACTTATAGAGGTGAGGACAGGCAAGGATACTCCATATGCGATGTCTTATGCGAGAGCGTTCCAAACTGCCGTTACTTACCATGACGATGGAATATTCCTTGCCGGCGGCTCTGTCGGCAGCACTCAAACAGAATTTTTCCAGCGGTCCGGATTTACACTGTCCAATAATATTACCTGTGCAGTTTATTCCTCGTCTTCGGCTTTTTTCTCGCCACCCGGTGTGATTGTTTTGAACGGCGGACTGGGTGCCGATTGGCAACCTGTCTCACAATTGATGGTCGTTGATCCCGCACACAGGGTTGTTCTGAGCTACCATAACATGCCGTTTCCACGTGCATTGTTTTCCGACATTGTGCTCAGCAATAGCAATATCCTTATTGCAGGAGGCGTAACTACTCCGGTCTTTACGACAACAACATTAGCAGAGATATTCAGTCCTGTATCAAAATCATTTTCCGGATGTCCCGTACTTTCCGTGTCCCGGGCTGGTTATGCTGCACAGGGGCTTAATGACGGTTCTGCTTTGATAGTATCCGGATTCTCATCGATAAATCCGCTGATAGGTGACATCACTTTCGCAGATACTGCCGAGATATACAATCCATAGTCCGGTGCGCCGTCTCAACGAACAGGTTGTACAAGAATGCCATCCTGAAGACAAGTGCTTCTTTCAGCATAAGCTCCATAACTGATCCACTCTCTGTCACTCTGAGCTGCGCCATGACGCCGCGAAGAATCTATGGCTTGAGATTCTTCTGCTTCGCCTCAGAATGACAGGTATGATACAGTCTCCATACAGTTCGCATGAGATCAAGGACAACTGTATTTTTCCCGTCGATCGTGTATAGTGTGGAAAAAAAGAAAGGTGATTCCATGAAATCGTTCGATAATCTGGTTGAGATTATGACAAGGCTGCGTAGTGATAAAGGCTGTCCATGGGACAGGGCCCAGGACATAGAAAGCCTGAAACAATATGTAATCGAGGAAGCGTATGAGGTCGTCGATGCAATAGAATCAGGTAACACGGATGACATAAAGGAAGAGCTTGGCGATCTCGCATTGCAGATTGTTTTTATATCGAGGATAGCCGAGGAAAAGAAGTGGTTTAAAATAAACGAGGTGTTTGACGGCATAAATAATAAATTAATACACAGGCATCCTCATGTATTCGGTGATGTAAATGTAAATTCAAAAGAGGATGTCTTGAAGAACTGGGGAAGACAAAAGCACAGTGAAAAAGGTTCAAAGGTTTTTGATATACCGTTACAGATGCCTTCTTTGCTCGCTTCTTACAGATTGCTGGAAAAAGCAAAGCGGCTGGGTATCAATCCTGTCAGGATAAAGAAGAATATGAAAATCGAACCCAAAAATGGGACGAAACAACAAATAAAAAAACGGATATCCGATATGCTTTTATCCATAGTGGCGCTCTCACAAAAACATTCCATAAACCCCGAAGATTTGCTGCGGACAGCGAACAAAATGCTCATAAAAAAATTAAAAAAAATGCCGCGGAAAAATGCCGTTACTAACTCATAATGGGGTCGTCATCTATGGTCACGAATATTGACTGACTAACATAACAATGCTAATGCAACAGCATGCTTGACATAAGATTATTAAGAGAGAACAGGAAATTTCTCGAAGATGCCCTTGCCAAAAGGGGCATGAATATTTCCTTGAAAACCTTTTACGACAAAGACGGCAAAAGGCTCGAACTGCTGAAGCACGTTGAAGAGCTGAAACATAAAAGAAATCTTATCTCAAAAGATATAGGCGCCAAAAAATCAAAGTCAGAGGATGCGGACGTGCTTTTACAGGAAGTAAAATCGATGGGTATGGAGATAGACGATCTCAATAATTCTCTGAATACGATTGAAAATGAACTCAATGATTTCGCTTTGACTATACCCAACATACCTCATTCTTCTGTAGTCTATGGCAAGAACAGTGAAGATAACCCGGTGGTGAAGACATGGGGCGTGAAAAAGGAATTTTCTTTTACCCCTTATACACACGATGAGATCGCCCAGAGTCTGGGTATCATTGATTTTGAAAGGGGAGCGAAGGTTGCACAATCCGGTTTCTCAATTTCTATGGGGTATGGTGCATTGCTTGAAAGGGCACTCATTAATTTCTATCTTGATGTCCATACAAAAGAACAGGGCTATATTGAATTGTGTATACCTTTCGTAGTCAACAATAACAGTATGACCGGTACCGGGCAGCTCCCGAAATTCAAGGATGACCTGTATAAGATCCAGGACGAAGAGCTTTACCTCATACCGACATCAGAGGTCCCGGTCACGAATATCCATGCAAAAGAGATACTCGAGAAGGCTTCACTGCCGATATACTATACGGCATACTCGCCTTGTTTCAGGAGAGAAGCCGGTTCTTACGGCAAGGACACAAAAGGACTTATAAGACAGCACCAGTTCAATAAGGTCGAACTGGTCAAGCTCGTAGAGCCGCAATCTTCCTACAATGAGCTCGAATCTTTATTGCTGGATGCAGAAGAGATGCTCAAAAGACTTGGGCTGCATTACAGGGTAGTCAGTTTATGCTCCGGAGACCTGGGTTTTTCAGCAGCGAAAACCTATGACATAGAGGTATGGCTCCCCGGACAGAATGCATACAGGGAAATATCGTCGTGCAGTAATTTTGAAGAATTTCAGGCAAGAAGGGCGGGCATTAAATACAGGACTGCCAAGGGAGAAAAACCCGTTTATGTACATACGCTGAACGGTTCAGGGCTTGCTATCGGAAGGACGGTCGTTGCCATACTTGAAAACTATCAGCAGGACGACCAGAGCGTTGACATACCCGAAGTCTTGCGTCCTTATATGAATGGTGTTACGGTTTTGAAACCGGTAATGAAGTAAGAACGCGACCATTCGAAAGAAGAAGAACGGACGTATGATTTTAGTTTTCCTCTTAAGATAAGGGTACGGAAGGGGGGTATGAAATGGTAACTTCTCTTCAAGTCCCGTTTTGATATGTCATTCCTATTCTGTGAGGGGAATAGCGGAAAAGCATACGTATTATTGGAGAGGTGGCCGAGTGGCTGAAGGCAACCGCCTGCTAAGCGGTTTTCGCCGAAAGGCGAACGTGAGTTCGAATCTCACCCTCTCCGTATTTTACAAGGTTCTGATTTATAAGGCTGAGTGTCTACAAACCCGCATGAATAAAGGCTTTGCTCCAGATTGTTTATG
>JBBIVV010000029.1:0-28376 GCA_037439545.1 bacterium
GTATACCTGATGTTTTTTAAGAACAAAGCCGGTATTACCCCGGTGAGCACGATTAAACCGGTTATGAGGAATGCGTCATCAAATGCATTGACCGTGGCCCACTGATGAAGATACGTTAAAAAACTGCTTCTGCCTGCTATCACGGCATCATAAAAGCTCGCCCCCTTACTCAAGGCAAAATTCGAGATCCTGTGCAGTGTAACAAGGGTAACCGGGGAAGACGGAACAAACTTTCCTGCGTAGGCAGCCATGTGAAAATCTGTCCTCGCATCGAGAACAGTACCAAGCATTGCTATGCCGAATGTACCGCCTGTCTGCATGATCACATTGAGCATACCCGACCCGAGATTGATCTCTTCTGGCTTCAGCGAATTGATAGCTGCGCTGGTAACAGGCGCCATGATAAAGCTGATGCCAAGCCCTCTCATCATTAAGCCTATAGCGATAAATGTATAATCGGACAGCAGTGAGAGTGAATAAAAATAATACAGAGAATAGGAGGTCAAAAGGAGCCCTACTATTAAGGGAAATTTAGGTCCTATCTTATCCACTATCTTTCCCGCTATAGGCATACCGATAGATACCATGACAGCCTGCGGGATCAATAGTATACCTGTCATTGTCGCAGAATACCCCATAAGATTTTGAAAAAACAGAGGAAGCAGGAAGACGGTACCAAAAAGGGCTATCGATCTCGTAATTCCGAGAATATTAAGGAGAACAAAATTATAATTCCTGAATATGGATAGATCTATGATGGGCTTTTTAACGGTAAATTCTGTAATAATAAAAAATAGGAATGAAAAGTATGATATGGCGAATAGATTGAGGATATACCCCGATGACCACCCTTTTTCTTCACCCTTCGTAAGGGCTACTAATAAGGTACCAAGAAATAAACCGAAGGTGATGAACCCTATAAAATCGAAGCTCTTGAGAACATTTATATCGCCCTTTGCGGGCTTTAAAATACTTAAGGCCCAGAAGAATGCAAGCACACCTATCGGTATATTGATGTAAAAAAGAGCATGCCAGCTTACATGATCGAGCAAATATCCTCCAAGGGTCGGTCCTATCGCAGGTGCAACCGTTATACCCATGCCCCACATACCGAGCGCAAACCCCCTCTCCTCCTTCGGGAAGACCTCTGAGATCATGGTCATGCCTGTGGGCATTATATCACCGGCGCCGATTGCCTGAATCAACCTGAATACTATCAGTGAATCAAGACTCCATGATAAACTGCAGAGAAACGAGCCTGCAACAAATAATGCAAGTTCAAGCAGAAATGCAACTTTAAGACCGACTAAATTTCTCAGCCATACTGCCAGAGGCATCAGGATTGCAAAAGCGAGCATGTATGCTGTAACGACCCATTCCACCTCTTCTGTGTTTGCTCCGAAAGCGACCATGAAATGCGGGAGTGCGACATTGACAATGGAGTTGTCGAGAACGCCCATGAAGCTGCCGATCATGACGATAGCAAGAACCCACCACTTATATGATTTGTTGTCGCTGTCGCTGGTGTTATCGCCTACAGCCATGAAAATTTTCTTGTATGGATCTTCACTTCTACGGACATACCGGGTCTTAAAATATATCCCTGCGTATCTACGGCGATCTTAACGGGCACACGCTGGACAATTTTGATAAAGGTGCCGGAAGGATTCTCAGACGGTATTACCGAATAGGCGCCTATCGTTTCAGCTTGTATATGAAGTACTGTTCCCGTAAAAGTAATACCAGGGTAGGTATCGACATTTATATCAACTTTTTGTCCCGGTTTTACGGTTCCTACATGTGTCTCTTTTATATTTGCTTCTATCCATACGTCATTGAGGTCGACGAGACCAAAGACCGGCTCACCAGGTGACATGTTCTGTCCTCTATTCGCATATCTCTGTGCAACCGTGCCGCTTATAGGGCTTTTTAATACGATACCTTCAAGTCTGTTATAGGTAGCATCCAAAATATTTTTAGCAAGCGCCAGGGTAACCTGAGCAGACTCATATTGTGTTTTTGTCACTTCATATCTGGTTTTGGCATCCAGGAGGTTCTGTTCGCTTGTTCCGCCTTTCCTGTATATACGCTCGAGCCTTTCTTTATTTTTCTGATCATCGGTCAACTGGGCATTCAAGGTGCCCACAGCGGTTTTTGCCTTCTCATACTGGATACTCGCTTCTGCACGGGCTGATTTCAGATCTTTATCCGTGATTATGCCGGATAATGTGACAACCGCAAGCGGCTGGTCCTTTCCTACAGAGTCTCCCTCATCCGCATTGAGCTGTGAAATATATGCCGGCAGAGGCGAACTTATGATAATAAGATGCGCATCTACCTGAGCATCCTCTGTATAAGCGAAATTCGCCCAATATCTCCACCAGAAAAGACCGAAGATGATACCGACGATTATAAGGAGCCCGGGCACATATACCCTTGGCTGGCTCAACATTTTCTTTTTACTTTTTCCTGAGTGTAATTTCTCCGCTTCGTCCATAGTGTGTTTTCCTTTCTCTTCTAAAAGATTATTTGTTCACTTAAAATCCGTGTTATACCGCCTGTTGCCACTTGGCAGGGGAATTACGACGGCGTGAGTGCAGGGACAATCCCAGCCCCTACATCTGCATCTGTGCAGAACCTATGATCCTTTCCAGATCTGCAATCGCGAGCAGGTAATTATATTTTGCCCTTATATAATTCATCTGGGCCTCTTTAAGACCGAGGTTCGAATTGAGCACATCGAGGTTCGTCGCCATGCCTATTCTGTACTGCTCTTCTGCTATACTCTCCGCTTTTTGCGCCGTATTAAGGGCATCCTGGGCTGATTTTATTTCCTGCTCCGCAACCTGTGCATTGGAATAAGCTGCTTCCGTGGAAATGTTTATATTGTCCTCAGTTTGCGATTTGAGAAATACAAGTTTATAATAATTGGAGTAAGTCTCTTTTACTCTTCCGACATCACTGCCTCCGTTAAACAAGGGTATGGAAAGGACAAGCTCCGCCTGATATATATCCTGCCATGCACCGGTGAAATGATTGGTAAGCCAATTGTAATTTCCGGCAAGTGCCAATGTCGGCGAAAACCTTCCCAGCGCCATCTTTCTGTAATCATTTACCGCATCTAACTGCTTCTTTATTATTTTTAATTGATAGTTGTTCTCTTTTGCCTGGTTCTCATAAAAGACCAGTGTATCGGAAAATTGCGGCAATGTTACGTTTGAATTCGCGCAGATATCAGCCGTAAAAGCTCCGCCCAGCAGATTTTTGAGTGCAAGCCCGGCTATGGTAACATTGTTCTTCGCACCTATGATCTGCGGCTGGAGGTTTGAAAGACTCACGCTGGCATTCAGCATGTCGAGCTCCGATGACTCCCCGGCACTGTATCTATCTTTCGTGATCCTTAAATGTTCGGTTGCAAGATCGATGGAATGCTGTAAGACATCAACTGATTCCGCTGCGAGAAGAAAATTATAGTAAGCCTTTTTGACCTGATATACGACATCCTGCTTTTCCGCCTGCTCAGCCTCACTCGCAGATTCATAAAGGCTTTTTGCAGCGCTGTAATTGTGCCAGAGCATACCGCCCGCGAATAATGTCCACGTGCCGTTGAATCCGGCATTGTAATCAAATGTACTGTCTATCTTAACGTTTAACGGAGCGGCGGGGAAATTAGGTCCAAACGAACCTGCCGGTATCGGGATCAGCGGCACTTGATGCGTAAACGTATAAATACCATTCGCGGTAATGGTCGGCAAAAAACCGCCTCCTGCTTCAAGAAGTCTTGCCTTTGCGGCATTCTTCTCTTCCTGCGCCTGTTTGATTGATTTATTGTTGTTTAGTGCAAGTCTTACGGATTCATCAAGACCCAGTTGTTCGCACGCCATTGCCCTGCTGTACGGTACAAGAGTCATAGACAAAAATAAACCAAGCAACCAATTTTTTTTCTTCATACATCTCCTCGTTTCACATTTAATATACCGGGTAATATAATACCGACTATGCCTTCTGCAACATCGGAGGGTGTCAGGGTCAGCTTATGAACAGTTCCCCTGTGTATAATGTACTGTATCGCTCCAAAAATCATGGAATTTAAAATCTCCGTATCGATTTCAGGTTTTATCTCGCCCGTTTGTTTTGATTTCTCGATAAGTCCTTTTATCTCATCGCCCTTCTCCATGAAATCACTCACAAACCGCTTCTTTACTTTGGTGGCGACTGTCTTTTTAACGTTTGTCCATTCAGAAAACACGATACCGAAAAATTCCTTGTTGCTGGTGAAATATTCAATCCATGCTTTTATTATAATGGATATTCCTTCGACAAAGGTACAATCCTCTTTCAAACGATCGCTGTAGAATTGATGGAACTCGTTCAGTTTATAAAGGATAGCATTGTAGTAAAGGTCGTCTTTGCTCTTGAAATACTGATATATCGTTCCCACGCCCATCTCGACCACTTTGGCAATATCCTGCATTTTGGCTTCATAAAAACCTTTCTCGGAGAAAACCTTTATGGAGGCTTCTATGATTTCCTGATTTTTTCTAAGTTTTTCTCTTTCTCTTCTCGTTAATTTCACTTTTTAAATCTCAATTCATTTTATGAACTTTGCTTCTGGTACAAGAATAACCATTCGGTTATACGATGTCAAGTCCATTTGACTATTTATGCAGTATCGTTATAATGGGGAATAATGGAACGAAGAAAATTTCACAGGAATAAAATAAAGGTGATGATTGACTTCCTTGACGGGAGCGACATAGAAGTCGGATATACTAAGGACATAAGCCTTGGCGGCATGTTTTTAGAAACCACCAGACTTTCGAAGAACGGCAACATGGTTTTCCTCGATTTTTTTCTGCCGGGGGTAAGGAAAAAATTTAAATTAAAGGGTAAGGTTATCCGGGTGAATGGGAATCAGGCAGGAGAACAAAAAGATCATTTTGGAATGGGAATCGAGTTTGTCAATATGGATAACAATCATAAAGCTGATTTGGAAATCGGCTTAAAGAGTACAAGGGAGGAATATGAGAGTAAGTAAAAAAGCAACAGAAAAACTAAGGCAGTCCGATCCTGGGAAGCTTACCATGGGTCAGAGGATACGGGTAATCAGGGGCAATAAAACTCAAACGGATTTTGGTAACCTGCTTGGTAAATCACAGGATGCCGTAAGCGTGTATGAAACCGATCAGGTTACACCATCACTCGCTACACTCGCACAAATAGCAGAGATGGGCAATGTAACGGTAGACTGGCTGTTTCACGGTCCTGCCAAGGGCCGCAAAAATATCAACCAGAGCTTCGTGTTCAATGGCTATGTAATCAATCCGGGGGCGCCGGAGTGGACAATCATGGAAAAGATCGTAGAGATACACGATCAAAAAACCAAAGAGAAAATTGTCGAACTCGTGAGGAGCTATATATCCATAGAAAAGAAGGATAAAACCCAGTAATGTGCGCTTATGACGCTACCCAGATAAAGGTCCTGGAGGGACTTGAGGCTGTAAGAAAAAGGCCCGCCATGTACATTGGGAATACTTCGGAAGGCGGCCTGCACCACCTTGTTTACGAGGTTGTGGACAACAGCATAGATGAAGCACTGGCAGGATTCTGCAATAAGATTACCGTAATCATCCATGTAGATGGCAGCGTCACAGTGGATGACAATGGACGAGGCATCCCTACGGATCTGCACAAAGAGGAAAACAGATCGGCTGCTGAAGTTGTCATGACAAAACTCCATGCGGGCGGAAAATTCGACAACAAGGTTTATAAGGTTTCGGGCGGGTTGCACGGCGTCGGCGTATCTGTCGTCAATGCACTGTCGGAGGACCTCGAACTGGAGATAAGGCGCGATGGTAAAAAATACTATCAGAGGTATAAAAATGGAGACCCCGTAGAATCAATAAAGGTCATTGGCAAATCGGACTCTACAGGAACAAAGATCCGGTTTAAGCCGGACGGAAAGATATTCGAGACCACAACGTTCAGCTTTGATACGCTTTCAGCGAGGTTAAGAGAGCTTGCGTTCCTTAATCCGGGCGTAAAGATATCAATTACCGATGAAAGTACCGGTAAATCGAATATATTCGAGTATGCCGGCGGGTTGATAGAATTTGTTCAGCATCTCAACAAAAACAAAACGCTCATCCATACGAAACCATTTTATTTCTCCTTTAAGAAGGACCAGGTGGAGTTTGAATGTGCATTTCAGTATAATGACGGATACAACGAGATTATCCATTCTTATGCAAACAATATCAACACACATGAGGGGGGAAGTCATCTCTCCGGCTTCAAATCAGCCCTGACAAGGGCGATAAACAAATACGCCGTTGAGAGCGGTCTGATTAAACAATCCGATGTAGAGATCAGCGGTGAAGATATAAGAGAAGGACTGACTGCGGTCATAAGTATAAAGCTGCCCGACCCCCAGTTTGAAGGCCAGACAAAAGAAAAGCTCGGCAACACGGATATAAAAGGCATAGTTGAATCACAGGCAAATGAAAGGCTGTTTTCCACCTTTGACGAAAATCCGCAGATCGCAAAAAATATCATAAAAAAGGTCATCGATGCAGCTCGTGCTCGGGAGGCTGCAAGAAAGGCACGCGAACTTGTAAGAAGGAAAAATGCCCTGTCCGGCGGTTCACTGCCCGGAAAACTTGCCGACTGCCAGGAAAAAGATCCTGCATTGAGTGAGTTGTTTATAGTAGAGGGTGATTCTGCAGGTGGATCGGCAAAACAGGGCAGAGACAGGAAGAACCAGGCAATACTTCCTTTAAAGGGAAAAATCCTCAATGTTGAAAAAGCACGATTTGAGCAGATGCTTGCATCCGACGAGATCAGGGTACTCATATCCGCACTCGGTGCAGGCATAGGCAGTGAAGATAAGGACATAACAAAGTTAAGATACCATAAAATAATAATAATGACGGACGCTGATGTCGACGGTTCACATATCAGGACACTCCTGCTGACATTCTTTTTCAGGCACTTTCCCGAGCTTATAGAAAAAACCTATGTGTACATCGCACAGCCGCCGCTCTATATGATCAAAAAAGGTAATTCACAGAGATTCCTGAAAGACGACACGGAGCTTAAGAAGGTCCTTATTGAAGAATGGGTGAACAAAGTCCAAATCTCTATGAAAGACGGCAACCCCATCCAGGCAAAAGCAGCCGGTGAAGGCCTGTTAAACGCCGTTAAATACTACGATCTGCTTGAGAAAATAAGCAGGGAACGGAACACACAAATACTCGATTTCTTTGTCTCAGAAAATCTGGAAACACTGTTTTCAAAAGAGGTAAAACACAAGAGCCTGCTGGAAAAGGTCATGTCGGATTTTAAGAAAGCAACCGGTAAAGTCCTGACCATACAGGAAGAGCTCAACGGCGACGAGAATCTAAGACTTACAATGGTCATGTCTGATGGCGGCGTAATAAGAAAGGTAAGTTTTGACAACAACTTCATACAATCACCTGAATTCCAGACATTAAAAAGATTATACATAACCACTATAGAAAAGATGTCCCCTCCTTACAACGTTTCTTCGGATGCAAAAAAAGTATCTCTCCAGACGGTAAAGGAATTGCTCGACTACTGCATTGAACAGTCGCAGAAAGGCATAAGTATCCAGAGGTACAAAGGACTCGGAGAAATGAACCCCGAACAGTTATGGGAAACGACAATGAACCCAGAGAAGCGTGTGATGCTGCAGGTCAGGATTGAAGATGCGGTCGCTGCTGACGAGATATTCACAATACTCATGGGTGATAACGTACAGGCAAGGAGGAGTTTTATTGAAGAAAACGCTCTCCATGTCGTAAATCTCGATATATAATTATGGCAATAAAAGATTCATTAAAAAAACATAAGGCTGAAGTATATCTTGCTCTCCTTGCAGCTTATTCGGTCATACTGGCTCTCGGTGCTATCAGCGAGGTATTCAATCTCGGCTGGTTCCGGTGGCTCGGGCCCTGGTAATTGCCGTCAGAGCGTTTATTCGGACTCTACATACGCATACACATTGTGGTTGTGGATAGATTCAAGGTTCTCAGCCTCTACGGAAAAATTTATAATTTTCCCGTTCTTTTTTAACTTCCTTGCAACCTCTCTCACCACATCCTCCACAAACATCGGATTGTCATAAGCATGCTCGGTTATATATTTTTCATCCGGTCTTTTGAGCAGTGAATATAACTGGCTTGAGGTAGAACCTTCGACAACCCCGACGATCTCCTCTATCCATACAAGTCCTTTGAACCGCAGATGGACGGTAACGAAACTCCTCTGGTTATGTGCACCGTATTTACTGATTTCTTTCGAGCAGGGGCATAACGTCAGCACCGGCACCCTGACCACGAGTATAAAATCCGTCCCCTTCCCGTTTCTCACGCCTATAAACTTGCAGTTATACTCCATAAGGCTGTGTGCATGTGTCACGGGCGCCTTTTTCTCGATAAAATAAGGGAACTCAATCTCAAGATGCGCTGACCTGGCATTGAACCTCTTTTGCATTTTCTCCAGTAGAGCGGGATAATCCCTTATATTTATGTTGCCCCTGTGTTCATTGAGGATTTCAACAAACCTGCTCATGTGTGTGCCTTTAAACTGTTTTGGCAGATCTACAAACATATTTATGCTTGCGATTGTGTGTTGTATATCATTTGCCCTATCAAGGACCGTAATAGGATACCTAATATTTTTAATGCCGACCTTGTCTATGCCGATGCCCCTATTATCAAAGGTATTCTGGATATCCTTCATTAAACTTTCAGACATTTTAACCCTTGAACTCATTTATCCGTCCTGTAAAGCGCCCAGTTATCGTCCGACTCCCATACCTTGACATACCTTAAACGAATCGTTCCGGCGAACTGGTGCGAGAGTTCAGTATAAATATACTCTGCTATGTTTTCTGCCGATGGGTCTTTGCTTCTGAACGGCTCTGTCTCATTCAGATAGATATGGTCCATCGATTTGATGATCTCATCGACCTTCTGCTTAAACAGCACGAAATCGATAAGCATGCCATTGACAAGAGAATCGCCGTACACAACGATTTCAACCTTATAGTTATGTCCATGAAGGCCTTCGCATTTGCCGTTATAATGCATCAGTCTGTGAGCAGAAGAGAATTTGCGTGTAATGCCTATTTCATACATAAGGTTATTCTCTTCCGAAAACCATTATCCTTCTCAAGGAGCCGTCGGGCAGGTTCGTCACCAGTTCATCGATCTGCCGGAAGCCTTTCATGTCATTCACATCTTCTATTTTTCTCGATTTCATTGCAATAAGTTTACCACCATTTTTTAAATAAGGTAAAGACAGTGATGCAAGCTCGGGCAACTGGAACGCTGCCCTTGATATCACCACATCAAAACTCCTGCCCATAAGCTCCTGAAAATTTTCAGCCTCTGCCCTCTGGTGTATCGCAGTCGTGCCGCTGAGCTTCAGAAGGGTTATCATACTGTTTATAAAATTTATCTTTTTTGATCGTGCGTCAAGCATTACCAGTTTTACGGAAGGCTTTACGATCTTAATCGGCATCCCCGGGAACCCTGCCCCGCTGCCGATATCGAGTATGAAATCCTCGTTTCCTATAAACTTTAATGGCGTCAATGAATCTATAAAATGCTTCACGGTAATACCGGATTCATCCCGAATGGCCGTCAAATCGACAACTTTATTCCATCGTATAAGCTCATCTATGAATAGTCCGAATGCATCAAGACATGCATCGATATCACTTACATGGTTATCATGAAGAAATGTTCGTAAGAGCTCTTTGTTCTTAGAAATCATACTCTACAGGACCCGCGTCCGATCAAATACATTTTTTGGTCAATAGCGTTGCGGTTTTACCTTTCGGATCATCATGTCCCTGTAAACAACCATCTTTGCCGGCAGCAGTTTGATATACCCTTTTCTTTGCCATGATGACAGTATCCTTGATACTGTTTCCCTTGTCGTACCTATCGCACTTGCGATATCCTGTCTTTTTATATTATGCGAGATTACCGTGTAATAGTCTTCTTTCCTGCCATCCGTTTTCATTAGCCTGTCTATATATTTCATTAATCTGTCATACACATTCAACAGGGCAAAATCCTCTATCATCGCATCTGCCTCTCTGACCCTTATGCTCATGTCCTTTAAAATCTTTATTGCTATTACCGGATATGCACGCAGAACGCTTAAAAAATCGTTTCGTTTCAGTACAATAAAATCAGTATCTTCAATGGTCACGGCATTTGCGGAGCGCGGCATACCGTCGAGCAGGGACATCTCCCCGAAAAATTGTCCCGACTTCAGGACCGCGAGCGTCAGTTCCCTGCCTGCCGGCGAATACAGGTATATCCTCACTCCGCCCCTTAAGATAAAATACATGGCATCCCCAGGATCGTCCTGATGGAACAGCTCTACACTTTTATTTATTTGCTGCTTTTTCACATACTGTGAGAGCTTCTCCATTTCACCTTCGGTCAGTTCTGAAAATATGCCGATCTTTTTTATCTCGTACTTGATCATGTTTGATTGAAACATTATACAGGGGGCATTGTCAACCATGCTGAAAGGCTTTATGAGAACTTGTAATCCATCCCGAACATACTGTTTCACCTGCCTCACCCTTTGTAACTACCCGAGCCTTCTTCATGACATGAGGACCACTTTCTGACTGTCATCTTTGATAATAATTGAATTTTCTTTAATATGAGTTATTTTATAATGATTATGGATTATACTATTGCAGCAAGGACACATATAAATACTTTCCCCGATTTTGTCGATGTTGATATCAAGATGAAGCAATACTTTGATGAACTGTTAAGGATAAATCCTCCACAGGCATCCGAGTATCTCTTTACGAACATCTTTATCTGGAGATATCTGTATAAATTTAAAGTATGTCTTCTGGATTCAAGTCTTTGCGTTAATGGCATTGACCGGAGCGGGATGGAATTTTTTATGATAATAGCAAAAGATATAACCGCATACATGAATGCAATAAAACATCTCTCCTCCTTATATAAGAGCGACGGTAAATCATTAAAATTATTCAGGGTGGAAGAACAGCTCATTGAACCATTGAAACAGGAATTTCCGTCTATGTCCTATGAGTATGACAGGGACAACTCGGACTATATTTATCTGTCGTCAGACCTTGCAGGCCTCAAGGGCAGGAAGTATGACGGAAAGCGCAATCACATAAAACGATTTAAAGACAATTATAAGTTTGAATACAAGCCAATCACAGAGGAATTCATAGATGACTGTATACGGCTTACGGAACTATGGTACAGGACAAAAGATGATGAAAGCCTCACTCCGGATATTGTTGCCACAAAAGAAGCACTCACCAATTATGCGGCATTAGGATTGAAGGGCGGTGTCATTATCATTGATGGGCAGGTCAAGGCATTTTCCATAGCGGAACAACTCAACGGCGACACAGCGGTAATACATATAGAGAAATACGACTCTGCATACGAGGGCATTTCCCAGATGATAAACCAGCAATTATGTGCAAATACTTGCAGTGCCTATAAGTACATCAATCGTGAGCAGGACATGGGAATCGAGGGATTGAGGAAGTCAAAATTATCATACAATCCCGTACTGATATTGAACAAATACAGGATCAGTATCTAAAGCTGCACGAGCAGATTAAATCAGTATTGTTGTGTTCTTATGATTGTGCTATAAACTGTGGAATTGTACAATATTCTGGAGGCAATAAAATGGTTCCATCATTCGAACACATAATAGAACATAACGGAATATCAGCAGGCGAGGCAAAACAACTGAGCGAACTGAAACAGGAAGACCTCATGAAGCTTTTTGATGTCACCAATGCACTCAGACATCATTTCAAAGGAAAGGACATAAATATATGTTCCATAGTAAATGCTAAATCAGGTTTGTGTCCCGAGGATTGCAAGTTTTGTGCACAGTCGGCTCATTATAAGACAGAAGCGAAAAACTATCCACTGCTTCCTGCAAAAACAATTGTCGATAAAGCAAAGCATGCTTCAGACTGGGGTGCCCGCGGCTTTTCGATAGTAACGAGCGGCTATGGTATCGATAATAAAACGGACCTTGACGGAGTTGCACTCGCTTTAAAGGCCATTGCGGAACAAACGCCTCTGTACAGATGCGCATCACTCGGCATTCTCACTGAACATGAATTGGTCCATTTAAAAAATTCAGGGCTCGTGAAATATCATCACAACCTTGAGACATCACGCTCGCTCTTCCCTGAAATATGTTCAACACATCCCTACGATGACGATATCGAGGCAATAAAAAATGCAAAACAAGCAGGGCTTGATGTCTGCAGCGGCGGTGTATTCGGGATCGGTGAATCGTGGGATCAACGCATCGAGCTTGCATTTACTCTCAAGGAACTTGATGTTGATTCAATACCGATAAACTTTTTAAACCCGGTTAAAGGCACACCGCTGGAAGATTCACATTCTCTGACGCCCTTTGAATGCCTGAAGATTATCTCCATGTTCCGGTTGATACTGCCTGCCAAGGATATAGTCATTTGCGGCGGCAGGGAATTCAATCTAAGGGACTTGCAGTCAATGATCTTCTATGCCGGTGCAAACGGCATGATGACCGGAGGCTATCTGACGACGCCGGGCAGGCCTGTGGAAGCAGATTTATCTATGATCCATGATCTTGGTCTTGAGGTAACAAAACCAGTATCAGTATGACAGATCCACTTTACCCTTCGTCATTACATCCTCTGTCTGAAGAGCTTGCACACATAAAGAAAAACAGGCTCTTCAGAGAAATGCACAGGATAGAAGGCATTCAGGGACCGGTCGTTAAAATGGATGGCAGGGATACAATACTGATGTGCTCGAACAACTATCTTGGACTTGCAAACCACCCGGAACTGATTAAAACTGCCCTCTCTTCTGCCCAGGAATACGGGGTGAGTTCAACAGCATCGAGACTTGTATCCGGAGATATGTCTGTACATGAGCAATTGGAGTTCGATATAGCACGGTTCAAAAAAACAGAGTCTGCACTTGTTTTCAATTCAGGTTATAATGCAAACATCGGCGTCATATCAGCCATCGCGGATAAGAATACCGCAGTACTATCTGACAGCCTTAATCATGCATCTATCATCGATGGCATAAGGCTCAGCAGAGCACAGGTTTTTATATATAAACACCGTGATGTGAACATGATTGAAGATATACTAAAATCCATGAACAATAAAAATAATGAGGTTAACCCTTCCAAAAAGCTTATAGTCACTGAGAGTGTTTTTAGCATGGATGGAGATATTGCTCCTTTGAAAGAGATATCGGAACTTGCTGAAAAACATGGTGCAATCCTTATAGTTGATGAGGCTCATGCAACAGGTACACTTGGTAATAACGGCAGAGGTGCTGTTGAAATGCTGGGCCTGGAAAATAAGGTTCCCGTGCAGATAGGAACGTTCGGGAAAGCTTTTGGCAGTTTTGGTGCATACGCCGCCGGGTGCAAACTGCTCACGGAATATCTTATCAATAGGGCCAGGTCATTTATTTTTACCACAGCACTGCCGCCTGCTGTTTGTGCGGTGAGTTCTAAAGCAATTGATCTTGTGCAGCAGCATCCGGAGTTGAGACAGAAACTGAAGAACAATATTGCCTTTTTGAGAAACGGCTTACGAAATATTGGATTTAATGTATCTGATGATCCGACTCCTATTATACCGATTATCATCGGTGGTGCGGACAGGACCATGGAGTTTTCATCCCGGTTACTGCAAAACGGTATTTTTGTTTCAGGTATAAGACCGCCCACGGTATCCGAAGGCACATCGAGGTTGAGGTTGACCGTTACGGCAGCACACACCAGGGATATGCTTGAAAAGGTGCTGGATACAGTTAAAGAGATCAGCAGGGATTTTTAAATAAAACTATCTACCTTTTACAAATACCTATATCTGGTGGCGGGGAAAAAACGGGGTCGACGGGGTTCGAACCCGCGACCTTCCGCGTGACAGGCGGACGTTCTAACCAAACTGAACTACGACCCCTTAAACAATAGGCGGAACAGGGCTCGAACCTGCGACATCCACCGTGTAAGAGTGGCGCTCTACCAGCTGAGCTATCCGCCTGCGACAATTTTTATAATATATAAAGAATATTTCATTTGTCAATGCATTTGGATATCTATAAAATTGGGTCCTCTCCCATTGTTGATCTTACATGGGGGCAAAGTTTTTTCCTCAGCTCGTAAAACAAAGCTCCCTTCGATAAACGGGATTAGCCGATCAAAAATGCAGTTGCTTTTATTTTAGACGCAGATAGAGAAGCAGTCCACGCATAGTACCATGAAATCCTTGCAAGCAGTTCGCATATGTTTTCCTTCGCATCGTCAAAAACTTCCCCCCATCTTTGTCGGGTAACTTCATGATCGCTTTTGGGAGAAGATCCATAAAATTTAAGTCCAAAACTAAATTTTTGTGGTTTGCAGCCATTATACCATATAGTATAGCCATAGCACCAATTAGTATACCGGTTACATGTCAGGAATAGCAATCGGTTGAATTAGTTGATTTTATATTCTGGTATGATAAGTGCTTTTTAAATTAGTTAAATTATAATTCAAAGGAGGTGAATAGAAATGAGAAAGCTAATATCAGTAGTAGTAGCAGTAGCATTTGCTCTTACACTTGCAACAATGGCAATGGCAGCACCTAAGAAAGCGGTAAAGAAGGCAGCAGGACCAGTCAAAGCAGAGGTTGTCAAGGTAGAGAAAATGAAGAAGGCAACAATACTTGTAGTTAAGATCGATGGTAAAGTTAAGAAACTACATGTAGCAAAGGTAGCCTTAAAGGAAGCAGAAGGACTGAAGGGTGGAGAAGCAGTAGAATTAACATTACACGGTGTATGGGTTAAAGGCATCAAGGTAGAGGAAGCAGCAGCACCAGCTCCGGCACCGGCAGCAGCACCAGCTCCCGCACCAGCTCCAGCACCAGCCAAGTAAAAATCATTATTTAAGAGCATTGGTTAGTGGCGCCTACGGGCGCCACTATTTTTTTGTCAATCACCTTACCCCCTTATCAGGGGTATCCATATTTTATCTCCCCCTGTCAAGGGGGATTCAGGGGGTTTATTTTTCCCGTATAAAGGACACAATGCTCATTGCCGCAATTGCAGCCGTTTCGGCACGGAGTATATTTTCCCCGAGATTTGCAATATATACATCGTGCTCCCTCGCATATTTTATTTCATCTGCTGAAAACCCCCCCTCAGGCCCTATAATCAGCATGACCCGTGATGCTTGTTTCAGCATGTTCTGAATAGTGGAAAAAGGTTCAACATTATCTCCGTAATGAAACAATATTTTGTAAACATCCGGCATTGTTTGTATGAGTTCTTTATAACCCAAGGGGCCATAAAGATGCGGTATGCGACGACGCATAGACTGGCCTACTGCTTCTTTTATAACAGCATCGCATCTATTCATAAAATTTGTATCTTTTATTTTAACGACTGTATACCGGGATGTAAAAGGTATAATCGCATCAACACCAAGCTCTGTCGCTTTTTGCAATGCGAACAGCATGCGATCCTTTTTAATCACCGACTGTGCAAGAATGATGCCTGTCCCGGAACTATCTGCAGTTGTTTGTTTTAGTATCTTAAAAACTGCTTTACGTTTCTGAAGCTCTTCCAGGACGCTGACATAGGTGCCCCCTGATTCGTTAATGAATAGCGTTTGTTCACCAAGCTTTAATCTCAGGCTCTTTACATGCCTATATCTGTCACCGGATATGGTTATCTTGTCATTCTCGATATCGGCATCCGATATAATAAATTGAGGCATCTATCTTACAATGAGAACGCTGCAATGTGCATGGTGGTTCACCCTGTCACTGACGCTTCCAAGCATATGCGCCATTACTTCACCATACCCATGGCTCCCCACCACAATAAGGTCGAATTTATTTTTCCTGGCATACTGTGAAATAATATCGCCTGGATTGCCATACTCGAGCAAAAATTGGATATTGAGGTTGTAGGATTTAAGCTGTTCTTTTCCTTCTTTGACAATATCATCGCCTTTTTTTTTAAGAATAGAGTATGCCTCGGAGCCAAGTTCTTCAAGCCCAAATAAACCAAAGGCATTCAGGGGATGTTCAATAACGGTGATAAGCGCAACTTCCGATTTATATCGTTTTGCAATATCTGCGCCAACATCAATGGCTTTTCTCGCATAGGGAGAGCCATCGGTAGCAATAAGTATTTTTTTATACATACTTCTCCCCTTTTATGTAGAGACTATAGTATTCACGAATATATGCAAACAAAATATAATACTATGGTTATTTTCTTAGCTGCCGTGAGAAACCATATTATGAATTCAACTTCATAATCTTTTCAATGATCGCAGTGGTCGATGTTTCATTCACGACAGGAATAATTACGATTTTCCCGCCGTACGATTCTACAAAATCGGCGCCTACTACATCTTTTTTTTGCCAGTCGCCGCCCTTTACAAGGATGACGGGCTTCACAAGCTTTATAACCTCTAAAGGTGTCGGCTCGTGAAACATATAAACATAATCGACCGACCTGAGCGATAAAAGAACTGTTGCCCTGGATTGCTGATCATTTATGGGTCTCCGGGGTCCCTTGATGCCTTTTATAGACGTATCGCTGTTTAAACCTACAATAAGTACATCGCCCAGTGCTTTTGCCGATTCAAGATACGAGGTATGCCCCGGATGTATTATGTCAAAGCATCCATTGGTAAAAATGATCTTTTTTTTCTCATATTTCAACCGTGTGATGAGATGCCTTAACCTTCTTCTGTCCGTTATAAACCTTGATGTATCCATTCAATGCCCTTTAAGAATTTTTATTATTTCATAGTGCATAGTAGTATACTTATCACATGATCTGCATAAAACAAACAACTATATACGTTCAAGAAAGCATGCCCTAAACACCGTGGCGGCGAATGAGCAAATTTCCCATTGCATCTTTCGGACCGAAGAAATAGCTTGCATTTATCGTAATTTATAATTATCTTAAATTAACAGAGAGAACATATATGGACAATCTGAACGAAGTAAAAAGTAAGTTAAAAGCAGCAGGGATGAAACTCACGACACAGCGCATAGCTATACTCAATATCCTGTGGAATAACCACAGTCATCCCACTGCCCTCGGTATCTATAAAAAACTCAGGATCAAACAACCGACGGTATCCTTTACCACAGTGTATAATACACTCGAACTCCTCACAAGACTGGGAGAGGTGAAAAAACTTACCGTTGATTTTGAACGGGCACATTATGACCCTACTACTGCACAGCACCACCATGCCATATGCATAGTATGCGGAGCCATAGCGGATGTGGAGCAGACACCGGACATGTCCTTCGATAAGAAAAACATAAAAGACTTTTCTAAAATATTGGATTTCCACATAGACTTCTTTGGTATTTGCAACATGTGCAATAAAACTTCCTCATAACACCCGAAAACCGACCGACAGATTAAGTAGCTTGACAATAGACCATTGTAATACGAAACTGTCCAATCAGAATGGCTGTATTATTTTTAATCATATACAATTGTATCATCCTTGCGGGGATAGTACTGTTCGTACCTCTGTTGTTCCTCCTTAAACCAAAGAGTCTCGGGCATGTCTCAGAACGCATGGGCATATTGCCCTACAGGGAAAACTGTGTATGGGTACATGCAGCATCCGTAGGCGAGGTAAAGGCATCCATACCGCTGTTACAATCAATTGTATTGTCGGGTAAGAATGTACTTCTTACGACGATAACACCCGCGGGCAGGGAGTATGCGTCAACACTGAATATGAAAGGCGTGAGCATTTCATACGCACCTGTCGACAGTATTATCTTTACCCTGTGTGCGATGTACAGGGTAAAACCGTCTGCATTGATTATACTTGAGACAGAGATCTGGCCTGATCTTATTATCTCTGCGTCACTGCTAAAAACAGATATCGTCAGTGTAAATGCAAGGCTTTCTGAAAAAGCTCTCAAGGGTTACCTGTATATGAAGCCGGTTATGTCATTTTTATTTAAAAGATTCAGAATGTTGTGCGTCCAGACACAGGAAGACGCCGGAAGATTCATGAAGTTGGGTGCCCGGAGTGAAAACATACATATTACAGGCAATATAAAGTATGCAATAACTCGCAACACCTCTGCACCATGTATGAAAAACATAAAAGAAATATTTAAAAACAGACAGACGATAATTGCAGGCAGTACCCATACAGGTGAAGAGCAGATCGTCGTTAATTGTTTCCTGTCACTGAAACAAATCATAAACAATCCCCTGCTGATCATTGCACCACGGCATCTGAACAGACTCGATGAAGTGGTGGGCATTATAAGCAGGTCCGGACTGAATTTCATAAAGAGGTCAATGATAAACTCTTCCATCTCCTCAGGTAATGATTATGATGTAATCATACTCGACACCGTAGGAGAACTTGCGGACATTTATTCCATAGGTGACGCAATCTTCATAGGCGGCAGTCTGGTGCCTGTGGGAGGGCATAATCTGATTGAAGCTGTCGTTCATAAAAAACCGGTTATCTACGGCATATATACCGATACTATCAAAGAATCTGTCTCGACACTTGATGGGAATGGCGGCATCATGGTCCATAACGAAGAAGAATTGTGCAGCACAATAAGAGATCTCCTGGAGCATCCCGGTAAGGCAAAATCACTCGGTGAAAAGGCTTATGATATGATTAAACAAAAAGTAGACACGCTGGATAATACCATGAATATTTTGAGAAAAGCAGGTATACTGTAACAGAGCAGGCTCGAACATTATCGTGTTCTATGCTTAGAAGACTTCCGGCTGTTTTCCCAATCCTATCTCTGCTGTTTTATTCTTAACCGCTCCCGTTTTTTCCTGCTTCTTAAGACTCGCCATTTTTACCATATTGGCGAGTTTTTCAATCTTGAATGGTTTTTCAATATAAAACAATGCTCCTGCATTGAAAGCACTTTTGATAACGTCCTCAGCGCCATATGCCGTCATAATTATGATTGCCGTGTTGGGCCATTTTATGCTTATTGTCTGAGCAAAATTCAAACCGCTCATATTCGGTAACTTTATATCGGTAACCACTATATCCACCGGTGAATTTTCCAACTGCTTAATGGCCTCTTCAGCACTCTTTACACCCGTTACCCTCAATTGGTCATTGCCTTCCTGCAATAACTTTGCAATATCAATGGCAAAATTAATTTGATCATCAACTATTATTACACTTTTCATCCGGCACCTCCTTTCGTTTCCTATGCTTTATTTTATTATATTTCATAACGTTATTATAAGAGGCATTATGTATGCCAGCTCATCCAATGCTAACTATATGAAATTACTGGGTTGTTATAACTCTCAGAGGGAGAACAACATATCTTGCAAATAATACATGTAAATATTGCATTCGGCCCATAAATAAAGGTTGAAAAAAAACAAATATTCTTATAAGATTACAGTATGAAAAAATTAATGGTTACTTTCTTGATTTTGATTGTGACAGGTTGCGGGCCAAGTGCAATAAACGTAAAAACATCTTTTGAACAAGCACGGGCATCGTACGATAAACTCATGACGATAAATCCTGAGCCTCTCGATACGCAGGGTTATAGAATATACATGACAAAAGCGAAATCCTCTTATGACCATGGAGATTACCAAGATGCAGAAAAATATGCAGAACAGGCCCGGCAGCAAGCAGACAATGCTTATACTTCGCTGGAACAACTTAAAGCAAACTTCAAAAACCTCCTTGAAGCCACAAGGTCAAAGATGAATAATCTGCTCGTGCCAAGCCAGTATGCACTTCATACGTTCTTCTCGGCACAATCAGCTTATCAGAACGCGAGGTACAGAGAAGCCTCATCCTTGTTAGAGGAGGCTTCAAAAAAACTTGATATAGACACACAAACCGATTTCACTAAATCCATAACTGTCTTTGTACCTGATAATCTAAAAACCAGATTCAAGAATAATGTTCCTTTGTTCTCATTTCTCGGAAACGATTTTAAACTGCACAAGCAGATTGGAAGTATTAAAGGACCTGCGGAAGTGGACTTTGTAAATCAATTCTTTTTAAATGAAAATTTCTCTTACTTTCACATAAAAAGCGATAAGCTGAATATAGACGGGTGGGTGTATCCGCAGTTTGTCGTTAAAGGTAAAATAAAGGAGGTAAAATAACATGTTAAAGAAAAATGCGTACGGGTTGGCATGGGGGTTGTTACTGGGTATCGGGCTGTTCCTCATTACAAATTACATAACACTGATCCACCACGGGGGAAGTACACTGATTAAACTCGACCAGGTATACTGGGGATATTCGATATCATTCGGCGGCTCACTTCTGGGGCTCATTTACGGATTCGTTACCGGTTATTTGCTGGGGTGGTTTGTCGCGTTATTTTATAACGTCTTTGCCTGAATAATAAATCACTATACTATCCTACTTAGTCTGGTACACACAGGGTGGACAATCTTACTTATTATCTTGAGATACTCAAACTTGAGCCTGAGAATATCTCTGCCCTGAAAGGTATTGCAGAGATATACAAAGCGAACAAGCAATGGAATGAACTTATAGAAGTATATGAAAAGCTGTTCAGTCTCTCTGAAGAAACGGATGATCGTCTCTCGTATCTCCTGGAAACAGCGGGTATATACTACTACAACCTGAACGACAGCAGCAAAGCCATTGAATTTTATCTCGATGCGCTTGAATTTCAACCGGAAGATCTCAATACCGTAAACATACTTATAGAGATATTCGACACATTAAAAAGTGTGCCTGAGCTCGACATACTTCTTGAGGGCAAGTCCCTTCTCGTAAAAGATGCACCGCAGGCTGCCAGTCTCACAGGCCAAATCATCGACAACTATATCTCGCTTAAGATGTACGATGAAGCGCTGTCAAAACTCTCGGCATTAAAAGATATGCCGCAGGATACTGTGAAGACGATATATGATGATCTGAACAAGGACGGCATCTTATCGAGCATATTCGAGTACAGAGAGCTCTTTATAAATACTCTGAAATCTCCTGGCAAACTTCCGAACGATGAACTTGCGAACCTCTACAGTTTACTTGCAGATCTCTACGAAAGAGTATTCGGCGATATATACGAGACTGCGTGCAATTACGAGCTGGCTCTCGGTGTAAAACCTGACAACCAGCCCCGGGTTATCTCGAAACTGTATAGTATATACACATCATCTGAATATACGTTCATAGATGAACCAGTCCTGCTTATCCCCGTACTTTTAAAGATGAAGGAATCTCCGGGTCCCGGTACTGGTGCCGGTCTTGATAAGACGATTGGTATGAACTACCTGAAACTGAACGAGCCGTTATCCGCACTCCCCTTTTTAAAAACATCTCTATCGACTGCGCCTGACGACATAGAACTGCTTTATACACTGCTCGATATTTATACCGCTCTGCCTGATGCAGAAGGTATGTCCGAAACCATCAGAAAACTCCTTGACATGGAGCATGACGATTCCAAAAAAATTGACCTGTATAAAAAGGCACTGCCGATATTCATCGGGGAAAAGGATTACGACACGGCAAAACAATTCATCACGGCACTGGCCGGACTTACGGGGGACCAGTCTCATTATGCCTTGCTTGAGCAGATATATGCAGATACCGGAGATTACAACAGTCTCGTAACATTTTATCTTGAAAGGCTTCAGGGAAGGGAAGAAGAAAAAGATTCTGCGGTTTTATGGGCGTCACTCGGCAATGCCTATCTGAAAGGCTTTTCACACTACGAATACGCCATAGACAGCTACAACAGGGCACTTGCGATTTCTCCGGATAACCTTGACTACCTTGGAACACTGGTAACCCTATACTCTTCGGCTGAAAGATGGCCGGACGCAGAACAAACCATTCTGAAACTCATACGTCTGCAGGATAGTGATACCGACAAGAAAACTTCATTGCAGCTCATGCTGGGTGATATCTATCTGACGCACGACAAAGATTACGATAAAGCGGCTGTCTTGTACAACGGATTACTTACCCAAAACGCTGATAATGACACTGCTCTGATGGCGCTTGAAAGAATCTACAGGGAAAACAGTGATTATGCGAACCTCGTAAAGATACTTGAGAAAAAATTGGGCACAGCCGATGACAAATACGACCTTCTCATCGAACTGGGCTCGATACTTTTTGACAGGAGTATTGACATACTAAAGGCACAGAACTACTTATGGCAGGCACTTGAACAAAAACCTGAATCAACGTACGCGATCGATGTCATAAAAAGGCTCTATGAAACAACGGGTGATTTTAACGGCTTTGACAGACTTTATTCATTTCTTATAGATAAGTCCTCGGGCCGGACAAAAGTAGAGCTTCTCTTGAAACTGGGGCATATAAGATATGAAAAACTCGCAATGCCTGAAAGGGCAATTCAGGCGTTTGAGGAGGTTTTGTCGATTGCTCCCGACAACCACGATGCAAACCTTTCACTCACGAAACTGTACTTCAATGCCGGTGCATGGGATAAGGCGGAGCTTTGTTATAATTTCTCCATTAGCCACACTCTTGTCAAGAAAGAGAATCTGCCCGAGTTCGTATTTGAATATGCACGTATACTGGACAAGGTCGGCAAGCAGGAACAAGCCCTGCAATTCTATAAAAAAGCTTTCGAACTCGACGGTACAGAAAAGAAATATGTGGAGACTTACGGTAATTCTGCATATGCAAACAATGACAACAGCGGAGTTATCGCGGCATTCGAAGCATTATTAAAACTTCCACGGACGGCAGATAAACCAATCGATAACATCAATGAAATTTACAGAAGGCTTGCATCTGCCTATGAGGCGGCCGGCGATTTCAGGACCTCATCGATATATCTGATGAAACTTATCGAAAAAGAGCCGAAGAGCCTTGAGCATTACCAATGGCTTGAGAGGCTTTCCACGAACAGCAGTGATTACTCATTGCTTGCAAGCGCCTTGAAAAAAGAGGCGGAACTCAGCGAAACGGACGAACAGAAGATGAGCTTGACCTTAAGGCGTGCCGTTCTATTGGACGAACACCTCAATGAGCCGCAATCCGCCGTAAAAGTACTCTTGGAACTTATTAAATCAGGGCAAAAGCACCTCGACATTTATTTAAAGCTCAGTTCACTGTACAAAAAACAGAACAATTCGAAAGAGCTTACGGCAACAATCCGTGAAATACTTAAATTCGAGATACCCGGAGAACAACGGGTAGACCTGCTGCTCGAGCTTGCCGGCATCCAAAAAGACAACAAGGAAACTGCAATGGGTATCTACACGGATGTTCTTCACATCCAACCCGATAACACTACCGCTTTCTCCGCACTTGCCGGTATCTACGACCTATCGGGAGATTATAAAAACTTATCGGCACTTTATGAAGAAAGACTCCCGCGAATGAAATCGAACGATGAGCTTATTGACTTGCAAAAAAAACTTGCCCTGATAAAAGTGGAAAAATTAAATGATCCCGGTGCAGGAATAGCGCTCTATCAGAACATCATAAAGCTGAAACCGTCGGACAGCGGGACATATCCTCTGCTTGAGTCACTTCTCCTGAAAAAGGACGACGCTGCATCTCTTGATCAGTTCTATAAAATTGCCGCTTCAAATGCAGGCCAAAAAGACGCAAAATTCAATTACTTCGTGAAATCGGCGGAACTGCTTTTGTCCCGTATGAACGATGAAAAAGGTGCTCTGCAATCCTATGAGTCTGCGTACACTATCGATACGTCAAATACCGATGTGCTCATTAAACTTGCAAGGCTGACTGCGTCACAGCAGGGAAGCTCCCCGGGCAATGATAAAGCCTTGAGTTATTACAAGGAAGCAATCAAATTGAAGTCTGTCCCGGATGAAACAAGGGCTGCACTGAATTTTGAATACGGCGGAATGCTCAAAAACAGCGGCAAAGTAAGTGAAGCATACCAGGCATATAAAGATGCACATACCATAAGCCCCTCTCATATCGATTACAGGCTCGCCTACGGTGAAGCTGCCTATGCAGCAGGACTTTACAAAGATGCATACGACGTACTGAAAAATGTGACCTATGCGCATGAACAGGAAATATTACCAGAGCAATTGTTCCCGCTGTACAAAATGCTGTCAGATATAGCGCGCAGGCTCGGCAACATACAGCAGGCTGTCGAGTATTTACTGAGAGCAGTCGATATACACGAAAAGGATGTCGAGAGCCTGATAACACTCGATGAACTGACGGCAAATCTCGGTAACTTCGAGCTTGAGTCAGAAGTCCTGACAAAGCTTTCAAGGGCACTTGAGAAGCCTTTAGACCGGGCACAGGTACTGATAAAGATCGCGAAGCTGAAACATGATAAGCTCTATGACCTTAACGGTGCCGTACCGCTTCTCAGGGAAGCCATGGCAATTATGCCCGACAACCTCCAGATCTACCATGAGCTCATACAAATTTACCGCGAGCAATCCGATACTGACAACGAAATAGATGTATTGGCACGACTGCTTAAGGTAGAGAAATCGACCGAAAACTTCATTGCAACTTCAATGAGACTTGGTGAGATGTACATCAAATTCAAAAACGATCTCGATACCGCAAAAAAATATTATCTCGAAGCCCTGAAAAAGGAACCATCTTCCATCCCGGCTTTGAAGGGACTGGGCAGCATTCTCGAGCTCCAGGGTAATTTTTCAGGAATAGCCGAGTTGTATCAGAGGTTTATAAAGGTGCTCCTGCCAAAGGAACCTAAAAAAGTGTTTCCGCTCATAAAAGAACTCGGTGAACTGTATACCACAAAAATCAAAAATAATGAGCTTGCCATTCAGCAATATCAGACAATAGTGAATATCGAGCCCTCCGACGTCGATGCGCATTTTGCGCTTGCAGAGCTGTTATCAAAAAACAAGTCCCAGATTACAGAGGCTGTAAGAGAGTACAGTACCGTGCTGAAATACAAGCCTGATAACATCAATGCAATACGGTTTCTTTCAAAATTTTATGAACAGAAAAAAGACTATGATCGCGTATTTTTATACTACAGCACATTGAAGCTGATAGGCCAGGAGAAGGACATGGAACGGATATTTGTAGATGCAAACAAAAACAAACAGCCACAACATCCGAAATCTCCTTTAACGGACGACCTGTTTCATGCCCACCTCCTGCATATGAAAACAAGGGGACCGTTAAAGGACATAATCAATGTATTCCAGGATTATGGCGAGCATATATATAAGTCCGATCTGAAACTTTATGGTGTCGGTAAGCAGGAGAGAATAACGTCGAAATCGACGGCGTGGCAGGAGTACGTGCACTTATTACAAACCCTTGGTATAAAGGATATAGATATTTACCAGACATCAAAAGGTAATTTCAAGATCGTTATCGAGAATACGGATCCGCCGTCACTCATTGTAAATACCTCGGCCCTTTCCGGTTTATCTGCCGGAGAAAAGTCTTTTATAGTGGCTGAATATCTTACCTATATAAAATCGGGCTTTACACTGCCCATGAAATTAGGCAAGCAGAAGTTTTCACTGTTTATAAATGCGCTGATCAGGATATTCAATCCATCCGCTGCCACACAGCATGATACGGATCCGAATCTTAATACCATTCAGAATGCCGTTGCCGATACGCTGTCAAAAAAGCAGAAGACAGCCCTTGAGGAGCCGATAAAAAAATATCTGAAAGTGGCAAACCATTACATGGATGATTGGTTTGCAGGCATCGAGATGACGGGCGTAAGAGCAGCTTCGTTCATGACCGGCGACATAGAACCTGTTTTTTCATCACTGGTTAAATGGCATGTCGGCGACACATCCCTGCTGTCGAATAAAGAAAAAAGAAAAGATATATTCTCATCTTCGGAACTTATGCAGGACATGCTTCAATTCTACCTTTCTGACAGCCATTTCCTGCTGAGGAGCAAGCTTGGCATGTCCATACTTTCGGTATAGTATGAACCGCTTTCTTATCATAAGGTTCGGCTCTATAGGCAATACGCTTGTCAGCATCCCTGCGGTAAGGGCACTCAAGAAACACTACCCGGATTCTTTTATGGCAATGGTCGTTTCACCCGGTATTGACGATCTTATAAGCGATATAAAATGGATAGATGAAACAATAATTTATGACATGCATGGCAGGCACAAACGCCTTTACGGTTACCTCGGTTTTATAAGAGAACTGAGAAAAAGGCATTTCGATACCGCAATAATGTTTAAAAGGTTCCTCAGAAGCGAGCTCATCGGATTGTTCTCAGGTGCCAAGAGACGGATAGGATTCCAGACCGGCGGCACGTCAAATTTCCTGACTGACCGCGTTGATTACAGAGAAGGTGAAAATATAGTCGAACTCAACATGAAGCTCGTTGGTCCCCTTGGCATAAACAGCGGTGATCTGTCACTGGAACTCGGTATCGATAACTGCCCTGCTTCTGCGGGTAGGGCTGTTATCGACGAGCTTAAATCAAGAGGCAGCGGTAAATATGCAGTGATACATCCCGGCGGTAAAACGGTCAGGGGACAGGGGTTAAGTCCCGGCAGCTATGCGGATATAATAAACAGGCTCGGAGAAAACTACCATATTCCGTCGGTCATTATCGGAGATACCCCGGAAACCGGAACAATAGATACGATATTGCATCTCATAAAAGCCGGATCAGCCTCGGCAGTCATAGGGTTGCCCTTGAAACAGATAACCTGCATAATTAAGTATGCATCTGTATTCATTGGCAACGACAGCGGGCCGTGTCATATTGCCGATGCGGTAGGCACACCGGGCATAATAATTTATCCTCCTGTCCCCGGGCTCGCAGAACACATAAAAAAATGGAAACCCGCGGGTAAAAGGTATATTGCCGTGAGTCCGCCAAAGTCCTGCGATGCATGTCCTGCATATCCCTGCGATGAAGATACACGGGCTGCATGCATCAGTACTATTGATAATGATCTTATTTTAAACTATACACTACAGATTATAAATAAAGAGGTCTAAATGGAGAATACAAAAAGATTACTCAAGCTTGTCAAAGACTTTACCAGGGCAAGGATCCTCGTGATAGGAGATATAATACTGGACGAATTTGTATGGGGTAAGGTGTCCCGCATCTCACCCGAAGCTCCTGTGCCTGTCGTAGAGGTAACAAAAGAAAGCATTATGTTCGGCGGGTCTGCCAATGTGCTGCAGAATATCAAGGCATTAGGCGGAGAAGTCGTATTACTCGGTGTGATAGGAAATGACTACAACGGTGAGAGGCTGATGGAGATGCTCAGGGAGACAGGACACAGAACGGACGGCATAATAACGGATGCTCTTAGACATACATCTATAAAAACGAGAGTCGTTGCCCAACATCAGCAGGTGGTAAGATTTGACAGGGAGTCAAAAGAGGAACTGTCGAAAAAAACATATAGAAGCATCATCGCATTCCTGGAATCGAGGCTCCATGAATTTGATGCCGTCATTGTTTCCGATTATGGTAAAGGTTTGATCAGTAGAGGTATCATTTCACACATTCTTAAGTTCAAAAAAGAAAACGGCACTGTCGTTGCCGTCGATCCGAAGATACGTAACTTTAAGTTCTACCGTGGTGTAACGGTCATAACGCCAAATCAGAAAGAAGCAGAAGAAGCCTGCGGGTTTGAAATTAATTCCACAAAAGCACTAATAAAGGCCGGTATGTATCTGTTAAAAAAGTACAGCACCGATGCAATACTTATAACCCGCGGTGAATACGGCATGAGTCTGTTCCAGTCCGACGGAACAATAAAACATATACCGACTATAGCACGAGAGGTCTATGACGTTACCGGTGCCGGTGACACGGTCATTGCGACACTATCCCTTGCACTTGCTGCCAAGGCACAATGGATGGATGCGTGCATTATATCGAACCACTCTGCAGGCATTGTCGTCGGTAAGCTTGGGACAGCGACAGCATCGGTAAAAGAATTGGAATCATCCATACGATCTAAGAGCGCATCTTTTTGATTTTATGATAAAATGTCCTTCTTGACACGCCGAGCAGTTGAATGGCTTCAGATTTATTGCCTGTCTTCTCCAGTGCCTCTGTAATGATCTCCGTCTCAATCGCTCCAAGTATGTGTTTCAGCTTCTTGTATTTTGTGCCGTTATAAACAAGCCGTTTGGTAAATACTTTTCTATGCCTCTCAATAATAACGAAATTATTTAACACATTATTACGTTTATTGGGTGAAGATCGTTTTTTATTCAACATAAAATTAAATATGAATGATAAATTTTCATCATATTTATATTCATACCACACATTTGGTAATTATTCAACATTC
>JBBIVV010000030.1:0-27186 GCA_037439545.1 bacterium
GGATGAATGCCAAAAAGAAGAGATTTAAATAAGATTATGCTTATAGGTTCGGGCCCTATCGTCATAGGGCAGGCGTCCGAGTTCGATTACTCGGGCACGCAGTCATGCAAGGCTTTAAAAGCAGAGGGCATAGAGGTCGTACTGGTTAACAGCAACCCCGCAACCATAATGACAGATCCCGAATTCGCAGATAAAACATACATAGAGCCTATAACTCCGGATATACTCAGGAAGATTATTGCGGCAGAAAGGCCTGATGCGATGTTGCCTACCATGGGCGGACAGACAGCACTGAACATGGCAGTTGCGCTCTCGGATTCCGGGGTTTTGAAGCAGTACGGGGTTGAACTTATAGGTGCAAGGATTGATACGATCAAGAAAGCAGAGGACAGGGAGCTTTTCAAGTCTTCGATACAGAAGATAGGGCTCAAAGTCCCGTTCAGCAAATACACACGCTCGAAGGAAGAGGCAGCAAAATTTGCGAGAGAAATAGGGTTTCCCGTGATTATAAGGCCCTCGTTTACTCTCGGAGGTACAGGCGCAAGCATTGCATACAATATAGAGGAGTTTGAAGACAAGGTGGAGTACGGGCTCAGCGTGAGTCCCTCGCATGAAGTATTACTGGAAGAATCCGTTCTTGGATGGAAGGAATTCGAGCTTGAAATGATGAGGGACAAGAACGATAACTGCATCGTGGTGTGCTCAATAGAAAATTTTGACCCCATGGGTGTCCATACGGGAGACAGCATTACCATTGCTCCTGCACAAACGCTTACCGATAAAGAATATCAGAACATGCGTGATGCCGCCATAAAGATCATGAGGGAGATCGGCATAGAAAGCGGCGGATCGAACATACAATTCGCCGTAGATCCTTCAAACGGAGATTCGGTTGTCATTGAGATGAACCCCCGCGTATCCAGAAGCTCTGCGCTTGCATCGAAAGCTACGGGATATCCGATAGCAAAAGTCGCTACGAAACTTGCCATCGGGTATACGCTCGATGAGATTACAAACGATATTACGAAAAATACAAAAGCTTCATTTGAGCCGACGATCGATTATATCGTCACGAAGATACCCAAGTTTACATTCGAGAAATTCCCGCAGGCAGATGATACGCTTACCACGCAGATGAAATCTGTCGGTGAAGTTATGGCAATAGGAAGGACATTCAAAGAGTCATTCCAGAAAGCATTGCGGTCGCTTGAGTCGGGCGTGTACGGCATGGTGCCGAGGATCAAAGCGTATGATTATAACACCATTCATGCGAATGAAAAGACGGTCTCAGGGCTGAAAAGGCCTTCTCCGGACCAAATCTTCTTCATAGGGGATGCACTGAGAATGGGGTTTTCAATCGATGAAATCCACACACATACGATGATAGACCCGTGGTTTTTGAATAATATAAAAGAGATCATAGCGTATGAGGATACCATAAAGCCGCTGAAAGGATATTCTCTGTCCGAAGAATCAGCGATCACTGTTATAAAGAATGCAAAAAAAATGGGGTTTGCGGACAGATACATTGCAGACCTGCTTGGCGTTGCTGAATCGGCGGTAAAAAAGGTCCGTACGGGCAATGAGATCAAACCCGTCTATAAGGTGGTCGATACCTGCGGTGCGGAATTTGAGGCATATACGCCTTACCTGTATTCGACCTATGAAAAAGAGAATGAATCCGTCGTATCGGGCAGAAAGAGGGTCATTATTCTGGGAAGCGGTCCGAACAGGATTGGCCAGGGGATAGAATTCGACTATTGCTGTGTGCATGCAAGTTTTGCATTAAGGGAAGAAGGGTATGAATCGATTATGATCAATTCGAACCCGGAAACCGTGAGTACCGATTATGACACATCGGATAAATTGTATTTTGAGCCCGTTACCTATGAAGATGTCATGAATATTGTGGAGCTCGAGAACCCGCATGGCATCATAGTGCAGTTCGGCGGACAAACGCCTCTAAAGCTTTCCAAGAGATTGGAAGCAGCCGGCGTTCAGGTGCTCGGCACGTCACCTGAGAGTATAGACATAGCTGAGGACAGGAAAAGATTCAGGGAACTGCTCGAGAGGATAGGGCTGAAACAGCCGACAAGCCTTACAGCCACATCGATTGAAGAGGCCATAAGGATCGGGAACACCATCGGATTCCCCCTTATTTTAAGACCGTCGTACGTGCTGGGCGGCAGGGCAATGGAGATTGTTTATGATAGCGAGAGTCTTGTGGAGTACATGGGGAAGGCCGTGAATATAAGCGATGACAAGCCTGTACTCGTGGACAAATTCCTTGAGAATGCAACCGAAATAGACGTCGATGCGATATCCGACGGTGATAGTGTGGTGATTGGCGGTATTATGGAGCATATTGAAGAAGCAGGCATACACTCCGGTGACAGTGCATGTTCACTCCCGCCCTTTTCGCTGTCGAAACACCTTATAAATGAGATCACACGGCAGACGAAGATACTCACCAAGTCATTGGATGTCATAGGTCTTATCAATATCCAGTTTGCCGTAAAAAACAATGAAGTATATATACTCGAAGTCAACCCAAGGGCAAGCAGGACAATACCGTTTGTCTCAAAGTCAATAGGTGTGCCGCTTGCAAAGCTTGCCACAAAAGTAATGCTCGGCAAAAAGCTCAAGGATTTAGGCTTTACAAAAGAAGTTATTACTGATTATATTACGGTAAAAGAGGCGGTCTTGCCGTTTATGAAACTGCCGGGGGTGGACACACTGCTGGGGCCGGAGATGAAATCAACAGGCGAGGTTATGGGGGTTGACAGAAGTTTTGCACTTGCTTTTGCAAAATCGCAGTTAGCAGCCAACACCATACTGCCGTTGAAGGGCACTATTTTTATAAGTGTGAAGGACAATGATAAAATGCTGATACTCCCTATTGCAAAAAACTTGAAGGAGCTCGGGTTTAATATAGTTGCGACCCGCGGCACTGCTGAGGTGCTGAAGTCGAGCGACATTGAGGTAAGAATTGTGAATAAAGTGCAGGAAGGCAGGCCTCATATCGTTGATTTAATTAAGAACGGAGATATTTCGCTGCTCATCAATACGACATTCGGGAAGAAATCAATAAAAGACTCATACTCTATAAGGAGATCTGCCATTACGTATAATATCCCGTATTATACCACAATAGAAGGTGCCGATGCAGCTTATAAAGCTATTGTTGCACTGATCCATGGGGATATTTCAGTTACGCCTATTCAGAACTTATATAAAACGGTCGAGAATAAAGCAGATAGGAGCTAATCATGCATAGATTTCCGGTTACAAAATCAGGGTACGAAAGTTTAAAAGAAAAACTGAGAATACTTCAGCAGGTTGAAAGGCCAAAGGTAATCGTAGCGCTTGCAGAAGCAAGGAGCCACGGTGATTTAAGCGAGAATGCCGAATATGAAAGCGCTAAGGAAAAGCAGTCATACATAGACAGCAAGATAAGAGAAATAGAAAATAAACTTGCAAACGCAGAGATTATAGAGATCGACAAGAGCAAAATCGATGTAGGACAGGTTGCGTTTGGTGCTTATGTTTCTCTCAAAGAAACAGATACCTATAGTGTCGTGAGCTACCTTATAGTCGGGGAAGAAGAAGCCGATGTTAACAACGGAAGTATATCAGTTACCTCTCCGCTCGCGAGGGAACTTATAGGCTGCAGAAAAGGCGATATCATAGAGATACAGACCACAAAGAAGATAAAAGAGTATGAGGTGCTGGAGATCTCCTATGATAAACTCTCAAAATAGAATCCAGGGAATGCAATAAAAAAGTCGTTCACCGCTCGCAGCACGAACTTTTCTATTTTCCGGATACATTTACCCCGTGAGAAAGCCCCACCATTTATGGTGGGGATAATATGATAATTTTTAATTCCTTATAGAAAGGGCGTGGTTTAAAGCCACGTCCTTTCTCACCGGGTTTACCGGCAGAATCTTTATCTTGCTGATTGCAAGGCTGTATGGATTTACATCCGGGAATCCGGATTGCATGAGGAACGGCTCGAACGGACCTTCCTCTACATGCAGTACAATGGTATTTTCACCGTCGTGGAGAAAGACGGATGGAATAGTTATCTTGCCGACATTCGGCGTCACAACAGACGATATGTCGAGATGAGCGAGGAGCGTTGCATCGGCAAACACATCCAGGTTCTCTATCTTTGCGAACGGCCTAAATACGGAAAATTCAACAGTTGAATAGCCGCCTTTCCAATGTGAAAGCCTTATCTCGGCATCGTTCGACATCTTCCGGTAAGCATTACCGTTTTGATCGTATTCCGGTTCATTCCAGCCCTTTCCGAGATAGACGATGGGTTTAAAAACTGGCTTTGACAGCCGCGGCACGTCAAACATCGCAGTGCTGTGATTTTCAAAAACCGGTTTGCCCATGATTCTGACCAGCTGTGTGTAGAACGCCTTTTCCGTATTTTTATCGAAGTCTGTGGATAAAAACGTCTTGTGCAGGATCAACGTGGAAATATTGTCACGGTTCAACGCTGATATTCCGTAGGGTATGTATGCAGGGACGTCCCGTTGTATGATATCCCCATAGTCAAGCACCTGTGGTTCTCTGAATACCTGCAGCAGGGGATTCAAAAGCGTAAAATCGTCCGCATGATGAGGTGGTCCCGGTGTATGACCATAAACGATGGGTTTCAGATGACAGGTCTGATAATACATATAGGTGCAGGAATAGTTGGCATTGGGCGGAGCGAACTCATTGCCTGACGGCAGGTCGTAAATCACATCGATATTGTTACTGGTCTTTATCGTTTTATAAAGAGAGGGTATCTTTGCATCGGAGGTGTTAAAAGGCATGCCGGTCGTCGTTTCGATTGGAAGTATGACCGCAAGGATCACCGTTGCGATAATAGATGATATGTTCCTTCTCATAAACAGGGATAATGCCGCAGAAACAAAAATAGAAAGCATCAATTCCACGTCAAGACTGTATCTGTGAGGGAACCTCAGGAGGTGGGACAGAGGCGTTTTCCAGAGAACATAGTACGGCATCGGTATCATGTGGTATGTTTTCTGATAAGGAAACAGCACAGGACCTTCTATTTGGAGATACGGTCCGAGAGACAGGATCAGCGTGATTATAAAGAAAAATACAAAAAAACCTTTCAATCTTATTTTTGATTTTAAAATACCGATAAACGTAAGTATCAGCACGGCATAACCGATAAAATAATGGGAGATTGCCGGGTTCAAACGTGTGTGCGAATAAAATCTGCCCCACAAAAAATTACTGTGCGTGGGGAGAAAATAACCGAGCAGGTCCTCGGAATAGAGTATCGCATCCTGTGCCGCTCCATGTGCCGATTTAACAGCAGTAACGGTTTCTGCCCCGGGCAGGTAAAATAAAGATACAATGCCGGCAGTAATGATTCCCGATGACAACAGCCCGAAAAACCTTTTTTCCGTGAAGATCAGCTTTCTGTCCCATAACAGAGCATAGAGTATGAACACGACTGCAAAGGTTAAAAGAAAATATACTGCTATGGAGGGATCTGACAGTGCTGTCAGTGCTGCAAAGCCTGTCATAAAAACAAAGTTCATTATGCTTTGTTTGTCGATGAAGCTCAAAAAAAACAGCAGGAACAAAGGTATGAATTCTATTGAAGCAAGGCCGAGCATGCCGCTGCTCACCACAAAATGATAGGTGGAAAACGTATAAACGATTCCACCGGTAAAAGCAGCCATGTCGTTCTTTATAAGCTTCTTGAGAAATAGAAATGCAAAAAAACCCGACAGAATGAAATGGAAAAGGATTGTGAGATTATAGGTGATGAGATTTCCGAATATGAACTGAAACGGCAGGGAGCCAAGCTCATTCAAGGGCGTTGACCAGACCATGGGTATGTTATGTAGGGGATAATAGATGGTATTATTGATAAGGGGACTCGTATGAAGGGTAAAGATAGCATATTTAAACCACCAGATGTCCCATAAGAACATATATGCGTCACCGCCTCCTATAACCCTGCTGCTGAGATGCAGAATGACCGGATAGGTAAATACGAGTGTCAAAATTACATAAGATATCAATGCAAGCTTATTACTGAAGCTATAAGGGGTGTTTCTATCTGCAACGGTAATGACCCTGCCTTTTAAAGAATGATTCATTTATAATGCCGTCAGCTTTTTGCCCTTTGTTTCAGGAAACACCCATATCCATATTCCCGCCATCAGGGCAAACAAAGACGCAAGGGATATGCCTCCCCCGAGTCCGTATTTTTGTGCCACTATAACGATGACAAGCGGCGTGAAAAATTGCGCTCCCCTTGCAAGATTAAACGCAGTCCCCATTGCGGTGTTTCTTATCTTTGTCGGGAACAATTCCGACATGAGCGGACCGTAGCCGCCGAAAAATCCTGTTCCGAACCCGACCATAAACATAAAGACGAGTATCACAGGGGGATAATTGGCGATAAAGTTCCACATCACTGTTATCATGACAAGCCCTGCAGCCATTAAAGATGCGTAAAGTGTGAACGCCGGTCTCCTGCCTGCCCAGTCGGCAACAAAACCGAATGTGGCGTAACCGATAAATCCTCCAGCCTGCGTTATGATCATCCACAAACCGGACTTCGTCATGGAAAAGTGCCTCTGCTCATAGAGGTAGCCCGGAAGCCATGCATAGGTAAACCAGTAGGCAGACATAAGAAAAACAGCGAGGAGCAGTGCCTTTAAAAAGGCTGTCCTGTATTCTCTTGAAAACAACAAGAGCAATTTTCTGCCGTCTTCGTCTTTGGCGTTCTCCCGGGCCAGCTTTCCCTTTTCTATGAGCTGTGTGCGTTCTGCCCATAGGTCGGATTCCGGAAGTTTTTTCCTTATCAGGACTACAAGGACAGCAGGCAGGACCGAAACCATGAATGATGCGCGCCAGCCTATCAGAGGGGACACAAACCCGCCGACAACCGCAGCAAGCGCAACGCCAACGGGTGCTCCTGTTTGCATGAATGCGCCGAATCTGCCCCGCACCTTCGGCGGAAACGTCTCCCCGACATACGTCTGGCCTGTTGCCCATTCCCCCCCTACGCCGATGCCGGTAATGATCCTGAAAAGAATGAGGAAATAGAAGTCCGGTGCAATTCCGCTTAAGAATGTTCCTATGCTGTAAGTGAGAATTGTCCACTGGAGAACGTTCCTCCTGCCGAAGCGATCTGCAAGTATACCGAATAGTATGCCGCCTAAAGCAGTCGCAGCAAGTGATATACCGAGTATATAGGAGAGGTCTAAGTTTGATAACTGCAGTTCTTTGCCGATGGGGATGAGAAGAAATGTGTAAAGCGTAAGATCATAAAAATCAAACACCCAGCCTGCCCATGCCATAAATAATATGTAGTAATGTTCTCTTACAGGTTTATCGTATTCATTTAAGAATTTCTTATACACATCAGGCATGTTTTAGCTATAAACCTACAAATTTATTTTGGCAAGCAAACCCGGCCGGGACGCGCCGTTTTTATATGAGATTTGCTGCCCGGACCTTATACTATCAAAACTATTGACTATACATGCCGACTTATTAATTTATATATATATGGTGATAGTATGGATGTGTGCCTTGACATTAGCGTGACTGATTGATAAAACAAACAAAGTTTATGATGAGGATCCGATGTCTCCAAGAAAAAAAATAAACAGGAACAAAAAAATGGGAAACAATGAAGAAAATCAAAAAGATAAGGAACATGTGCCGGAGGGAAAAGAAGCGGCTGATGAAACTGCAGGCATCCAGGACTTGAGCGGGCATACGCCCGCAGGATCGGATCAGCAGACTAAAGTAAAAGACAACGAGGACGATCAGCAGAAGGAAACTGCTGATGATTCTGCGAAAGTCACGGAGCAGCCGGAACAATCAGCAGAACCTTCACCGCCTGCGGCAGAGCCATCTGCGATAGATAAGCTGAAAGCCCAGAGTGACCAATTATCGAAAGAATCAGCCTTGTATAAGGATAAATGGTTACGAAGTGAAGCAGATATGGATAATTATAAGAAGCGGGTCCACAAGGAGAAACTTGAACAGTTGAGGTATGGAAATGAGACCTTGATCCGTGAAATCCTTCCGGTGATCGATAACCTTGAACGTGCGGTTGAGTATTCAAAAATTCATTCACAGAAAGACAGCCTTTATGAAGGGGTTGAACTTACACTCAAGATGTTAAAAAAGGTTATAGATAGTTTTGGCGTTCGCACCGTTGAAACAGTCGGACAGATGTTTGATCCGAACTTTCATGAAGGACTCGGTGTAGAAGAGTCCGAGGGAAATGAAGACAATATCATAGTAAGAGAGGTCGAAAGGGGATATCTTTATAATGACAGACTGCTGCGGTCTGCGAAGGTTATTGTCGGCAAGAAGGCAGTACCGGTAAAAGCCGGAGAATAAGCAGTATGATTTTATCAGGGACGATAGAAGTTTTCAGGAAGGGGGGGTAAATGGGCAGAACAATAGGTATTGATCTTGGCACCTCATACTCATGTGTTGCGTATATGGAAGGGGATGCACCTGTTGTAATACCGAATGCAGAAGGAGGGAGGACTACGCCTTCCATGGTTGCTATCAACGATAAAGCAACCTTACTTATCGGTAACCTTGCAAAGAGACAGTCTGTTACCAACGCAGAAAACACCATTTTTGCCGTAAAGAGGCTCATCGGAAGAAAGTATGATTCTCCCGAAGTGACGCAAACAGCAAAAATAGCTTCTTATAAGATCGTGTCTGCCGATAATGATGATGCCTGGGTCGAGATCGGCAGGAAGAAAATGAGCCCATCTGAAATATCGGCATATATACTTACAAAGATGAAAGAATATGCAGAGGATTTTCTCGGTGAAAAGATAGAGGACGCCGTTATTACGGTGCCTGCTTATTTCAATGACAGCCAGCGTCAGGCGACAAAGGATGCCGGGAAGATTGCAGGGTTGAACGTACTCAGAATCATTAATGAACCGACCGCAGCCTCGCTTGCGTATGGAATCAATAAGGATCAAAATGTAAAGATCGCTGTTTTTGATCTTGGAGGCGGAACGTTCGACGTATCCGTACTGGAATTGAATGAAGGCGTATTTGAGGTGCTTGCGACCAACGGGAATACTTTCCTCGGAGGTGAAGATTTTGACAGAGCACTGGCCAACTGGCTGGTGGAGGATTTTAAACAGCAATCAGGCATCGATATCCTCAATGATAAGATGGCCATGCAGAGAGTAAAGGATGCGGCAGAAAAGGCAAAGATGGAGCTCTCCACACTCAAAGAAACAGAGGTCAATCTTCCGTTCATTGCAGCAGATGCTTCTGGGCCGAAACACCTTGCCAAGACGATTACCAGGGCACAGTTCGAATCCCTCGTTAACGCTCTCATAGACAAGCTTACGGAGCCCTGCGAGCTGGCATTAAAGGATGCAAATCTCCAGAAAGAAAATATAGACAGCATTATTCTCGTAGGCGGGATGACCAGAATGCCTGCTGTGGTGAAAAAGGCGGAAGAAATATTCGGTAAGCCGCCCGTAAAAGAAGTGAATCCCGATGAAGTGGTGGCAATGGGTGCAGCCATTCAGGGGGCTGTTCTTAAAGGGGTCGTGAAGGATGTCATTCTGCTCGATGTGACCCCGCTTTCTCTCGGGGTTGAAACCCAGGGGGGAGTTTTTACAAAGATCTTACCGCGTAACACAACGATCCCGACAAAAAAAACAATGACCTTTTCAACGACAGAGGACGATCAGGATTTTGTCAATATACATATCTTACAGGGTGAGAGGGAACTTGCGAAAGATAACCAGAGTCTTGCAAAATTCCAGCTCATCGGGATTCCTCCTGCTCCGAGGGGAGTACCGCAGATTGAAGTAACCTTCGACATCGATGCGAACGGTATTATGCATGTCAGGGCAAAGGACCGCGGAACCGGGAAAGAACAGAAGATAAAGATTACCGCAGGCAGCGGATTATCGGAAGAACAGATAAACAAGATAATAGGTGATGCACAGCAGCATGAGGTGGACGACAAGAAAAGAAAAGAACTGGTCGATCTTCGCAACAAAGCAGACGGCCTTCTCTATGCAGCCGCACGTTCACTCAATGAATACAAGCACCTCCTTACCGCAGAGGATTCCAATAATATAATTTCAGCAATAGATGATTTAAAAAAGAAGAGAGATACGGATGATACAGCGGTCCTTGAAAGCGCAATTAATTCACTAAGCACATTTTCACATAAGATTGCAGAGATGCTATATCAGAAAGCTGAAACAGAGGAGAAAAAGTCATAGCAATGAAAAGAGATTATTACGAGGTACTCGGCGTTTCAAAAAATGCCTCAGACATGGAGATTAAGAAAGCATACAGGAAATTGGCATTGGAACACCATCCGGACAGGAAGCAGGGAGACAAAGCTTCGGAGGAGAAATTCAAAGAAATAAACGAGGCTTACAGTGTATTGAGTAATTCCGATAAACGCTCCCAGTATGATATGTTCGGCCATAACTTCGAGAGGATGGGTGCCACACAGGAGGATATCTTCGGGACTCAAGGCGGAGGATCGAGCATATTCGAGGATCTTATGGGGGATGTATTCAGCGATTTCTTTGGAGGAAGAAGAACTTCAAAGAACAGACGGGTCAGGGGTAAGGATATAGAGGCAGTCCTCGAGCTTGAATTTGAAGAGGCAGTTTTGGGAGTTGATAAAGAATTTACCATAAAGCGGACAGGATTGTGCAATACGTGCGGCGGAACAGGCGCAAAGCCGGGAACCAAACCGGCACCATGCAGAGCATGCAGCGGTTCAGGCCAAATGCATTACAGACAGGGGTTTTTAACGGTAAACAAGACATGTCATGTATGCAATGGCAGCGGTTACGAGATACAGGATAAATGCAGTGGTTGTAATGGGACAGGACGGACGTTGAAGGAAGAAGATATAAGCATCCATGTTCCTCCAGGTGTCGACAATGACAGCGTCTTAAGGATTCAGGGCAAGGGCAGTGAAGGATACAATGGAGGACCTGCAGGCGACCTGCATGTGATTATAAAGGTCCGGGCCCATTCTGTATTTAAGAGAGAGGATCAGGATATTATAGTCGATGTGTATATATCATACGCTCAGGCGGTGCTGGGGGATACGATAAAGGTCCCGACACTGTACGGTGAAGAGGAAGTAAGGGTGCCTGACGGTACCGATTCGGGCAAAGAATTTATTTTAAAGCATAAGGGAGTGAGCAGTCCTTATGACAGGAGGAAAGGTGATCAAATTGTAAGGATTCATATAGAAGTGCCGAAACATAGTACGGAAAGACAAAAAGAACTGTTGAAAGAATTTGATGAAATCTCCAGATACGAGAGTAAGAATGCATCAAAAGGTATATTTAATAAAGTAAAGGATCTTTTCCAATAATTTATGACAGAACAAATTCCAAAGATATTTTGTCCGAGCTGCGGCGAAACGGTCGATCCGTTTGTTATGATAACAGGCGGTGATGAGAGGATACACTGTACACAGTGCGGTCTCGATCTTTCAAAGAAAGAATTCAAGAAAAAAACCATGGATCGTATACTGATATCCGATGATTCTTCTGTGGTGAGGAAACAAGTCGCAGAAATAGTCGTAAACAGCGGTATTGCGAAGGATATTATTGAAAGCGAGAATGGCAGGGTTTTTCTTTCCCAGCTGAGTGATCTCCTTAAAAACAAGTCTGCCGTTGACCTTATCATACTCGATGTAAACATGCCCATCATAAACGGTATCGATGCTGCGAGGACGGTGAGAGCGATTGAAATAGGGTTGAAATTGACTCAAAAGATACCGGTTGTTTTTTTCTCGGTCGTCAAGTGTGATGAGAATTTCAAGAAGATGCTCAACATTACGAAACCCTCAGCTTACCTTAACAAGGGTAACAGTGCCGATAAAGAGCAGTTCGGTAAAAGGCTGCTTGAAGTTATAGACAGGCTTCGGATTGCGGTATGATTTAAAAGTATAAATGTTTTTTGTATTACGAACAAAGCGTTATTCCCTATAAAGAACCCGTTCTTATGAAAAGACTGAACAAAACAACCGCATTGAAATTATTCAAATCAGAGCCGCTTCTTTCACTCGGCAGACGTGCGCATGAAACGAGAATGGCGGTGCATCCCGAGCATGTCGTAAGCTTTGTCATGGACACGAATATAAATTACACCAATGTGTGCGATATAGGCTGTCTTTTTTGTGCGTTTTATAGATCAAAAGGACACAAAGAAGCTTATGTCATGAACCTCGAGGAATTAAAAAATAAACTTGACATTGCTTCTGAACATAATGTTACCACGGTTCTTCTGCAAGGCGGTATGCACCCTGACCTGAAACTTGATTATTATACAGGACTCATATCCTTCATTAAAGACAACTATCCGGACATGCACATACATGCTTTTTCGCCGCCTGAGATCATACGCATGACAGAGGTGTCGGGTATGAGTGTACGGGATGTCATTGCCGAATTAAGATCAGCAGGGCTTATGTCCATTCCCGGAGGCGGGGCAGAAGTTCTTTCGGAAAGGATCAGGAAGGCGATCAGTCCGGCAAAACCACCGGTGAATGCATGGCTGTCTGTTATGGAAACAGCGCACGGCATGGGTATACCGACTACAGCGACGATGATGTACGGACATGTCGAAACACCGGAAGACATCATAGAGCACCTTGATAGATTGCGGGAAGTTCAGGACAGGACTCATGGATTTAGTGCATTTATTGCGTGGGACTTCAAATCGGCAAACACAGCGCTTGGGAAAAGGATAACGACTCACTACAATGCAGAGATGTACCTGCGTATCGTTGCTCTCGCAAGGCTTTATCTCGATAATTTTAGCAATATACAGGCATCATGGTCATCGCAGGGCAAGGATATAGGCCAGTTCTCATTATACTTCGGGGCAAATGATCTCGGGAGTCTGCTTTTTGAAGAGAATGTGATGCGGCTCGCAGGACACAGGCTTGTTGCGAGAAGGGATGAGATTGTGCAGTTGATAAAGGATGCCGGCTTTATCCCTGTTCAGCGAAATACGTTTTATGACACAGTAAAGGTGTTTTAAACCTGGGCAGTTATGGGTGATATGATGAAAAATTACATGCTTGCATTTATACCGATATTCGTTGCAATAGACATATTCGGACTGCTTCCTATCTTTATATCTCTTACCGCAGCTTACAGTCCTGATGAGCACAGAACTATCGTAAAACAGTCGACCCTGACGGCATTTCTTGTCAGTGTGTCGTTCATAGCAATCGGCAAGCTTGTTTTCAGTGCACTCGGCATTACGATACCGGATTTTCAGATAGCGGGCGGTATTCTGCTCCTTATACTTTCTATCAACGACATTATGTATCCTAATAAACCGACGCGTACCCCATCGAGTTCAATGGGCATTGTGCCGATAGGCATACCCCTTATAACGGGGCCTGCGGTGCTCACGACATCTATACTGATCCTCGATCTCTACGGCATAGGACCCGCATTGATTTCCTTAACGCTGAATATGATCCTTGTATATGTTGTCCTGAGAAAGGCGCCTGACGTCGTAAAGATTATCGGACAGGGCGGGACCATGGCAATCGGCAAGGTTGCAAGTATCCTGCTCGCATCTATCGGGGTTATGCTGGTAAGGATGGGTATCCAAACGGTGATTTTGCATATATTGACAAAGTAGGCATTACCTGTTTCAGCAATGTAAATTGATCCCCCGCGCTTTTTTTTAAGAATTTATGCTGTTGACGTATCTTACAGACAATGATACTTACTGCACTTACCGGCAGAACAGCCTGACTCATGAGGTAGAGTGGATTATGAAAAAAAATGAACGTAAATCTAAAAAAATATTTTCTGCTGCGGCATCCAGGAATAAAACTTTTATTGCAGATCCGGTAAAGAAAAAACGTGCACAAAAAGGATCGTTTTTCCGCTATCTCATAGAAAACTCCCAGAGCAAGGTCACGGTGTTGGATAAAAAGGGGACAATAATCTATCAGAACAAAGGGTTTAACCCCATTGACTTTTATAAACCGGAAGACATTGTTGGTAAAAACTTCCTTGAATTGGTGCATCCGGATTATGTTCAAAAAGTCACGAGATTCTTTGAAGATTTAATTAGAAAACCCGGCACGGTAAAACAGATGCAGATCCTTTTCCGTTATAAGGATGATTTATGGCATTTTCTTGATATACGGGCAAAGGGCATGCTGAACGTCCCTGAAGTGAAAGGCATAGTTGTAAACTCGAGGGACATCACTGACAGTAAACATGTGGAGGACGAGCTTAAAAAGCGTACAGACCAGCTTGAAAATGAGATTGAGGACAGGAAAAAGGCAGAAGAATTGGTGCTCAAGAGCGAAGAGTTTTTCAGAACGATCGTTCAAAACAGTTTTGATTCAATAGTTATTATCGATGATCAGGGAAAAAGGAAATATGCGTCTTCATCGTTCAAAAACGTCGGCGGATATGATCCCGAAGATATGCTCGGTAAAAATGTATTTGAACTGGTACACCCGGATGATAAAGCCATGGTATTCAGAATGTTTCATGAATTGCTCGATGAGCCATATCATACACGCACTCTTCAGGCACGCTATTTGGCAAAAGATGGAAACTATATATGGGTTGAGGTGCTTGGAGTAAATATGCTGAAAAGCCCCATTGTGCAGGGCGTCGTCCTCGATACAAGGGATATTACGGAGCGTAAACGGATAGAAGAAGCACTGCACAAGAGTGAAGAACGGTTCCGTGCCATTGTTCAGAACAGTACCGATATAATAGTCGTTGTGGATGAAAAAGGGACGAACAAATATATTTCATCTTCTTTTGAAAAAATCACGGGGCATAAAATAGAGGAAAGGATGGGCAGGAAAATTATGGAACTTGTTCATCCTGATGATGTGGAGAAGGTAAGTAAGGGTTTAAGCGATGTTCTCCATGAACCGGATCTTATCCATACCATTGAAGCGCGTTATTTTCACGGTGACGGAACCTATCACTGGTTTGAAATTTCGGGTATGAACCTGCTGAATAACCCGAATGTAAACGGCATAGTGACGAATTTCAGGGACATATCCGAACGCAAACAGTCCGTGCAAATGCTGAAGGAAGAAATGGAGATAACATCGCAACTGCTTTCTTTGTCAGAGGCTGTCGCGACTATTACAGACGTGGATAAACTCATGTTAGAGGCTGTAAAGTCGAGCAAAAAGATCATGGGTTGCGACATCACTGTTTCATACCTCCTGGACAAGCAGACAGGGCTTTTTATGCCAAGCGAAGTAGCAGATATACCCAATGACATACTGCCCCTTTTCAGAACGGAAACCATAGACATGAAAAACATAAAGGATTTTTTAAACATAAAGAAACCTTTTCTGATCAAATTCAGCCATAGTATTTTTGGCGATCGCATCGCAATACCTTTTGTCGATCTGGATAACGAAGGATTGAAGTGGTTATCTATTTTAAGATATATAGACATACAGGACATCAATGAATTGATCGTGATTCCACTCATGAACAGGGACGAGTTTCTGGGCATGGTTGCCGGTATCTACATGAAAAAAGATGAACCGGCAACACGCTTTACGGAAAGATATTATAAAGCGCTTATCGGCATAGCAAATCAGGTTTCGACTGCGCTTGAACAGGCAAAACTGTACCGGGAATCGGTTGAGAAGACCATGGAGCTTGCAAACAGGGTAGAAGTAATAAATACCATGTATGAAATAGGCAGGAGTATCCTGTCCAACCTTACTTCGGCGGATATATTGAATACCGTCACAAGAATGGCAGGTAAATTACTGCCCTGTGACGTTGCGGCAATAATGCTTGTCGATCAGGGAAAGCAGGGGTTCAACCGTGTAGCAAGCTCAGGACCTCTTGCCGGTTCACTCGGATCATTTTTCCTGTTTCGCGATACCAGCGTGACAGAGGTGATAAAAACAGGCAGGCCGCAATATATTCCGAATTTCAGCGAGCTCGATAATAAGCTGCCGTTCGAGCAGGAGCTTTTAGAATACGGACTCATGTCGGCCATCAGGATCCCGCTCAGTATCGGTAATGAGAACATTGGAGTCCTGGGTTTCGGATCAAAAAGAATCTCTGCCTTTACCCATGAAGACCTTCTCACGGCAGAGAGACTCGGTTCCCAGATCTCCGTAGCACTGGCGAATGCCAAGCTTATATCAGATCTCGAGGAATCGTCCATGGCGACCATTAAATCACTTACCAATGCCATAGATGCAAAGTCCCGATGGACTGCCGGCCACTCGGAAGGTGTTACGAAACACGCAATTGCTATCGGCAAGTGGATGGGACTTCATGAAAAAGCAATCAATGATCTTGAGGTCGCCAGTATGATGCATGACGTAGGGAAGATTGGCACCTACGCTGACATTCTGAATAAAAAGGACGGGCTAACTGAGGAAGAATGGGCTTTAATCAAGCAGCATCCCGTTAAAGGTGCCGAGATACTGTCGCCCATAAAGCAGTTAAAAAATATTATAGCGTCCGTAGAGCATCATCATGAGTTTTTTGACGGTTCAGGTTATCCGGATGGATTAAAGGGTAATGAGATACCTCTTATGGCGCGGATCTTATCGGTTGCAGACGCAGTTGATGCAATGAGTTCAGACAGGCCCTACAGGAAAGGCATGCCTGCAGAGGAGATAATAAAAGAATTGATAAGGTGTTCGGGCAGTCAGTTTGATCCCGAGGTTGTTAAAGCCTTTTTAGCCGTTCAAGATACTTTAAAATAAAGACCGGAGTGTCTACCTTATTGAACAGAGGGAGGCAACAGAGTACATGAAAAAATTTAACAATAAAACAATCTACGATTCAATGAGCGAAATAGTAAGCCCCGGGCATACGGCTCTTGTTGTTTGGGATGTCCAGAATGCGCTTGTCGACAATATCTTTAACAAGTATGAGTTTCTTGCAAACCTGAAACCGGTCATAAGCAAAGCGAGGGAAAAAGGGGTCCCGGTTATTTACTCGAAAATCACACCTTTACCGGTTCAGTACAATTCCTCATGGGCGATCTATGCAATGATGAGAAGGTATGGCATAGATGATCCTGAAAAACTCCCTTCGTTCATGAAGCCCGGGACAAGTGATGCCGACATAGCACCGGACGTTGCACCGTCGGGTGATGATGTAGTTATCAACAAGCATACTGCGAGTATTTTTATAGGTACTCATGTCGAGTATATGCTGAGGAACAAAGGCATAGAGACTATTATATTCACCGGTATATCGACAGAGTTCGGTGTTTCGTCAAGTGCACGGGACGCTTCGAACAGAGGGTTTTATCCTGTTGTCGTCAGCGATGGTGTATCAGCCATGGACAGGGGAATGCATGAGCTTGCACTGAAGATTTTGACGAGAATGGTCATTGTAACACCCGCTGCCGACTTAATAAAAGCATGGGGTTAACCCTGCGAAAGGTGTTTCCCCTCAAGATGCATAAAAGGGTTGAGAGAAAAGGTAAGCAAAGGATAGTGTGTTTTGTTCTGATCCTCAGTCTGATCCTCAGTACCCCTTCGGCTGTATTTGCGGGTTATGATGATAGCGGGTCAAAATCAACGTACCAAAATTGGGAATCACAGAGCACCGGATTATATCTTGGAGGTGGTCTTGGATCCGTACTTCCTGTCGGAGACGGTACAGAGGGTGTCATAGCTGGCGGTGGTTGGGCAATTCAAATCGGGTATCAATTTATAAAAAATCTTGAAGTAGAACTCGGATATAACCAAGGAGTGGGGAGTATTAGTAACAACGGTGTAACAGGTATCTGGAATTTTGTAGAACTTCTCTGCTTTGACATAAAACCTATCATACCCCTGTCTTCAGCCGGTGATTTGTATCTTCTGGTAGGTATTACCTATGCGGAGAACAGTGTCGCCTGGAAACGACCCAATATTACTAATACCCTGGGTCCGGCTCTTGGGGCCGATTCTGGTATTGGATATGAATACTATATGACTCATAACTGGTCACTGGGAGGGGAAATTATTTATCATCATCTGACCTCTACAAAGGAATCAATAAGTCCTGGCGGCTCGATCACGCTGCATTCCCCTAAAGATGGAAGTGCTACTTCTCTGAAGTTTATGGCCTTGTATCATTTTTAATGCAAACCCGCGTATTATACGTATATTAAGTTATACCAATGGATGCCCCTCTTTCAATGATCTGAACTGAACGAGGAGCTCGCGGATCCCGGTGGACGCCCACCGGTAGGCCTGCGAATGCAATAGCCGTTTTGTCCGGACAAAACGGATTCTTAAAATCGTATTGCGGGCACAATCTCGGTGCTGTTCATAGTCTACCGACCTTATATTTACAGAACGGCAGACTTATATTAGCATGATAGATCTCTCCTTTTTGAATTCCCGGCCACCCTGTAATCTCTTGACAATCAGCATGGCAACGGATAACAACCTAATATACAAAAGGTTTCTGAATCGTGTGCCTGTAGCCCAGTGGATAGAGCGACGGACTCCGGCTCCGTAGGTCGGGGGTTCAAATCCCCCCAGGCACTTTTCGATGCATCAGGGGCGCACTCCAAATCCTATTCTTCTGCTTCGGCGTCTATGGAATCTTGTCACACGCTTCACTGTTCATGAAAGGCGATAGCTCCCGCAGTGTCCAAAATAATCAATTTTTGACCTTTACTATTGACAAACACTTTATCGTGGCATATCACGCTTATAAATATACACTAATAAAGGAGGTAAAGATAAATGAAGAAGTTAATGCTATTAGCGATTGTTCTTGCTTTCACGGCAGGCATGACAGGCTGTCACAAAGAAGAGGCAACAGAGCAAGCAGCCCCGGCACCTGCAGTGACGACTCAGACAACCACGACAGCGGCACCTGCTTCACCGACGACAGCAGCGCCCGCATCACCGACGACACCAGCCCCTGCAAAGTAGTAAAAGGACTGTTCTGCGAAGAGGGAGCAAAGAACTCCCTCTTTTTTTATTTCAATATCCTGTCAAAAAATTCCTTATTTTGTTTGATTTCATTGAGTAATCTGTAGAGGCTGAAAGAAGGGTCCTTTAGTTTTGGCAGATAATGTCCCAAAGAAAGTTGTTCAATTTGATTCTCGATATGAGCACTGATCTGTTCTACTGCAATTTGTTGTAATTCATGGAGCCTTTTTTGGATGAATAAATCGGTATTCGTATGGCTCTGGATGAATTCCCTGTAGTTCAATAAAGTCTGAAACAATTCTCCGGTCCCTGAACCGTCAAGGCCATTGGTAAGCAGGACAGGTATTTCCCATGCATTGTGCCGGGCCTGAGATGTTTCTATAATAAAATTCAAGGCATTCACTATCTGCTTCGAGCCTTCGCGATCAGCTTTATTTACGACAAATATATTCGCGATCTCCATAAGTCCTGCCTTCATTGTCTGGATGACATCTCCCGATTCCGGCACAAGAACAACGACGACGGCATCTGCGATGTTCATGACATCGAGTTCTGTCTGTCCGACACCGACCGTTTCCAGGATTATGAATTTATAACCTGCCGCCTGCATCAGGTAGGAGGCGTCCCTTGCAATCCTCGATATCCCACCCTTTGCACCTCTTGAACCAAGACTCCGTATAAATACGTGTTGATCGAGGAAGTGGTGCTGCATCCTTATTCTATCACCGAGTATCGCTCCGCCGGTAAAGGGACTTGATGGATCTGTTGCAAGCACTCCAACCATCTCCTTTGTATTCCTTATGTGCTTTATCAGCCAGTCAATAAGCGAGCTTTTTCCTGCGCCCGGAGGCCCGGTAAATCCTATTCTGTATGAACTGCCGGTGCTGCCGATAAGAGCGTCAAGAGACGCTATGTCGATTTCCCCTTCCTCGAGCAGTGTTATTGCGCGTGCAAGTGCAGCTACGTCCCCTTGCTTCAATTTGTTTATCAAAGCCTGAAATTTATCGTCTATCGCCATAGTACCGTTACTTTATCTCCGGCATTTATACCGAGCACCTTATGTACACTGTGTGAGTTTATCGCAATCTCAAGAGAGTTAAAGCTGTTGATCAGGGCGCAAGGTTGTTTTTTATCACACTGCTCATAGGTGTCCACCATACTTTTTATTTTATATCCTTTTACCACAATACTCCCTATTTCACCAGTGTGGACAATACCGGCCGGAATATTGGTGATGAGATTGCCGAAATGATCGACATATATAATTTCGCCGGTGACACTTTTTTCATGGATAACGGGTTTTCCGGTACCCAATATCACCGGATATTTTATTTTCTCCCGGAGCAGGCTTTTGTCCCATTTTATGGATAACCTTGCAGCCACGGGTGCAAATATGTCCCTGCCATGAAAGGTCTGAGATAGCCGATGCTGCAGGGCGTGTTTGGTGTCGATTGAATAACAATCCGCTGCCGGATGATCCAGCAGAATAGAGCTGAAAACGCCGTTGTCCGGACCGACAAACACATAATCTTTTATTTTTACAATCATAGCATTCCGTTGGCTGCCGACGCCCGGATCGACGACCGCAACATGTATCGTGGATTTTGGGAAGTAGTTATAATAGCCATTAAGCACGAATGCAGCGCATGCAATATTGTGAGCAGGGATTTCATGGCTTGCATCTACAATAACGGCAGAGGGATTTATGCCGAGGATTATGCCTTTCATACTCGCCACATAGCTGTCTCTGACACCGAAATCTGTGCAAAGAGTTATGATAGACATGGCAGGCCGTTGATGTTATCCCTCATTCGCTATATGTTTCAGATGCCTTCTCAGATAGATGATAAAAAGTATCACGCAGGTCATAAGTATGACGTAATCGAATCTGTGAAAGTAAGGTCCTATCACATCCCATTTTTCTCCAAGCTTGAACCCTATCCAGGTAATCAGGAGGCTCCAGATAAATGAACCGATAAATGTGTAAACGGTAAACTTCATAAAGTTCATCTTTGCTATTCCTGCCGGAAAAGATATGAATGTCCGGATGACAGGCAGCAAACGGCCTGTGAAAACAATCAGGTTCCCGTATCGGTTAAACAGCCTGTCGGCAGTATCAAGGTCATGCCTGCTGATGAGAATGTATTTGCCGTATTTCTCGATAATGGGCCTGCCGCCGTACATGCCTGCCGCATAAGCGGCCATAGACCCGATTACACATCCAACGGCACCGGCAATTGAAACATACAGCAGTTGAAGCTTTTTCATAAAAACAAGATACCCTGCGAAAGGGAGTATCATCTCTGAAGGCAGCGGGATGCATGCACTCTCGATTGCCATAAGCATGACAACTCCGCTATAACCGAAGAGGTTTATGGTTGAGAGTATGAATCCGGCTATGCCTGCGAATAATTTTGAAACCATAGTTCCCCGGATTATTTGGCACACTGGCCCGAGGGTTTTCCGGTGGAAGGCAAGGACTGTTTACCGATGATTGGTGAAAGCTCGAATATGCCCACGGATTGAGCGGGATTGACGGCATCGATGAGCTCCGTATTGTTTATGAGCAGTGCGAATGCAGCCTGTCCCGTGCCAAGTCCTGAAGCAAAGGTATTGTTGTGTTCTATTTCCGTTCCTGCAGCTTCCTCACCGGCCGGGGTTGCGTGGTATGTTTTGTTAAACTCCGTTAAAGAATGAGCGGTGTAAAGCTTTGTCAGCATGGAGATCATATCGTGCAAGGACCGCCGTTCTGAATTCCCTATTATTGCAGCAGCTTTGAGGACTCCATTATCCACATGACCGCCGGCTGGATTTGCTATCACATTTATTCTGGGATGATACTGTGATTTTTTGTAATCGTTCAAAAGTCTTAAAATAGATATGGCGGCATTGACTGCTTCTTTGTCGGTGATATTCACCAACAGGATCATTTCATTGTTCTTTGCCGGTCTGTCGATAAAATGCCTATAACCCAGGTCATTCATGTAATCGATATAATCTGAGCCCTGGTCCTTCAATCGCGGCTTTATTGCATTGAAATTTACGGTCATAGTGACATTATCGCTAAAGAGCAAAGCAGGTATTTCCTTAATCTTATATTTCTCGGCAATATCCTTACCAGATTTGGTATTTATATCCGTCACATTTATGTTTGTTTTGTAAAAAAAGCCGGTTAAGTTTTCTTTGATCAGTTCCGGATGATATACGTTTTTCCATCCGCCTGTGAGAACGGTTACCGTTACGTCGACAGGGGACTGCAATGTCTTGCAGTATGTCAGTGACGGCATATCGGAACATATACCTCTTACTATATGCTCCGGCTGAAACTCGCTGTTGTATCTGTGGTCATTTATGTAGAGAGTCGGGCTTGCATTTATACCGAGCTTTTCCGTCAGCGTGTAGTCGTTATCGAGGATCTTTTCTGATCTTCCTGATTTAACGAATTCGTCTATCTCTGTTTTATTTATGTTACCGGTGGTGAGGCATTTATCCCTGTTCATGGTACCGTTATAACAAAGAAGGTAGTTATAAAACTTGTTTCCGTAAAGCTCCTGCAGGGCAATCTGGTGCAGGTCTTCGTCAAGTTCACCGGGGCCATGTAGACTTGCAAATGAGTTTCCCGCCTGTTTGCTTACAATGTAGCGGACATGGAGCGTTACTTCATTATTGAAGTCGTTTAAAAAGCTCAGTATCAACTCCTCGGCCCTTATTCCATAAGGACAGTGGCTCATGACATAGAGATTGAGCACAGGCTTTCCCCCCTGATGTTTTACGCAGGACAGTGCTGTAAAACATAGTGCTATGCAGCCAAGTATAAGACTCTTCAGTGTTTTAGACATCGTTAACTCCCCATCACATCTATTTTCTTTTCTCTTTTGTATATGGCGACCTCATAATTCAATACATCGACCACATAGTGGTAGTCATCCATATAAAGCTCATACATCTGCGGTCCGTCCAATGCATACTGGTCCTCGTCTTCAAAAGCATTCTCGTCGATCAGATGGTCAAGCAGTTTTCGTATTTCTGAAAAGCCGATCTCTTGATCCGTGATTATATTAAATATCAGATTTTTGTGCACTATCGGATGTATGTCCATATAGTCAGTGTTGTAAAAGAGCAAATGAAAGCTGTCAAGGTAAAATGAGACTTGCAAAAATAATTTTTATAGTATAAGAATACATTCTGAGTTTTATTATGATGTCGTTGCGGTCCTATCGTCTAGAGGCCCAGGACGTTGCCCTCTCAAGGCAAAAACGAGAGTTCAAATCTCTCTAGGACCATTTTTACCCCGTGAGAAATCCTATGGCATCAAGCCGATTATAGGATTTCTCACGGGTCTACTGCAACAGGTCCTCCCACGCCGCGGTGTCTGTTACCATATCACCGGTCCATTGATCCAGGGTCGTTCCGCTAATCGTCAGATTGTAGTAAGAAGACAATTCGACTGCAGTATGCATACTTCCGTTCACGAAAAACCGCTTGAAGCTGTTCGGATGGTTGTCGTGGATCCCTGTTGTTATACTGAGCAGCAAATTTTTAAAGTCCGCGGGTTGCATGCCGAGGAATATACCGCCGATAATGGCATCGGTGTAGTAAGAGAAGAAACCGAAATTGACATTCGGGTCATGGTCGAGCGCCCAGTCCGCAAGATAGGACATCTGCTGGTTACATTTCGGGCAATCGGATGGTATGATGTTTTTTATATTCCATGCCGTAAGAATACGCTGAAATAATGCTGCTTGTGCCGGATTGAACAAACCCACTCCCGAATCATTTAAAACATGGAGTGCAGTAAAAGGATACTGTGTTCGGGTCACGAAGTAACCCATGAATGTTCCATAGCCTCCGGCGCTGCTTCCGGATACGACGAGCTTGTCCGGGTTTATGAAGTTCTGTTTCATAAGGGTAATGGCGGCAGACAGGTTGGCAAGACCGTGAAAATAGGTCGTTGCTGTTGCACCCGTCGTTGTATCGGTAAACGTTACATCATTGTCGCCCGACCATACGCTGCCGTCGCAGTATGAAGCATAAATGATGCTATAATCGGAGAAGGGGTTTGCCGCGTTGGTCGTATCGAGGATTCCCCCGACCTGTGCAGGGTTTGCGGTCGTTTTTGCCATCAGTGCATTTTCGCAGGTGTTATAGTCCCAGCATGCGCCTCCGCCTTCAAGGTACAGCATGACTTTCTGGGGGTCGCCCCTGTGCAGGGAGACGAGGTACTGGTTGCCTGAAAGGCACCGTGCGGGCGAAGCAGGATCGTAATAATAAACTTCCCATGTGCTGCCGTCTATCGTTTGGGTAGTTTCTCCGGTCGGTTCAAGTCCTATGTATTTGTCGATGCCCATTGAGTTCAAGGTGTCTAAGTAGTTTGCATAGACGGTGGTTGTTTTGTTACTGGAACCGCAACTGGAAATCACCGTGACGAACAGAGCAGACAACAGGATTCCAAACACGCCTCTCATAGTAAAAACATGCTCATATCTTTTCATAGTTACCCCCGTTTCGGTTTCATTATCACGGTTCATAAAGTAAGTATATAAAAATAAAGAACCGCATAGCCTGTTCATTTTTGAAGTTATTTCACTGTATAGAAAGGAGATGCAGTCACGGTCAGCGAGTATGCAGAACCCGCAGACAGAGGCGTGAAGGTTATGCCTGAAATATCATAAAAGGTGAGTGGTGACACATGCATAGACGCTGTCTATTCCCAGCTCGACTGCTTCAAGATAGGCGCGTACAGTAGCATATTCGTGAAAGATTGCAATTCTATATTTGTAAAGATCTCGAAACTATACATGCTCCGGTTTCCTGCCGGAGATTTGACTTGAGTGTAAACTGAAAATGATATAGTGTTATCCAGAACTCATAGCTACTGAAAACAAAACACGCAAAGTTTATGAAATGATTGCGGAGGGTATATGAATTATATTCACACGGCATCAAAAAAAGAATTAATAGATTCCTTTTATTCCCATGTTTCAAAAGGCAAAGTGGATACCTTTGTTTCCAACGATATGAATTTCATTTTCGGCAAGCGTGAAGGCATATATGTATGGGACATAGACGGTGAGAAAAGGCTGATAAACTGTCACAGCAACGGCGGAGTTTTCAATCTCGGGCACAGGAATCCTGAAATTATAAAGACCCTGAAACAGGCACTTGACGAGATCGACATCGGTAATCATCATCTCATAAGCGAGCAGCGGGCATTGCTCGCCAAACGCCTGTCTGAGCTCATGCCCGGGGATATAACGTATACGGTCTTCGGTGTAGGCGGCGGAGAGGCCATCGATCTCGCCATAAAGATCGCAAGGTCATTTTCAAAAAAATACGGGATTATTTCTGCTTCAGGCGGTTATCACGGGCACACGGGATTTGCCCTTGCAGCAGGGGATGAAAAATATCGTAAACCCTTCGGTCCCATGTCACCAGGTTTTATTCAGACGACGTTTGACGATATTGCCGGGCTCGAGAAAACGATTAACAATGAAACTGCTGCTGTTCTGTTTGAAACAATCCCTGCAACACTCGGCATCTACGTACCAAAACCGGATTACTTTAAGCAAGTCAGGGAATTATGCGATAAAAAAGGCATACTTCTTATCATGGATGAGGTGCAGACGGGGCTTGGAAGGACAGGAAGGTTGTGGGGAGTCGAGCATTATGGAATTGTGCCTGATATCATGGTAATCGGGAAGGGGCTGAGCGGCGGCATCTATCCGATTACGGCGACCTGTTTCAGAGGACCTCTTGAATCTGTATTTAAGGACGATCCATTCATCCATGTTTCGACTTTCGGGGGTGCAGAACTTGGATGCGCAGTTGCAATGAAGGTGCTGGATGAATCATCGAGACCGTCGTTTTTAAGCCATGTTAATGATATGGCGTCTTTGTTTAAAGCGGGCTTCGAGAGGTTAAAGTCAAAGTATCCAAAGTTTATCGTGTCGATAAGGCAGCTCGGGCTTATGATGGGTGTAAAAATGGCAAATGAGCTGTGCGGCCCTGTTATGACAAAGGCATGTTACGATAACGGCATATTGAGCATATATGCAAACAACGACACTTCGGTAAGCCAGATACTCCCGCCGCTTATCATTCAGGAACATGAAGTCAGGGAAGTTCTTGAGAGGCTTGACAAGGCATTTGAGCAGGCAAACAACCTGCTTGAATTATAATCAAAGGTATCTGCCATGACCATTGATATAGATGCCGGGCTCTTGATGAAATTCGAAAAAGGATTAAATACCATGCATCCCGATAAGAGCCTTATCCCTGTAAAGATCCTTGGTTATGGTGAGATAAGCATAGTGTTCCAGCTCGATGTTTCCGGGCAGGAAGACATTGCATACAAACGAATGCCGATATTTGACAGAGAAGAGCAGGTCCAGCATTATCTTGATATATACAATGAATATAGCTCTTTACTCTTGGGCATGGGTGTTGCGCTGCCGGAGTATGATTCAGCAAGTATTAAGACGGACAAGGGCAACATCGTATTATTCGGTGCCCAAAGGAAACTTCCATCCGCATCCATCGGTAATCAGGTTATACATCGTGTTGCAGACTCAGACATAATAAGGTTTGTCATGGCTGTATTTATGCAGTTAAAGAAGATATGGGATTTTAATAAAAGCAGCAGTGCCGTAAAATTGGGCATTGACGGTCAGATCTCGAATTGGGCTATTAAAGGTTTTGATTCGGAAACGAACAAGCTTCCGGACAACCTTGAACTTATTTATATCGATACCAGTACCCCTTTATTCCGGAAAGATCAGGTAGAGATGCTTGATGCCGAACTTTTTCTTAAGAGTACGCCGTCCTTTCTCAGATGGCTGGTCAGGTGGACATTTCTTCAGGGTGTCATAGATCGCTATTATGACTTCAGACTGGTCATAATAGATCTCATCGCGAACTTTAATAAAGAGGGAAGGGCGGATGTCATTCCAGGGCTTATTAGTACGGCGAATACATTCTTCACCAACAGTGCAAGCTCATTCAATATAAAACCGGTGACGTATAAGGAGGTTGAATCATATTACAAACAGGATGCGTTTATATGGAGACTTTTCCTTGCACTGAGAAAGCTGGACAGGTTTCTGACAACGAGGATTCTGATGGGTACCTATGAATTTATCCTTCCAAAAAAAATCAACCGGTGAACTGTTTGACTATAATCGATGCGCCCGTAGCTCAGTGGATAGAGCATCGGACTTCGAATCCGC
>JBBIVV010000031.1:0-7673 GCA_037439545.1 bacterium
TGGCTCCTCGGGCAGGGCTCGAACCTGCAACCCTTCGGTTAACAGCCGAATGCTCTACCATTGAGCTACCGAGGAATAAGTATATTATTTCTTTGTTTTTTTTGTACTCTTTGCTTTCTTCGTTTTACAAGCCATATGCCTTGTCCTTTATCAAAAGCGGATGCGAGCGTAGCAGAATAAATAGAGGAATACAACTATTTTTATACTCCATTATCTGACAGCAGAACTCTTTTTCATCTCTACGAGAACAAGCTTTGCAATTGCTTTAAGAGTTTCAAACACAGCTATACCTTTTGTTGCGACGCCTTCAAAATCCGGGGCACCCTTTGCATTGAGTATATTTTTCATTTCCTGTAGATCCGCTGCATTGGGCATATCGCGTTTATTGTACTGCATTACAAATGGTATCTTATCAAAGTCATACCCGTTTTCTTTAAGATTTATCTTGAGGTTTTCAAAACTCTCTATATTGGCGTCCATCCTCTCTATCTGTGAGTCGGCAACAAACACCACCCCGTCCACCCCCCTGAGAATCAGCTTCCTGCTCGCGTCATAAAACACCTGTCCCGGGACCGTATAAAGCTGAAAGCGGGTCTTAAATCCCCTTATATCTCCGAGCGCAAGGGGCAGGAAGTCAAAGAAAAGCGTTCTCTCGGTTTCCGTTGCAAGAGAGATTAATTTGCCCTTCGTATCCGGGCTCATCTTATCATAGATAAACTGCAGGTTCGTCGTCTTACCGCCGAGACCGGGGCCGTAATAAACTATTTTACAGTTAATCTCCCTCGAGGAATAATTTATAAAAGACATACCTTCTCGACTCCGCTAATCTTTAAAAAGATTTTCTATATCTTCATCTGTAATTTCAGAAAATGGAGAAGCTGCCTGCGGCTCTTTTTCCACTTTCTTGATAAGCCTTGAAAAGATTGCATTCAACTCGTCACCGGTCTTCTTTACCCTTAATCTGACGAGTCCGAGTGATGACCTGTGATCAAAGATAACGACAAGTATGACTCTCTGGCCGATAATTGATATATGTATGTTGTCTTTTTCACCTTCGTGGAACAGGATTGAAAATTCTTTCTCGCCGATAAGTTTTGCGAGGCCGCCCGTCGCTGCAATGTTACCTGCGGTCAATGATGCAAGGGATGTGGTATCGATGTTCTTCGTTTCACCATAAGCAGCTATGAGCTGTCCATTTTTATCCACCAGGAATACAATCTTTGCATTGGCTTCCTTGGTAAGTTTTTCCAGGACCTTGTTGATCTGATTAAACTCTTCTTCGTACATTATTAGTGATGGGCCTGCCATACCGTTTTCTCCTTTAATAAATAACCCTTACATCATATCTAATTAAAATTCAACATTTTGCTTTGCCCTGCCGGAAAAAACCGATGGAACGAAGTTTACAGGTAAGGGCTTTCATGCATAGCCTTTATTCTCAGCCATCTTCTATCGACCTCTTTCTGGAATGCGTCAACAACATCTTTGTTTTCCGGTTTTGTGAGGTGCTTTGTCTTGCCCATGAGCTTAAGCCACTCTACTACAGATACCTTTTTGCCTTTTGCCTCGGGATCATATGTAATTCTTGTTTTCCCGTGATCCACTTCATACAACGGGAAAAAGCACGAATCAACTGCATTTGCAATGATCTTCTCTCCAATCTGCTCTTCGCTCCTCCACGAGAGCGGGCACAAAGAAAGCGCTTTGACATACACAAACCCTTCTTTTGAGTACTCCTGTGCCTTCTTTGCCTTTTTGATCATATCATTGTAATTACTTTCGGCAATTGTTGCAACATAAGGTATGTGACATGCAGCCATGATCTGTGCTGTATCTTTATGGTGACTCTTCTTGCCTTTCTGATAAGGGCCTGCATGCGAAGTCGACGTGTCATGGCCAAGCGGAGTTGAGAATGAAAGTTGATCCCCTGTATTCATATAGCCTTCATTATCATATTCAAGGAGTATAAACTTATGGCCTTTTAATGCCGTTCCTATTGCAGGACCCATGCCAATATCCATGCCGCCGTCACCCGAGACCATAACGAAGGTGATCTTTTTATCCTGCGGCAATTCTCCTCTTTTTATTTTTTCTTCCATCATTTCTACGAGCCCCGACAGCGTGGGAGCTCCACTCTGAAAGAGATTATGGATAAAGGTTATTCTGTGTGAACTGTAAGGATAACCTGATGTAACGACCTCGCCGCATCCGGTATGGAACAGGACGACGACATCACCTTCCATTCCTTTGAAGAATATATTCAGGTTTGAGAATATGCCGCATCCGGGGCACGCACCGTGTCCTGGCACAACTCTTTTGGGCACCATTGAAAGTGCCTGGGCATTGACGCCTTTTACATCCGTGATCCTGCCTGTCTGTTGATCTATCTGTGCATTTACATGACCTGTTACCTCAACCTTATCCACAGCAGATATCGCTTTTTCCATACTATAATTTGGATTGCCAGGGTTTGCGCCGTGATATTCAAACAGCTTGACACTGCCTGTACCGCTGCCGGCTTTTATGGCTTCTTCAAGCAATTGTTCAGCATCTTCTATAAAGAATTCCTTCCCGCCAAGACCGTAGATCCTCGAGATAACAGTTGTTCTGTTGTCCGGATCATCTTTTAATGCAGCCTTGACTTCAAGTGTCATGTTGCCGCCGTGTGCGCCATAGCTGTCTGCCCTGTCTGCAACACACAGCCCTTTTATGTGCTTGAAAGTGCTTACGATCTCCTTATAAGGGAATGGTCTTATGACGTTCGGTGAAATAATGCCTACCTTTTTCCCCTGCTTTCTGAGGTTATCTACGGCAATCTTTGCAGTAACATAGGATGAATTGAGAATAAACAGCGCATACTCTGCATCTTCCATCATGTAGGTCTCCAGAAGATTATATTCCCTGCCGCTTATTTCGGCATACTGCCTGAATATCTCCGGTATGTGCGCATAGGCCGCTTCCATTGCGAGGGAGTGCTGCTTCTTATTGTTGATAAGATCGGGTTCATTCATATATCCGCCAAAGGTTATGGGGTGCTCGGGATCAAGCGCTGTATATATCGGTTCCGGCTTCCCTATGAAATCCTGGACAAACTGTTTGTCTGCAAAATAGTTGACTCTTCTCTTCTGGTGGCTGGTGAAAAAGCCGTCATAGGCAACTATCACGGGGAGCCTTACATCCTTTAACTCACCTATCTTTATTGCCATGATGTTCATATCATAAACAACCTGCGGTGAACGGGCCAGCAATATGATCCACCCTGTATTAAGTGCCATATAAAGGTCGCTGTGATCGCCCTTTATATCAAGCGGCCCTGAAACCGATCGTGTTACAAGATTGAGCAGCATCGGGAACCGCGTCCCCGACTGTACCGGGTATTGCTCGATGGAAAACAAAAAACCGTTTGCCGATGTCGCATTAAAAACCCTCCCGCCGCCGAGAGTCGCTCCATAGCATATGCCTGCTGCACCGTGCTCACCGTCACCCGGTATCATCCTTATATCGTGCTCCCCGTAAGCCTTCATCTCATCGAGGTTTTCTGCAACTTCTGTCGAAGGTGTGATCGGATAGTATCCCATGATATGGAAATTTATATGTTTTGCCGCTAAGGCCGCCATCTCATTCCCGCTCAGTAGTCCCTGAACCTGCGGCAGCGGCTCTTTATTTATTGTTTTTGCCGTTTGTTTGCTGTCCATGTCTCCTCCCCTTTATTTGAGAGCGAACTCTCTGTGTTTGACGGTTATAGAGTCCACATCGTAATTGGATTCTATATCTTTTTTTAGTGCATCGAATTTACATATCTCAACACATTTCATACACCCTTTACAGAATTGATAATCGATGCCGAGCAGGATCTGCTTCTGCTTGCCGTGCTTATCAATGCCCTTCTCCCATACAAAGCAATAATCAGGACACGTGATTTCACACTCTCCGCAATTGGTGCACTTGTCTTTAAGAAAGACGGGTATGTGCCCTGTTCTCGATGCACTGAGATCCTTATTGACACTATTGCCCGGATTCAGTATCACACCGCCTATCGGGGCATTTTCGTATCCAAGCTCAGAGACCTGCCTGCTGAAGGGAATATAGTTATAGGTGCGGTCAGGGGCGAATACTTTTACCGAAACCTCGTTGTACCCCCTTTCAAACGCCTTCAGATTGGATTCTATGAGGTGTGGATACTTCTTTTTGAATGTATCGGAAATCGTGTTCTTGAGCGCCGTTTTATCTATAAAGCCCGAGGCTCTGGAGACAGCGCCCAGCATGGTTGTGTTCAATTTGACTTTTTCTGCAACGGATATCTTGATCGCATCGATACATACGATTGTACCGCCGTAGAGCTTCAGTTCGACTCTCATCTCATCCGGAGTTTTCGATGTATTGACGACAACAATTCCGTTCTCATCTACTCCCTGGGTCAGGGTGTGGGTCTTGATCATCTTCTCATGGAAGATAACGAGCATCTGCGGCTCTTCGACTGGACTGTTGGTCCTGATCTCTGCATCCGGTTCGGAAAACTTTACGAATGCCTTAACAGGCGTTCCTTTTTTCTCCGAGCCATAGCTTGCGAAATTAACACCATTCAGCCCCATGCCGAGCACGCCTGCCTCTGCAAGCACTTTGCCTGCGAGGTTGGCACCCAGTCCGCCGATGCTTTCCATCCTTATATCGTAGGTGCCGGTTTGATTTACTTTCGGCAGTATCTTCTTCTTATCAGACATTTTCCTCTCCTTAAATTTCTATTCTATTTTCCATTGCTTTTGTCAGCGTATACTGATCGACATATTCAAGCGCAGACCCCATGGGTATGCCGCTTGCAAGCCTGGTGACCTTTATGCCCATCGGCTTTATTATCCTCTGCAGATACAACGCCGTTGCCTCACCTTCCGTTGTCGGGCTTAAAGCAATAATAGCTTCTTTTATAGATTCTTTCCCCAATCTCTGCAAAAGCTCTGCGATCTTTATGTCCTCGGGTCCTACATTGTTCAGCAGATCTATCACTCCATGAAGTACGTGATACCGGCCCCTGAAAATACCCGCCTTCTCTATGGTATTCAGTTCGGCAGGCCTTTCAACGACACAGATTGCACCGTTCTCCCTGACCGGCGAGGTGCATATATCACATTGATCCTTGTAGGTAAAATTGAAACATACCGAACACATCCTGACATCGTCGCTGATCCGTTTTATGGCTTCTGCCATAGAAAGGATATCGTCCTTTTTCATGCCAAGGATGTGATAGGCAAACCGCGTCGCGGTCTTTTCGCCCACACCGGGCAATTTTTTCAAATTTATAACAAGTTCTGCTACCGGATCAGCAGACTGTTGTATCATAAAGGCAGTCCCGGGATATTCAATCCGCCGGAAACTTTTTTAAATGCCTCTGCGGAAAGGTCCTTTGCACGGCTCAATGCCTCATTGACGGCAGCAAGAAGCAGATCCTCGAGCATCTGTTTGTCCCCGAGGGAAAAGACCTCCTGATCTACGGCAATCTTCGTAATTTCATTCTTCCCGTTAGCCCTTACTACGACCATTGCACCTCCGCTCGATGCCTCAACCTCTTTGGTCGCAAGTTCTTCTGTTATCTTGTTCATTTGCTCCTGAACCTTCTTTGCCTGTTTTAATAAACTGTCCAGATTCATGTTTACCCCTTTATGTTTTTTTTATGATCTTTGCTCCAAACACGTCCAGTAACTTGTCGAGCTTTCGATCATCCTGCATGACTGCATTATCATCTTTTGATTGAGTTGTACTTTGTAGCACAACGTCAAACATAGTGCCAAAGTATTCTTTTACATGGTTCTTTATATGTTCTATGTTTTTTTCAATAGGTACAACCTTGTGTTTATCCTGTTCATGAGAAAATATATATATTTTATTGTCTTTTTCAATTCTTATTACACTTTCACCAAGCTCTGCTGCAAGCGGTCCGTCGATCTGGAAAACATATTCAATAAACCCTTCTACGGTCCTGTTTTTATTGCCGGTTTTCGGTTGAGTACCGGTATTGAACGTGTCCGAGGACAGCACGATGCTCTCATGGCCCTTCTTGCCGGCAGGTTCTGCATGAATAAATTCTTTATCCTGATCCTTTATCGTACTCTTGTATTTTTTAAGGTCGGAAAGTATCTGATCTATAGGCAGGAGAGGCTTCAGGGACGCTGCCTTTATGAGGATGATTTCAAGTGCTATTGCCGGCTGCGCCGACCTTGTTATCAGATCCATGTCCTTTGAAATAACATTCATAAGATTGATTATATCGTCCTGCGTAAATGCCGCACTGAACTTTTTAAATGCCGTGACTTCTGTCTCAGGCAGTTCCACGAGGTCATACAGCGATAGACTGAGCAGATAGATGTCCCGCATGGCTAAAAGCAGTTCTTCTATAAACCGTTTTGGGTCATACCCGCGGGCATCGACCTCTCTCGCTGCAAGTGTTGCCTCTGAAACATCACGATGTGCCATTGCATTTATTGCTTTCACGATAACGTCCCTTTCAAGAACTCCAAGCGCCCGGTATATCTCCTCATGCTTAATGTCTTTGCCGCTGTAGGATATTGCCTGTTCAAGGAGACTCTGGGCGTCCCGGAGACTCCCTTGTGCATAGCGGGTTATGACTTCTTTCGACTCATCATCGATGCTTATGCCTTCTTTTTCCGCTATGCCTGTAAGGCTCTGCGTGATCATGGAATTGCGCAGTTTTCTGAAATCAAACCTCTGGCAGCGCGATTGTATGGTTAACGGCACTTTGTGCGGCTCTGTTGTCGCAAATATGAAGATTACATGCTCCGGGGGTTCTTCAAGGGTCTTGAGCAGCGCATTGAATGCCCCCTGAGAAAGCATGTGCACCTCGTCTATGATGTATATCTTATATCTGTCTCTCGACGGCGGGTACTGGACATTGTTTTTTATCTCCCGTATGTTATCGACACCCGTATTGGAAGCACCATCTATTTCATAAACATCCATGCTTCTGCTCTCATCTATCTCCATGCAGCTTGAACAACTGTTGCATGGTGTTACCGTCGGACCTTTCGTACAGTTTAACGCCTTTGCCAGCAGTCTTGCAGCCGTCGTTTTACCGACACCTCTTGGACCCGTAAACAGATAGGCATGTCCTATCCTATCATCTGCTATAGCATTTGATAGAGTTCTCGTGACATGAGGCTGGCCGATCAGATCCTCAAACACCTTTGGTCTATATCTTCTTGACAGTACCCTGTAAGCCATATTTTTTTCTAAGGATAGCCAGGTTTTCTGCGACTTGAACAGAATTGCTACCGTTGCTTCCTTCCGGACCTGGCGGGTTTACACCTTATCCAAACACAGGACCCGACTACCCACTATTGATTTTTTTATTATAATAAGAAAATGTCAACTGTTTTTTGTTCACAATTGAACCTGGTCTGTTATTAAGTTAGTCCCGAATACGGTAAAAGAAAGGGGCACCGGTGATATTTTGCCCTCTGCAAGCGATACGTTACTTATCTTCCGTGAACACCTTTTTAAACAGCTTTATTGCCTGAACGATCATTTTTTGTTTAGTCTCGTCCCTTGAGGTATATTTACCGACCCAGTCGTTTACACTGAGTTTAGGGTGTACTTTTTCAGATCTGTTATAACCACCCGTTTTACTCGACGTCCGTTTCCTGACATCTATTTGAATAATTTTT
>JBBIVV010000031.1:7773-17926 GCA_037439545.1 bacterium
ATAACCACCCGTTTTACTCGACGTCCGTTTCCTGACATCTATTTGAATAATTTTTCCCACTGGTATATTTAATCCTCTGATCTGCATGCCCATTGCGCGCGTTATTTCCTGGTTTTTCACTTTAACAGACCTCCTCTTCCGAGTTTGATTTTATTGCTGAGAAGCCCGCAATGGAGAACAGCCGGAAGACATAATAGTCCTTGACCTCGGCGGTACTCAGTTTACCCTTCATCTAAAAGGACCAAAAGTAACAGATTTTATGAACGATTGTCACAGCTTCTACGACGGGTGCCAGAATCTATACCTTCATGAACTGCGGGAAGTAGTCGGACAATACCTATAACCTCCGGTAAGGTGTGTGATTTAAATCCACCAGGCTGCATTGATTTTCTTAATTTTATGGAGTGCGGCTTATTTAATGTTATGTTTTTTCATCCTGTAGCGCAGGGCATCCCTTGAGATAGACAGCGCCTGTGCCGCTTTGGTCTGATTGCCTTCTGCGAGTGCCAATGCCTTTATTATCAGTTCCTTTTCCACCTTTTCGAGCTCCATCGAGCTGTACTGCTCTGTATTTGCGCTGCCCGATGACTCTATAATCTCAATCGGCATGTATTCTTTTTTCAAAACGGTTTCGTTTGTCAGCAGTATCATTCTTTCAATGATATTTTTCAATTCTCTTACATTTCCAGGCCAGTTGTACTGCATAAAATAATTCAATGCCTCGTCATCGATGCCCGAAATTTCTTTCTTCAGTTCCTGTGATATTGTCTTAATAAAATAATTGACCAGAGAAGGGATGTCCTGTTTCCTGTTTCTCAAAGCAGGTATAACAAGAGGTACAACATTTATTCTGTAATAAAGATCTTCCCTGAACAGCCCTTTCTCGACCGCTTTTTTTATGTCCTTGTTGGTCGCTGATATAATCCTCACATCGACGTTTATATCCTTTGTCCCTCCAATCCTTCTGAAGATCTTCGTCTCTATGACCCTCAACAGCTTCACCTGTGTCGATAGATCCATATCTCCAATTTCATCGAGGAAGAGTGTGCCTTTGTCAGCCAATTCGAATATACCTTTTTTTGACGACTTGGCATCCGTAAAAGCGCCCTTTTCATAGCCGAACAGTTCGCTCTCTATAAGGTGTACCGGCAGTGCGGAGCAGTTAAGGTCAATAAACGGCTTATCCTGACGCGCACTTGCACAATGGATTGCCCTCGAGAATAATTCCTTGCCAGTCCCACTCTCACCCTGTATGAGTACCGTCGTATCGCTTGCTGCAAGCTTTTTGGCAATGTCTATCGCCTTTTTTATTTCTGCCGATTCAGCGACAATCCGGTGAAATCCATACTGCTGCTGCGCCTTACCCTTAAACATCTCGAGTTCATTCCTGAGTTTAAAAAGCTCCAGCGCCCGGTTCACGGTCAATTTGAGCTTCTCCGCATCGAATGGTTTCACTATGTAGTCTAATGCGCCTGTTTTTATGGCATGAATGGCAGAGTCTATGCTCCCGTATGCCGTGATCATGATTACCGGCAGATCGCTTATGTCTTTTTTTATTGTTCTGAGGATCTCTATGCCGTTAATGTCCGGAAGGTTCATGTCGAGCAGTACGATGTCGGGCACATTTTCTTTAATCTTCAGCATACCCTCTGCACCGGTACCGACAGATATGACTTCATGCCCGTCCCTTGAAAGCAATTTTTCAATAGACCATCTTACCAGTTGTTCATCATCTATGACAAGAATCGTGCTCATTGTATTCCACTAAAGGGTATGCGCACAAAAAATATCGTGCCTTTTCCCTCCTCAGTTTCAAATGTTATGTTCCCGTTCATTGCCCTAATAACACTCAGGCTAATTGCGAGGCCGAGCCCCGTCCCGTTATGCTTGGTCGTAAAGAACGGATCGAAGATCTTATCCCTTACATTCGCCGGTATACCCTTGCCTTTGTCACTGACCTTTATTAAAAGGTAGGGATCTCCGAATTTATCAATAAATTCCGTCGACACTTCCAGTACTCCTCCATCAGGCATTGCTTGTATAGCGTTCAATATAAGATTTATAATTACCTGTTCAAGTGCATCCTTGTCAGCCCTAATTCCGGGCATGCCGATATCGAGCGGCAATTGCATGCTGATATGATTTGCCGCTGCCTGGGGTTCCAGCAGCAGTTTGAGTGCCTTTATGCTGTCGTTTATGTTGAAATTCATTATATCGTGGGCGGGTAGTTTTGAAAACCTGAGCATATCGCCGATAAGTTTGTCTATCTTTGCTATCTGCAGCATAATTTGATCGAATATAGCAGATTTTTCTTCATCTGTGACAAAATCTTCCCTGAAGACCTGAAGCACACCGCTTATACCTGCGAGCGGATTCCTGATTTCATGTGCAAGAGATAAAGAGATCTCCCCCAGGGACGCAAGCTTGTCCATACGTTGTATCTGGAGTTCCGTCATCTTCTTTGCCTCTGCTTCTTTGTACGCAAGCCTGTCAAGCATCATGTTCAGTTGCCCGCTTAAAAAGCCCAGCTCATCATTTTCGTCGACTGTCGATCTTGCCGATAGATTCCCATCCGATGCCTTTTTAAGCGTATTGACGAGATCCTCGACCGGTTTTTCTATTACGATGGTCGTGATGAGCCAGATAGAAAATATCAATATAGAAACAACGATGACACTCATGGTAAACCAGTTGGAAAGCAAGCCTTCAAAAGCCGTATTGTATCTGTTGGTCGAGACCTTTACATAGAGCAGCCCGAGCAATGGAGATACACTGCCATGACACCGGTAACATGCGCTCTCATTGTAAACGGGATAAAACACTTCTACATTGTTCCTGTGCTTTATGGTAACCATGTTTAAATAACTCTGCATCGGCGGCAGGACTATTTTTTGTTCCTTGTCGTCTGAGTAAAGATAAAGCGGTTTGCCCTGCGGATTTAATATGCCGAGTGCAACGATATCTTTTATCTCATAATGATAAAGACCGGAAAGATAGGTGCTGAACTCCGTACCATGCCCTGTCAGCATATGTATGGTGATTGTTTTATTTATATCATTGATTATAAGCCGTATTTCATCCTCCACATACTGCTTAAAAACACCTTCACTGCTGATTCTTATGAAAAGCGTGTATATCGAGATTGTAATAATGGTGAGCAGCACTATGGGGAGCATGTATTTGACATTAATCGGTACTCTCGATATTTTCTTCAATGTTGTTCTCTCTTTTCTATTATGCATGATACGAACTCGGCTGAAAATAAAAAGATAAGTGAGGTATAGTACACCCATAGTATGGTGACGATGATGGCCGCAAGGGAGCCGTAAACAATATTGATATTTGAATGATGTGCCAGATACCACGAAAACAAAATCCTTATGATAGACCAGAGAACGGTTGTTATTGCGCCTGCCAGGATGATATACCCTATATCAATCTTCTTTGAAGGCAGGAACGAGTATGCTGAGGTAAACAGTAAAAACACCATCAACAGGGCAAATACACGGCTCGATATGATGATTGCGATTACATAAAGGGTGCTGCTCAGCACCGGCAGATCAAGTTTTATCAGGACCCTGAATACCGGGGTAATAATAAACAGGAACGACACCACGACGCCGCTGCTCAGGACGATAAAAATTGATTTGCTTTTTATGAAAAGCGGATTGCGCCTTTTCTCAAGTTTGAATATAACATCGAGGGACCTCTTAGCCTCAAGAATAGCAAGGTCAGATGCGAATAACAGAAAAACGAACCCGATGATACCGATGGCGCTGCGCTTCTCGAGAAGGTTGTAAAGGTCACCTATAACAGCAGGCGAAATATCGGGGATAAACTGCTTCAACAAGGAAACAACGTAGGCGAAGAAATCTCCTGTCGAGCCGACAATATAACTCCCGATGGAAATGAGGACAAACAAGAGCGGCAGTACCGACAGCACAACATAAAAAGACAGGGCCGCTGCATGAGACATGCATGTGTCTGCCATAAACTTATCGATGGTCATCGAAACGATTGATTTTTTTTTGTCAGTCTTCATGCTGTTTTTTTGCTTCTGAATATGACTTTAATCGGCACCCCTTTAAACCCAAACACGTCCCTGATCCTGTTCATGATAAATTTGCCGTAATTCTCCCTGATCCCTTTTGCGCTGTTCGTGAAGACAACAAATACAGGTGGTTTTGCAGCTATTTGGACAAGATAGTAAAGCTTGATCAACTTTCCATCGCTTGAAATAGGCTGGTGCTCATCGAGCACGCTCCTGAAAAATTTATTCAATTCGGCAGTCGGAATCCGATGCTCGTATGCATTCGATGTCCGGATGACCTCGTCGATAAGTTTATTGACGCCTTCTCCCGTAACGGCCGATACCGGCAGAACAGGTATATAGGGAACAAAATGAAAGGTGCCCGATGCCTTTTTGAGCACATTACGTTTATCTTTATGAGAAATACGGTCCCATTTATTCATGGCAATCACGCAGCCTTTACCGCTGGTCTGGATCATGTCGACAATCTTTTTGTCATAACCCGTGACACCGATCAGCGCATCGATGAGAAGCACGACAATGTCCGCTCTCTGTATCATGTCCTTTGACTTCATGCCTGCGAGTGCCTCGACCTGGGTATTGCTCTTGTTCTTTTTAAGTCCTGCAGTATCGATAAGGACCATAGGTTTCTTATGAAGCTCTACCTTCAATTCAACAGGGTCTCTTGTAGTTCCCGGCTGGTCGTCGACGAGCATTATATCATTGCCGATGATATAGTTTATCATGCTTGACTTCCCTGCATTCGGTTTGCCTGCAAAGACAAGTTTCAAGGGCGGTGCTTTGTCATCGTCTGCTTGTCCCGGTCCGGCGTAATGCTTTTTTAAATAATCTGTCACTGCATCCATAATCTGATCGGCACCATACCCATGTTCAGCCGATGCACCGAACATATCCTTGAATCCAAGACGGTAAAACTCATCAACCGCGTTCAGTTCGGCAGGACTGTCTATTTTATTTACTGCCACTAAAACGGGCTTGTTTAACTTTCTCAGCCATTTTGATATTTCAAGGTCATACGGCATGACTCCCGTTTTGTAATCACATACCATAAGAATAACGGCAGCCTCGCTGACGACAGCTTCCACCCGTTTATTTATCTTGAAATGGATATTGTTTTTTTCGTCCGTCAGCCCTCCGGTATCTACAACATCGAATACAGTACTGTTCCATTCTACTGTGTCATATATGGTGTCCCTTGTCGTACCGTAGAGGTCGAGGACAATGGATTTTTTCTTCGATATGATTCTGTTGAATAATCTCGATTTGCCCACATTGGGCCTGCCTACTATTGCCAGAAGAGGATTCATGTGTCCAACCCGATTTCATTGAGGAAGTTTTTGTCTTTTTTCCAGCCTTCTTTTACCTTCACATAAAGCTCGAGGTACACCTTTGTTCCCAGCAGTCTTTCTATATCTATCCTTGCCGATGTGCCTATCTTCTTCATCATGGAGCCGTGAGATCCTATCAGTATGCCTTTCTGGGATGGTTTCTCTACAAAAATGGTAGCGTATATCCTTATTATCCTGTCCCTTTCCGATTCATCGAACTTATCAACCATGCATGCCGATGAATAGGGCACCTCATCCTTTGTAAAATAAAAAAGCTTCTCCCTTATGAGCTCTGCAACAAGTTCTTTTTCATACTTGTCGGTTATCATGTCCTCGCTGTAAAGCATGCCCTCGGTTGTCAGATGTTTCTTCAATTCCTCAAGCAGGATGTCCAAGCCATCGCCGTTTTTTGCTGAAGCCGGGATTATAGCGCTGTAAACAGCCATGCCCGCATACCAGTTCACGACCGGCAGTAATAATCTCTTATCCTTTTTTATGTCGATTTTATTTATAAGCAATACCTTCGGCTTATCTTTAACTTTTTCTATTTCCTTTATAATCGCCGTTTCCTTTTGTGTTATCTCGGGCTCTACGATGTGAAGGATCGCATCCGCATCGTTTATTGCAGACAGCGTCGTTCTTTTTAATGAGGATATGAACGGTGACGTCCTTTCCGTCTCCATTCCCGGCGTATCGATGAAGACGATCTGCGCATCTTTTGTCGTTAAAATGCCATGCAGCCTTTGCCATGTTGTCTGCGGCTTTGGAGAAACAATGGCAAGTTTCTCCTTCAAAAGCTTATTCAGTAATGTAGACTTGCCGACATTAGGCCTGCCTATAACGGCAATTATTCCCGATTTCATGATTAACTATAAAAGCACAACCTCGCCAGTTTGCAAGCTAACTCAACGGCAGATGGAAGAGTTTTCATAGCTAAAGCTTTTTTTGATTATAAAATCAAAAAAGCTTGCATTCCTTGTTTTTATTTTGTATGTTTTTATAAAAAAGGAGGATTTTATGCCTGGTGAGATCGTAAGAGCGACAGTCCCGATAACTTTTACTTATAAAAACAGAGTAGGTAAGGCGCTGGAACAGTACATCGATGGGCTTAAAAAGAAAAAAATATTAGGCGTACAATGTCCTTCCTGCAAAAAGGTATATGTCCCGCCCCGCTCGGTATGCGGCAAATGCCACAAACCAATCAGCACTATGGTAGAGCTCGATCAACAGGGAATACTGAAAAACTTTACCATTGCACACGTGAATATAATAAACGGTGAAATTATCGATGCCCAGCAGCCTTACATAATCGGTATGATAAAGCTCAACGGCGCTTCAAGCCTGCTCTCGGCTGTCATAAAAGCCGCTTCGGTCAGCGATGTTAAAACAGGCATGAAGGTAAAAGCCATGTGGAAAGATACACCACAGGGCGAGTATAATGACCTTATGTATTTCAAGCCGTTATAGCGGCGGTACAAACGGCTTGTCCGGTTTTAAAAAAAGGAGGCATGTATGAGTGAAAGGGTTGCAGTAGTCGGTTACAAACAAACAAAACACACCTTTGACAGCCCTGTTGCAAGAGAAAGGATGATCTACGAGCTTGTCAAGTCCTTATACAAGGACATGGGAATAACAAGGGATGATATCGATACATTTGTACTGGCAAGTAATGATTTTACAGACGGCAGGACCATCTCAGAAGTATACACCGTACCGAGGATAGGCGCATATATGAAAGACGAAACAAAGGTAGAGGCTGACGGACTCAATGCCGCACTTTATGCGTATATGCGGATAATGTCGGGACTCTATGAAACGGCACTTGTCATCGGTTTCAGTATGGCAGGTTCCGAGTTCAGGCCCCCCCTGATACAGGCATACTCCATGGACCCGGTTTATGAAAGGCCGAGGGGCATTATCAATTATTATTCCGCAGCAGCACTTCAGGCAAACGCTTATATGAAGAAGTATAAGCTCACGGAAGACGAGCTTGCCAGGCTGACGGTTAAGAACCTTCAAAATGCCAATAACAATCCTTTTGCGGCAAGAAAAGAACCGAATGCCTCTGTCGAGGATGTTCTTAAATCAAGGCCCCTTTATCTGCCCATAAGACAATCGCATGTCTCTGCCTATGCCGATGGAGCATGCGCAGTAATATTGTCCTCAAAAAAAGCGGCCAAGAAGTTCACGGATAAACCGGTATGGATAGATGGTGTAGGTCATTTCATGGATACTTATTATATCGGAGACAGAGATTTATTGAAAATGGACAGCCTTGCCGGTGCAGCCAAAAAAGCATATAAAATGGCCGGCATAAAGAACCCTAAAAAAGAGATTGATCTGGCTGAGATTCATACGAATTTTGCTACGGAAGAACCTGTATTGACTGAGGCAATGGGCCTGTTTAAGCCAGGCAGTGCAAAGGATGTCATAAAACGCGGCACCAGTATGATCGATGGCGATATGCCTGTGAATCCTTCAGGCGGACCGCTCGGCGCGAACCCGGTAAATGCGACCGGGCTCATTAGACTTGCTGAGGCATGTGCACAACTCAGGAAAGAAACCGGGAAGAATCAGGTTAAAGGTGCAAAGACCGCTGTCGTTCACGCACAGGATGGACCGGGCGCTCAATTAAATACTGTTTTCGTCGTAAGGAGGTAAACATGAAACGTAATGTCGCAATCATAAGTGTTGGTTACAATGGCAGGTTTGTCAGTAAGAGACCTGATATAAATATACCGGAGCTCATTCAGCCGGCAGTCAACAACGCACTCGGTAAAACAAAGCTCAAGCCGGAGAACATAGATGCATACGTTGTCGGCAATATGCACACATTTGAAGGCGTAAACCAGCCCCACCTCTGGGCAGGCGACCACTACAATGGTAATATGAAGCCTGTTATGAGGATTGCAACAGGCGGGACGACAGGTGCTTCCGTTTATCAGGCAGCTTATTACCATGTTGCATCAGGTTTATACGATGTCGTCATGGCAATAGGCTGGGAAAAGCACGATGAAGGGGATGCACAGATAGGTTTAATGGGTATACTCCTGCCCGAGGCGTTCTCTATGTTCAATTTCGGTCCTGACATGAGTGAGGACCGCGGTATCGCAGGGCTTGGAGGAGGCGGGTCAACAGGCGGTGCAGCATTCCAGGCAATGTCCTATCTGACGAAGGCACACGCGGGTATCGAGCACATTGACAGGGTTGCAGCAATGATGAGGTCGAATGCAGCTAAAAACCCTTATGCACATCTGCAGATACCCGGCTGTACTGAGGCAGATATTGCAAAGACCTCCATTATCTCATATCCCTTAAGATTCGGACATACATGCCCGACATCATGCGGTGCTGTTGCCATGATTCTTGTATCTGAAGAAAAGGCAAAGAAATTCGGTATAACCGACAGGGTTGCATGGATAAAGGGGCTCGGCTCGGGTACATCCGATGCTTCAACCGGTAATATTATTGATGGACAGATTACCGATCCTGCTGAACAGTACATGTGCAAGGTCATTGCAAAAAAAGTTTACGGCATGGCGGGGATCAAGGATCCGAAAAAAGAGATCCAGGTAGCAGAGGTTTATTCCGGCTTTTCGCATCAGGACCTTATGTGGCCTGAAAGACTCGGCCTGGTCGACGAAGGCAAGTCACCGCAGATGCTCGATAAAGGTGCATTTGCAATAGACGGTGAGCTGCCGCTGAATCCATCGGGCGGCGTTACAAGTACGAACGCCATAGGCGCATCTGCCATGGTAAGGGTTTCGGAAGCGGCTTTACAGGTCATGGGCATTGCTGAGGGCGGCCATCAAGTGCAGAGGAAGATCGAAAATGTAGTTGCCCATGCCTGGGGAGGATTGTTCCAGTTTGTCAACGTAACGGTGCTCGGCAAAACACCTGTAAAGAAATAAGGAGGCATTATGACTCAGGAAACAAGGATAATCGAAGGCACATGGGACCTTACGGCATATCAATTTAAGATTGAGGCTGATGCCCTTAACCTGTTCGTAAAGGGGCTGAAGGACAAAAAAATATTGGGAAGAAAATGTCATAAATGCGGAACAGTTTATGTCCCGGGACCTACCTATTGCAGAAAGTGTCTTATAGATATAGATCAGGTAGTCGAAGCCGGGCAGGAGGGCGTACTTGACGCCTTTACCGTCAACCTTGCCGATGTAAGAGGTGCAATAGTCGAACATCCTTATATCACCTGCACCGTTAAACTTGATAGGTCCGATTCCTTGCTCATGGGGGTACTCGAAGGCTGGACAGACTGGCATAATGTCAAAGAGGGTATGAGAATAAAGGTCGTCTGGAAGGACGTAACGAGCGGGGTACTCGCAGATCTGTCGCATTTCCAGTTGATATAGAAAGACAACAGAAATATTTCTATTTTGGATGAATACCTGGAGGGCACTGGTGTACCCGCGCATTACGGATATTATGACATCAAATTCTAAATCCGAAATCCTAATTTTTTATACAATGTCCAATTTCCCAAACAACGAAAGCACCAAATAAATATTATTTTGGTCTTAGAGATTTAAATTTATTTAGGATTTAGATATTAGAATTTAATATTTGAAGAATAAGGAGGGGTTTATGCGAAAATTACTGTTCGCCGGGATTGCATTGTCTCTGCCGTTCTTATCCATACTGCCGGCCCGTGCGCAGGACATCGCAACAACGATAGAGCAATTCGCATCCGCATCACCTGTGGTACTGCAGGACATGCTTAAGAAAGGCCAGCTTATCTTCATCGATAACGCCCAGT